>WESA01000088.1 GCA_009768935.1 Rectinema subterraneum
ATCCAGGCGGAAATGCGGCGCGATTCTTCGATGAGGGCGAGTCTGCTTCCGAAATCGCCGCGCTCTTCTTCGGTTCGCATAGCTTCCACGGGTTCGAGGAGGGCATAGAGGAGGGCTCGCTGGGCACTGCGCGCACCGATAATCCAGGCGGAAATGCGGTTGACTGAGGAATCGAAGTAATCGAGCGCGAGGTGAATTCTGTCCCACACGCGCATGCGGATGATTTCGCGGCAGACATCGGTTATTGCATCGTTCCAGATGACGATATGGTCGGAGTCCCAATGCAGACCGCGGCTCAGATGGATGATGAGGTAAGGCACATAGAGCAGGGTGGCCGAAATTTTGTCTGCCACGCTTTCGTTTGGATGGAAATGGCCCATGTCGTAGCAGAGGCCGATGGCTTTTTGGGAAGCATATCCGAAATAGAACTCATGCGAGCCGGGGACATAGGATTCGGAGCCTATGCCGAACAATTTGGATTCGACAGCGTCCAGGACGCGGTCGTTGGGCAGTTTCTCGGCGTAGATGGCGTCGAGGGATTCCTTGAGCCTGAGGCGTGGGCCGAGCCTGTCGGCGGGCATGTCTTTCGAGCCGTCGGGTACCCAGAGGTTATTGACGACGACGTCCTTGAGGCTGTCGGCAATGGCCTGGGCGATGCGCCTGCTTGCCTTGCCGTGCTCGATCCAGTATTTGCGGATATTTTCATCGGGATGGGCCAGGGTCCAGCCGCTCGCAGCGAGGGGGTGGGAGAAAAATGTCGGGTTGAAGTCGAGGCCGATTTTCTGTTCTTTTGCCCAGGCAACCCAGGCATCGAAATGGCGGGGCTGAAGGGCAGAGCGCTCGACTTTAGTGCCGCCTGTCTCGGCATACATGGCATGAAGATTGAAGCGTTTCTGTCCGGGAATATGCGCAAAGGCGAATGCGGCGTCGGCTCTGAGCTCTTCGGCGTTGCGAGCACGGCCAGGATAACTGCCGGTAGCGAGGATTCCGCCGCTCAGGGATGTCGCACCGTCGAATCCGATGACATCGTCACCTTGCCAGCAATGGATAGAGAGAGGGATCGAAGAAAGTGTTTTGATTGCCTGATCGGTATCCACTCCGAGATCGGCATAGGTTTCGCGTGCTGATTTGTATTCTTGCTCTATTCTGGACATAAAGGTGATCCTCCCTTCTCTCTACTGCAATATTTCAGGAAGCGGGATTCGAGCTCGCTGCAATGGATGCGCGGTATTTTTCGACTTCCCAGCTTCGTATGAATTCGATATCTGCAGGTTGCATAGGATGCACGCTCCCAAATGAGCGCGCATACCAGGCGATTTTTGCTGCATCGCCAAAAAGCTCACAGGCGCGTTTGGCTGCGCTCTCGTCCTGCCCAAGCCCGAAAATACCGAGATTCTGGATTGCAATGATTTTCGGCATTTCCTGGTAGCGGATGCGGTATTCGTCGATTTTGGAAATGAGGTGTTCCGAAGATTGTGCCTCGGAGATATTCACAAAGAGAGGCCAGGCGCCGGCATAGACGATGTGGTCGGGGGTGAATGGACTAGACAGGGGCACGAATGCCTCGGGGCTGGCCAGGAAATGGCCAATCAGCGAATTTGACGTAAAGAAAAATCGTACGTTAAATTTCGTGGCTGCTGTTTCGACAGCCTTTTCGGCAACCGCAGCAATCGCAGCCTCATACCCGCGCGCAGGCCCACCTCTCAGGCCTTCTTCCGGAAGCGGCTGCACCTTCGCCTTCAATGTCTCAAAGATATGCGCATACAGCGCCTCAATTTCCTCGACCGAATCCTCCGCGACAAACACGCCATGGTTCTGCAAAAACAATATTTTTGGTGGGCTCATGCCTGATGATGTTCGATGTTCAAAAACCCGGCGCACAGCATCCGCAAGGATATAGCCGGGCGTAATATAAGGAAGGACCGACGCCTCATTCCTGAAGAGCGTTTCCGCTGCGCTCAGCGCTTGGCGCGAACACAGCATGCCATTGACAAGCGCAGGATGCAAATGGATTACAAATCGATACGGGAACAGCGCATGCAGCAGGGTTTCCACACTCGGCCTGCGCGTCTGCCCCGGAAGCCGTGCCTCAAGCAATTTTTCAAGCACGATTTTTTCTCGTGCCTCAGAATCAGAAGGCAGCGCCATATCGAATAACGCACGCAGCTTGGAAAGAGAAAGCTGCACAAAGCCATTTTCGTCAATTGTCCCGAGCAGCGCACCCGAAGCTTTGACAGCAATCACGTCTCCATCTTTCAGAGAGGTGTTGCCGCCGCCCGCGAGGACGTAGTCGGGGTCTGCGCCATAGCGGCGCGAAATCTCAATCAATGTTTCAAGGTTCATTATTTGCCTTTTTGCTGCCACACAATTCGCGCCAGCTCAATCCATATGGAACATTTCGGTGAGCGGCCACACCTTGGGAGAATTGTCCGGATTCGTTTCCATGAGGTCTTTCATCGAGTCCCACCATTTGCGAACAATGGGGCTTTCCGGGAGCGTGCTGCTCGTTTCGTCATCCGCAAGGCTCTGGATTGCGAACAAGCGCATGGTTTCAGGGTCGAGATAAATCGAATAGTCCGAAACGCCTGCTTTTCTGAGTTCGGCCTTGAGCTCGGGCCAGATCTGGTCGTGGCGGCGCTTGTACTCGGCTTCGTTTCCGGGTTTGAGCTGCATCGCAAATGCATTTCTCTTCATGACTTGCTCCTGAAATAGGGTGCACGTACGGCTGCCGCTTTCGCTTTTGAAGCGGCGCGCCGCTTTCTTTCATAGCGCAGGCCAGCTCGAAAGCCGGCCTGCGCACCTGCTGCATCGCTTTAGTACACTTTCTTCCAATCGTTGATGTTGCTCTTGTCGAATTTGAACGGCGGTCCGAGCAGGACTTCTGTTCCGCCATCGGGTGCCTTGGTAATGGTGTAGTTGCCAAGCCGTCCTGCGCTGAACTTGTCGCCGACCTTGCCGGTGATCTTGCCACTCACAAGCGCGGTGCCAACATAGGCACCGAGATAGCCGACATCGATCGGGTTCCACAGGAACATGTAGGGGCACACGCCGTTTTCGATGTACTCAGCCATTTCCGAAGGCAGGCCGAGGCCGGTGAGCATCACTTTGCCCTTGAGGCCCTTGTCGGTGAGCACTTTGCCAGCTGCCGCAATGCCGACGGTGGTCGGGGCGATGATGACCTTCAGGTTCGGATAGGAGCGGAGGAGCCCTTCGGTCTCGGATACGGACTTGTCGCGCAGGTCATCGCCATAGGCGACCTTGACGAGCTTGAGGTTTTTGTATTCGGGCTTTGCCAGCTCTTTCTTCATGAAGTCGATCCAGATGTTCTGGTTGGAAGCCTGGCTCGTCGCGGAGAGAATGGCGATTTCGCCTTTACCGCCTGCCATGTCGTACGCAGCCTTGATGAGGGTCTGGCCGATCTTCTCGGAGTCCGCCTGGTTGACGTGGGTAAGGCGTGCCTGGGGATTGACCGAGGAATCGAGCGAGAAGACTTTGATTCCCTGCGCGGTCGCTTTTTTGAGGACCGGGACGAGGGCATCGTAGTCGTTGCCGACGATGCAGATCGCAGCGACTTTCTGGGCAATCAGCTGCTCGATGATCTGAATCTGCGCCTCAGCGGTGGGCAGATCCGGAGCGCGGAGAATCGCCTCGAAGCCTTGTTCCTCGATGCCGTTTTTGAAGCCTTCCATCTGTTTTTCGCCGTAGGGGTTGCCAGTGTTTTTGAACACAATGGCATATTTCGCCTTTTCTGCGGCAAACACCGATGCAGGCATGACCAGTGCCAGTGCGATCAGCACCAGCGCTACCACTGTGAATGTTTTTTTCATGTCAGCCTCCTTGAGCTGAATTTCCGTGAATATCTGATCCGCTTCCTGCATCAGACCGATGCGTTGGAGCGGCCGATTTCCCCGATTTTGAAGAAGACTTCTGCCTCGGCCTGTCGGTGAAATTCTGTACAAGCACCGACAGAATGAGCAGAAAACCGAGAATAATGAGCAAAACTTGCGCGGAAACATTCCGCAGGCCAAGTCCATAGTTTAAAAATCCTATAAGGAATATCGAAATAAGCGGCCCCGCAATTCTTCCCTTGCCGCCGCTCGTGCTGATGCCGCCGAGCACTGTCATGGCGATGACATCGAGTTCATAGCCAAGCGCGACATTCGGGCGCGTGCTCCCCATGCGCGAGGTGAGAAAGAGCGAGGTAAAACCCGCCATAAGCCCCGTGATCACGCTCACCCCAAGGATGATCCGCCCTGTTCTGATTCCTGAGTATTCGCACGCGGTCTTGTTGTTGCCGACCGCGAACACCATGCGCCCGAATCGCGTTGTATGCAAAAGAATCGCGAACACGATCGCCGCCAGAACAAACACAATCAAGATGAATGGCACCTTTCCGATGTATCCCCACGCAAGGAAACTGAACCAGGAGGGGAAGCGCCCTGCAGATCTGTCTTCGAGAATGACATAGGCAATGCCGCGATAGACAGTCATCGTGCTGAGCGTGATGATGGTCGCCGAAAGTTCGCGGAACTTGATCTGCAGAAGGCCGTTGATAAGCCCGCATGTGGTGCTTATCACAAGCGCGAGCACCATCGCGAGCGGCATAGGAA
>WESA01000089.1 GCA_009768935.1 Rectinema subterraneum
AAACCAGGGAATTCCTGTTGATAACGAGGGGGAAATCCTCATGATAATTCCAGGGAAATTCAGTTGACATTAAACAACAAGCAAGACGCTCTTTCTATGACCTTACCTTTTGGAAAAATAATATGATTGAAATGCGTGCTTTTTTGGTTTTCTCCTCATCTATTTCCGATATTTCCGAAGGCGTCTTCTCTCCTGGCATTTTCACAAACAAAAACAAAACCCATCCCCACGCAAACCCCAAAAAAGAAGCAACAATCATCACCCCCTTTTTTGTGTGCGCCTTCGCCAGGCGCTCAGTTTCTCGTTTCTATGAATAAAACCTATTCTCTTTAGCCTGTTCCCAGGTTGAACAGGCTGCACACATTTCTTAGCTTTCTGCTTCGCAAAGAAAGCATATAGTGGTTTTGCGCCTGTTTCGTCATGTGCGAATAGAGGTGCGAAGGCGCACTCGATCCGGAAAGTTATTGAGAAAAAAGAAAAAAAGCATATTTCATGAACAGAAAAGACACGATAGAATGACAAAAGACCATTTCTCAGTATAACAATCGCTTTGAGCCGACTCGGCGGCTGTCACGTGGTTTGCGGAATACCAAAGCAGCCTAAAATTGTAGCTATGCAAACCGCGCGCCAGGGCTTCCGCCTCGCGGCTCAAGCGCACGTTAGCCAGACGGAGCAAGCGCGGATTAAAAGAAAAGGTTATATTAATGATAGATATATATGATCTTGAGAAAGTATTGGTATCAAAAATTTCATTTAAAAACTTGATTGATCTTAGAACGAAGAAATACCTTATGGACATAAATTACCCAAGTCTATATGTTTTTTGGTTTAATAATTATGATGGCGCTATTAAAAACTTAAAAAGAAACTTTGTTATTAAGAAACCTGGTAAGTTCGAAAATAATTTATGCTGAAATTAGAATTCAGAAGAAGATAATATCTGTTTATATGTTGGTAAAAGCTACTATCTAAAAACTTCTTGATTTGCATTTATTACTTAAAATTTATATGAATCGCAAAGTAGTTATTTGATTAAAAAGACAACAAGTTGTCAGCTTAGGTCAGGTTTTGAGTATCTATACCAATCTGTAAAAGACATTTATACATTTAATGCCCTATCTGTACGTATAAATGTATCACTAATTAAAGAAGATAATTTTGTGAAATGATTCTATATGGAGGATTTCTTAATCGGAAATTTATTACCCTTGTTTAATGTTGATTCTGAATGATAAACTACAAGTAAAAAATAGCGTATTGTTAATACGCTAAATTTATTTCTTTCTTTTCAGGAGGACAATTATGAAAGTGAAGAACATTAACGGAACAAGTGATAATGCTTGTAAATGTGGTTCTTGGCTCAAACACTGGTTGAATTACAGTGGGCAGTCTCTTCCGAATTATTGTCCAGAGAAGTCTTGTACAAATAAGCCTGAGGTTGGAGCCCATGTCCAAAAAGATTCAGCAAATGACAGTTCATGGTATATAATACCCTTGTGCAAGACCTGCAACGCAAAATATGGCCAGGCGATTGAAATCTCAGATTCAATTAAATTGGTATCAGCTAATGTTAGTTTGACGTGCGGAAAATAATTATTTAGAAAATTTTGGCTAACAACTGCTTTAACCTGATTCGCCTATTGTCACGGTTCTTGCTTACGCAAGAACACGTGCCAATGACGGCTCACAGGTTAAGCAAATGTTAGAAAGGTCACTTTGTTTATAAGGTACTGATTCACTTCAGGTAGTATAGAATGGCTATTAAAGAAAAAAAGCAACGGTATTTTGAATATTTCACATATTTAAAAACCAGCATTAATCTAGCCTATAGGCCATCCAAATTATTAGACTATTCATTAAAACATAGTTTTACTACATTATTATTTAATTCAATAACACTAATTTCTATATTCTCATTGACTATTGTTATTGTACTAGCACTATTTAATAGTGAGTATTCCATAGAAAATCAGATTAAAATTTCATTTGCTATGTTTCTTATATCTCTTCTATATCTGCCAGGGGTTCTAACTTCAATATTATTTAAAAATAAAATTTTAAAAACAGCATTAAAAGCATCATTTTTCATATGTATAAACATAATAGTTTTCTACCTATCCATACCAATATTTTCATTAATAATATTTTTTAAGTCAGAAATATATTTCTTTTATTATGCTTATCTATTTTTATGTATAATAATCTTTTTTATATACATTATCATACTCCCTATTTTATATAGCAAAGGTAATAATCATAGAATTATTAATATTCTACTTTCAATAGTAATTGCATTAAGTTTCAATATATCTGTAAGTTTCATAATTAAAAATCAAAATAATAATATAGCAGAAAGTATAGATCCAATATTTTATGAGCTAAGAAGCAATAATTTGTTAGAACGGTCTAGGTATGATTATCTCCAAGATACAGGGAATATTATAATAAATAGCGTAAATAAATATTTAAAAAATGATAATATAAAATATCTTGAAGAATTAGGCCTAGAAGAAAAACCACTGTTATTATTAAAAGAAAGCCTTTTAGAATTAGAAAAAAAGATTCATTTCAGAACAAACAAGCAATTAATAACAACAAGTATTGAAGCTGCCGATATTTTAAGAAATATTATCTCTCAAACATCAAGAATTACAGAACTTTCCGATGAACTACCTCAATCAATTCAAAAAGGAATTGCTTATATCAATGATGGAAAAGAACTGATAGAAAAGAATCAAAAAATAGTAAATGAAGATATGACAAAAATTAATACAATACTTGATAAAATCAATAATCATCTTAAAGATATTACCACAACTGAATACAATCAGATGTTAAAAGAATCAACAAAACTTAATAATGATATTATAAATATAAATTTAGATATTAAAAAAATAGATGCATTGCTAAAAAATGCAGATGCAGAACTTGAAACGACAGATCAATATATTGAATATTTAAATAAGAAAAATAGTGTAATAAAAGAAATAACTATTCTTATAGAAGAATATGAAAAAAATATTAATGATAGAATAAAAGCAGTAAAGAAAATAGAGCAAATATATAAATTAAAGAATGTATTTTATTTCTTTCCTTAAAATGACTTTCTAACACTCGCTTTGAGCCGACTCCGGCGGCAGGCATGCAGTTTGCAGTGACGAATGAAGCAAAGCATAGCAGCGTGGCAAACTGCCCGCCACGCTCGCCTCGCGGCTCAAGCGCACGTTAGATTGATTTTTCTCTAGTGAGGGTAAAATGGAAAATGACGTAATCAAGTTCATACGCCAAAAAGATTATACCTTTATCAGAAACATCGGACGTGGGGCAACTGGCGCCGCAATTCTGTTGAAAGATGAATTGATAGATCAGCTATTTGTATGTAAAAAATACCAGCCAGCAATGGGAATTGAACCAGCTGAGTACTATAGCAAATTCGTAAATGAAATAAAAATGATGTACTTGTTGAATAATCGAAATGTTGTGCGTATATACAATTATTATTTATATCCCAAACAATATACTGGCTACATCTTAATGGAATATATAGATGGTAATAGCATTGGCGATTATATTTCAAAAAATCCGGAAAAAATCGATGACATTTTTATTCAAACAGTTAATGGATTTTATGAACTCCAGGAAAATGGAATTCTTCATAGGGATATTCGAGATAGCAATATCATGGTTTCTTCCGAGGGTATTGTCAAAATAATAGATTTTGGTTTTGGGAAAAAGATCGAATTTGATTCCGATTATGATAAAAGCATTAGTTTGAATTGGTGGTGCCAAACTCCAAATGAATTCAACGACGGTAGATATGATTTTAAAACTGAAATTTACTTTGTTGGTAAATTGTTCGAAAAACTTTTACTAGATAACGGACTTTCTAACTTTAAGTATTCGGACCAGCTTAAAAAAATGATAGCTCCTGATCCCGAAAATAGAATAAGTTCATTTAAGGAAATATTCTCTGAAGCAATATTGAAAAATGATATGGAGAATATTTTTGAAGAAGATGAAATCGAAATATATCGCAGTTTCGCTAACGGCTTGAGCGCGATTTATGCAAAAATAGAAAACTCTGCAAAATACGAAAAAGATGTCGAACTGATAATTAGCAAAATGGAAGAATGTTATAAAAAGAATATGTTAGAACAAGAAATAATTGATAGTAATGACTTAGCTAAAATATTCGTGCAGGGCGCTTACACATACTATAAGAAAAGAACAATATATTTATCTTGCCTAAAAAATTTTCTACAATTGCTAAAGGGCGCATCAAGTGAAAAAAGAAGAATAATAATGCTAAATATTGAAAATAGGCTAGATGCAATTGAACATTATAGAAAACCTGAAGATAATTTTACTGATGATATACCATTTTAAATAGTACAATCTAACAACCGCTTTAACCAGACTCGCCTGTTGTCACGGTTTGTGCTTCGTCACTTCGTTCCGGCACAAACCGCGCCAAGTGCCGGCTCGCTGGTTAAGCGCACGTTCGGTTGACGCTTAGGGCACAAAAAGTATTGACTATACGTATATCATTCATTATAATTATACGTATAGG
>WESA01000090.1 GCA_009768935.1 Rectinema subterraneum
CGGACACGCAGCTGCCAACGCCTTTTGCCCGTTGGTTCGAGGATGAGCTCAGGCTCGCTTTTGCAAAGACTGCCAAGATGAAACTCTTCGACAAACAGGTGGCGGCGGCGATGGATCCGGCGATCCGCGCGCTCTACGGGGACTTTTTTGGGACGGACAGGGCGGATTCAATATTGTACGGAAAGTATGCGCAGGATGATCGAGGGGTTCTGGTCACGATGACGCTGACCGATCTTTCGACGGGCGGGCTTATCAGCGAGACGCGATATGCTGTGCCTGCCTCTGCGATTCCATCGAATGTGAACGTGCAGCCTTCGGTAAAAATGGTGCAGACAGCCGCGGCGCTTAGCCAGCTCTTCACAAGCTCGGGAGCTGGGGGTCAAGCAGGCAGCGGGCAGCAGGGGGCAGCTCAAGACTTCGTCGTGACGCTTTCGACCGATCGCGGCCAGGGGGCGGTATATCGCGATGGCGAGCGGCTCACCTTGCTCGTGACATCGAGCAAAGATGCATACCTCAAAATTTACCATGTCGATGTGAACGGGGTTGCCCAGCTGATTTGGCCGAACCGTTTTGGAGGCTCCGGGAAAATTAAAGCAGGCGAGGCACTGAAATTTCCCGGGCCGAATGACAAGTTTCAATATGTGCTTGGGCGCCCCTACGGGACTGAATACATAAAGGCGGTCGCGTCGACGAAACCGTTCGCGACGATGGAAGCGGATTTTTCGGATTTGCAGGGATCAGCTGTGGCCGCGATTTCGCGGGGTTTGACGGTCGTTTCGAGCGACACGACGCGAGCCGAGGCTCTGGTTGTGTACGAAATTTTGCCGTGAAAGCGAGCCCCGCGCCTTGGGTTGCGCCGAGGTTAAATATTTTTAAATTTTGGGGTCAGACCCCTTTTTAAAATCGCCCTTTTTCATTACCATTTAGTTAACAAATCTTTAGTTTTCTTTTCTTTGAGGGTGATGGAGTCCACCGGGGCATGTGCCTGAACTGCGCGGCTTGCCGCTGCTGATGACTCCTTCCGACGGTGTCTTTGCAAGGGCGCCGTAATGATGTGAGCCGGAAGGAGGTCAGTATGATTGCGGTAAGCATGCTCTTTGAAAATCCCGAAGATACGCGCAGGGCTTCTGCCTTCGATATGCCAGAATATTTTGTCGATCTCAATCTCGATCAGATACTGGAAGGCATCAATGGCGGCTTGTCTGAATACGGTCTTCAACACATTTTCTACCAACATCTTTCGAACGCCCGCGAAGTTCAGTTTCGCCAGGCGATTATGCGCGACATGGAAAAGCCCGATTTTCTCGCAAAGATCAAGGCATTTTCCAGCAGGTTCCGCTCCATGCGGCGCTCGCTCGCATCTCTCGAAAAGCTCTACAATTTGCATCATCGCCAAGGCTGGTTCCTCGAAGCGGTGGCAGCATACTGCGAATCTGTCGAATCGCTTGCGGGGACATTGCGCGATGCTGAGCTTGGTTCAGTCGGCCTCCGTTCGCTTCGGGATTATCTCATAGCCTATGCAAGCTCAGAATCCTTCCTCACACTCAAGTCAGAAATGGAAGGGCTCATGCAGTCGCTCGGCGAAATCCATTACAGCATCATTATCAAGAACCTTACTGTCAGGGTCAAAAAGTTCGAAAACGAAATCGATTACTCAGCCGATATCGACGACACATTCAGCCGTTTCCGCCAGGGTGCGACGAAAAGTTACCTGCTCAAAATACCGAGCTCGATAGGCCTCAATCATGTCGAGGCGCAGATTCTGGATTGCGTGGCCAAGCTCTATCCCGAGATTTTTGCCAGCCTCGATGAGTTCTGCAAGGCGCATGCCTCGTTCATCGACGAGACAATCGATACGTTCGAGCGTGAAATCCAGTTCTATATCTCGTATCTGGACTATATCGGTCCGCTCAGGAGGGCGGGACTGAGTTTCTGCCATCCCGAAATCGCGGAATCTGACAAGAATACATACGCGCAGGGCTTTTTTGACCTCGCGCTGGCGAAAAAAGTCTCTATGACGTCGACCCGCGTAGTGCCGAATGATTTCAGTCTGCAGGGCAAAGAACGCATGATCGTGATCACCGGCCCGAATCAGGGCGGCAAGACAACCTTTGTCCGTGCTTTCGGGCAGCTGCATCATCTTGCGGCGATCGGGCTTCCCGTTCCGGGGACGGGTGTGCGCCTCTTTTTATATGATGCGATATTCACTCATTTCGAACGCGAAGAGACCATAAAGAGCCAGCGCGGCAAGCTTCACGACGAGATCATCCGCATTCACAACAGCCTGGAGCGCGCGACGCCTTCCAGCATTTTCATCCTGAACGAGATTTTCACCTCGACAACAGTAAAGGATTCGCTTTTCCTGAGCCGCAAAGTGCTCGAAAAGATTCTCGCCCTCGATGCCATCGCTGTCTGCGTCACCTTTCTCGACGAGCTCGCTTCGATGGATGATCGAATTGTGAGCATGGTGAGCTGTGTCGATCCTCAAGATCCCTCGATTCGCACGTTCAAAGTTGAGCGTCGGCTTGCTGATGGGCTGGCATATGCCCGGTCTATCGCTGAAAAGTATCATCTCACCTATGAGAGCCTGAAAAACAGGTTTGCACGCGCGCAAGGCGGACGCAACCCTCGAGAAATGCGCGGCAATGATTCCATGGCACGTTTCGGCGAGGCACTATCATGAAAGTCTTTTTAATGTATAAAGATAGAGATTTCGACCCGCAGGCGCCTCTTGCGCCGCAGACAGACGCGCTCATGCAGGATTTCGATGTGGATATCCTCCTCAAGGCGATGTCCGCAGGCGACCGTTTTCTCTATGACATATCGAAGAGCGCGCTTTTTCAGAGCCTCATGGATGAGGGAACGATTCTCTATCGTCAACAGGTCCTCGATGACAGCATAAGGAACGAAAAAATTGTGCGCGATATCTACGCGCTCGCGGATGAGGCCGTCGAAGCCAAGCGCAAGAACTGGTTCGGTGTGTTCGGGGCGTATCCTGGTTCGATTCTGCATGGCGCGGTGCGGATGCTCGAAGCCTATCTGCCTATGCTGGAGCGGCTCCGTGTAATTGCCCGCGAAAAACAAAGTGTGTTCAGATCGAAAGGGTTCACCCGGTTTTTTGCAATGATCCAGAATGAGCTCAATGATGAGTATGTGCGCACGGTAAGCCAGTACCTTAAGGACCTTCGGTTCGACAGCGGCGTCATGATCAGCGCGAAGCTCGGAGAGGGGAACGAGCTCACTGGTCATGCCCTCAGAAAGCCGAATATCAAGGACAAAAATTGGATACGTAGGATACTGGGCCCGAAAACACCATCATATGCTTTTTCGATCGATGCGAGAGATGAAGCAGGCACGCGCGCGCTGGGCGAACTGCGCGACAGGGGGATCAATTTTGCGGCGAATGCTTTGGCGCAGTCGGCGGATCATGTCGAGAGTTTTTTCAGGATTCTCAAGAATGAGGTAGGGTTCTATATCGCCTGTCTCAATCTGCGGGAAAAGCTTGCATCGATTGGCGAAGCGGTGTGCTTCCCTGTGCCGAGCGCTCCGAAATCGCTTCAGCTCGAGTTTTCGGGGCTCTACAATGTGTGCCTTTCGCTCTTTTCCGGCAAGAAATCGGTGGGGAATGATGTGTGTGCGAATGGCAAAAACCTCGCGATTATCACTGGCGTCAACGAAGGGGGGAAATCGACGTTCTTGCGCAGCGTGGGCATTGCGCAGCTTATGATGCAAGCGGGAATGTTCGTGCCGGCCACAAGGTTCAGAGCAGACATTCGGAGCGGTGTGTTTACGCACTACCGTCGCAAGGAAGACCGGGACATGGGCTCGGGCAAGTTCGACGAAGAACTCAAGCGCATGAATACTATCGTGGATCAGATAAAGCCGCACAGCCTGATTCTCTTCAACGAGTCATTCGCATCGACGAATGAGCGCGAAGGTTCGGAGATCGCCAGGCAGATTGTGAGCGCGTTGCTCGAGAGCGGGGCAAAGGTATTTTTCGTGACGCATTTGTATACGTTTGCGGCGCAGTTCAGGGAAAAAGCGAACAAAACGACCATTCTGCTGAGGGCAGAGCGCCGCCAAGACGGCACGCGTACATTCAGAATCGTCGAAGGGGCTCCCTCGCAGCGCAGCCATGGAGAAGACCTGTACTATAAGGTGTTTGAGGAAGAAGTATAGTGTCACGAACCTTGCATATGCCTTTGTCAGAGCCCCAGCTACTCTTGCTGGAGAAATGCAATTTTGCTACGCATTTGAGTTGCTGAGCAAAATATGCAATCTTCGTAACACTAGGTTTGTCTTGCCTGCCTTGCCGGGCGGTGCGCAAGGCGCTATGCTGGCTTCAGGTCTGACAAATGAATACAAAGTTGTCTCAATTATCGAGCGAAGAAAAGGCCGTTCTGGCGAGGTTGAAGGCGTGGCTGGCATTGCAGCTCGCTGCTGAAGCCGTTCGAAACGACGAGGGACTGCGACAGGCGTGTCCGGCTGCGGGGATTTCGCTGAAGCTTGCGATTCGGGGT
>WESA01000091.1 GCA_009768935.1 Rectinema subterraneum
GGTAAGTATACATTCATATGGGGCATGGCGGGAGAGAACCAGGCATTCACTGATATGGATGCGGTTCCGATGGCTGTGCTTCTATAATTGTTGCGGAGTGGAATATGATTCTGGATTCTTTCAAGCTTGATGGCAAAGTGGCCATTGTGACGGGCAGCAGCACAGGGCTGGGTCAGGGATATTGCATTGGCCTTGCTGAAGCTGGAGCTGATATTGTTGGGGTAGACTATGTTGAATCGCCGGAGACCGCACAGATTGTCCGGGCTCGGGGACGGAGGTTTCTGGAGATTAAAGCGAACCTCATGTCGATCGAGCCGATACAGGGCATTATCGATGCAGCAGTCAAAGCATTTGGGCATATCGACATTCTGGTTAACAATGCAGGTATTATCCGCCGCCAGGACGCGATCGATTTCTCTGAAAAAGACTGGGACGATGTGATGAATATCAATATCAAAACAGTATTTTTCTTAAGCCAGGCGGCTGCGCGGCAATTTATCGCTCAAAAAACAGGGGGCAAGATAATCAATATTGCCTCGATGCTCTCTTTCCAGGGAGGAATTCGCGTTCCCTCGTATACTTCCTCAAAGAGTGCGGTCATGGGGCTGACGCGGCTTTTGGCGAATGAATGGGCGAAATACAATATCAATGTGAATGCGATCGCTCCAGGATATATGGCGACAAACAATACAGCGCCATTGAGGGCTGATCCATCGAGGTCGGAGGAAATCTTGTCGCGCATACCAGCCGGGCGCTGGGGAACGCAAGAAGATGTGCAAGGCGCAGCAGTATTTCTCGCATCAAGCGCAAGCGATTATGTCAATGGCTATACGATTGCGGTCGATGGCGGCTGGCTTGCGAGGTAGCGCTGGAATTGGGCGTGGAACTGCCTTGAGGCTATGCAGGCAAGGCTTGAGCTGAATTAGGGGACAGAGGTGCTGCTCGAAGCGGCAATCAGCGCGTCAAATGAAAAAAGGATAGATCAATCTTCGAACCAGGAGGAATGAAATGATTGTTACGCGACTAGAGGATATCAATAGATATCGTGGACTCAGCACCAATCTCGATACTGCTTTCGATTGGCTTCTAAAGGAGAAATGGCAGAATCTCGAGCAAGGCAAGCATACCATTTTTGGAGAGGCCATCTACGCGCTAGTTCAGAGTTATAAGTCGAAGGATCATGCAGCCTGCAGATTTGAGGCTCATCGTTCATTTATTGATATTCAGATGCTGACCTCTGGTGAAGAAATTATAGAAGCGCTCCCCCGCGAAGGGCTTGAAGTGCTCGAGCCCTACAAGCCCGATATCGAATTTTATGTAACACCAAAAGACTCTGCCGCTTGTCAGCTTTTCATGAAGCCTGGTTTGCTTGCGATCTTCTTTCCAGAAGATGCACATCGGCCATGCATGATAGCAGGAGACGGTCCTGAAGATATTGGCAAGATTGTGATTAAGGTCGCAGTTTAGAGAGAACTCTAATGTGCGTTGGTTTTCATGCAGCGCTTCACTAAATATAGAGGATTTTCCATATGAAAGATCTGAAGGCTTTGTTTTATTCGACAGGAATAATTCCTGTAATCAAAATCGAGTCGCTTGACAAGGCTGATGGGCTCGCTCAGGCTCTGCGTTCGAGCGGTATACATGTTGCAGAGATTACATTCAGGACCAAGACCGCCCCTGGAGTGATCGAGCGCTTCGCGTCCCGCCATTCTGATATTCTTGTCGGGGCGGGAACGGTTACGACAAAAGAAGAGGTCGATAGCGCTCTCTCGGCAGGCGCTGCTTTTGTCGTCTCGCCAGGATTCAATCCTGTGATTTGCTCCTATTGTATTGAGAAAGGCGTTCCTGTGTTCCCGGGTGTCAACAATCCATCGCTCATCGAGCAGGCTATAGCGATGGGGCTTAGCGTGCTCAAATTCTTTCCGGCAGAAGTTTCTGGCGGGGTGAGAGCGCTTAAAGCTTTTGAATCAGTGTATTCCTCGGTCTCATTTATTCCTACCGGCGGCATCCAGGAGAATAACATCAATGAATATTTAGCGCTCAAGAATGTTCTCGCCTGCGGCGGCTCGTGGATTGTACCAACCGATCTCATTGAGGCAGGCAAATTCGAAGCAATAGAGGGGCTCATCGGATCAGCACGCAGGACAATGCTTGGATTTTTGCCGTTGCAGCACGGGGACAGAGGTTTGAACCGGGAGAAGGCTGATGCCGGAGCCAGGATAGGGGACGGAGCTGCAATCGAAGTGAAAACAACCTCACTACGCCGTTCTTTAGCAATACTCCAAGCTGAGGGGTTTTCTAGTGTGCTTGGTTCGGAAGTCATGAGGGGAAAGAGCATGGCTGCTGCAGAAATCGAAATACCAAGCCTTCATGGCCGAATTCGTCTGGTTGAATAGCATCATACATTTGCGAGGAGAAAAACAATGAGCCTCGTGACCTTTGGCGAAATAATGCTAAGATTGAAATCCCCAGGGCAGGAGCGATTGTTTCAATCGCCGCTTCTTGAAGCGACTTTTGGGGGGAGCGAAGCGAATGTAGCAGTTGCTCTTGCGCGGCTCGGCATTCCTGCTCGATTTGTGACTTTGCTTCCTGACAATCAAATTGGGCATGAATGCATGAGAGAATTGCGCTCTCATGGCGTCGATGTTTCTGGCATTAAATTCAAGAAAGGCCGAATGGGCATTTATTTTTTTGAGAATGGAGCAAATCAGCGCCCTAGCAATGTCATCTATGATCGCGCTTATTCAACGCTATCGGAAATGGAGCCAAGCGATATTGATTGGGGGAAAGCTTTTGAAGGTGCAAAATGGTTCCATGTTTCAGGCATTACACCAGCTGTATCCCAAAAATGCGCTGATGCTACAATTTTTGCGGTGCAGACAGCAAAAAAAATGGGACTTATGGTCTCGTTCGATCTGAATTATCGGGCCAAGCTATGGAACTATGGAATTGAAGCTCGTGCTGTAATGTCGGAGATCGCACGCAGCGCTGATATTCTGATTGGGAATGAAGAGGATTATCAAAAGTCATTAGGTATCAAAGGGCCGAAAGAAGCCAGCAGCGGCGAGCTAGATATTGATGAATACCAAACTATGTGCGAAAGCACGCTGAATGCTTTTCCCAACGCATCTATAGCTGCAGTGACACTGCGCGAAAGCCATTCAGCAGACAGCAATGACTGGTCTGGGATGGTAGTCGCTAGGGGACAGAGGTTTATATCACGCAAATATCATATCGCAGATATTGTGGACAGAGTCGGAGCTGGGGACAGCTTCTCTGCAGGTCTTATATTTGGCCTTATAAAGTATGGCGAGCCAGGAGCAGCGCTTGAATATGCGGTTGCGCTTTCATGCCTAAAACACTCAATTCCAGGAGATTTTGCCCTGATAGAGCCAGGAGAAGTTGAAAAGCTGCTTGGCGGTGATACTTCAGGCAGAGTGCAGCGCTGATATTTTGGGGTAGGATGACTTGGTTGCAAAAGAATGAAGGATAGCTTCTTGGAAGTGTGCTTTGTTGCGCGTACATTCATTTTTTGGGGACAGAGGTTGAGTCAAATAAAAAACCTCTGTCCCCGTCAAGCCTTCTATCTTGGCTTGGATGATGGACTGCAATCTAATTCATGGAAGCAGCAATTTTGGTAGCAAATAGATTTCTTTTACATTGTCGATCAAAATGCCGCTCATCCCCTCATTCAGCGCTGGATGTATATCGATATCGTATCTATCTCCAATAACAATACAGTTTTCTGCTGATTGGTTCATGCTTTGGAGAAGGAATTGAAAAGGAGCGGGGTCTGGTTTTGATTTTCCTGTATCGTCCAGAGCTATAATTGTAGCTATGAGAGAAGCAACACCCAAAGCATCCAAGCTCTCTTCTGCGATTACACGAGGATTATTTGTTATCAGAGCCAATTGATAGAATTTTTTTAAAGCATTGAGCGATTCGTACAATAAAGGATCGGGAGCAAGCCAATTATGGGGACGGAGCTTTCTCTTTCTCCATTCTATGATGAGATCATCAGGAACACCAATTTCTTTAAAGATATTCGCAAGGCTTGTGGGAGGAAGCTGCCTCTCTTTTCTTAGCTTTTTTCTCTGCAATACAAGGGAAGAAGCTGCTTGATTGGGTATATGCAAATAATCGGCTAACTGCTCAATCTGCGATTCTTCCTGAAACTTTAAATACTCTGGATTATGATAGAGTGTTCCATCAAGATCAAAGGCTAGCACTCCTGCTCGATGGAGGCGGGGACGGAGGAAAAGCTTCATTGCTTATCGGCTGCCCCGTATGGGATGACGTCATCGATGCTGTTCGAAGCTCCGTCCCTCTGATCACTCTGCGGATTGCTCGGTACTGATTTCGTATTCGAATTGCTTTCGAGCTTTCGTTTAATCAAGCGCGCGACAACGTCTCTATTATCCAGAAGAGAGCTCAAGGATCTATTATGATGCAACAAGCTGATTAC
>WESA01000092.1 GCA_009768935.1 Rectinema subterraneum
ACACCTCGATCGATCGTGCATGTTTTATTCTGCACAATGCTTCTGAATGTGGCGATCGCATCGTCGCGGCTAGTGACCGCTTTGCCCTTCACACCAATCATTCCGAACGCGATGAGGATTTCTTCTTCAGCCAGCACAAAAATTTCAGCCACGACAAACCTTCAAAGAAGGATTATAAGCAGGGCAACCAAAAAGCCCCACAGAC
Source organism: Rectinema subterraneum (assembly GCA_009768935.1). GTDB lineage: Bacteria > Spirochaetota > Spirochaetia > Treponematales > Rectinemataceae > Rectinema > Rectinema subterraneum. The sequence goes on from WESA01000092.1 coordinate 206, forward strand.
AGATGCCTTCCGCAAGGCCGACATAGGGAAGCGCTTTGCCCGACAACTCCGGTTTTTCCGCCATCGCACCCATTGCCGCGGCGCCGATTTTTGCGACAGCAAAGCCGCCCGCAAGCACCGCTGTACTCACCGCAATAGCCGCCCCTATATATTTCGCAGTCTGGGCCGAGGCGGGCACTGCAGCAGTCTGTGTCTGTGCAAATGCCGCTATCGAGGATGCAAACGTCATAACACCAGCCAGCAGTTTCTTCTTCATATCGCAACTCCTTCAAAAATAATGACTACCATATATCAAGCGCCAACCCTGGGCGCCTCTTTTTTTTTTCGGACGCTCCCTGCTGAACGCCTCTCATTCAGAAAAGCTAACAGGCTTGAACGTTTTGCCTGTCCGCGCAAAGAATTTCGAGAAAAATTCGTAGTACTGGAGCCTGATCACCTGAATGGTCACGATAAGGCCCTCAAGCCCGATAATGATCACGTTCCCTATGATATAGACGATGAGCTGGAAAGCCATGCCGCTTGAGGATTTGCCGCGCACCAGTTCGGCCATTGTAAAGACCACAAATGACAATACTGCATGCGCCAGTGCAAACGCCCCGACACGCAAGAAGCTCATCGTATTGGATGCGTAGTACGAAAGCGTTTCGATCAGCTCGACCGCTCCTCCCACGAGCGAATCCATGAGGGAAACCTGTTCTGGCTTTTTGCCTTGCGCTTTGTCGACCAGCGCTTTCAAAGGTTCGGCAAAGAACATTGCAAGAAGCGGAATTCCAAGCCCCACAATGTCAATCCATCCAAGCTTGGCGCCAAGAATGACCCGTACGCCCATGCCGATCGCCCACCAGAATGCGAGCGAGCCTGCAAGCCCGGTCTTCGTGAAAAGTGCTTCTCCATATTCCTTGCGCCGCATGAGATTGATCATGTTTATAACAAGGCCGGTCGAATTGATGATCACGCCAATGCCCACCGTAAATCCGAAAAAGTAGAACATGGAATTGATATTGCCCTGTGGCATGATCTGGAGAAATCTGTCTTTGGGCTGGCCCAAAATGAGCCTTGTGAGTATGCGTTCGAGCGGAACGAGCACTTTGTCATCCGCAAAGAACGAGCCAACCAAAAGCCCCATCACCATCGACCCTACCCCCGCAGCGATGAACGCGAGGGCATACCGCTTGTAACTCGCCAAAAACCCCTTTTTCATCTTGAGCATGGCCAGGCCAAGCCCTGCAATGACCAAACCCTGCCCCAAATCGCCAAACATAATCGCGAACAGCAGGGTAAAGAAAAATGCCACAAGCGGTGTCGGGTCGATATCGCCGTAGAGCGGCGTGCCATACGAAAGCACAATGCCCTGGAATGCCGAGACAAAGACATTATGCTTGAGAAGAACAGGCACTTCTTCGCTCGTGTCCTTTTCGCCTGAGCTTTTTGTTTCATCGGGATTGAATATGCGGATCGACACGCGCTCGCCCAGCATCCCAATGATATCCTTGGCCATGCGATCGATTCTGTCAACAGGCACCCAGCCGGAAAGCCGATAGGTCCATTCTGTTTGCTCAAGCTTGGTCTCGACAAGAATGAGGGCTTGCTTCAGCCTGACCGAAGAGACCATAACCTGCCAGAGACTGCCATATTGTTCTGAAAGCGATTTCTTTTCCTGCAAAAGATTTTCGAGCCTGAGTTTTTCCGCTTGATATGCATGCTCAAGCGCAGACATCGCTTCGGCAGGCACTCCGCTTGCCTCTTTCGGAGGACTTTTCTTTTCGAACCCCGCTTTCGAAAGCTCGGTTTCCAGTGCAAAGCGACCTTTGCGGCTTGCTGCAGCGAGAATTGTGCCCTCGTTGTCAAGAGGAATGATCACCGCGCGCGCACCGAGCGCTTTTTCGAGTGCATCGAGTTTTTCTTTTGCGATATGTCCTATCTGAATCGAGACATATGAAAATTTCTCAAGCTCATCGAAAGGCTGGGACAGCCCCGAAAAGGCTTTCGCTTCATGCAGCGATTCCGCGAGCTGATCGACCTTTGCCTCCTGCTCTGCGATGCGTGTTTTCAGGTCTGCACAGCGTTCATACAGAATATCGAGCTTCGAAAGCATTTCCTCGTCGGGCAGATGAGCATCTTCGATAATATTTTGCGGGACGGGAAGACCAAAAAATGTCCCGATAAAATCCAGCTTGCTCTTGGCATTATCGAGCCGGGATGCGAGCGCTTTTTCTTCATCTGACTCCACGATACCTGCGAGTTTCTCATGCGCGATCCGCTCGATCTCATCAGGATAGATAATCTGAAAGCATTGCTGGCTCCCCAGGTATTTGAGCACTGCATCGATATCGGACTTGAGAAGCAGCAGTTCCACTCTGCGCATACGTACACTGCTCATGCTGTCTCCTCTCCGGGAATCCACAAATATTTTGATTTCTGTTCTGCGGTGACGCCGAGACGCGCACTTTCAAGCACCGCCAGCAGTAGCGATGTCTCGTACTCAAGGAGCTTGAAATAACAATAGACTGGCGTATAGCTGAATGGATGCAAATGAAGCGCCCGCCGCACCATCGTAAACAGCTCTTCCTGCGCGCGAATCTCAAGGACTGGCACATCGAGATGTGCCGATGTCTGATTGGATAGCAATTTCTTGAGCGGCCAGGAATCGAAGCTGTCGAGTCTGTCGATATCGAAATCGAAGGTCTGCAGCGCGAGTGATGTGGTATCGATGCCCTTGATATCCACCAGCATGCTCGTCGCATCTTGCCTGGACATGTTGTAATAGCGCCGGATCCGCAGCGCCCATATCACGTTCTGATAGACAATTTCCCAGCGTACAAGATCCAGGATAGCGCCAAGTTTCGGCTTGGGGATACGCGAGGCAGTGGCCCAGAGATCAAGGTAGTACTGGCGATCCAGTTTGTTCTCAGCCAGCGCTATATTGTCGAGCCAACTGTTATCCAGCCATGCATAGGGGGTGTCCTGGAACATGTCTGCCAAGCGCGGCCATGCGGACAGTGCCTGTTCAATGACAGGAGAAGAGTACGAAATCTCTTCCGGCCTTGGTTCGCCCGAACGCAAGCGGAAGAGCATCGATTTTATAGCAGTAATTTCAAACTTCGAAATGAGCGCATGAATGAATGCGTCGGAATCGGACAGCGGTTTTGCAAGCCTGAGGAACGAGCTGATCGAGCGCTGGATAATCTTGCGCTCTGCTTCGAAAATGAGCTTGGATTCAGGGATGGTCGGCGGCTCTTCGTTGAAATAGAGCTTCCAGAGCGCTGGTATCCCCCCGGGGTTACGCATGAGCTCCCGCCCTGCTTCGCCCAATTGCATTTTCGAGAATGCGCCGCAGACGCGGGCATACAGATAGGCAATCTCGAACGAGTCTGCCATATCATGCTTCCTGTTTCAAAAGGTCCTCGAGCGCTGCAGAAAGTGCAGTCTGGTTTAAAGGAATATTTTTCAGGCTTGCCTTGTAATCTTCGATCTCTTTCTGGGTTTGGGTGCGAAGCGCATCGCGAGAGGCGGCCAGGTCGCTTTCGAATTTCATTCGGGCTTCGGCGAGCTTGTCTTTCAGCAGCGATTCAGACTTGTTTTTCGCATCGAGCAGAATTCTGGAAGCCTTGTCTTCGGCTTCTTTTATTATTGCTGCTGCCTGGCGTTCTATTTCTATCAATTTGTCGATACTGTCGACTGAATCCATGGTACACCCCTTCTCTGTAACATATACAGAAAGGTGCGGTCCCATCGGCCTTTGAAGCAATCACCTGGTGGAATCACACAATAACTTCTCTATAATACGGCACTTGCTTCGAATTCACGAATCAAGGCAAAGACCTGTTCAGGTCTAGCTGCCTTCATGAGGTTGTCAAGCAAGACAGGATCCTGAATTAAAAGTGCAATTTTCCTCAGCGCATCGAGATGCAGCTCTGCCTCGCCGGGAGAAGATATGAGCATGAACACAAGATATACCGGGCTGCCATCCAGCGATTCGTACTCAATGCCCTTTTTCGAGATGCCCAAGACACCATGAAGGCTGTCGATACCTTCGACCGTTGCATGGGGCACCGCCACACCCTTGTAAATACCCGTGGACATCTTCTCTTCTCGTGCCCAGAGCGCATCGAGAACCTGCTCGCGCGGGAATTCTTTGTCTTTCGGGTAGGTCTTTGCTAGAACATCGACCAATTCTTCCAGGAGCTCATCCTTATCTTCGCTCTCCAGTCCGATTTTGATCGACGCTGGCT
>WESA01000010.1 GCA_009768935.1 Rectinema subterraneum
CAGTACTTCCCGAGCGAAATCCCCATTGCGGTGGGACGGACAAGCGGCTTCGTGCTCGATGTCAGTCACTGCACACGGCGGCGCTCAGGGAGCATGCGGCAGGACCAAAAGGCGAAGGCACAGGCGCTCTATTCGACGATTCGGCTCGAACGGGGTGGGATCGGCCGGTCATTCAGGGAGGTGCTGGCGACGAGCCTTGCTGTGCAGCCGCCACAGCCTCAGCGGCCCTTCGTGCTGATCACCGATGAGAAGCCCGACTATGCGCGCCTCGTGCGGAAGCTTGCAGCCTACTGGGGTGAGGGAGGAGGGCGACTCGTGCACCTGAGGATTTCTTCACACCTGCCACGGACGATCCACAATCCACTCTTTTCTTCGAACTACACCGATCGCGAGCTCAGAAAGGACCTGGCGAACCACCATCGTGAGAGTGTCTGCTTCAACCGCAATGTCGCAAACGGCATGCTGCGCCTCTGGGCCTACCTTATGTGGCACAACTACTTAAAGCCCTACCGTATCCGCTGGCCGAAAGGCCGAAGACCCGCCACCCATGCCGAGGCGAGCGGCATCGATGCAGCTGCGCTCGAGAACGTATATAGAAGCTTTTTCGAAGAACGGGCGTTTCTGACACGAAGCCCTTTGAGTCCGACGATGGCGAGAAGCTGGAAGAAGGAATGGCGGACACCGGGGAAGGAGAAGGCGGAGTATATTCCTAGGCTGGCGCTCGCTTGAATAGCGTGTGCTTGATTGTCGAGGTGCGTTCTTCTCAGTGCCCTCTTTTACACAAGGTTGAGAGCACTCATCAGGGATTGCCGCCTCCGAACATCTTCGCCATCGCTCCCTTGTTCTTCACCATCTTTTTCATCATCGACCTGCTTTTTTCGAATTTCTTGAGAAGCCGGTTGACTTCCGCCACTGATGTCCCGCTGCCTTTTGCGATGCGGCTGCGGCGTGAAGGCCCGATAATGAGGTGGTTTTGACGTTCTTTCTTGGTCATTGAAAGAAGAATGGCTTCTTCCCACTTCATTTCCTGCAGATCAATGCGGTCTTCATCGATTTGGCCGGCAAGGCCGGGAATCATCTCGAGCATGGATTTCACTGAGCCCATTTTCTTCATTTTATGGATCTGGTCGAGGTAGTCTTCCAGCGTGAATGTTTCCTGGCTCATCTTGCGCTCGAGATCGAGAGCTTCTTTCTGGTCGTAGACTTCCTGCGCTTTTTCGACGAGAGAAACAATGTCGCCCATTCCGAGAATGCGGTTAGCAATTCTATCGGGATAGAAAGGCTCAAGCCCTTCAATGCGCTCGCTGACGCCAATGAATTTTATAGCCTTGCCAGTAATAGATTTAAGCGAGAGTGCCGCGCCGCCGCGTGTATCCGAATCGAATTTGGTGAGGATGACGCCAGTCACCCCGATTTTCTCGTCGAATGCTTTCGCGATATCGACCGCAGCTTGGCCAGTCATTGCATCAGCGACAAGTAGGCTTTCCACAGGCGACATCGCGTCCCTTATCCGGACTAGTTCCTGCATGAGCGGTTCGTCGATCTGCAATCGGCCAGCAGTATCAACGATGATCACATCATGGCCTTCGCGGCGGGCTCGCGCGAGCGCATTGCGCGCGACCTGCACCGCATCGTTCGAATCTTCGCGATGAATGTCCACCCCGACCTGTCCAGCCAGCACCGCAAGCTGTTCCACTGCCGCAGGGCGCACAAGGTCACATGCCGCAAGCAGCACTTTTCGCCCTTTATTCTTGAGCATATTAGCTAGTTTTGCAGCAGTAGTTGTTTTGCCCGATCCCTGGAGGCCCAAAAGCAAAATAACACTCTGAGTATCCGTTCCCTTGAGCGCAAGATCCTGCCGCTCGTCGCCAAGCAGCGCAACCATTCGATCGAAGACAATTTTGATGAACTGCTGTCCGGGCGTTACCGAACGCAGAACTTTTTCGCCTTTGGCTTCTTCGAGCGCGCCATTAATGAAGCGCCGGACGACTCTGACATTGACATCGGCTTCCAGAAGCGCGATTTTAATGCGATCGAGCGCATCTTCGACGTTTTTTTCGGAAATCGAAGCCTTGCCGCTTATGGTGCGAAACACATCGGAAAAGGTTTCGGATATTTTTTCAAGCATACTGCATTCCCGTCCTGATTCTCAGAGATTCCCCTTGAGCCCGATATCCGCAGCAACACTTCGCAGAGCGACAATTGTCTCGCCAATCAGCTCTTCGAGCGGCATATCGAGCATCTGTGCTCCTTGCTCGATCACACTCCGCCGCACGCCCGCAGCAAAGGCCGCCGAACCCCATTTCTTCTTTACCGATTTGACTTCCATGTCGAGCACGCTTCGGGAGGGCCGCACATACGCGCACGCAGCAATAAAGCCAGTCAGCTCGTCGGTCGCGAACAGCACTTTTTCCATGACATGGGCTGGCTCCACATCGCTGCAGATACCCCAGCCGTGGCTCTCCACAGCACGAATGAAGGCCTCATCAAAGCCAGCTGGTGCAAGGATTTCCCGCGCGTGGCGCAGATGTTCTTCCGGGTACTTCTGGTAGTCGATATCGTGCAGGAGCCCTACCAGCCCCCAGTATTCCTCGTTTTCGCCATAGCGATGCGCAAAATGCCGCATGACTGACTCGACGGACAACGCATGGCGCCACAAGGATTCATCATTATTCCACTGTCTCCACAATGCCACTGCCTGATCTCTGGTCATGGGATATACCTCTATAGAAAATTTCTGGAACGCTATTGTAGCCGAAGCACTATTCTTGCGCCAGCCTCTATGGCAGTTCCCGGCGGCGGATCCTGCGAAACAACATATCCGTCGCCATTGATAATTACTGTAATGTCGCTGCGCAAAAGCAAAGGCAGAAGCTGGCGTTTCGAAAAGCCACCAAGATCTGGCATTTTGGCGCCTATGACTGCCGGAGCCGGTTCCTGGATAGTGACAAGCCCGTCGTGCATAGCATTCTGGCTCTTGCCTCTCGGAAGGCCAAGAATGCTGATTGCCGACTCTGCCGCTTCACGCAGAACAGGAGCTGCAATCTGCCCTCCGAGATACGAATCCCCTTTCGGTTTCACAATGGCTACATAGATAGCGACTTTCGGATTATCGGCAGGCAGAATGCCCAGCGTGCTTGCGATAAAATCTGTCTCCGAGTAGGCACGGGTTTTCGGATCGATCATTTGGGCGGTGCCTGTTTTTACTGCCATGCGGACATCGGGGACTTTCGCTCGCCAACCTGTACCTTCAAGGCTAGCCGCGGATTCCATTGCAGTAATGATTGCTCTCGATGTCTCGGGAGCAATAACCTTGCGGAGTGCAACCGGCTTATGATTGTATAGTATTTTGCCATCTGCTTGTTCGATGCGCTGTATTGTCTCTGGCTTGAGCAGGATGCCACCATTTGCGACTGCTGATGCCGCGGTTATCATCTGGAGCGCAGTCACGCGGATTTCCTGGCCGATAGCCACCGTTGGTTTCGTGCGAGCAGACCACTTTGCCGGCTCTCTCAGGCTACCTGGATTTTCTCCTGGAGATCCGATACCTGTTTTTTGCGTAAATCCGAAGTTGATGAGACGTGAGTAAAATTCAGCTTCCGACATCCGGTCAGACGCATAGCCGGCGCCAGCATTGCTGCTTTTTGCCAGTATTCCCGCCAAATCCAACATGCCATACGAGTGCAGATCTTTGATGATGATTTGCTCGCCCGAGGGAAGGGTCTTGCGGTATGCTCCATCGCAATTGAATTGCGTTTTCGGTGTTATCAGGCCCGCATCGAGCACCGAAGCCATCGAAAATATCTTGAACACGCTGCCAGGCTCGTAGGAATATACGGACATCCGGTCTTCGCGCTCTGCTTCCTTGAAGGCACCGAAATTGTTCGGATCGAAATCGGGCATCTGGACGTATGCAAGCACTTCGCCAGTGTTGACATCCATCGCCATCAGAAACAGCGATTCAGCGTGATTCTCGTTGAAAGCTTTTCGTGCTGTCTGTTCAAGCGCATATTGAAGATGCGCATCGATGGTGAGGTAGATGTCGCTGCCCCGAACATTTTCGCTGCCTGCCCCTGACAATTCCGTATCATATTTATATTCTACCCCTTCGAGGCCGCGATTCCCTTCGCCGGTGAAGCCAATGAGATGCGAGGCAAGCCTTCCTTCAGGATAGATGCGCCCGCTGATCTCCTCAATGAGAAAACCTGCAAGCTGACCCTTGTCTGCCTGGCTGAGAAGCGGCTTGACTGTATCAATGTCCAGTCTTTTCGCAAGATACACGAAATTCTGGCTGGAGTCCCTGATCTTCTGCTCGAGTGCGTCGGCACTGGTGTTGAGCGCACTCGCGACAATGCGCAAATCCTCATGTATCCGGAACGGATCGATTTCATTTTTCCGGATTGCAATATTGAATTTCGGAATATCGAATGCAAGAACGTTCCCGTTCCTGTCAAGAATTCTGCCTCGCTCGGTTACAGTATTTGTTGACTTTTCTGTTTTGTCCGGGCCTTCGATAGCCAGTACTGCATATCGCACGAGCACTGCTGCTGCAAAAGTGAATAGCACAAAGATGAGCAGACGCAGCCTTCGATTGAAGCGAGCCTGTGCATGATTCTCCATTCAGTTTACCTCTGGGGAATTACTTTGCCGACAAAGGCATCAAAAGTTACAAGTCCGAAATCCCTCGAGTCAATCGATTCGATTCCGTTATCCCCGATCAAAAAATATACTGGCATTGGTTGCTGTTCACGGATTTCGCCAATTCGCTTGATCACTATTTCGTTCGTGCCAGGGCGCAATGCAGCGACAACCTCACCGCGCACAGGGCGTCCCCAGCGGACTATATACCTTCCTGAAGGCAGCCGAATTCCATATGCAGCCTTGAATATGAATACTACCTCCCCGTTGCGGTAATGCGGCAGCATCGATTTGCCCTGCACAATTGCTGCGTCCGCCACAAAAAATCGCAAAAGAATGGCAACTATCACCACCAGCACGATAGTGATCAGTGTGCTGTCGAAAGATTTTGCTGATGCTGGAGGTCTTTTCCACATATACAGAATTCCTTTCCTGCTATTTTCATGGTACATTTCGACAGCTTAGATTAAATTATCGGCTAAATTCTGCCGATACAAGAGAAGCGATGAATCTACAAATTCAGACTGACGATGCCATACTCGAAGCTGAAGATATTCTCCATAAGCCGCTCGTGTCTGTGATGTCAGGAGAAAATTTTGTAGTAACTACTCCTGCAGCACCCCGCTACCGCTCGAACAAAGAGCGCCCTCATTATGTTCCCCAGAATGTCCCCACAAGCAAAACGCCCAAAGCCCGAGCCAAAAACAGAATAGATTTTCGAACATTGTTCCGTTTGAATGAAAAAAAGAACCATGCGCCGAGATCAGGAAAACCGCAGCGAAACAATAATGCCGGAGCTATAAACAGATTCTCGGTCCAACCTGCGATGTTTCCCCGGACTATTGTTGATGTGCCGTCCGAGCTCGGCACAGGAGTACCTGGCGCAGACAAACATCGGCCGTTCGAGCTCGGCCTAGTTCGGCGCCGCCCGGTCGCGCGCAGCACAATGCGCACATTGCTCCAGGGAAAAATGCTGCATGCATTTGCCAAAATTCGTGCGCGATGGATTATCGCTCTTGCCCTGGTGCTCGCCGCCGCAGGAACCGGATTTCTTGCTGCTTCGATAATCTCGAACTCTCATCCTATCATATCCCTTCCAAACGAAAATTCCGCCCAGGATGCCCTTATCGCTATGCTCGAGCCAGAGCCTTCTGCTGTCCAAAACAGCGACACAGCGCTGCCGCCTCTACCCTCCCTTCTGGTCGAACGATCCTATACTGTGCGGCGAGGCGATACACTGCAGACTATTGCGCGGCAATTCGGCCTGCGCGAAGACACCATCATTTCAGCAAATTCCCTCAATTCGAAAACTCAGCTTCAGGTCGGCAAAACTCTCAAGATTCCGAATATGAACGGCGTGTACCACACGGTTAAGCGAAACGAAAGCCTTTCCACAATTTCCCGTGCATATGGCATCGAAATGGTGCGCATTGTTGATGCCAATAACCTAGCTTCGTCAGCGTTGCGGGCGGGCGACCGCCTTTTCATACCGAACGCAAAGCTCGATTCTTCAGTCCTGCGCAATTTTTATGGCGACACCTTCATATGGCCTGTGCGCGGCCCGATTTCATCCCCATTCGGATATCGCACAAATCCGTTCAGCGGAGAGCGCACGTATCATGCAGCAATCGATATTGTGGTGAACAGAGGCACATCCGTCAAAGCCACCCGCGAAGGCAAGGTTGCCGACACCGGATACAATGCAGTATTCGGCAATTATGTGATCATCCGTCATACCGATGGCTACCAATCGCTCTATGCACATCTCGATGCAATTCTTGCCCGCAAAGGAGCACGCGTGAATCAGGGCGAGGTTATCGGGCGCTCCGGCAATACCGGCCAGAGTACAGGGCCGCACCTCCACTTTAGCATTTTCCGCAACGGGCAGGCGGTGGATCCGCGGAAATACGTAAAATAATCCGCGGCTCTGTCTGCTAATGTGCACACAAAGCCATCCTGTTGTTATAAAATATCATACATTTCGCCCAATTCACCCTACCCTGAAACTAGGCCAGATTTTATCTAATTTTTTATAAAATATACATTTAATTTATATTTTCTGCGCTTCCATGCTTTTGGCACAGCTCTTGCAGACTATTCTTCCGAGAACTGCATACGGAGGAACCATCATGACTATTACCGACAACGACGAAAGCCTTTCTCTCTATTTCGATTCGATCCGGAAAATCCCTCTTGTAACCCGACAAGAAGAATCCATACTTGCTTCCAGAATCGCCAGGGGCGACAAGAACGCCCTCAAAAAACTCATTGAAGGGAATCTTCGCCTGGTTGTACGCATTGCAAAATCGATGTGGATGCCGCCCCACTCCCTTATGGACCTCATTCAGGAAGGCAATATAGGGCTTGTAAAAGCAGCGGAACGCTATGATGCTTCGAAAAATGTCAAATTCTCGACCTATGCGGTTTGGTGGATTCGCCAGGCAATATCTCGCTCGCTCGTGAACACAGGCAGGCAGATCAGAATTCCCCATCGCAAGGAAGATGCACTCAGGCGTCTCAATGCGATTCAAATGCGCAAGAGCCTTGAAATCTCGCGCGCGCCGACTGAAAAGGAACTAGCGGATGAACTTGGGTGCAGCGAGGCTGAAGTCTCCAACATCATGCATCTCGGAGACCAGCCGATTGCGCTGGAACAATCCGGAGATGAAGAATTGTCAATACTCGATATCTATGAAGACTGGCGTTACAACCCCGAAAGAGAGATCGAGAGAGCCAGCATAAGCTGGCAAACCGCATGGCTTTTGTCAAACCTCCCTTCGCGAGAGCGAGAAGTCCTCTCGCGGCGCTACGGTTTTGCAGAGGGACGCACCGAATCGCTCAAAGCAGTGGGTGCGGTCGTTGGCTGCTCTGCTGAAACAGTGCGCCATATCGAAAGCAGAGCGCTCAAGAGCCTGTGGCATACAGCCGCACGTGTCGGCCTGACTGCGTAAAACAGCACAGCACCAGAAGAAAGCCCGGCTTGATGAATGGTGCGCGCCGGGGTACCATACATTCTGTGGGCACAACACAGAAGAGACACACCCAAAAATATTCCTTGGTGATAGCCTGTGCGGCATTCGCGGTATTTGCATTGTTCGCGCTTATCAATGCCTGCACCCCTAAAGATTCAAGCAAGAAGCAAGCGCAATCGAGCCGCTATGGCACGCCTGAATATGTGATCGAGCTGCCCCCGGGCTATGAAGACCTCAAAGTCATTCCTGAAAGCCAAAAAGAGCCGCTGACCCAGCCGCCGGCCAATCCGGAGTCCCTGTCCGGCTCTCAGCCTGGAGCACCAGGTGCCGGCGCATCAGTCGCAAGACTTGCCCGGCCTGAAGGCACAGTGCCTTCAGGCGCGCCGGTACTGATCATTGTCATCGATGATGTCGGCTACAACAACGGTGAGCTCAAACCGTTTCTCGAGCTGCCCTTTCCGATTACCTTTGCGGTTTTGCCGCAGCTGCCGCACAGCGCAGATTCTGCGCTCTCAATCCAGAAGGCTGGCAAGGAAATGATTCTCCATCAGCCCATGGAAGCGCTCGGGGGAAACGATCCGGGTCCGCATGCTGTGTATCTTTCGATGGATGAAGCAACTATCGCCAAGACTGTCGCAGAGAACATCGACAGCTTTCCCTATCAGCCCAAAGGCATGAACAACCATATGGGTTCGGCGGTAACCCGCGACAGAAATGCGATGACCCCTGTCCTGAAACTTGTCAAAGAGCGTGGCATGTATTATCTTGATTCTCTCACAACGCCCGGGACAGCGATTTCGGAATTGTGCCGGGAGCTTGGAACACCATATATGGAGCGCAATGTGTTTCTTGACAACAAGAGCGACCGTGAATCGATTCTTGCAGCGATAGAAGAAGGCAAGCGCATTGCGCGCAAGCGCGGTGCAGCCGTAATGATCGGCCATGTATGGTCGACAAACCTCGCCGCTACCCTGATGGAAATCTATCCCGAACTGGTCGAGCAGGGCTATTCGCTTTCGACTATAAGCCAGTACATGCAACTGCAAGCAGAAGAGAATTCCGGACATGCGGATTCTTGGAATTGAGACTTCCTGCGATGAATGCGCCGCTGCAGTCGTAGAAGACGGCCGGCACATACTCTCGAATGTCGTCATGACACAGATTCCTCTGCATGAGCGATACCAGGGAGTAGTGCCGGAAATCGCAAGCCGTGCCCATATTGAATGGATTTTGGGAGCGGTCAGACGCGCTTTGGCGGAGGCACAGCTCGATATCGACGACATCGATGGCGTCGCTGCGACAGCAAAGCCGGGGCTCATCGGTTCGCTTGCGGTCGGGCTTTCGTTCGCAAAGGCTTTTGCATGGGCTCGGGGGCTTCCGTTCAAAGGCATAAACCACATGCTTGCGCATCTCTATGCACCACAGCTTGAGGAAACGATCGAATATCCTTTTCTGGGCCTTCTGGTGTCCGGCGGACATACCATTATCTGCCGCGCTGACGATTTTGACTCGATTGCGGTTCTAGGCACTACCATCGACGATGCTGCAGGCGAAGCCTTCGACAAAGTCGCAAAGTACTATGGGTTCGGCTATCCTGGCGGCCTTGTAATCGATCAGCTTGCTGAAAGAGGCGACGAAAATGCCTTCAAGTTCCCCCTGCCCTCCTTGCATAAAGGAGAACATCGCTACGATGTATCCTATTCTGGCCTGAAAACAGCCGTTATTCATCATCTGCATTCGTACCTGCAGCCAGGAGCAAGCATAAGCCCGGAAAACATCGCCGCAAGCTTCCGGAAAACCGCAATCGACACACTGCTTTCGAGGCTCTATCGGGCGGTCCGCGACACAGGTATCCGGACAATCGTCGCAGGAGGAGGCGTCGCTGCCAACGCCTATTTGAGGCGCGAGCTTGCAGGCAAGAAAGACCTACGCGTATTCTTCCCCCCGCTATCGCTATGCGGCGACAATGGAGCGATGGTCGCAGGCATTGCTTGGCACTATTTCTGCCGAGGAGAAGCTGATGGCTGGGATCTTGCGCCCAGTTCGCGCGTTATGGATTTCAAATGGAGACAGAACCACCCATGATGCCCGCCAGCATGAATATCGAAAAAATCAACCTCGAAGAAGCGGCGCGCATCGCGCTCGCCGAATGCATCGAGCTTAAAAAACAAGAAAATGTGCTCATTATCGCCAATCCGGATACCGAGCAGGCGGAAATTGCCCAGGCCTTCTTCGAGCAGGCTGAAGAAATGGGCGCTTCCCCCCGCCTTCTCTTTCAGCCTGTCAAGACGCAGGCAGATTACGCCGAGGACGAAGTCATAGAAGCGATTGAAGCAGCGCCGCCCGTCATTCTCTCTATCTCGACCGAAAAGCTCGGCAAGGATCGAAAGCGGCTCTCTTCGCCGCTCAAGGCGCCTGATGGCCGCAGCTTCGACCATATTTTCCATTATCTTCTGCATGGAATTTCCGCGATTCGGGCAATCTGGACGCCGGGTATCACCAAGGACATGTTCATTCGAACCGTTCCTGTCGATTACCTGAAAATGCGCGCCGCTGCCGACAGGCTCTCCGCTCTTTTGACTCAGGCGTCTGTGGTCATGGTCAAAAGCCCTGGTGGCACCGACATTTCATTCAGTATTCAAGGGCGTAAAGCCATGCGCGATGATGGCGACTTCCGCTCGGCAGGCAAGGGCGGCAATCTTCCCGCGGGTGAGGTATTCATTTCTCCTGCCATCAAGTCCGCTGAAGGAACCATTGTGTTCGATGGCTCAATTTCGGATATCGAAGGAGATATCGTTATCCAGAAACCAATTGCATGCACAGTGTGCGGAGGCTATGTGATGGGAATCGAGGGCGGAGAAGAAGCCGACCGCCTGGAGAAGGCTTTGATGCGCGGCTTGAATATGGCGTCGCGGCTTTTGCACCAGCAGGGAATGGCACCCGAGACAGCCCTGTCCTATGGCACGAATGCGCGGCACATCGGCGAATTCGGCATCGGGCTTAATCCTGCTGCCCGCATAGGCGGCAACATGCTTGAAGACGAAAAAGTGCTTGGGACAATTCATTTTGCGATTGGATCGAACTATGACGAGGATGCGCCCGCGCTCATCCATCTCGATGGGCTCGTGAAATCGCCGACTGTCGTGCTTCTCATGCCAACGGGCGAAGAAATAACCATAATGGAGCATGGCGCACTTTCGATGGTTGCGGCGCTGACGGAATAATAGCTCGCTTTATTTTCAAGCCCACAGCATTTCCAGACTCGCTTTTATTTTAGGCCCGCTGCCTTCCTATTTCACAAGTGCACAGAAATCGTTATACTCGCACCATATGGAACAGAAGAAAGCAATTCATTGGGCTGACCAGACAGCCGAAAAGATTATCCAGACCTGGGGCGATAAAGAGCTCTATACCTGCGCCTCCGGCATAACTCCTTCCGGAACTGTCCATGTCGGCAATTTCCGCGAGATGATCTCCGTCGAACTTGTAGTGCGCGCCCTGCGGCGTCTTGGCAAGAATGTGCGTTTTATCTACAGCTGGGACGACTATGATGTATTCCGAAAAGTCCCTCTCAATATGCCCAATCCCGAGATGCTTGAGAAATATCTGCGTTTTCCCATAACCATGGTGCCCGATCCCTGGGGGCGGGATGAATCCTATGCCCGGCACCACGAAGTCGATGTCGAAACAATCCTGCCCGAAGTGGGGATTTATCCTGAATTCATTTACCAGGCAAATCGTTACAGAGCAGGCACCTATGCAGAAGGCATGCGCCGCGCGCTCGAAATGCGCGAGCACCTCAAAACGATCCTCGACAAGTATCGCGACGAAGACCATAAAATTCAGGGCGAATGGTGGCCGGTCGCTGTGTTCTGCTCGAACTGCAACCGCGACACAACCGAAATAGACGGCTGGGACGGCGACTGGGGCCTTACCTACCACTGCGAATCCTGCGGCCACAAAGAAACCGGAGATCTTCGCACGCTTAAAGGCGCCAAGCTTGTATGGCGCGTCGATTGGCCCATGCGCTGGGCGTATGAAAAAGTAGACTTCGAGCCGGCAGGCAAGGATCACCACTCGCAGGGCGGCTCCTTCGACACCTCCAAACATGTGGTTGAAGACGTCTATGGGCGTAAACCGCCAGTCACCTTCCGTTACGACTTTATCGGCATCAAGGGCTCGCCGGGCAAAATGTCCTCGTCCAAGGGCAAAGTGGTCGACCTGCCGGACCTCCTCCGCGTGTACCAGCCCGAAATCGTGCGGTACCTCTTTGCGGGCACACGGCCGAACACGGAATTCGTCATCAGCTTCGATCTCGATGTTATAAAGATTTACGAAGACTACGACCGAACCGAGCGCATCTACTGGGGCACCGAAAAAGCAAAGAATGAAGAAATCGAGGCGCTCGAGCGCCGCATCTACGAACTCTCGCAGGTCGAAAGCGTTCCCGAAGAGATGCCCTACCAGATTCCTTTCCGCCACCTGTGCAACATGCTGCAGATTCACCAGGGCAATATCGACAGCGTTATTGCACTTCTGCCTGATCTGAAGCCGTCGCAGGAAGCACGAGTGCGCAGGCGAGCTCAGTGCGCATGGTACTGGATTACTGAATGTGCCCCCGAAGATTTCCGCTTCTTCCTCCGCAAGCCTGGCGAAAAGGCCGAGCTCAGTGAGCTCGAGGAAGCCGCGGTGTGCCGCCTGCGCGATGAAGTGGTCGCCAAGCTTGATCAGTTCGCTCAGGAAAATGAAGTCGCGGAAGCGATTTATGCGGTTGCCCAGGCGAGTGGTATCGAGCCGAAGCAGCTGTTCCGGGCTTCCTATCAGGCGCTTATCGGCAAAGATCAGGGGCCGAGGCTCGCAGGCTTTCTGAAGGCCATCGGCAAGGAAAAGGTGCTGTCGATTCTCGAGCAGTACTGAGAGCTGCTCAGCGGTAGGGCGGCTTTCTGACCGGAAAGCCGCCCAAGGCGTGCCGCCCTTATGACGCGCGGCGCACTTGAAGCTCAACGCAGCCTGCTCGCAGCGCACCAAAGCTTTATTTCATTTTTGCTCATTCACGTGCGCTTTTCTGCGCCTCATCCTCCAGGAACCGCACATCTTCTTCAAACGTGCTCATAGCCCGCAGCCAGAAATCTGGCGTTTCGATATCAAACCCCGCTTTTCGCGCCACCTCTACCGCGGGCAGAGAACCCGTGGCCCTGAGCAGCTCGCGGTAGCGCCGCGCGAACGAAGAGCCCTGCTCCTTATAGATTTGGTACAACCCCACTCCGAACAGCTGTCCGAACGCATACGGGAAATTGTAGAACGACAATGAGGGAATATAATAATGCCCCTTCACCGCCCACATGTATGGGTGCTTAAGCTCGGGCTCCATCGCGTCTCCGTATGTTCGGTTCTGCGCATCGAGCATGAGGGCGCACAGGCGGTCTGCGGTGATTTCGCCATTTGCTCGCTCTTCGAACACGGCCTTTTCGAAATAGAAACGCGAAAGGATATCGACGATGACCTGGCACGCATCCTGCAAATGCATTTCGATGAGCGGCAGCCTCGCGGATTGGTCGAGCTCGGCCATCGCGGCGTTGGACACAAGCGTTTCGGAGAAAATCGATGCTGTTTCGGCAAGTGTCATTGGGTACTGCGACAGCAGCATCGGCAGGTCTTTTATGGTTTCATAGTGCCAGGCGTGGCCGAGTTCATGCGCGATGGTTCCGAGCGAGGAGAATGAACCATCGAAATTGCAGAACACGCGAGGCTGCCGCGCTGCCGGAAAATGCGTACAGTAGGCGCCGCCGCTCTTTCCTTCGCGCGGCTTTGCGTCGATCCAGAAATGCTCGAATGCATGCGCAGCGAATGCGGCCATATCCGGATCAAATGTCCCGAACTGCCGGACAATGAAGTCCCTTGCTTCGTTCCATTGGAATGTGGGCAGCATCGCGCCCTGCCTTTCCACCGGCCCGAACAGGTCATAGAATGCAACCCGCTCGAGCCCCAAGAGCCGCGCCTTGGCTTTGAGATAGCGCCGCCACATAGGGAGCGATACTTCCATTGCGCCAATGAGGGCATCAAGGGTTGCACGCGAAATTCGTGCCTGCGCGAGCGATGCTTCGAGTGCGCTTTCCCAGCCTCGCCTTTTATTGAGCGTGGAAACAGTGCCTTTGACTCCATTAAGGGCTGCAGCAACCGGCATTTCGACCGACTTCCAAATGCCCAGTTCGAGCCTGTACGCTTTCTCACGCACCGCACGGTCGGGATCATATGCAAGGTTTCGGAGTTCGACCATTGTTTTTCGTTCGCCTGTGGCTTCGTCCCATACTGCGCTGGTATTTGCCAGAATTGATTCCTGCAGGCGCGACCATGCATCGGCTCCTGAGCGCCCAAGATCTGCTGCAAGGTCCTCAAGTTCCGGAGCCATCTGATGCTTTTGAAAGAAAAGCGCTTCTTCGAGTACAAAGGCGTACGGAGCAAAACGCGCGTCCGATGCAATCGCTGCCTTCAGCTGTTTTTCGTGCTGTGCAAGCATGTTCCTGAACTGCACGAGCACCGTCGTCGCGGGCACCAGCAGTTCTTCTATTTTGTTGAGCTCGGCAATAACCACAGGATTCTTTGTTTCGGTACTGAACCGCGCATAGACATATGCTGAAAGCGTGTCCGCAAGCACTTCGATCTGGTCGAGTTCGGCAAGAAGCGCCCAAAGCCAGTCCGCAAATGCCGCATCGCCGACCGGCGGCGAAGATTCAACCAGATAATTCTTTGCTTTTTCGAGCATTGCTTTGATGCGCACCTTCGCTTCCCGGTATTTTTCCGATTCAAACCCAGGAAAGACATCATCGAGATTCCATGTGGGCACATTCAATGTTTCTGCCATGATTTCTCCCTTTCAAATTCAATTCAAATCCAATGCTGGTTGCCGTCAGACCAGTCCATGAGCTCTTCAGGCTTGAAGAACAGGGATATTTCCCGAGCTGCGGCCTCGGGCGAGTCGGAGGCGTGGATAATGTTGATATTCGTATGCATCGCATAATCACCGCGAATAGTACCGGGATTCGCCTCTTCCGGCTTAGTCGAGCCGCACATCATTCTGAGGATTTTGATCGCCTGGTCTCCTTCGAGCACCATCGCAACGACCGGGCTGGAAGTAATGTACGCGACTAGCTCATTAAAAAATGGTTTTCCTATGTGTTCCGCGTAATGCTTTTCTGCGAGTTCCCTTGTAATTCGCATTATTTTGAGCCCGATGATATCGAATCCTTTCCTTTCGATCCGGGATATGATTTCGCCTGCGATACGCCGCGACAGGACGCCAGGCTTCAGCATTGCAAATGTGCGCTCTATTGCCATTCAAAAACCTCCGTAATGGCTTTCAGCATATCATGGCTTTTTGGAGATTGTCACCGCTAGATGCTATGAACCGGCGCAACCGGCGGGACTGCTTGCCATCCATTGATTGGAAAGCACCGAAGGTTCATGATACTAAGGATGAACCGGGAATTCCATTATTATGTTGTGTGCTACCTCGCCAGAAAGGCTGGGTTTCCTCCGGAACATGCAGAAACTATCGCGCTTTCGAGCCAGATGGTGGATGACAGCAAACTTCCATGGAAAATAGAAGGCGAACAGAATAGCGGCCATCCGCATACGCTTCCGGCTGACCAATCCGCCAGCTTCATGACCGAAGTGACGCAAAATTACCTTTTCTGGGATCCCAAAATCGCAAGAGATGTCTATCTACCCTTTCATTTCATCCCGGGCGATCCTCAGCTTGCGGCCATGAAGCGGAAAGACAGGAAACTGCATCCTCTCGCGGTCACCGCAGACAGCCAGAATGCAAGAGCCCTCCTTGTCGACGCGCTCCGCAGCGGAAACCTCTTCAGAATCGGCATTGCGCTCCATTCGTATGCCGACACATGGGCGCACCAGAACTTTACAGGAACAGCCGACCCCTTCAATGAGCTCGAAGCGCGCAATATTCTTCCCGCAGTCGGGCATTTGCAGGCAGGAACCACTCCTGATCAGCCCCAGGCTTTGTGGAGGGATATGCGACTTGCTGCTTCATACGAAGATATTTCGAACAGCGCGCGATTTCTTGAGGCAGCGCGCATGATATACCGCTTTTTGAGCACAGCGCAGCACAAAAAATTCGAGGACGAGGCATTTGTCACAGGTCCTCTGGAAGAGCTCTGGCTGAACCGCCGGACATCGAAAAATGACAGCCTCGCTGCTGCCAGTGATTATGTGATATATTTCGACGTGCCTCCGTATGATCCGGATAAATGGTTCAGAAGCCTCGAGGCAAGACAATTCGATACGCGCGAATTGCTCAAGGCAATTTCGGCAGAGGGCTTCGGAACAGAATGGCTCGGTGCCTTTTCCGGCCAATCGATGGTTAGAGGGACGATTTCGATTTCGAATTATAGCGATTCTATGTTTGCACAATGGAACGCCGCAGCGAGCGCACATAGAGATGCGTTTATGAAATTGATGCACACGAAAGGAATTCAAGTTCTATGATGACATTTGACTCAAGAAACCAACACAATCAACAAGATGGCGAGGAAAGATCAGCTGAACAGAGAAAATACCGGATTTTTGCGCTGCTTTTTGCCTTGACGGCCTTTTCTCTCGTTTTTTCTTCATGTATGTCGGTCCCGAGAGATGTCGCGGTTTCGGGCCTTTTCGATCACTTCGAAAGAACACCGCAGGTGCTCGCGCGGGCGGAAAGTGCATTTTTGCGGGATATGGCCGCATCATTCGATGATTCGACGATCCAGGCGCTCATTTCAATGACTTCGGAGAATCCGGACAATGGGCAAAAGCCTATCAATCGCGATCGCTTGGACAAGACGCTCGCACGGGCGGAAGCGGCAGGAATCGGCATCTCGTGGAACAGCAAGGAGAGTCCGAGCATCGAAGCAGTATTTGCAGGCAATTTCCCAAGCCTTTTTACATCGCTTTCATTCAGCCTCGATGGCAACTGGAAAAGGATTGAGGGAGGATATGCCTCGAAGTCCGGGAAGCTGTATGTCCGCGACCCATACGCCGGCAAATTGCATTTCACTACATGGGCACCGGAGCAGCTGAACAATTCGATATCTGCAGCTTCCTCGATAGCTGAACGAAGCGGTTTGCTTGCATCTGCATCCGATCTTGCCATCTACCTCGATGCCAAATCCGCTCTGGTCTCGCAGTTGCCCATTCTGGACGGCGTCACTCTTCCTTTCGATGGCATTTTGCTCACCGCTGAGCGAGATCGCACAAGCCCGAAAGGCGCCAATCCGCATGCGCGATATACCGCCATATTCAAAATCCAGATGAAAGATGAACAGACTGCCCGGACATATCGACCCATCATGCGCGTAATGTGGGCACTCGTTTCAGGGAAGCTCACTGCTCTGGGTATTCCGGTTTCTCCCGAGACCTCTATCGAGCAGCAGGGTTCGCTGTTTGCTACTACCCCCATCAGCATGAGTGCCCGTGAAATTGTGAATGTTTTTCTGGCGCTGTCGAACATGAATGGAGGAAAAGCGGCCAGCGGATTAGTGGCTGCTCCACGGCAATAACCCTTGTGGCGCAGGTTGAGCTTTTGCAAACGCAGCTATCAGGTCGACCAGGATTGCCGGCACCTTGAATAAAGGATCGGTAAAGGCCGCATAATTCTCGTCTTCTCCATGTACTTCTTTGAGCACATAATTCATGCCAGGAACGATCTTTATTGCGGCTGAGGGCTTGGCATCAGCCAGCTTTGCGAAAGCTTCGCGGCTGACTTGCATGTCGTTCTCACCATACACAAGCAGGACCGGCACTGGCACTTTTTTCAGTTCTTTTACAGGATCAAAGGCAAGCCATGAAGCGAGCCATTCTTTTCTGCTGGGGGAGAAGAAATCGGCAAGAATTTCAGGAACGGGGATGAGAGCGCCAGTCTTGATGAGCGTTTGTGCAGCTTCCATGGCGGTGTTGCGGATTTCCTCATCCTGGTCTTCGAGCGAGCCTGCAAGGGCTTCCATCGGACTCTGCCCGCTAGAATCAAGCATAATAAGGCCATCGACTAGATCGGCATCCTGGCCGAGCTGGTTCAGGGCTGCGAGCGCCATCCACGCGCCTTCATTCATCCCTGCAAGGATGAGCCTGCCTTCCCGCGGAAGCGCTGCGGCAGCACGAATGACTGCAGCAAGATCCTTCACATGCTGGGCAAAACTCGTCATATGCCCGGATTTCTCCAGCATATAGGCCTCGGCCGCCCCCCGTCGGTCATACCGGAAACTCCCCACATTGCGCGCGCGCAAGCCTTCAGCAAGCTGCAGAAGCGTATCTGTCTTGCCCGGCACTTCGAAATTGTTGCCATTGCGGTCTGTTTTTCCTGCGCCTGCAACAAGAATCACAAGGGGAAAAGAGGCAAAAGCAGCAGGGTTCAGTTCGGCGGCAGCATGCACCGGGAATGTGATTGTTGCTGGAAGAAGCCCGCCTTCTGCAGGCACCTCAAAGGGCATTTCGCCTGGCTTCAGCTGTGCTTCCTGTTTTTGCACATAAAAAGAACCTTTCCAGGAACGACCGCGCACCGTGCCGACGATTCCGCCCTTTTTGGCACTTCCTTGCGGGGCAAATGTGCCAGAATAACTTCCCGAGAACGCGAGCTCCTCTTCTGCTCCTGTCGCATCAAGCACGAGCGAAAGGCTGTCAGCGTTCAGCGAATATCGATCGACAGGATACGAAAACATGCCTTGTTCCGGAATATCGACCAGCATCCCCCTGCCTGCTGAAAGAATGCGGATGACGAAGTCAAAGCTGTAATTGCCCGACTGCCCTGTCTGGACCGGCTGAAGAATGAGTTTGCCTGCCCACGTGCCCGGCGCGATTTTGGCACTTGTATCGGCCTGAGCGGCTGGCGCTTCGAAGGATGGAACAGCTGCGACTGGAGTTTCTGAAGCTGGAATTTCTGGGGCTGGAATTTCTGCGATCGGTACTGGTGATATCTGAGAAGCCGAAGACATCTGCGCGCAAACTGCTCCCCCCGCACCAGCTGCCAGAAAAAGGAAAATCGTAAGAAACCTGATTGCCAGGCTGCTTTTCGGTATCATTTTCTCAAAAAGCGACCAATCTCTGAAATGAATGCATTATATACTGTCTCGGCATCCGGGCTGCCATCGATGGTCAAAAGAAGGCTCCTGTTGCCATACCATCCAATAAGTGGCTCAGTTTCTTCGTGGTACGCATTGAGCCTCGCCTTGACAGTTTCTTCCTTGTCGTCATTGCGAATGTAGAGCTCGCCGCTGCAAAGGTCGCAAATTCCTTCCACTTTTGGCGGCTTTGTCACGACATGATAGATCGCTCCGCACACCTTACACACCCTTCGGCCGGTGAGCCTGAACAGAATAAGCTCATCCTTGACTTCGAAATCGACAGCGGCATCCAGCGAAGAAAAACCAGCAAGGGCTTCAGCTTGTGCAATCGTTCGCGGGAAACCGTCGAGAATGTAGCTTCGCTGCGCATCGGGCCAGGAAAGCCGGTCTTTTACGATCGCGATAGTGAGCTCATCCGGAACAAGCCCCCCAGCTGCCAGAATAGCCTGAACCTTGAGGCCCAGTTCAGTCTTTTCCTTGACAGCTGTGCGGAATATGTCTCCTGTGCTTATCTGGGGAATGCCAAGGCGCTCTGATACCATTCTCGAAATTGTGCCTTTGCCGGCACCCGGAGGACCGAGGAAAACAAGTTTCATTGAATCTATGCTCATGTTATCTATATACACCATTTCGTGATATTGAAAAAGGGCGATGCAGCGCGGAATTCAGCCCCCAAGCCTGAAAGCTGGAGCGTATTCGATACTGCTGGAAAGTTATTCCTGATCGGATGACCAGCTTTTGTGCATTCGGTAGCGAAAAATAATCTCCATCTTGTCACGAATGGAAGCTGTCGGCAAAACAATTGTAAATGCTTGCTTTGTGCGGAAATCGGTGCTTGAGGGGGTCGCGACGATATGCGGATCGAGCATCGCGCACACGTTCTCAGCCTCGATCTTTTCGAGATAGGGCCTCGCTGCTGATTCTTCGTCTCTCTGCACGACATGGATACAGTGCCGCCAATCCACACCGGATTCCTGGGCCTCCTTTTTCCATATGCGCATGTCTTCGGAGATATATTTCGCGGCAATGGGCAATACATCGGAGCCTATGAGATGTGTAAGCTCGAGCGACAGACCGCTATGCATGCCAATGAACCTTCGTACGATTTCGATGGTATCGGCTTGCATACCCAGATCGAGCACTTTGATGAATGGGTCGAGAATGCCTTCAACTTGCATTCTTGCAATAGAAAGGCGGAATGCATATTCGGTTTTAAGCGGTTTTGCCGGGTCGGGCGAACCTTCCGGCACAACAATCACAAAGTCCGATGTGCTCATCTCCGAAGCGAGAAATCGTACGGCAACGGTGAGATGGGTAAGCTGGAATGGATCGAAAGAGCCAATATAGATGCAGGCGCGAATTTTTCCTCTGTCGGCTCGGATTATCTTTGGATATTCGGAAAGGTCCACAGGCACGAGCAAGCCGCTTGTCATTTTTCGATCGATGCCGTCGAGCCCCTGAATGAGCAGATTTTCGTAATATGAGTAGTCCCTGATCTCGGCACACGAGAAATACCCCGTATTTGCGTTTTGATCAAAGACCTTCTTGAGCTTTCGAGCAACGATATCTACGCTCGCATGTGAAAATCGCGAAGGCCATCTTGGGCGGGAACAGGGCTTCCCGGGCGTATCCCATTCAAATGATGCCATACAGAATCAAGTATTAAATAAAAATCTTTTCAATGCAATGCTTCTTTCAAAGATTTAAATGGGCGGCGAATTCTTGCAGCTTACGCATATGTATGGCGACCCTCAAATGCATTGTGCCAAGCGCATGTATGATTGCCTGCATATGCGCGCCACCTTGCATATTCGCGCCGTCCTGAAAATGTAGTATTTCTTATTTTAATATTAAATATGAAAATATTTTATAATAGATAATTTTTTATCATATAAATAACTCCATATCATATTTATATTATATAAAAATTGCTTGATATAATTTTATAGATAATTTTTTCTTGACAAAAACAGCAACATGTAGCAAAATTATTATCAATGGCCGCACCATGCGGCGATTGCGAAAAGGAGGCACCATGACAAAGACCGCATCCAATACAAAAATGCCTGACATCGATTCGATAGTCGACTCATGCAAAGAAAAGCCTGGCAGTCTGCTCAGCGCTCTGGAGCAGGCTCAGCAGAATGATCCCAGGAAATACCTTTCGGAGGCGACGCTTCGGAGAATATCGGCTAAACTTGGAGTGCCTCTTTCCAAGGTTTATTCAGTAGCTACATTTTATTCTTTTTTCAGCCTGAAGCCGCAAGGCGAGCATGTCATTGTCGTATGCAGAGGAACCGCATGCCATACGAGGGGGTCTCTGGCCCTTCTCAACGAATCCCTCTCCCGCCTCGGCATCAAGGAATTCAAGGAAGAAGAGGAAAACTCGGCCACTAGCAGCGACAGTTTTGCGACAATCCGCACTGTTGCCTGCTTTGGCCAGTGTGCGCTCGCTCCGGTCATTATGGTAGATGGGAAGGTGCTCTCCCGCATGACAGTCGGGAAGCTCGTCTCTTTGATTGAAAAAATGAAGAAAGGGGGCGAGAAATGAAAAACGCCAGTGATCTGGGCTTTCTTGCCCAAACAGGGCTTGCTCGCATCCATGGAGATAAACCATGGATTTCGGTCGGGATGGGTACCTGCGGTATAGGCTCGGGAGCAGACAAAGTCTGGGAAATACTCAATCAAAAAGCAAAAGCAAGCGAAATTCTGGTGCGCAGGGTTGGATGTTTCGGTTTTTGCGCCGCAGAGCCCGCTGTCATGACATGGATGCCGGGAAAACCGGTGCTCTTTTTTACCGATGTCGATGAGCAGAAGACCAGGCGAATCCTCGGCGGACTGGAAAATTCAGCTTCATACGACAAAATAGCCAAACTTGCGGAAGCCAAAATCGAGGAATGGGATTTCAGAACCTCAAAGATCGAATTCGGTCACGGGTACGCCCAGCTCCCAGCATGGAAAGATCTCAATTTCTTCAAGGGTCAAGAGAAGATTGTTCTGCGCGATGCGGGGCTCATCGACCCGGAAAGCATCGAGGACTACATCGCGGTTGGTGGATATGGCAGTCTTGTCCGCGCGCTTACCTCCATGCCCCCCGAATCGATTATCGAAGAAGTGCGCAAATCGGGCCTGAGAGGCCGTGGAGGCGCTGGATTCCCGACATGGAAAAAATGGTCAATTATGCGGCAATCGCTGCTCGACAATCCAGGCGAAGGGTACATCATCTGCAATGCGGACGAAGGCGACCCCGGAGCCTACATGAACCGCAACGAAATCGAATCCGACCCGCACATGCTCCTTGAAGGTATGATCCTCGGCGCCTATGCCATGGGCGCAACGCGCGGTGTGGTCTATGTTCGCGCTGAATATCCGCTTGCCGTGTACCGGCTCACCAAAGCGATTGAAGATGCCCGCGAGCATGGACTACTAGGGATTAACATTCTCGGGACCAAATTCTCGTTCGATATCGATATTGTGACAGGGGCAGGCGCATTTGTCTGCGGCGAAGAGACAGCTCTTATCGCTTCTATCGAAGGCAATGCGGGAAGGCCCCGCCCCAGACCTCCCTTCCCTGTCCAGAAGGGCCTTTATGGCAGACCTACATCCATAAACAATGTCGAAACATGGTGCAATATTCCTGTCATCATCGCCCGCGGCGGAGAGTGGTTTGCAGGTTTCGGGACACCGACCAGCACGGGCACCAAGGTGTTCTCATTCGTCGGCAAGGTTCGCAACACAGGCCTAGTGGAGCTGCAGCTCGGCAGCACACTTGAAAGCGTCATCTATGGCATTTGCGGCGGTATGGGCCCCAAGAAAAAGATAAAGGCGGTACAATGCGGCGGACCCTCGGGCGGCTGCGTGCCCGCAAGTCTTTTCAAAACGCCGATCGATTATGAGCATCTTGCGGAACTGGGCGCTATTATGGGCTCAGGCGGCATGGTCGTCATGGACCAGGACAACTGCATGGTCGATGTCGCACGCTACTTTACCGGCTTTGTAGTCGGCGAGTCCTGCGGAAAATGCACGCCCTGCCGCGAAGGCACCTCCCAGATGCTGCATATTCTGCAGAAAGTGTCCGATGGCGAAGCTACCGAATCGGATCTCGATACACTCCAGGATCTGGCACTCACTGTGAAAGATTCTTCTCTTTGCGGGCTTGGACAGACTTCAGCTAACCCGGTGCTCACCACCCTCAGATATTTCCGCGATGAATATATTCAGCACATAAAAGGAAAACGCTGCCCCGCAGGCGTATGCGAAAACCTCTATATCGCGCTGTGCGAATCTTCATGCCCATTGCACATGAATATTCCGGGTTATCTGCAGCTTCTGAAAGAAAACCGCATAGAGGATGCGTTCGAGCTTACCTTGCGGGAAAATCCCCTGCCCGGAACAATCGGCCGCATCTGCCACTTCCATTGCCGCATGCGCTGCCGCAGGGACATGCTGGATGAACCTGTTTCCCAGGGAGAAATCCACCGCTACCTTGCCGATACGATGTACAAAATGGGCCGCGAAAAGCAAATCTACGCCAATATCATAAAAGAAAAATTCCCGTCGACCGGTAAGCGGATTGCGATTATCGGCGCAGGGCCAGCAGGCCTCACTGCAGCCTCCTATCTTGTGCGCCTTGGGCATGAGGTGACTGTATATGAAGCGAGCGACGAGCCTGGGGGCGTGCTCCGCTGGGGAATCCCTGCCTACCGGCTGCCGAAAGATGTTCTCAAAAAGGAAGTGAGCTTTATCGAAAAGCTGGGCGTGCGGTTCGTGTACAACACGCGAATCGCAGAACCGGAACAATGGCGCCGGCTCTCTGACAGCAATGATGCGATTATCGTTGCTGCTGGCGCTTCCGCAGAGCTTGAACTCGGCATTCCAGGGGAAGATGCCCAAGGTGTGTACAAAGCCTGCAATTTCCTGGGCATGCTCGCAAAAAAAGAAAAAGTGCATACAGGCGGCGAAGTCGTCGTCATCGGCGGGGGAAATTCCGCAATCGATGCAGCTCGATCCGCATTGCGGCTCGGTGCGACGGTTACCGTAGTATACCGCCGCTCGAAAATCGACATGCCCGCCAATGAAGAAGAATTGAAAGGTGCGCTCGAGGAGGGAATCGATCTTATCTGCATGGCCTCCCCTGTCGAAATAGTCACAAAGCAAAAAGAAGGCAAAAAGACCGTAAAAGCGGTCCGTATCCAGCGCATGAAAGCAGGACCAGTCGATTCTTCCGGTCGGCCAACGCCGATCCCCACAGACAAAATTGACGAAATTTCTTGTTCGACGCTCATCGTCGCGATTGGGGAAAAAGTCGAGATTCCGGGTATCGAATCGCTCGGCGTAGAGCGCCTTAAAAATGGCAGAATAAAAGCAGATCCATTTTCTCTCGTCACATCAAATCCGAAGGTGTACGCAATCGGTGATGCCACGCTCGGCCCGGCAACCGCTGCAGAGGCGATGGGGCAGGCAAAAACGGTTGCAGAAATTATCGACCAAGCACTGACTGGCAAAAAGCGTTTCGATCAGCTGTTCCGCCGCTTTGACTACCGCATGGAAATCCCGCTCAAGATAAGCAAGGAAAAGATGACGCGCGCAGGCATGCTTCCTGTGAATGCGCGGAAGAGCAATTTCATGGAAATCAACCTCGGGTATACCGGCGAGCAGGCGCGAATCGAGGCTAACCGCTGCTTGCGGTGCGATGTCCGCGAACACAGGCGCGAGCCGCGCGGCACGCTGGTGCGTGAATAAAAGGAGGCGGGTCATGGAAGAACAATTGATTGAAATCACTATAGATGGCCAGAATGTGCGTGTCGATCCTTCTGCAAACATTGTTGAAGCGTGCGCGCACGCAGGCGTCAAAATTCCGACGCTGTGCTACCTCAAAGGCATTTCGCAAAATGCCTCATGCGGTGTCTGCGTCGTAGAAGTGGAGGGAGCAAAATCCCTCGTCCGCTCCTGTGTGCAGAAGCCTGTGCCAGGCATGAAAATCCGGACATCGAGTCCGCGCGTCATCAGGGCGCGAAAAACAGCCGTGGAGCTTCTCCTGGCAAATCATCCTGACGACTGCCTCTCCTGCATTCGATCCGACACCTGCGAACTGCACACGATTGCCAATATCCTCGAAGTGCGCGCAGACCGTTTCCCCGGATACAAGAAGTATCCTATGCCCGATACAACCTCGGAAGGCATTGTTCGCGACGATTCGAAGTGCATCCTCTGCGGACGCTGTGTTGCTGTCTGCGAAGAGACCCAGGGTGTTCATGCAATCGCTTTCAGCGGGCGCGGAGCACGTACAAGAGTCAGCACATTTTTGGATCGTGGCCTGGCTCAGAGCGCCTGCGTGCAATGCGGCCAGTGTTCTGTCGTATGCCCGACAGGCGCCATAACAGAAAAGGATGAATCGCGCGAAGTGTTCAGCGCCATAGAAGATCCAAGGTTGACTGTCGTAGTCCAAACTGCACCAGCGATTCGCGCATCCCTTGGTGAAGCGCTCGGACTTCCCGCAGGAAGTCTTGTAACCGGCCAGATGGTAGCAGCGCTCAGACGTCTTGGCTTCAACCGGGTATTCGATACTCAATTCACTGCTGACCTCACGATTATGGAAGAAGGAAGCGAATTGCTCGAGCGCCTGTCGAAAGGCGGGACCTTGCCGATGATCACTTCGTGCTCGCCTGGATGGATCAATTTTATAGAAGGATTCTATCCTGATCTTTTGAGCCACCTTTCCACCTGCAAGAGCCCACAGCAGATGTTCGGCTCGGTTGCAAAGACATACTATGCGAAAAAAGCAGGGCTTACCCCTGACCATATGCGCGTTGTTTCTATAATGCCTTGTACAGCAAAGAAATATGAGGCAAGGCGCAAGGAAATGGATGGAGCCTGGGGCTGGTGGAAGGAACAGGATCCCGGCAAGGTGCCTGCACGGCCATTCTTCGATGTCGATTGGGCGCTCACCACAAGGGAGCTGGCGCGCATGATAAAGCTCGCAGGCATCGATATATCGCGATTGCCTGAAGAAGAATTCGATGATCCGCTTGGCCAGTCGACAGGAGCAGGTACAATATTCGGGACCACGGGTGGAGTGATGGAAGCCGCTCTCCGCACAGTGTACGAACTTGTCGAAAAAAAGCCGCTCGAGAATATAGAATTCACCAAAGTTCGCGGGTTCGAAGCGATAAAGACTGCCGAGGTAGTTGTAGGGGGATCGCCGGTACGAGTTGCGGTAGCGCATGGTTTAGCCAACGCCCGTGTATTGCTCGATGAAATACGCGCGGGCAAGAGCCCCTATCATTTTATCGAAATAATGTCCTGCCCCGGCGGCTGCGTTGGCGGCGGCGGGCAGCCCGTTCTTGCTGATCTCGAGAAGAAACTCGCGCGCAGTCAAGCGCTCTATGAGGAAGACCGCAAGCTCGCGATACGCAAATCCCATGAGAATCCAGCCGTACGTGCGCTATACCAGGAATTTCTGGGCAAGCCGCTCGGGCATCTCTCGCATGAGCTTCTGCATACGAGCTACAAGGCGCGCGTTTTCTAGAGGGTTAACCTTCACGAAGGTGCCCCTGTTCTTGTAAAATCGGTGCAATTTCGCAAAAGACCGATGGACAGGGGCTCTTGCGCTCTTGTATATATTTCTCATGCAGCAGCGTGTTCGCTTTAGGGCGGTGGTATTCGATGTCGACGGTACTCTTTACCCTGCTTCAGCCCTTTATCTGCGTTGCATAGACATTTTTGTACGGCATCCGAGGTTGGTCGAGGGCTTTTCTGTCGTCCGCAAAGAATTGCGCACGCTGCAAATGCGCAGCGACTATACTCCGCGCGATGCGGAAGAGCTGCATCAGTTGCAGGCATCGCTGCTTGCTCAGCGCATGCATATTCCCCAGGATCAGGTACGCAAGCTTATGGAATTTTTCTTCTATGCTACGTTGCCTGAGCGTTTTGCCTCGATCCGCCCGTTCTCTGGTGTCAGAAATGCTATCGAAACAATCCGCCGTAGCGGTATCGCGGTTGCGGCGCTTTCTGACCTGCCGCCAACCGAAAAAATTGAGGCGTTGGGGCTTTCGGATCTTCTAGAACATGCGCTCTGCGCAGAGGAATTTGGCGTGCTGAAGCCGCATCCCTGGGTTTTTGCAGCGCTCATAGAAAGACTCGGATACGCGCCTTCCGAAATTCTGTATGTGGGGAACAATCCTGTCTACGATATCCAGGGTGCAAAAAATGCCGGCATGGCAGCAGCTCGGTGCGGGCGCCCGACCGCGCTGGCTGATTTTTCTTTCACAAAATGGAAAAATCTGGCAGATTGGGTACTGACCAATCGAGCCTGAAGTGATTGCCGTGCTGCGAAAATTATATTGAAAGGCACCCGACGAAATCCCTGCGCGTCCAAACTTATATCACAGAAAATTCTTCCCCATCCTGAGCAAATCGCAGGTTCTCCTGGCTCACTATTCTGCGGCTCATATGTGTTCCCAACAGTAATCGCCCTGAATTTCCGGCAAGCCCATGCACGCGTGCAGCGGCTATGAGCTGGGCTGGGCTCATGTGGACATCGCTTTCTTTTTCGCCATTGGTATCGCACAGAATGAGCTTTGCTCCAGATTCGAGAAGCGTGTGAATACCTTCGAACATTGCTGTGTCGGAACTATAGGCAAAGAGCGCTTCTTTCAGGGCTCGCTTAGGGGACGGAGGCGGGCCTGCGGTGGCTCCAGCGATGAGAGAAAGGGTTGGAAGCGAATGTTTTGTGCGCATGAAACTGAACCAAATATTTCCTTTCACAGCAATTATATCGCCTTCATCGACCTCGACAAGCTTCGCCCTTTCCGAAAAATCGCGAATGTATTGATGCTCCGGAGGAATCGCAAGCCGCAGCAAGGCAAGAAGATGCTCGCGCAGGCCAGCAGGGCCGATTATTGCAAGCATGCTTCCCTTTTCGTAATGGGAATCGGCTTCGCCCGCATAGAGCCAGTTAAAAAAGAAGAATGGAAAGCCGAAACAATGATCGCCATGTATGTGGCTAATAAACACTGTATCGATCTGCGATGGCCTCATATCGCTGTGATTGAGAGACTGCAGAATATCAGGCGGCGTCTCGATAAGCACATGACCATCGATCGCTATTGCGTTATACGGCAGACCTTCGTTGTAAAAGCCGCCATTCCCCAATATCCGAATTTTCATGATCGCCACACCTCCGCGACCGCAGGCTGTCCCTTCAGAAACTCGAGATCGCTGTCGTTCGCTGAACATGTCGTGTGAGGCCCCGCTTCAATCACAGCTTCGCCTCCCTTGATGAGCGGAACATGGAAAAGGACCTTGCACTGCCCATGCAGAGAATATATCGCATCGCGGAGCTGATAGAGGCTGGTTTCATCGAAAATAGCAGAAGCCTGGCTTGGTTCAGCCCGATCAGTAAAGCCGGCCTGCCCTGTCGCACGCACACTATTTGCAAGCCGGATATGCAATTCCCGCCAGGATGCTTTCCTGAGCGATTCAGGGTCAAGAATGGCCTGGATTTTGAGCGAAGGGGCTCTTCGGGAATTATCATACATCCCGCTTACGCACAGGACACGGTCTTTTATAAATGCTTGCTCGTTTTTCTCCAGCATATCGGGAAATATGACAATATCGATGGAGCCATGATAGTCTTCGAGCTTTCCGAATGCCATGCGCTTGCCATTCTGGGTCGTATGTGTGCGGAATTCCTTGAGAAGGCCAATGACCGTGTATTCGCGATTGGCGCTTGCCTGATCGAGGCGGCCCAAATCGAGTGTGGACGAACGCTCCCATATCGTGCGGTACTCATCCATAGGATGTGCTGAGAAGAAAAAACCGAGCAGTTCTTTCTCCGCCTGCAGCATTTCCTGGTTGGAAAACTCGTCAGCTGGCTCGAACTGGAATGCGGGATAGGGCCCCATGTCTTCAAGCTCGAAGAGTGAACCCTGGCGCGAGGCTTCGAATGCGCGCTTGCCTTCAACGTACTCGATCGCCCGCTCGAGATTCTGCACAAGTTCGCGCCGCTTGTGCTTCATGGAATCGAAACAGCCCGCCAGAATGAGCGATTCAAGTGTCTTGCGATTGAGACCTGCCGGGCTCATCCGGGACAAAAAATCGATAAAGTCAGAAAAGCGGCCATTTTGCTCGCGCTCGAGCTGGATTGCCTTTGCGATTCCTTCGCCCACGCCTTTTATTCCCAGAAAACCATAGATGATCTGTCCGTGGTCGACGCTGAAATTGGCATCGGAACGATTGATGTCCGGAGGGAGCACCGACAGGCCCATCGCCCTGGCTTCGCTGATATACTCTGTCAGCTTGTCGGTATTGCTGATCTCGTTGGTGAGGTTTGCAGCCATGAATTCGGCAGGATAATTCGCTTTGAGGTACGCGGTCCGATAGGCTACAACCGAATACGCTGCAG
Organism: Rectinema subterraneum; assembly: GCA_009768935.1. Lineage (GTDB taxonomy): Bacteria > Spirochaetota > Spirochaetia > Treponematales > Rectinemataceae > Rectinema > Rectinema subterraneum. The sequence goes on from WESA01000010.1 coordinate 29,127, forward strand.
CATGCGACTTATTGAACCCATAGCCGGCAAAGGGCGTCAGAATCTCGAAAATGCGCTTGGCATCTTCGCGCGAGTAGCCGCGGGATATCGCGCCTTCGATAAAGGGCCCTTCCTCTTTCTGAAGAATTTCCGGTTTTTTCTTTCCCATTGCGCGCCGGAGGAGGTCTGCGCGCCCGAGCGAATAGCCTGCAACTTCGCGCGCAACCTGCATGACCTGTTCCTGGTAGACTATGACGCCGTACGTGCCTTTCAGGTATTTTTCCAGCGAAGGATGCGGATATTCAATTGCCATTTTCCCGTTTTTCGAGTTGATGAACTGGTCGATAAAATCCATAGGCCCTGGCCGGTACAGGGCATTCAAGGCGATCAAGTCTTCAATGCTCGATGGCTTGGCTCGCTTGAGAATCGACTGCATGCCCTGCGATTCAAACTGGAAAATAGAGGTGCTCTTGCCCTCACTGAGCATCTTGAATGTCTTCGGGTCATTATCCGGGATTTTCTCTTCGTCGATATCGATGCCGCGCCTCCGGAGGATGTCGAGCGTATTGCGGATGAGCGTAAGAGTCTTGAGACCGAGAAAATCCATTTTCACAAGGCCACAATTCTCCAGATACTCCATCGTGTATTGCGTCGCGACAAGGCCTGTCTTCGGATCTTTGTACAAGGGGACATAATCGGTGAGCTCGCTCTTGCTGATGACGATGCCAGCCGCATGCAGGGAGCTATGCCGATGCAGGTTTTCGAGCCTGGCAGCAATGGAAAAGAGCTCGGCATAGGATGGATTTTCTGCAAGGGCAGCCAGTTTCGGTTCCATTTTGAATGCCTTTGCGAGTGTCATCTTGGGATCGTCGGGGACAAGCTTTGCGATCTGGTTCGCCTCTTCGAACGGTATATCGAGCGCGCGCGCTACATCCTTGATCACTGCTTTTGCTTTCAGCGTCCCGAAAGTGATAATCTGCGCGACGCGGTTCTGGCCATATTTCTGCGCGACATATTCGATTACTTCGCCTCGTCGTTCGAAATCGAAATCGACATCGAAGTCGGGCATTGATACGCGTTCGGGATTGAGAAAACGCTCGAACAAAAGATCGTATTTCAAAGGGTCGATATCCGTAATTCGCATGGCATACGCGACAATAGAGCCTGCACCGGAGCCTCGCCCCGGCCCGACAGGAATGCCATGCTCTTTAGCCCAATGGATAAAATCCCATACTATAAGAAAATATCCTGTAAAGCCCATTTTGGTTATGACATCGAGCTCGTATTCGAGTCGAGCAGTCGCTTCGGGGCTTGGATTCGGATAGCGCTTTGCAAGGCCTTCGCGGGCAATGTGGCGCAGATAGTCATCCGGATCGGAGAAACTCTCCGGCACCTGATAATCCGGCAAAAGCGGACCAGGAAATTCGATTTCAAGCTGGGCCATTTCATTGATTTTCAGAGTGTTAGCGAGCGCTTCGGGAACTTCGGAAAAAAGCGCTGCCATTTCATCCGGGCTCTTCAGGTAAAACTGGTCGTTTGGAAAGCGCATCCGGCTGGGGTCGTTACGCTTGCGGTTGGTGCCGATGCAGAGAAGGATGTCTTGTGCGACTGCATCCTCGCGCTCGACATAGTGAAGATCGTTTGTCGCGACAAGGGGCGCATCAAGGAGCTTTGAAAGCCGTATGAGCTCTTTGTTGACAATTCGCTGTTCGTCGAGCCCGTGGTCCTGCAGTTCGAGATAGAAATGGTCGGGGCCGAATATTTCTTTATAATAACCAATTTTTTTCGCGGCTTGTTCGATTTTGCCGGCCAGGATGAGCGAAGGTATTTCGCCGGCAAGGCAGGCAGTAGAAGCGATGAGCCCTTCGGAATGCGCAGCGAGCAGCTCGTCGTCGATGCGGGGTTTGTAGTAGAAGCCCTCGGTGAAGGATCGGGAAGTGAGCTTGAGAAGGTTGTGGTAGCCAGTCTGGTTTTCAGCAATCAAAATCAGGTGCCAATATTTGTTGCCATTCTCGGTTCCCGTCTTTTCGAGGCGGGATCCGCCGGCTACATAGAATTCGCAGCCGATAATGGGTTTGATCCCCGCTTTTCTGCATTCGTCCTGGAACGCCATGACACCGAACATGTTGCCGTGGTCCGTGATCGCAAGCGCCGGCATGCCGAATTCCTTGGCTTTTTTTATCAGTTTCTGGACAGGAGCTGCCCCGTCAAGCAATGAATAATCGGTATGGTTATGAAGGTGCACAAATTCTGCCATAATCCCAGTATAGCCGAGTTTGCCCATTTTAGAAACCTGTGCTATGATTCTAAAAACAGGAAGCAAGTGATTTTTCACTTCGGCAAGGAGCATTCGAATGGAAATACTGGAATTTGCTAGCCCTCGTACTCTGGATGAGGCGCTGCATCTGGTCCGCGATCGGCACGGAACAGCAATCGGAGGCGCAGCCTGGCTTCGTATGAATACCAAGACAATGCCGCTTGGAGTGGATCTTAGCGAGCTGGGGCTCGATTATATCCGCGAAGCCAATGGCTCTATCGAAATCGGCGCGATGACGACCTATCGCGAGCTGGAAACAAGCCCGCTGCTCGAAGCGCGCTTTGGTGCACTTTTCCGCAACACAGTGAGTCATATTGTCGGTATTCAGCTGCGCAACATCATCACTGTCGGCGGAACTCTTGCAGGCCGCTACGGCTTTTCGGATTTGAATACTACGCTCTGTGCTCTCGGCGCAAAAGTTGTCTTCTATCCAGGGAAAATTGCGGATGTGGCAAGTTTCATCCAGGATGGCGAAGAATGGCCATTTCTTATTGAAAAAGTGCTGCTGCCAGTATCGGCCAGGGCTAGCTATCAGCAGATGCGGATTACCGCAAATGATTTCCCCATCATCAATGCCGCTGCTGCATGGACAGGTTCGAGCTGGCGCATTGCAGTCGGTTCGAGGCCGGCTGCTTCGCGATTGTGCAAAAAAGCCATGGTCTTGCTCGGAAATGAGCCATATCCATCGGATGAAAAAATCGGACAGGCGGCTGTCGCGGCAGCCGAAGAGCTGCAATTTGGAAGCGATATCAGAGCTAGTGCGGAATATCGCAGAGAAATTCTGCCTGCGCTTATGCGCCGCGCGCTCATGGAGGTACGAGGATGATCATTACGCTCTATATAAATGGCAAAAAGGAATCAGTCGAATGCCAGCCAGGGGAAATGTTGACCGAAGTGCTCAGGCGGGCAGGCTATGTGGAAGTGAAGAAAGGCTGCGATACGGGCAACTGCGGCGTATGCACTGTGCTGCTCGAAGGCAAGCCGGTCCTTTCCTGTTCGTATCTTGCAATTCGCGCTGATGGAAAGCAGATCACGACAATTCAGGGAGCAGCCAAGGAAGCCGAAGAATTCGCACACTTCCTCACTGCGGAAGGTGCCGACCAGTGTGGATTCTGCGCGCCTGGTTTTGCACTCACGGTGCTGGCGATGAAAAAAGAGCTGCCCAACCCGAGCGAAGGCGAAATCCGCCACTATCTCGCTGGCAACCTTTGTCGCTGTTCTGGCTACGAAGGGCAGATCCGCGCGATTAAAAAATATCTGGAGGCTGAACATGCGTGATTACCATACTTCAACGCCCCCGGCAAGCACCAAAGAGCTCGATGCAACACAGAAATTCAACGTGGTAGCCCACAATATTTCCAAAGTAGACGGAGAAGGTCTTGTGCTCGGCCGCCCGGCCTATACCGATGACCTCGCGCCGCAGAATGCACTCTATGTCAAGCTCGTCCGGAGCCCGCACGCCTTTGCGCGCATCCTGTCGATCGACGCGAGCGAAGCGCTCAAGATGCCAGGTGTTGCATGCGTCCTTACATGGAAGGATTGCCCCCGCATCCCCATTACGAGAGCAGGCCAGGGCAACCCCGAGCCAAGCCCCCACGATCGATTCATTTTGGATGAGTATGTGCGCTATGTCGGCGACGAGGTAGCCGTTGTCGCTGCAGAAAACGAAGCGACCGCAGAAAAAGCCGCGAGCCTTATCAAAGTCGACTACCAAGTGCTCGAGCCAATACTCGATTTCGAAAAAGCCCTCGACAACCCCATCATTATCCACCCCGAGCCGGAAATCCACGAGATGTTCCCCATCGGATTCGAGCCCAAGCGCAACATCGCCGCCGCCTACCACATGGAAATCGGGGATGTCGAAAAGGAACTCGCCACCTCGCCAGTCACCGTGGAGACAACCGTCCACACCCAGGCCCAGCAGCATGTCGCCCTCGAGCCCCACACAGCCTTTAGCTATCTCGACATACAGGGCAGACTCGTCATCGTCACCTCGACCCAGAACCCCTGGCACACGCGGCGCCTCCTTGGACTTGCCTTCCAGATGCCCCTCAGGCAGATTCGCATTGTAAAACCGCGCATCGGTGGAGGCTTCGGCGGCAAGCAGCATATCCATATCGAGCCCTATGTCGCCATGGTCACCATGAAAACCGGCAAGCCCGCGCGCCTCGCCCTCACCCGCCGCGAAGTCTTCGAGGCCACCTTCACCCGCCACGAAATGCGCGTCAAAGTGAGGCTCGGCGCCGACCCGGACGGCGCTCTCCGTGCGATCGACATGCAGGTACTCTCCAATACCGGTGCCTATGGCGAGCACGCCCTCACCACCTTCATGGTCGCCGGCTCCAAGACCCTGCCGCTCTACAACAAAGTAAAAGCTGTGCGTTTCGGCGGCCATGTCGTCTACACCAACAAAGTATCCGCCGGCGCATACCGCGGCTATGGCGCCATCCAGGGGCTCACCGGTCTCGAATCCGCAATGGACGAACTTGCGCACAAACTCGGCATGGACCCGGTCGAACTGCGCCGCAAAAACATGCTACACGAAGGCGAAACAAGCGAAGTCTTCCGCATCATGGGCGAAGGAACCGAAGGCGTCGCAATGATTATCGAATCCTGCAAGCTCGAGGAATGCATCCGGCGCGGTAAAGAGCTCATCGGCTGGGACCCTACGCACCTGGTTCAGGAAGTCGCGCCAAGCAAAGTCCGCGCCAAAGGTATGGCCATCGCGATGCAGGGCTCCGGAATCCCCCTCGTCGACATGGGTTCTGCCCGCATCGAACTGCAGGATGGCGGCTTCTTCAAGCTCCATGTAGGAGCTACCGACCTCGGCACGGGCTCGGACACCATCCTCGCGCAGATCGCGGCTGAAGAGCTCGGCGTGGACATGAAGGATATCGTCATTCATTCGTCCGATACCGATCACACGCCCTTCGATGTCGGCGCGTACGCGTCGAGCACAACCTATGTGTCCGGCTCTGCGGTTCTCCGCGCCGCGAGAAGCCTCAAGCAAAAGCTCATCGAGGCTGTTTCTTTAAAATTCGGGGTCAGACCCCAAGATTTAACTTTTGAAGATAAAGTGTTCAGGACCATCGACGGCTCGAAAGAGCTCTCACTGAACGATTTCAGCTATGACACGCTCTACCACGACGGTGCAAAAATGAAGACAATTGAGGCAACAGAGTCCTTCTCGGGCGATAAATCGCCGCCGCCCTACCTCGCAGCCTTCGTCGAAATCGAGCTCGACAAGGAAACCGGCAAGGTGGATGTCGTAAACTACGTCGCTGTTGCCGATGTCGGTACGCCGATCAACCCGAATCTGGCCAAAATTCAGATAGAAGGTGGCCTCCTGCAGGGCATCGGCATGGCACTCTATGAAGATGTGCGTTATTCGGACAAGGGCCACATGCTCAGCCATAACATGATGACCTATGCCATACCCTCGCGCGAGGATGTCGGCCGCATCACAGTCGAGCTTGTCGACAGCTATGAGCCGTCCGGCCCATTCGGCGCAAAATCCGCTGGCGAAATCGGTATCGATACGCCGCCTGCAGCCATAGCGAATGCAATCCGCAACGCAACCGGTGTGCGCCTCACACAATACCCCTTCACGCCTGAACGAGTGCTGATGGCGATCCGGCAGGCCGAAAAAGGCCAGAAAGGACAGACATGAGTGAGCTGAGAAAATGGATTGCGGCGCGACTTCGACGCGGGGAGACAGTGGTACTTGCCGCGGTCACCCGCGTTTCTGGCTCGACATCAAGAGGTACCGATGCGCTGCTCGCGATGGACAGCACAGGCGCGATGAATGGTACAGTGGGCGGCGGTTTTACTGAAGGGCAGACGATAGAAGCAGCGCGACGCATGCTGGGGCTTGGTGGGTCGCAGGCAGGCGCTCAGACCACCACGGCCCAGCCACCAGGCGCCAGCCAAGACCTCGACTTCGATTTGACGCCGGAGACAAATCAAACCCAGATGATCTGCGGAGGGCGGCTCAGGATTCATCTTGAAAAGCTGGAGCCGCAGAGCGCGGCGGCCCGTGCCCTTCTAGCCTGCATTGACAGCGTCGAGAACGGCAGACCAGGTGCCTTTGTCGTCGTCAAGACACATTGTGCGCAGTACAGTTTTGCGCTCGATAATAGAGGCAATGATACCGCAGTAATCCCTGCGCCCCTGCTTGCTTCTCTTCGAGCGAACATGCCCGGATTCGAAGGCGCTGCCGAATTCGAAATCGAAGACCCTTCGAACGCTGTGCATGAAACCGCGCATGTTTTCTGGCTCGGCCTGCTTCCTGACCCCGTTGTGTACATTTTTGGCGCTGGCCATGTCGGCAAAGCAGTCTGCGATTTTGCAAGCCTCGCTGGTTTCAGAGTCATAGTCACCGACGACAGGCCCGAGATGCTCACCACGGAGCGCTTTCCTCATGCAAGCGATTTGCGGCTCATTCATAGCTTCGAAGATGCGCTGACCGATGCTTCGGGAGCGCCGGCAGTCAGCATTGGGCCGCAGGACTGCGCACTGGTGCTCACCCGAAAACCTGATATCGACAAGGCCATGCTCGCCCAGGTATTGCATACAAATGCCGGCTATATCGGACTTATAGGCTCGAAAAGCAAGCGCGACGGTGTCTTCGCTGCACTTAAGGCCGAAGGATTTGCCGATACAGATATTGCGCGCGTGCATGCTCCCATCGGCCTTGCCATCGGAGCGCGCACACCAGAAGAAATTGCTGTGAGCATCCTCGCTGAAATCATTGCGGTACGCGCCGGCATACCAGCCACAGCGAGTATTTCGCCCCATTCAGGCGCACAAGCCCCTGCAAGCACAAAAGTCGCGTCCAGATGAACAGCACGCGCTTCACAAACCCCGCCGCCGTCATCCTGGCAGCAGGGCGCTCTTCACGCATGGGCGCGACAAAACCACTTATGCTCATCGATGACATGCCGATGCTCATGTATGCGGCGAACGCCTTCCGAGCAGCTGGAATCGATTATATTATTGTCGTAACAGGATTTGATGCAGAGCGTGTGGCTGCTCTGGCGCGCGAAGGCGCTCTGCACCCGGTTCATAACAGCAATTTCGACAAAGGCATGTTCACATCAGTATGCGCCGGCATTGAAGCGGTTCCAGATGAATTCGACAGCGCATTTGTTTTGCCGGTCGACATTCCCTTTGTTTCGCCGGAGACTCTGAAGCGCCTGCAAACCAGTGCGAACCGCGAGCACGGTGCGAGCGCAAAGGAGCGTGGTGCGCCCAGCGCAGGAGGCATAGACGGCATGCCTGCGGCCGCGCGCAGCCGGCCCATTGTTATCCCGCGGCATACGGGCAAGCCCGGACATCCGCCGCTCATACACCGCTCGATATTCGGCCAACTGCGCGGGTGGCGCGGCCCGCATGGGCTTGGGGGATTTCTGAAAGCTCAGAGCTCCCTTGTTGCTTACCTCGATGTCGAGGATCCTTTTATACTGCGCGATATCGACACACCCGATGATATGCAAAAGATCATTTCTGACAGAAACCTGCACGGGGTTGCCATGCCCCACTCCTGACGAAAGCCATTGTTTTTCGAGCTGCGATATTTTACCATAGCCCGAAAGGAATCACTGCAGAATGAATATCGCCGAAAAACTCTCACAATTGGTCAAATTCCGCACTGTTTCATCTTTCGATCCTGAAGAAGAGGATGATGGTCCCTTCGCCGCACTCATTGCAGCACTGCCTGAACTCTTTCCTCTGGCGCACGCCAGGCTCGAGCGCATATGCATTGGCTCGCGAGGCATAGTCTACCGATGGCAGGGCACTGATCCCTCGCTGAAACCGGCTATTTTCTGCGCTCATTTTGATGTGGTCCCAGCCTCGGAAACCGACGCGTGGGATGAACCACCTTTTTCGGGAGCTATCCGAAATGGCTATGTATGGGGTCGGGGAACACAAGATATAAAAGTCCAGCTTGCCTGCATTCTTGAGTCGGCGGAACAGCTTGCTGCAAATGGTTTCCAGCCACAGCGCACCCTTTATTTTGCCTTTGGCGGCGATGAGGAAGTCGGAGGAACAAGGGGTGCGGGCGCTATTGCCAAATGGTTTTCCGAACAGCACATCCATGCTTCATGGGTGATCGATGAAGGCAGCCCTGTCGGGCAAGGGCTGGTTGGCTTTGTGCGCAAGCCGCTTGCACTCATCGGCATTGCCGAAAAAGGATATGCCGATATCATCATAGAAGCACAGGGCCAAGGCGGGCACGCTTCAATGCCGCCGCGCCACACTGCCCTGGGGGCAGTCGCTCATGCGCTTGCAGCTATCGAAGACAATCCTTTCCCCGCTCGTTTGACAAAAACGACTGATGGGTTCCTCGCAGCGCTCGCCCCCCACGCAATCGCACCGTACAAACAAATTTTCGCGCTTCGGCGCATTCTTTCGCCCTTTATCCTGAAGGCGTTCTCCGCCATGCCTTCCACAAATGCCATGGTCAGAACAACCTGTGCCGCAACGATGGCGCAGGCAAGCCCGAAAGAAAATGTGCTTCCGACGTTAGCGCAGGCTGCAGTCAATGTGCGTATGATTCCCGGGATGAGCTCGGCGGAAGTAGTCGAGCACTTCAATCTGCTGGCCTCGCCTTTCGGCGCAAAAGCATACATCAAATTCCCGGAACATATGGTGGAAGCATCGGAGGAATCTTCAACTTCTTCGGAAGGCTGGATTGCGATTGCAAAGGCAGTTTCAGAAGCATTTCCAGAGGCTGTTCCGGCGCCATTTTTGTTTACCGCGAGCACGGATACCAAGCACTATCGCGCCCTGACCGATGACATCTATCGCTTTACGCCGCTCATACAGACGCAGGAAGATATCGCGGCTGTCCACAATGTCAACGAAAAAGTGAGCATCGAAAACCTGGAGCGCTGTGTGCGTTTCTATCGTTCGCTTATGCAAGGTTGCTGAAAAATGGCGCGGCATGATTGTGTTGCGGCGCAGCATTGATGGCTGCGGCAGCGGCCGCATTATTGCAGCCGCGGCAGCCGGCTCAATGGCCGCAGCGGCGTCAGCCCCCGCCTCGCGACCGCGAGCCAAGGTAGGCTTCTTTTACTGCGGGATCGCGTGCAAGCTCGCGCGCAGATCCTTCTTTTACGATTTTCCCCTGTTCGAGGATATACGCGCGGTCAGCAACCTGCAGAGCCTTGAATGCATTCTGTTCGACAAGCAGAATCGTCTTGCCCATGCTGCGGAAGCGCTCGATAATTTCGAAAACTGTCTGAACCAGCAGGGGCGCCAGACCCAAGGATGGTTCATCCATCAGAATGAATTCACCATTGGTCATGAGAGCCCGCCCCATCGCAAGCATTTGCTGTTCGCCGCCTGAAAGCGTGCCTGCTCTCTGCTCTTCGCGTTCCTTGAGTCTCGGAAAAATGGCAAACACCTTCTCTAGGTCAGCCTGAATCGCTTTCTTGTCATTGCGCAGATATGCTCCAAGCATGAGGTTGTCCTGCACGCTCAGGTTTGCGAAAATAAGGCGCCCCTCAGGAACATGACAGATTCCTGATTTTACGATCAAATCAGGCCGCCTGGGCAAAGCGCTGCCATTGTAAAGAACACTACCCCGTACCGGCTTCAGAAACCCTGAAATGGTATTTAAAAGCGTAGACTTGCCTGCCCCGTTGGCGCCGATAATCGTGACGATTTCGCCCTTCTGCACAGAAAGCGAAACCCCTTTGAGAGCCCGGATTCCGCCATATGCCACATGCAGATTCTGTACTTCAAGCATCGGCAGCCTCCAGACTCGTCCCCAAATAGGCTTCGATTACCTGCGGACTCCTGGAAACCTCATCAGCAGTTCCCTCAGCAATTTTCTCTCCAAAATTGAGCACGACAATATGCTCGCACACGCCCATAATGAGGTCCATATGATGCTCGATCACGAGCACCGACAGCGAAAAATCATTCCGTATGCGCCCTATGAGGCGCATGAGCTGCTCTGTCTCATCAGGATTCATACCTGCAGCGGGTTCATCGAGCAAAAGAAGCACAGGATTGAGCGCCAGTGCCCGCACGATTTCAAGCCTGCGCTGCAGCCCATAGGGCAAATTGTTTGCAACAAGGTCACGATAGCCCATAAGCCCCATGATTTCGAGCAGGTTTTCCGCTTTCGCGACAAGCGCTTTTTCCTGCGTCCGGAAACGAGGCAAGCGCAAAATCGCTTCCGCGAATGAATAGCTTGCGTTCATATGGCAGGCAGTGAGCACATTTTCAAACACCGTCAGGTTCTTGAACAGGCGGATATTCTGGAATGTCCGCGTAATGCCCATGTCCGCGATTCTGTATGGTTCAAGCCCAAGAATGGACTTCTCCCTGAACTCGATCGTACCCGAGGTTGGTTTGTAGACACCGGTGATCAGGTTGAAAATAGTGGTCTTGCCTGCTCCGTTCGGGCCGATAAGGCCGACAATGCTGCCCTCCGGCACATCGAAACTCACATCTCCCACAGCAGTGAGGCCGCCAAATTTCTTTGTAAGGTTCCGGATACTGAGTATGGGCGCCATTGTCAGTCCTCCTCTCCGCTTTGTGCATCAGCGAGGAGTTTTGTCTTTGCCTCGCGGAGCGCATTCCGTTCAGCAAGCACCTTCCGGATCCCGGATGGAGTGAGTTCCATTCCGCCCATAAGGCCTTTCGGACGCGACACCATTATGAGAATGACCGCTGCTCCATAGAACACAAGGCGCCAAATCTCGAAAGCCCTCAGCAATTCCGGCAGCGCAGTCAGCACCAGCGCGCCCAGCACCGATCCCGAAATAGAGCCCAGGCCGCCAAAAATTACAATAATAGTGAGCTCGGTGGATTTGGTGAGCGAGAACATCTTGGGCTGGATAAAAGTCATATAATGCGCGAAAAACACACCAGCCACGCCCGCATAGACAGCACTGATAATAAGCGAGATCATTTTGTAGCGAAACACATTGATACCCGCAATCTGCGCTGCGAGTTCTTCCTCGCGCACTGCAATCATATTTCGGCCATGCCGCGACTTGACGAGGTTCGCCAGGAACAGGATGGCGATCACGTCCGCAATCAGAATTACAAGAAAGGTGCTTCTCCCAGGAACACCCGGCCAGCCGCGCGCCCCGCCGAATCGATTCACATTGTTGAAAATGAGGCGAATTGCTTCACCAAAACCCAGGGTCGCGATGCAGAAATAGTCGCCCTTAAGATTCAGGCTTATTCTCCCTATGAAGTAGCTCACAATGCCGGCCGCAGCCCCGCCTCCCACAATCGCCAGAATAAAGGGCAACCCCAGCCCCGCAGGCGTCGATGCAGGAGAGGCGCTAATCCAGGCACCGACATACGCGCCAATCGCCATAAATCCCGCATGCCCGAAAGAAAAAAGCCCGGTAAATCCTGTGAGGAGGCTCAAACCCAGCACCGCAATCATGTTGATGCCGGCGAGCATCAAAATGCCTTGAATATATGTCCAGCTCATGCCCGCCCCCTATGCCTTGTCCTCGGTCACTTTTCCCATGATGCCCGTTGGCCGCAAAACGAGCACTGCAATCAGAATCACAAAGGCGATGAGGTCTCTGAATTGCGACGACAGATAGCCAGCAACGAATGTCTCGATTGTACCAAGAATTACCGAACCAAGCACCGCGCCCGGCAAGCTCCCCAAGCCCCCAAATACAGCCGCAATGAACGACTTCGTGGTGATATTCCCTATTTGCGGATAGACGGTGTACTTCATCCCGAAAAATACGCCCGCGACACCAGCTAAAAAGCCCCCAAGCCCGAACACCGTGAGAATCACCCTGTCAGTGTTGACCCCCATGAGCGCGCATGCTTTCACATTGTACGATGCAGCCTGAATCGCTTTGCCGATCTTTGTCTTTTCGATAAAAAGAATCAGCAGCGTAAGGCACACCGCTGATATAGCGAAAATGATGAGATCGAGCCGCCCTATTGCAAGAGGGCCCAGGGTTATCGGTACTTTCGAGAATACTTCAGGGTAAGTGCGAAAGGTTGGCCCGATGGTCGCTATGACAATGTTTTCGAGCAGAATAGATGCGCCCATCGCCGAAATGATAAAGTAAAGAAAAGGAGCTTTTCGCTCACGAAGCGGCTTGTATGCGATGCGCTCGACGATAATCGCAACGGCGAGCGTGCCGACAGATGCAAGCAGAAAGGCCACAACAAAGGGGAGCTTCAGCAGCGTCAGGCTGAAAAAGCCGAAGTACGCCCCCAGCATGATTACGCCGCCATGCGCGAAGTTCGAAAAATTCATGATCGAGTAGACCAGCGAATATCCAACCGCCATAAGAGCATACACAGATCCGATCGAAAGCCCGTTGATCAATTGCTGGAGGAATTGGACCATAGCCCTTCCTTTGCACTGGAATGCATAAACATGCGAACATTATTGAAATGGCAGAAAAAAGGCAACCAGCGCTGCCGCTGGTTGCCTAGTTGTTCAGTCGTTATTGGGCTGCGTATTTTTCCTGGAAAACGTATTGCCCATCGACGATCTTTATGATCGCGGCATCCTTGCCTTCGGGGTTGTGGGTTTCGGGGCTGATGTGGATTCGGCCCGTAATGCCCTGCACATCGATGCCTTCAAAAGCTTTGGCCAATGCTTCGCCATTCACCTTGCCGGCTTTCTTCAAGCCTTCCACGAGGAGCAGGACTGCATCATGCGCCAAAAAGCCATTCAGCTCGGTCTCTTTTCCGTATTTTGCTTTGTATCGGGTTTTGAAATCCTGTACTGCGGGATCGGCATAATCGAGGTGGTTGACAAAATAGCTACCCTCGACTGCCTTGCCGCCCATCGAAATAAGCTGATCCGAAGGCCAGCCATCGCCGCCCATCAAGACCTGCTTGATGCCAAGGTCTCGTGCCTGGTTGGCGGAGAGTGCTACTTCCTTGAAGAAATACGGCATGAAGATGACATCAGGATTGGCAGCCTTGATTTTGGAAAGCTGCGGCCGGAAATCGACATCGCCGGAATTGAAGGATTCGTCAGCGACAATTTTGCCGCCCTTCTTCTCGAAATTCAGCTTGAAGAATTCGCGCAAGCCCTGAGAATAGTCATCGCCCACGTCATAGAGTAGTGCCGCAGTACGTGCGCCCAGCCTATCGTAGGCAAAGCCTGCAGCGACCGCGCCCTGGTACGGATCGATAAAGCAGACACGGAAGTTATACGGTTTGACTTTCCCGTCCTGCACGGTGACTTTTGGGTTTGTAGCAACCGTGGCGATATCGGGCACTTTTGCCTTTTCGAGTATCGGTGCCATGGGAATGGCATTGCCGGATGAGTTCGGACCGATAATGGCGACGACTTTGTCTTGGCCAGTAAGGCGCTTTGTTACATTTACCGCTTCCTGCGGATCGCCCTTATTGTCATAGCCGATTACCTCAAGCTTGTATTTCTTGCCTCCGACATCGATGCCGCCCGCCGCATTATATTCCTCGAACAGCATTTTCACGGTGTTCAGCTCATTTTCTCCCCACACCGCCTGATCACCGGTAAGCGCTCCAAGCCAGCCCACTTTGATGACATCGGATTTTCCGCCACTGCTGCAGCCTGCCAGCACAAGGGCGATAGCCAGCGCTGCAAACAATAATTTCTTCATGCTCAAGTTCCTCCTTGGAAGAGCGATAAAATTCTATTCATTATAGCCGGCACTTGGTGATATCACAAGCCTGATTTTTGCATATCGAGCGATGGCTTGTGGATGACAGGCATGCATGCAGTGACTATTCTTTCTCGAACGGCACGCCGAGCGCCGCAGGGGGTGTGGCGTTCATAGCGCGCAGGACTTTAGCAATGTCGCGCCGCACATTCTCAGGCAAGCGCGCGAGGCTGCGCTCCACCCATTCCGCATTGCCGATGTTGACAAAAAGCAACGTAAGGATCATGAGGGGAAAGGGTGCCACTTGGAGCACTTGCGAGGGTACTGAGGGAAGGCTCGGCTGCAGCACAAGGCCCAGCCACTGCAGGAACGCAAAGAGGTATGCTCCGAATGCTGCCCGGAAGGGCTTCCAGCCGCCAAAAATCGTTATGGAGAGGACAATCCAGCCAATGCCGTCAAGGCCTGAAATCGTGCCTTTCCAGCCCGCCTTTACCGATAGAGAATAAATCGGGCCGGCAAGACCCGCAATTGCGCCGCCAAGTACCGCGTAGAGATACCTCAGACGGTTTACATTGGCGCCGCGCACGAAGGCCGCCGCGGGCCGCTCGCCGATGCCTCGCAGAGTCAGACCCGGCCTGGTTTTGAATATAAAAAACCATGCAAGAATGACGAGGATAAACGAAAGATACGTCATCATGTCCTGCCGGAAAAGAATTGTGCCAAGCACAGGTATCTGCTCGAGTCCAGGAATGGGGAGCTGGGAGATGCGCGGGCCCACCTGACCCATGATTGGGCTGCCAAGAAAGTAGGAAAGGTCTCGGCAGAGCAAGGCAAGCACAAAACCGACCGCTACCTGGGACTGAAGCAGTGTCAGGCTGGCAAAGACGACCACAAGAGATACGAGCGCGCCGATCAGAGCTCCTGCAAGAAAACCGAGCACCACGCTTCCTGTCGAAAGCGCTACAGCAAAGCTCCCCATCGCGGAAAGAAGGATCATGCCGTTCATCGAGAGGTTGAGCACACCTGCTCGTTCGGATATGGTCTCGCCGATTACGGCAAAAAGGACAGGAGCGGCAGAAGCGAGTACACCGCCAAGACTCACAAAAAGCGCAGAATTATTCATGATTTCACCTTCGTTTTCTTGAGAATCCGGGAGCGCACTCCCTGGCCGAGAACGACAAAGAGCACCAGGGTCCCCTGGAGGACGCCAGCGAGCGAGGAGTCCAGCTTGAGAACAATCGGCAGCTGGATCGATCCTACATTGAGCGCAGCAAAGAACAATGCCACCGGTGCGGCAAGGCTTGCCCGGTAGCCGACCAGCATGGCCACCATGAGCCCCAGATAGCCATATCCAGAGGAAATCGAAGGAATGAGGCGATGATAGACCGCTGTCACTTGCACCGCTCCCGCAACGCCGGCAAAAATGCCACAGACCGCAAACGAGGACATCATGTACTGCCAGGTCGGAATACCGAGAATGTGCGCGGATCGCGCGTTCTTGCCCACAGCCTTGAGCCTGAGACCGAAATAGGTGCCTTCGATCATCGCGTACACCACGAGAATGCCGACAATCGCCATCACCAGCGTTGCTGGCGTAAGCCTTGAGGAACCTTGGGCAATTGGCATCCAGAGGGAACGGTCAAAAGGAATTGTCCCGGACATGGAGGCAACTCCTGGCCTTTTCCACGGACCGAAAATGAGCCAGATATTGAGGGCTGTCGCCACAAAATTGAGGCCAAGGCCGCCAAATATCTCGTTCACCCCGCCAAAAGTCTTGAGTGCGCCTGCCAGCATGGCCCACAGCGCACCGCCGAGCATGCCTGCAAGAACCGCAAGCATCAGAATGAGTGTGGGATTCCATCCTGAGTGTTCCAGGAGGCGCATTGCCCATGTGGTAAAAATGGCCCCCAGCGTAATCTGCCCCTCAATTCCGATGTTCCACAGCCCCACCGTGAAGGTGACAAGAAGCCCCGATGTGGCGAGCAGCAGCGGCACCCACGATACAAATACGTTCGTCACCACATCCCAGGAGCCGAGCGCACCGAGCGTAATATATTTGTAGGCGGCAAACGGCTGCGCTTTTGCCAGAAACAGCACGCCGGTTGTTACGATGAGCGCAAAGAGAATCGCACCCACCTTGAAAAGAAGGCGGGTTGCACGGCTGTCACGCATGGGCTGCCTCCGTTTCGAGCGTTTCCCAGTCCTTGCCGCCGATAAGCCGGCCCAGTCGCTCCACGCTCAGCGTGCTCGCCTCCAGCGGCGGGCTCACGCGCCCTGCAAAAAACACCAGCACACGATCGCTGTACTTAAGAATTTCGTCGAGATCGGCCGAGATGAAAATGATGGAAGTCCCCCGGGCGCAGCGCTCCTTAAGCTTGTTCCAGATATAGATTGTCGATTCAATATCGAGGCCCCGCGTCGGGTGTTCGACCAGAATGAGCTTCAAAGGATCGCGCATGAGCGCGAGAAGTGCCCGCTGTTGGTTGCCTCCCGAAAGAGATTCCACCGTGCTGTCAGGCCTTCCTTTAATATTGAACACCTGAATTCGGCTTTTTGCGAGCGCTTCAGCCTTCTTGCGGTCGATAAAAAGGCCTTTCATTCCTTCGGAGAGAATGAAGTGCTCAGTCAGCGTGAGGCCGGGGACAAGCGCCTGCTCAAGCCGCGCTGCAGGCAGGTAGGCCACGCCATGCTTTCGGAATTCGTGATAGGTCCGCCCTGTCATATCCTTTTCGTCTTCGTCGAGACAGAAGGAACCTCCGACGGGCTGCGCGAGCCCGGCACACGCACCAAGAAACAGCGTCTGCCCCGAACCTTCCATGCCCGCAAGGCCTATCACCTCGCCCGCGCGCACCTGCAGGTCTAGTCCTTTGATCTGTATCCTGATGCCTTCAAGGTCAACATGCTTTATATGCAGCACATTACTGCCGAACCGGAGCTGTGCCTTGGGTTCCAGCGCAATTTCCTTGCCAAACATCATTTCGACAAGAGCTCCGGTTGCAAAAGGCGGATCCACAGAGCCGACAAGCTTGCCCTGCCGCAGGACCGAAACCTTGTTGCAGAGCGCTTCGACGTCTTCGAGTTTGTGGGAAACAAAGAGAATGGTCATGCCTTCGGATGCAAGCTTCTTCAGCGTCGCAAACAGTTTTTCCTTCTGCGGAAGGCTGATGCCGGTTGTCGGTTCGTCGAGGATGAGTGCGCGTGCTCCTAGCCATAACAGGCGCAAGATTTCAAGCTGCTGGCGTTCGCCCACCGTGAGCGTGTCCACATACGATTCGGGGTCGATGGAAAAACCAAAGCGGGCTGCAAGCTCCCTGAATTCTCTGGTCGCGCTTTTGTGGTTTGGGATCAGGTTTCCCTTGCTCCCGAGAATGAAATCATCAATAACCTTGAGAGGCGGAAAATCAAGCGGATCCTGATGCAACATCCCGATGCCGTGCCGAATGGCGTCTGCCGGCGAGGCAATCCTGACTTTTTTGCCATCCAGCAGAATGTCGCCGGAGTCGGGGCTGTAGAAGCCGGACAGAATCTTCATGAGCGTGCTTTTCCCCGCGCCGTTCTCACCGAGGATACCATGGATGCTCGATGGAGGCACAGCGAAGGAAATATTGTCGTTCGCGCGCAGAGCGCCAAAACACTTGGTTATTCCACGCAACTCAATGTGCATCGCGACCTTCTTTCTGCCTCTTTCCATATGCGACGGAGGCGCGGAGAGTGCTTTTCGGCTTCTCCGCGCCTCCGTTTATGATGTACAAGAGGCGTGTTGTAGCTGCCTTACTTGGAGACCGACTGGCCTTCCATACCCTGCAGAAGCTGCGGGAGATACCAGATCTGCTGGTCGGTGGCTTTTTCTCCCTTTTTCAGGAAAACGCTCCCGTCTTGGTAATTCAAGGGGCCTGTCCACAGGTTGAGGCCTTTCCCTAGCTCGTCGATGAACTTGTCGATCGCTGCGGAAGCTTCTTTGGACAGAGTGCCTTTGTTGAAGCCCACAGCCGAAGTGTCAGGATTGTTGATATTCTTCCAGTCTGGGCCATTCCACTCAAAGTGGTTCTTCCAGGTTCCGTTCATTGCAGCCTTTGCCGCGTTGGCATAGGCGGGGCCCCAGTTGAAGTAGGGCACTCCGAGCGAAACGCCTTTGCCCTCATCGATAGCTTTGGAGTAATCGTAGGGGATTGCCCAAACCTGCTTGCCCTGGGCGGTGTATTTGGCAGCCTCGGCTACAGCTTCCGTCGTATCGATGCCAGAGATGACGACATCGAAACCGGAGTTAAAGAAATCATCGGCAACCTGTGTCGGATCCGAGGTGACGCCAGGGATATTGAACCAGAACCCAATCCAGGTGACCTTGAAAGTAAGCTTGGCGGGATCCTTCTTGAGATAGTTCACCCAGGCATAACGGGCACCAAGATATGCGGAAGCCGCGAGCCGGCGGGTTTCGTCATTGATAAGGGGGCCCAGAAAGCCGATCTTGCCGGTTTTGGTGGTCATGGCTGCGGCGACGCCGGCGACCATCTTCATGTACTCCATTCGGCCCATGATATTGATCATGTTCGGAAGCGGCTTGTAGTCCTTGCCTTCCTTCCACTGCTGGGAGCCTGAGGTGAGGATGACGAAAATGTCCTTGTGGTCCTGGGCGAACTTGATTGCCTCGTCGGTCATATCGTCCGAGCTGAATATCACGAGCTTTGCGCCCTGGGCGACAAGGCTCTCGCCGAGCTGGGATACCGTGGTTCCGGGGCGGTCCGCCGAATTCGCCTTGTCGATATACACAAGTTTGGTGCCGGGAACCTTTGCGAGAACATATTGCACACCATCATAATTAGCCTGGCTCCATCCATGGTCGTTGTAAGGGCCGACCATCACAAGTCCGATGGTGAGGTTGGGTCCAGCAGCAGGAGGTGCGCTCTGGGCAAAAGCGGCAGAACCCGCGACTATAGCAATTAGCATCAGCAAGAAAAACCTGGAAATGTTCCGCATTTTTCTTCTCCTTATCAATACTTTTCCGGCAACGCCGGACAGCTTGATTTTTTCATGAGGTTGCTGCGCTGTCAAGGTTGAAAGCGACCTTTGGCCCGTTTTTCGCGCGGGGAAGAGAGGGCGAGCGGGCAAGTTGATTTTGGTTGAATGGCTGGTTTCATCAAGGGCGAGCGCTGATGTCGCGCGCGAGAATGAGATAGGTGCTAGCTGTCCATGCAAACGCGCGATCTCGCAATGGTGCCCCTGTTATGGCATCGAAATTTTCGGCAAAGCCCGAAGTCTCGACGAGATCGAGAAACCGCGAGCCGATCTCCTTTGCAAGGTTATTTTCTCCGGAGCGGAAAAGCGCGTCGACCATGAGGAACGTCGATGGAGCCCAGATTGGGCCCAGCCAGTAACCATCACTGGAATAGTTCTGGCTCAATGTCGACTCCGTGGCGATGCCCCATTGTGTGATGTACCCTTCCTCTTCGAGCGACTTCAACAAGGATGTGCGGGTTGATTCTGTCAAGCGATTGCCAAGGAGAAGCTGCAGGTAGGGCAGCAATGACTCATTGGGAATTTCCTCGTGAGTGCCTGAAGCGACAAAGCCCATCCTGCCTCGGCGAGTGAGATGGGATGTCGCAAGGCGCAGAAAAGCCGTCGATTTTTCTCGCCAGGCGATGGCTTCTTTCGACCTTTCTAACTCGTCCGCAAGCACTGCAAGAGTATCCATCTGTAGGATGAGAAAGGTCGCAAGATCAGGCGCCTCTAAGGGCGGCCTAAATATAAAGGGAGAAGCGTTATCCCACCCTGAGTCGTTGCCATGATCGTATTGCGGTACGCCGTCGCCATCATAGTCCCTATATGAAAACCAGAAATCAGTCCAGCGTGCCAGATGTAAGTATGCTTCTTCCTTCATTGCCCTGTCGAGGCATCCGAGCTTGAGCATTCTGCCAATAGCCCAGCCATGGACAGGCGGTTTTGTGAAATTCTGCACCACGCGGCGGTCAAACACCGCGTCGGGGAGTGCGCCGAACTCGTCCTGGTGATCGAAAATCGTCATGATCTGGTTCCATGCCAAGGCTGGGTCGCCGGGGCAGAGCGCCAGAGCGGTAAAACAATGGTCCCAGCTCCAGATACCAGTAAGCCTGTCTTTGGTCGCGAGCACGGTCGGCCGGGTGATGGCGCCTTCAGGGTTTACTATGCAGGACCAAAGAATGTAGCGCGCAATATCCGCAGTCTCCGAAAAAGGCCCCTCTCCCCCGTGCCGAGCGGCAAATGCAAGAAAATCAGCCTCGACCGCGGCTGCCTCATCCTCGAAAGGTGGATGCAACCTCTTGGGAGTCAAGGCTTGCGCAAATTCTTCGATAACAATATCGAACTCGCCTGCAATATCGGGGTGCATTTCGAAACGCATGGGCTGGCTGCCTTGTGCCTGCCACGGAGCATCGACATGGAGCTTTCCGCGCAAGGGTGTCAACATGAGCCGCAAACCCGCACCCAGCATGTTGACAATCCAGCTGCCTTCGCCCCGCGGAATCGCGTACGAAAGCTCGGGGCCAGGGATGGACGAAAGCCTGAGCAAGGTCCCCCTGCCCCTGAATCGGACGGAGGAAGTGGTCGGTATACAGACATCGACAACCCCACTGCGCTCGCTTTTCGTCCCGCCTGGAAAGAGATGCATGATGCTTGGGCTAGCCTCCGCCCGTATTTCACGGCCGCCGTCCGCAGGCAGGTCGATCCTGAAAAGCTGCTGGTAGTCGCCGCGATCCCTGACAGTGCGCAGATAGAGGCCTTCGGGGACATGCCTTGTGGGGTCCGAGGCCTTTATCCACGAAATGGCAAGCCAGGAACCCCTGCGGCTGAACGGCAGGTCCATCACATCAAAATGGACTGTGCTCACCACGCTTTTAACCACGCTTATAGAAGGCGTCCTCGATGGCCTTCCTGTCCACCAGCGAAGTCGAATCGAACCTGATATCGGCTCCCACCAACTTCGTACCGATGCCGACCGAGAAAATGCCCGCGGCCCGTATCGCGTCGATGCCTGCCTGGGCGTCCTCGAACGCGACGCAATCCTTGAGCCTTGCGCCGGCCATCTCGGCCGCCCTGATAAAAATCTCGGGGTCGGGCTTGGGCATGCTGACAGCTGCTGCATCGACTATCCCGTCGAATGTGCCTTCGAGACCGAGCTGCTTGATTATTGCGGGAGCGTTGCGGCTGGCGGAGGCCAGGACAAGCATTCGACCATCGTTCTTGAGCGAGGCAAGAAGGTCCGCCATGCCCGGGAGGATATCGCTAGGACCCACATGCTCGACAAGTTCGCGGTAATAGCAGTTTTTGCGGTCCGCAAGCTCTGCGAGGCTTTCCGCATCGTACTCGGCAGCATGGTCGCCAAGGACAATGCAAAGAGACGCCATCCGCGAAACACCCTTCACCAACTCTCCAGTTTCGGGTCTGAAGGGAATGCCAAGTTCGTCCGCCAGCCGCATCCATGCGCGGGTGTGGAGCACCGCCGTATCGGCAATCACACCATCGAGGTCGAAAATCCATACGAGAGGCTTCGGGCGTTCGTCGATGCAAACAGGCGCGCCGCTTGCAAGATGATAGCGCTTGCCTTCATGCTCGATATCGATTTCAGTGCCCCATACTAGAGAATAGGTCGATGTTTCGGCCGTGTACTCGCAGGCGATCCTCGAGCCGCGCCAGCCAATCGAGAACGCAAGCCGCTTCCATGCAGGCGGCAGCATCGGCCTGAAGGACAGGCAGTCCCTGCCTTCGCGCATGCCTGCAAATCCATATACGACCGATATCCAGCTTCCGGCCATGGCTGCTATATGCACGCCGTCGCGTGAATTTCCATGGACATCGTCCAGGTCCATGCGGGCCGTCTTTGCGAAGTATTCATACGCTTTTCCGGTTTCCCCGCATTCAGCGGCCGCGACGCTTTGGATGCAGTGGGACAGCGAGGAATCGCCTGTGGTCAAAGGTTCATAGAAGCGGAAATTCCGCATCTTTTCGGCCAGGGAGAAGCGCTCGTGCCTGAGGAACATGGCGAGCACGGTGTCGGGCTGTTTGAGCACCTGCCTCCGGTAGATCATGAGGGGGTGGTAATGGAGCAGGAGAGGAAATTGCTCGCGCGGCGTTTCAGCCAGATTCCAAGCGGGCCTGTCCATGAATTGGTCGTCCTGCGGAACGATGCCGGTTTCTTTGTCGAAGGGGAGGTACATCATGTCAGCGGCTTTGCGCCATTCGCCGATTTCCGAAGGAGAAAGCCCGATGCGCTCCGCGAGGGCGCTGAATTCTTCAGGATGTTGATCCTGCAATTCGGTCGCCACTTTCCATGCATGCCGCAGGTTGAATTCGGCCATGAGGTTGGTATACGCGTTGTTGTCCACGAGGGCGGTGTACTCGTCAGGCCCTGTGACGCAGGGGATGCAGAATTTTTTCTCCTTGCGCGGATTGAAAAATCCGAGGCCCATCCACAGCCGCGCCGTTTCGAACAGGAGTTCAGCTCCTCCTTCCAAGAGGATGCCCCTCTCGCCTGTCGCTTCCACATAGCGCATGAGTGCGTAGGCAATATCCGCATCGATATGGAACTGGGCGGTACCTGCAGGATAGTAGGCGCTCGTTTCTTCGCCGTCGATGGTTCTCCAGGGGAAGAGTACTCCCGGCAGAGACAGCTCGCGGGCGCGCTCTCGCGCCTTCCCGAGGATACCTATCCGGTAGCGCACGAGCGACCGGGCTATAGCAGGAGCTTCATAGTCAAAAAACGGCAGGGCATATATTTCGGTGTCCCAGAAATAATGGCCCTCGTAGCCTTCGCCGGAGAGACCTTTCGCGGCTATGCTTGTTCTGCCGTCCCGGCCTGCGGACTGCAGGAGGTGGAAGATATTGAAGCGCAGGCC
The DNA here is from genome assembly GCA_009768935.1 of Rectinema subterraneum. Taxonomy (GTDB): domain Bacteria; phylum Spirochaetota; class Spirochaetia; order Treponematales; family Rectinemataceae; genus Rectinema; species Rectinema subterraneum. The sequence goes on from WESA01000010.1 coordinate 51,890, forward strand.
TTCCTCCATTTTTGGGTCGCCCTGTATCTGTATGTCTGCCCCAGCCCAGAATGTACGCAGATAGTCAGCCTGCAGCGCGGCAATTTCGTCGTAGCCGCGATTTGCCGCATCTTCGGCCGCGGCGCGGGCCTCATCGGCAAGCCGCTTTATCGCATCCGCCGAGCCGTTGACCACCGCGACGAACTTGTCGAGGCGGAAGCGCTCACCACCTGCACAATCCGCACAATACGATGAAAAAAGTGTTTCCCCGCCCGCGGAATGCTCGGCCCGCAGAATGCTCGATCCAGAAAACGACACAACATGCCGCACCGCGACAGCCAGCCCCAGGCCGGAGCGCACGGTGGTGCCCGCAAGCAGAAGGGCTCCATCACGCGCTTCCACCTTGCACCATGAAATCGGATTTGCGTCGATGTGCGAGCCAACCCTGGGGTCCCCTGCTTCTGCCGGCCGGTTCCTTACACTGCCATCCAGGAATGACACAAGCTTGATGGAACACGCGGCATCAGGACTTACCTCGTACCGCATGGCTGCGATTTCCGCCTTCTCGAAGGACGCAAGCCTCTCGCTGTTCACGCGGATAAGCACTCCCGAAGGGCTTTCCCACTCGAGCCTGCGTACGAGCTTCCCCGCATCGAGATCAAGACAGCGCTCATAGGTTTTCAGCCCCGAAGAAAAATCCAGTGGCAAGCCATCGACTTCGAGCTCGATGGAAGCAGCATCAATCACGTTGAGGATGGTCTGGTGGTTCCTTGCATAGCCATACGCCCATTCGCCGTACTGAATGGGCTTTTTTTCAAAGAATCCGTTGATAAACGTCCCACGGTAGACAGAATGGCGCCGTTCTTCATCGGAACCGCGGATTCCGAAATGTCCGTTTCCCACCATGAAGAGTGACTCATACAGCGCAGCCCTGGCGGGGTCGAAGCTTGTCTGGGCAATACATCTAGCCATGTGTCAGACCTTTCTGCAGGATTGCCTGATGGTGAGGTTTGTCGGCAGAAGCCGCAGTCCCCGATGGACCGGGGCACCCCGAATGAGGCGCAGAAGCGTTTCTGCCGCAGTTCTGCCTATGCCTTCCGCCGGCAGGGTTACAGTGGTCAGCGGCGGATTGGCGTAGAGCGACAGATAATCATCGTCGAAACCCACGACAGAAATATCGTCCGGAATGGCGAGGCCCGCGTCTTCCACCGCCCGCATGATGCCGTACGCGACCACATCGTTTGTGCCGAAAATCGCGGTGAGCGGCTGTTTCGAGGAAAGGAGGTCCCGGGCAGCTTCGTATCCCGATTCCTCGGTGAAATTGGCAAAACGTATGTTGGAATCGCACATCTCCACGCCATTGCGGCGCATTTCCCCGCAGAAACCCGCCAGCCTTGCCCTGACCGCAAAAAAGGTCTCCGGAGCATGCGCGATGACACCGATATTGCGATGGCCGAGCGACAGCAGGTAGCGGGCAACGCCAGCCGCGGCCTCGCTGTTGTCGATATCGATCTGGATGAGTCCTTTGTCGGGTAGCGCTCCAATGATCACGAAAGGAAGATTCGAGGCTTCTAGTTCCGCGATGCCCGGATCATCGGCATGGGTGTTGAGGAGAATTGCGCCATCGAAGCTGCCTTTTCTTGCTGTTTCGAGATAATCATGGCGCGACACCCGGAAATGCAGAACCCGCAGGTCATAGCGTTCCTTGTGGATCGGCCGGCTCATGCCCTCGATGAGCCGCATGATATAGGCATCCGAAAATGCCGACTCTGAGTGGCAGACTATGAGGCAGATCGAGCCATCGCGGCTTGTGGCAGTCTCGACCGCCGACATGTCCGGCATATAGCCGAATTCCTTTGCTGCCACGATGACGCGCTGGCGTGTCTCTTCGCTTATGCTCTTGCCCCTCGTATTGTTCAGCACAAAGGAAACCGTTGTCCGGGAAACGCCGGCAATTCTTGCTATTTCTTCCTGAGATATGGATTTGCGCTTTCTGTTGCCCATTTGCTGGCTCGTCCTTTCCGTGTTAGCCTTTGACCGATCCTGCGAGTATTCCTCGTACAAAATATTTCTGGAGGGTAAAGAAAACAAGCATCGGCAAAAGCATTGAGATGAAAGCTGCCGCGGTAAGGTATTCCCACCCTCCACCATATGAATTTACCATATTGCTCATGGTCACTGTCATTGGCGCAACCGCCTGTGTTCCACCTAGATAGATGAGTGCGATCAGAAGATCGTTCCATACCCACATGAACTGGAATATGGCAAGCGAGGCGATTGCAGGTACTGACATGGGGATGATGAGCCTGAAGAAAATCTGCGGATGTGTCGCACCGTCAAGATATGCTGATTCCAGCACGGAGCCGGGCAGGTCCTGCATGAAGTTGCGCAGCAGATAAATGGCAAAGGGCAAACCATAGCCCGTATGAGCCAGCCATATTGCGACAAAGCTCCCGGTCATGCCGAGCGCATTGAACAGCTTGAGTACCGGAATAAGGGTCAGCTGGAGCGGCACGACCAGAAGGCCGATGATCACCAGGAAAATCGTCTCCTTGAATGGAAAGCGCATCCAGGCGAAGGCATAGGCCGCGAACGCCGCGATCAAAATGGGCATGACCGTGGAGGGAATGGCAATGATAAGGCTGTTGATGAACGAAATGCCCATATGTCCTCGTGTCAGCACATATGCGTAGTTCGACAACGTGAACTTGAAAGGCGGCAGCAATGCCGTCCACCATCCCGTGGTCGAAATGAGATTGCGCGGTCTGAATGACGAAACCAGAAGCCCCAGCGAGGGAACAAGCCATCCAGCACAGATGACAATCAGGATAAGGTGCAGAATGAAGCGGGACAATGGACGCTTGGAGGAAGTATGTTTATGCATTGGCTCCTCCCTGCCTGAAACGCTTGATATTCATGATCATGACGGGGATTATCGCTACAAGCAGAATGACGGCGATAGCGCTTGCTCTTCCATAGTTGTGGTAGTTGAACATTTCCTTGTACATGCGGTTTGCGATGACTTCCGTGTTGAGATTGCCATTGGTCATCACATAGACAATGTCGAATATCTTCAGCACGTCGATGATGAGGGTGGTTGCGACAACAGTAATGGTGGGCGCAAGGAGCGGCATCGTGACGAACCGGAATATCTGGAATTCATTGGCTCCGTCGATCCTGGCGGCTTCCAGCACATCCGTCGGAATGCCCTTGATGCCCGCCGACAGAATGACCATGGCAAAACCTGTCCACATCCATATGCCGACAACAATGAGGGCAATATTGTTGGTGGCTGTATTGAAAAGCCAGGCCTGCGGCTGGTAACCCGGGATGACCGCAGAGAGGACGGCGTTGACCGTTCCAATCTGCGGCGCTCCGGCAGGCTGGAAATCATACATGAATTTCCAGATGATGCCCGCCGCGACAAAGGAAATTGCCATCGGCAGGAACACGATCGATTTCGCGACCGCTTCATATTTGACCCTGTCGGCGAGCAGCGCGATGAGCAGTCCAAAGGTCAGTGTCACCAGCGTGAACAGCACGAGCCACAACAGGTTGTTGCGCAGCACGAGGAGCATGTTCCGGTCCGTGAAGACATATTTGTAGTTCGCAAGCCCCACATAGCCCCTCGATGCCGCATCCTTCAGGCTCAGGATGATTGTCGTGATGATCGGGTAGACGAGGAATACCACCAGCAGGACAACCGCAGGCGCAATCCAGAAAATCGCCCGCACAGACGAGCTTCTTTTGTGCGCAGCACTGCCCAGCAGCCGCTCGGAGAGGGTTATGTAGCCGACAAGCAGAAGCGGTACGCCTAGAACCGCCATAGCGAGCATCAGAATCGTCTGTGAATTCATGTTCCCTCCCTGGGCAATATTGAAACGTTCTCCTGCGGGCAAGGCCGCGCAGGAGAACGCAATTACGGAATCAAAAGGCCGGGATCAGTTCTTGTATGCATCTTTGCGGACTTTCTCGAGGTTCGCAAGGATGGAGTCCAGGTCGGAAGGCTTGTTCACATAACTCACGACTGCTGACCAGAATGCATTGTTCATTTCTGGCTTCATCATGTCGGAAGCATCGAATACCACAATTTCGGTATCGTTGAGCAAGGAAGCCGCTCTTTTGGTGAGCGCATCGGGGTAGAATGTGAGGGCTACATTCCTGTTGGTGCCGAGGCCGCCCGTGCCCGCCGCCCAGAATGCCTGGGCTTCCGCGCTGGCGATGTAGTTCATGAACTCTTTCACTTCAGGCGTGGACCTGAATGCCACGAAGAGGTCCGCAGCCACCTCCATCGCCTTCGAGTACTTGGTATTTATGGAAGGGAATCCTACAAAGTTGAAATCGGTGACCGGTTTGGCGTTCGGGAACTGGTTCATGATAAAGCTCTGGATGAAGCTTGCCTGCATATGGAAATAGGCTTGCGGGGGTTCCTGGAAGAGCGGCGCGGCGGCGTTGCCGAAATTGGTCGAGTTGATATAGGCTGCTCCGCCATAGGCCATCTTGGGATCGGCCACAATCTGTCCGAAGGTCTGCCAGGCTTTTTTCATCTCGGGGCTGGTCCAGGAAACCTTGCCCTCATACCAGTCCTTGTACATCTGAGGCCCGTTCTGCCTGAGGAATATGTTCTCGATCCAGTCGGTCCCTACCCAGCCGGAAGCCGAGCCGCTTTCGATACCAACCGCCCATGGTGTCTTGCCCATGGCCTGGATTTTTGCGCTTGCGGCCAGCATGTCATCCCATGTCCAGCCGTTCTTCGGCTCTTCGAGTCCGGCAGCCTTCATCGCTTTCGGGTTGTACCAGACGAGCCCTTTGACGGCGGCTTTCATAAAAATGCCGTAGAGCTTGCCATTGACGCTGCCCAGATCCTTCCAGCCCTGCGCATAGTTCTTTGAAAACGCGTTCATGTCCAGGATTTTGGAAAGGTCGGCAAGCTTGCCCTTGTTCGCGAGCTCAATCATCTTCCCTGGCCCGGTGAGACCAGCCACATCAGGCGGGTTTCCGGCTTCGACACGCGTAGTAATGACCGCGTCGAGATCGCGCGTCCCTTCGAAATCGACCTGGATGCCAGTTTTGTCGGTAAAGGCCTTGCACATGGCATTGAAGACGTCCAGTTCCTGTCCGCCCCAGACGCCGAGTACCGTGATTTTCTTTGCGGGCGCTGCGAAGAGCATCGCGCCGCAAAGCATCAATACAGCGACAATAGCCAGGTTTTTTTTCATTGAAAAACCTCCTTCGAGAATTGAATAGCGTTACTAACACGCTTTAGTTACATCATAAACCCACTTTTCAATTCTGGCAAGTTATTTTTGAAGGAGGCACAAGGCGTTTATAGTGTCACGAACCCTGCATATGAATTTGAAGTGAAGGCCTCTTTCCTTGCGTCTATAAAGAGAGGAGGTCTTCATGCATCATTTTCATTTTTGCCCAAACCCGGCTTGTGCGTATCACCAGCACGCACCGAAAGAACGCTGGTTCGTCGCCGCAGGGTTCTATGTAACCAAAACCTTCGGCAAGGTCCACCGCTTCCGCTGCAGCTTCTGCGGCAAGTACTTCTCTACCCAGACCTTCAGCCTCGATTACTTCGCCAAGCGCAAACTCGCCTATCCCCAGATCGAAACCCTGCTCAGCTCTTCCATGAGCATTCGCGCACTCTCACGATTCTTCTCTGCTTCGTGCGGCACCATCCAGAACCGTATCGACCGACTCGCCCGTCAAGCCATCGCACTCCAGAGCCTGCTCCGTCCCCATGCCAATCCCCACGAATCCGTCTGCATCGATGGCTTTGTCTCCTTCGATGTCTCTCAGTACTTCCCCAACAACATCACCCTCGCCGTCACCGCCGATTCTCAATTCTTCCTTGCCGCGACCCATGCCACCCTGCGCCGTTCCGGCAACACCACCAAGGCTCAAAAGCATAGAATGTCCCTGCTCTATCGTGCGTGTACCTTTGAGCCTCGAAGCATCGAACGCTCATTCCGGGAGCTCCTCGATCGCCTTGCCCAGGAACGCATGCCCCAGCTTTGGCAGCCTCTCATCCTCATCACCGACGAAAAAAAGGAATATCGCAGAGC
>WESA01000093.1 GCA_009768935.1 Rectinema subterraneum
TTTTTCTGGGGAATTTTGACGATTTTTCTGGCCATTCCAGTTTGATCTTTCTGGGGAGTTTTAGCTTACATTACACAAAACAAAGACTTCGCGAAGGAGGGTGTAAAAATTCTTTCCAGTGCATAGGTACGAGCGCAACTTTAATCGGAGGTAATAATAATAAAGCAGCTGTGGCAAAGTTCGCATCAGATATATTTGGAGAACTATTCCAACCAGAAGATGTAATTCTGGGTGAAACAGAGCAGATTATTCAACAAGGAGAAAAAAGTTTTACTCTTGATGATTATATCATGCTTGAAGGATATCTAGAAGGCAAGAATGGCGAATACGAGCAATATGTCAACAATATAGCCAAGAAGATAAACATTAATCATGATTCTTTGAATGAAAATCGCTCTATTAAGGTTGGTGCTTTGCTTCTAAATGATCAACGTTCCATTGCCCTTAGAAAGCTCATTACAGGCCAACCTCAGACAATTCAAGAAGCAGCAAATACAATATTCCATGACCATGAGGAAAAAGTACGTGAGCATGCTTTAAAAGAATTGGTAAATATCCTTCAAAAGGCTCGAAATCCCAGTTCTGGATCCCCACTTCTATCAGCGCGGTATCATTTTTTTCTCAGGTCGCTTGAAGGAGCTTATGTTTCATATTGGCCGATGAAAAAGGTATTTCTTGATAGAAAATCAATTGGTGATAAAAACTCAGCTTTTGAAGTTGCTCTATGCCGTGAATGCGGTCAACACTATTTTATTGCCCAAAAACATTTCAATGGTGGAAAAATTCAAGAGGCAATACGCGATCCAAATGATGTAAATTTTGGTACGACATTTTTAAGACCGATTGAAAATGAAAACGCAATTGAAAATGAAGAAAGCGAGAATTATAGGAATAAAAAAGTTCTATACCTTTGTATGCAATGTGGGATTGCTGAATATACAGTGCCAAATTGTGGCCATAATTCTTTTATTAAGGTTATAAAGGAGGATACTCCTGATAATGAAGATAAAGCAGATCAATTAAGCAGATGTAGTGCTTGCGGATATACCGCTGCCGGACGAGATCCTGTACGGGAAGTCGTACATGGCACTGATGGACCGCATTCAGTAATAGCAACAACTCTTTTTCAATACCAACCAGAAGGTCGAAAGAAAATTCTTGCATTTGCCGATGGTCGGCAGGAAGCTGCTTTTTTTGCATGGTATCTGGAAGAATCCTACAAAGATATTTTGAACAGGAACTTGATAATAAAAATAGCAAATAGCTTCAACCCTTTCCCGAAGGAAGGAGTTAGCCTTGTTACGCTGGCTGACAGAGCATATAGGGATTATAGGAATGCTTTCAAGAAAAAAGAATCAGATGATGAACTCGAAATCCGAAAAAGCATCTGGCAGTCCTTGTACAGAGAATTTCTAACAGAGGAACAAAGGATTTCGCTGGCAGGTGTTGGCCTTGTCCATTGGTCATTAAGATGGCCTGAATGGTGTAGAGTTCCTCAAGTCTTATTGGATCCGCCCTGGTTACTAAGCGAGGATGAAGCAAAGAATTTATTATTAATTCTTTTGGATACCATGAGAATCGATAAAGCAGTGGAACTTCGCAATGAAGATGGCATTTCTCTGGTTTGGAACGATCTCAATCTATATTCGCAGCAAATGACATTCCGTATTGGCGATCCAAGAGGAGATAACAAAGTTCGAAGCTGGGACGGAAAGAATGGGAAAAGAACTCGTTTTCTGACCAAATTATTAATGAAAATTCAAAATAATATTTCTGAGGAAAGTGCAATTGAGCAGGCAAGGAATGCCTTAAGGGCTATTTGGGAATCGCTGAAACAATACGATGCAAGTTCTCCTCGAACGAGTGACCATCTATTAATCCCTATAAATGATGGACTGCGTTTGAATTCTAATTGGTGGAGATTGACACTCATTGAAAATGACCAGACTCTCTTCAAATGTGATACTTGCGGACAAATATATCCAATCTCCACTTTTGGCTTCTGCATTAAGAATCAATGTTCGGGCACTTTATATCCAATTAATTCCAGCGAACTTGACGATAATCATTATAGAATTTTATATAAAGAAGAATTGCCATTGTCCATGAGGGTAGAAGAACATACAGCTCAACTAGAAAATGAAACAGCCAGAGAATATCAACGTGAGTTCAAAGAAGGCAAAATAAATATATTGAGCTGTTCCACTACTTTTGAATTAGGCGTAGATTTAGGCGACCTTGATACTATTTTTCTCCGCAATGTACCCCCCGAATCCTTTAATTATGCCCAGCGAGTAGGACGAGCGGGACGTCGAAGTGACCACCCTGGATTTGCTGTTACTTATTGCCGAAGATCACCTCACGACCTTTATCACTTTTCAGAACCAATACGCATGCTCAGAGGTAATATCCGTCCTCCATCTATAAGCATATGCAATGAAAAAATAATAATACGACATATTGCTGCTGTAGCCTTATCTTATTTTTTTAGATTTTCCCCTAAGAGATTCGATTCAGTTAAAGAATTATTCAAGGATTTTCAGAAGCCTTGTGCGATAATAGATTTTATTGCTTTCTTGAAGCAAAATGAGAATATTATTAAAGATTCGCTTTTAGCTATCATCCCCGAAGAAATGTTTCCAAAAGTCGGTCTTGACAGCCAGTTATGGATAGATAAAATTGCCGGCAAGAGCAAGGTTGATGGTATTTATCTAGAAGAAAGCAGATTTGCTCTTGCCGAAGCAGAAATTTCAAGCGACTATCTCGGTGTATTGAAGCTCGAAGAACAATCGAGCTTAAGCAGAAATTACAAGGCAGCTGATTGGGCTCGCAGGAGACTTAATACCATTGAATCGGAAGATGTTCTTTCTTTTCTCTCTCGTAAAGCGATAATTCCCAAATACGGATTTCCAACTGATGTAGTAGAGCTTGATACAAATAGAGTTCAACAAAATCACGAATCCTTTGAAATATCGCTTCAACGAGATTTAAGCATAGCTGTTGCCGAATTTGCTCCTACAAGCAAAATAATTGCAAATAAAAAAGAATGGATTTCTTATGGCCTAAAGAAAGTACCTGAACGAGAATGGCCAATTAAGCATTACAAACGATGCAGCAAGCATAACGTATTTTATCAGTGGGATCATGGACAGACAGAGCCGCCTTCTCCTTGTGATCATGTACTTATGGCATCTAAGTATATAATCCCCAGCTTTGGATTCGTTACCAATCGTGAAACCTTACCTCAACCCCCCAAGGGTCGATCAAGTAGAGTACTGACTACCCGTCCTTACTTTGCAGGCGCATTAGGTCCAGAGAAGGGTAAGATATTAATACCTTTATTACATCCAGTTGTCGAAATAAAGAAAGCATCACCGGGTTTGATGGTTGTTATATGTGAAGGCCCCCGAGGTGAAGGTTTTTATATTTGCGGAGATTGTGGAGCAGGATTCAGAGAAAGGGTAAAAAAGCACAAAACACCTTATGGCCAAGACTGCAACGGTACTCTACAGCGAGTTGCTCTCGGTCATGAATTTGTAACTGATGTATTGCAGCTTCAGTTTCTACCTCAGATAAATGCCGATTGGGATCCAATATGGTTCGCATTTTCTTTGGCATATGCAATTGTCGAAGGAGCTGCAGAAATCTTAGAAATCCCATCTACTGATCTTAGTACCACTGTTACTTACGGCGGTCAACATAATGTTCTCCCAATCGTTCTTTATGATAATGTGCCAGGAGGAGCTGGCCTTGTGAGTCAACTAGAGGATGAAGACGTTTTAAAATCTTGCATACAAGCTGCATATAATCGAGTTTCTGGAAAATGCGGATGTGATGAAGGGACAAGCTGTTATGGTTGCTTAAGAACATATAGAAATCAATTTGCCCATCAGAATCTTAAGCGAGGACCAGTAAAAAGATATTTAGAAGGATTGTTATCTATGTGGCATCAAAACTTATAATAAGAACATTTCAAGACATAGCAATTCATAAAATGATCTATGTTCACTATGATTCAGGGAATTAATTGTCACTTTTGATGGTATTGCAAAGTACGCTGTATAACCGGTGTTGGCCTATGATGGCAGCTCGATGAAGCGAATCGATGCCGCGGGCATTCTCGGCATGGCGATGAGCGGCACCACCGCCACACTGCTCGCCCGCCGCTGGGAAAGCGCGCTCCTGGTGAATGTGGACAACGACACGCTGCGCCGGCTCATGAGCAATGAAGAAGCCATGCGGGCCCTGATGGGAATTGTAAGCGTAAATTTCACACCGTTGGGCAAAAATCGTAAGCGTAAATTTCACACCGTTGGGCAAAAATCAGTATGAATTGGGTGCGAGCTTGTACGGCAATAACGCCCGCT
>WESA01000094.1 GCA_009768935.1 Rectinema subterraneum
CGCAGCCAGTACGACTTTATCGATGGATACGCCCGTCACATGCGCGATGCCCTGCCTCATGCCTCATTCATTGGCTTTACCGGCACCCCCATCGAGAAGGCCGATGCAAACACACGCGCAGTATTTGGCGACTATATCAGCATTTATGACATCCAGCGCGCCGTCGAAGATGGTGCCACCGTACCGATCTACTACGAAAGCAGACTGGCCAAACTCGCTCTCAACGAGGCCGAACGGCCAAAGATCGATGAAGATTTCGAAGAAGTAACCGAAGGCGAAGAGGTCGAGCGCAAGGAAAAACTCAAAACCAAGTGGGCGCAGCTCGAAGCCATTGTCGGTGCTGAAAAACGGCTGCGGCTTGTGGCTCAGGACATCGTCACACACTTCGAACAGCGGCTCGAAGCCATGGACGGCAAGGCGATGGTGGTGTGCATGAGCCGGCGCATCTGTGTGGAGCTCTATCGCGAAATCGTCAGCTTGCGGCCGGAGTGGGCAAGCGAGGCAGACGAGCAAGGCGCCATCAAGGTGGTAATGACCGGCTCGGCATCAGATCCCATTGACTGGCAGTGCCATATTCGCAACAAAAAACGCCGCGAAGCCCTTGCCGATCGATTCCGCGATCCTGCCGACCCATTCAAACTCGTCATCGTTCGGGACATGTGGCTCACCGGCTTTGATTGCCCGAGCCTCCATACCATGTATATCGACAAACCAATGCGCGGGCACGGACTCATGCAGGCGATCGCCCGTGTCAATCGCGTCTTCAAGGACAAACCCGGTGGCCTGGTCGTGGATTATCTTGGACTGGCGCACGAACTGAAAGCAGCACTGGCAACCTACACCGAAAGCGGCGGCACGGGCAGTACGGCCATCAATCTGGACGAGGCCATCGCGGTCATGCGCGAAAAGTACGAGATCTGCTGCGGGCTCTTCCATGGCTTCGATCGCTCCACGTGGACGACGGGCACCCCCGCCGAACGGCTCGGGCTTCTGCCATCGGCGCTTGAGCACCTTCTGGCCCAGGAAAACGGCAAAGAGCGCTTCCTGCACGCCGTACGGGAACTCTCCCAAGCCTTTGCGCTCGCAGTACCGCACGAAGAAGCGCTCGCCATCCGCGACGATGTCTCATTTTTCCAGACAGTACAGACCGCCCTTTCCAAGCGCGTCCCCGGCGATACCAAGCCGGAGGAGGAACTCGATCACGCGGTAAGGCAGATTATTTCCCGCGCGATCGCCCCCGAAGGCGTCGTGGATATTTTTGCGGTCGCAGGGCTCGAGAAGCCCGATCTTTCGATTCTGTCGGATGAATTCCTTGCCGAAGTTCGCGGCATGCCACAGCGCAACCTTGCCGTCGAGTTGCTCCAGAAACTGCTGAAAGGCGAGCTGGCAACCCGACGTCGGAAAAATCTGGTACAGGCTCGCTCCTTCGCGGAAATGCTGGAACAGACCATCCGCCGCTATCAGAATCGCGCGATCGAAGCAGCCCAGGTCATTGAAGAGCTGATTCAGCTGGCAAAGGAAATGCGCGAAGCCAGCGCGCGAGGTGAGCAGCTGGGTTTGACCGAAGACGAACTGGCCTTCTACGATGCACTCGAAACGAACGACAGCGCCGTCAAGGTGCTCGGCGACGAGACCTTGCGGAGCATTGCGCGCGAACTGGTCAACATCGTTCGCAACAATGTGACCATCGACTGGACCCTGCGCGAAAACGTGCGAGCCCAATTGCGCGTGCTCATCAAACGCATTCTGCGAAAATATGGCTATCCTCCCGACAAACAGGAGAAAGCAACCCAGACAGTGCTGGAACAGGCGGCACTTCTCTCTGCAGAATGGACGGCAGCGTAATTTCGTCTCTGCGTGCTCTGAACTAACCCCCTCATTCAGACACAAGCACGATCCTGATTGTGAATCGCCATGACAAAATGCACATGAAGTGAAGAAAAAATCGATTCCGCCTCAGAAGAAACCTAGACTAGTTCAATTCATAAATACATCGTCCGAAAAGACAGAATCGAAATCTTGCAGAACCTTTCTGACATGAGAAATCTCACGCAGCCGGCGCTGGTCACATGCATCGAGCCGTACTAGAATAGCGCTGGAAATCATTCGCGCTCGCTTGCCTCGCTGATCGCAAGCCTGTGCTGCTCCGAAAGGATACGCTATGTCAGACATACTGCTGATTCTTTTCACCCTGCTCTTTCCGGTTCTGCTTCTCTATCTCAAAGAGCGAGTTAGATTCATGGCAAAATGGAGCACACTGATCGTGTGCTATATCGCAGGGCTCGCGCTGGGCAACATAGGAATCCTGCCGGCGTCGGCGAGCGCGCTGCTCGACACGCTCTCGAGCGTCGCGGTGGCAATATCGATTCCACTGTTGCTGTTTTCGGTCGACATCAAGAAATGGAAGGAGCTTTCGGGCAAAGCAATTCTAGCCTTTGTGCTTGCCGCACTCTCGGTAAGTTTGGTCTCGGGCATTGCGTACGCATTTTTCAGAACGAAGAGTGCCGAGTCTGCAAATGTAGCAGGACTGCTGGTGGGACTCTATACCGGGGGCACGCCGAATCTGGCAGCCATAAAGACTGCGCTCAATGTCGATAAAAATGTGTATCTCGCTGTGCATACGTCAGATATCGTGCTTTCGGCTATATACCTCCTCATAGTGATGAGTATCGCAAAGCCGATCCTCAAACATATATTGCCGCTGAAAAACTGGGACGGCAATATCGCATCACCGGAAAACTTGAGCTTCACCACGAGGTTCTCGGATTATTTCAGAAAGGGACTATGGAAAAAGATTGTATCAGGGTTCGGGCTTGCGCTGGCTATTGTGGGCGTGTCGCTCGGCGTTTCGATGCTGGTGCCGCCTGATTTCCAGACGATGGTAACGATTCTGCTCATCACGAGCATGGCGCTTGCGGCATCGTTCGTGCCGCGGATCCGCACGCTCCCGATGACCTTCGCAACCGGCGAATACTTTCTGTATGTGTTTGCGGTCGCTGTCGGTGCGATGGGAAATATCACGCAAATATTCAACAGCGCGGGCACATACTTCATCTATGTGGCGATCGTGCTGTTCGGGTCTTTTGTGCTGCATGCGGCGCTGTGCGCGCTTTTCAATATCGATGTCGATACGATGCTGATCGTGTCCACGTCGGCCATCTGCTCGCCGCCGTTCGTCGGCGTGGTGGCCGTTTCGCTCAAGGCGCGCAAGCTGATTCTGCCGGGGATAACGACCGGCATTATCGGGTATGCGGTTGGAAACTACCTTGGGATCGCGCTCGCTCAGCTTTTCAAAGCGATCGGGGGATAGCGCGGCCCGCTTTGCAGAGGCAGTGTTCCGACCGGACGCCCACCGTGCAAGCTTTCATTAGTGTTCTGAACCTTGTGTAAAGGATTGATGCAGAGTGACAGGTTTGCGCGAATCGCGCAGCTGCGCGAATGCGCCCTTGGCCGCCTCCAGCGTCTGCGCAATATCCGCTTCAGTGTGCGCGAGCGAAATGAACCAGTTGTGGTGCGGATGCATGAATACGCCCCGGTCAGCCATCGCCGCGCAGAAGCGCTGATTGAGGAAGAGGTCCGGGTCCTCATCGAAGGTCAGATAGGGGATCGCGGGCGGCCCCGAGATGCGCGCGGAAAAACCAGCTTCCCGCCCGAGCGATTCAAGCCCTTCCTTGAGCATGCGCCCCAGCTGCGCAAGCCGCTCCGTGCCGCCCAAGCGCTCCATCTCGTCGAGCGTGGCCATTGCGGCGATCATCGGTACGGCGGACATCCAGTAGGTTCCGGTGATGAAAAAGCTTGAAGCTGTTTTCTTGAGCCCTTCTGTGCCGAGGAGCACCGAGAGCGGATAGCCGTTCGCGAGCGCCTTGCCCATGGTGATCATGTCGGGATGCGCACCGAAGAAGCTGTGGCTGCCCTTCATGCTCAGCCTGAAATTAGCCCTGATGTCGTCCATGATGAAATAGGCGCCCTCGCTGTGGCAGAGCCGTTCAACAGTCGCGATAAATTCTGGCGTTGGGAGCTGCTGTGGCTTGTAGGTGGGATGGTGGTAGGGGGTGAGTATCACACAGGCGATTTTCTCTCTGTGCTGGCGGAATAGCGCCTCGAGCGCTGCAACGTCATTATATGGGAAATATCGCACATCGCGCTGCTCGGCCAGTGTGAACACGGGAAACACATTGGTCGAGCACCAATTTGCCGCCCCATGATAGGCTCCTTCCGCGGCGATGATAATCTGCTTTCCGGTATCCGCGCGAGCGATCGACGTGGCGAGGGTAGTTGCGTCGGTGCCGTTCTTGACGAAGACCGCCCAGTCCATACCATCGACGAGACCGATAAGGCGCTC
>WESA01000095.1 GCA_009768935.1 Rectinema subterraneum
CCGAGCAAGCTGGTTGGGAAAATATCGCGCTCAAGACAATGGCTCGAAGCTCGCAGAATTATCCTTACGAAAAAGCAGCTGCGATTCTTGACCGGACTTCATCGAGCATCGGAACGGCAGTGCAATTCGAATATTCGACGTTCAGCCTTACGACCCTGGACAAGTACCGCGACGAACTTCTGGCGCTCTGGGGCGATATGCTTACAGCGCCCTCGTTTTCAGCGGACGATTTCGGCAAGGCAAAGGATGAAGTATCGCTCTCGCTCCAAAGTGTAGAACAGAACCCATGGTCGACCACGCAGAAGGTCATGAATCAGGCGTATTTCAAGGGGCACCCCTATGCGGTAAATCCGGAAGGCACTGAAGAGAGCATTTCGCCGATGACCGCGACAGACGCGCGCAAGTGGTACGCAGAGCATTTTTCGGCGGACAGGATATTTGTGGTCGCTGTCGGTGACTTCAATCCTGCGGAGCTGGCGAAGAAGCTTGAGGCTCTTCTGGGGCAAGTTTCCGGGCCGAAGCTTGGTGCGGTATCGCGCCCTTCGCCATTTCCGATGGGCCCGTCAGGCTCCCTCATCATGCAGGAACATGAGCAGGCGAAAGGAACGCTCTATCTTCGAGGCGACTTTGCGGCTCCCGCGCCGGGCAGCGATGATTATTTTGCGATGGCGCTCGCGGCGCGCATGTTCTCGGATTTGTTGTTTTCGGTTGTGCGCGACAAATACGGCGCTGTGTACACGCCTTCCGCCATGATCCGGTCATTCTTGGCAAATTATGGCTCAATAATGATATACAAAACAAGCGCGCCGGATAAAATCAAGCAGTATATCGACGAAGCAGCCGGTTTGCTCGCGCGCGGCCGGGTCGTCTCCGTAGACCCTGCGAAAACCGAAGCGGATGGCTATATGCCAATCGGCGAAGCCATCGATACCTACAAACAGCTCTATATGAATGAATATTTTGAGGCGGTTCGCAGCAATGCAGCGATTGCTTCGCTCATAATACGCTCGGTTCTGCGGACAGGGGACCCCGCGGATTGGCTCAAGGATCAGAAGCGGATCGACATGCTCGATGCGGATGCGGTTCAGCGCGCGTTCAATACGTATGTGCTTGGCGGAGCGTTCTTGTGGGTGGCTGTGGGCGATCAGACCCTGCTGGACAAGCTCGATCCGCGCGCATTCGAGGCGATCCGGTTCTGAGCCGCGGCGCATAAACCGGGTGCTGGCGGTGAAACTGGGGGCGCGGGCGCATGCAAAAGCCGGCCCGGCTCACGTAAAAGCCGGCCCGGCCCCCTCCGCTGTTGCATCAATACATCGAAAGCCGCTCGAGCGGCGCAGGAAGCGCGTGCAAAGCTTGTTCGATTCTGTCAGGCGCGCCGAGTACACCAGTCATCGATGTTCCCAGAGCCTCTTCGATGAGCGCGCCCAGGTGCCTGAAGTCATCCGGCGAAGCTGCAAGAATGCTGTCGCGGATTTGCTGGCGCGCTTCCTGGGTGTAGCCGGTGAGCGTGTTCATAAGGGCGTTGAAGCCTTTCGCGTCTGGCAGCTGGTAGGCGTCGATGTCACCAATCGTTCCGATTATCGATTTCTGGATTTCCTCGGGAGGCACTGAGCAGGTCTTGAGAAATGCCGCGACGTTGCGGTAGACATCGAGCGTCCTTTCGATGTTCGGATCGCGGTACGAGAGCAGCAGCAAAAGCCCTGATGCCAAATCGAGGTTCGAATAGCCGCCATATGCGCCGCCGATGACTCTAACCTGTTCCCAGAGGTAGGTGGTATCGAGAAACTTTGTCACGACGAGCCAGGCGCCCGCCGGGGCTTTGCTATTCCAAAGCGGCAGAATCATGCCGACACTGTTGACCTGTGCCGGCAGTTCGAGTGTCTCAGCGGCTGGCTTGGATACAGAAGCTGGATCGCAGGCTGAGATGGCTTCATGAATCCAGGAATTCCGGGCACTGCGCGTGCCGCTCGTAACGTGCGCGCGTTCAGGAGACAGGGCTTTGACGATGCGGCGAAGCGCGGGAATGCAGGAATTCAAGGTTGCGCGGTCAGTTGTCACATTGACGATCAGATTATCCCGCACAAGGATGGCGCGCCGCACATCTTCGATATCCGCAAGCACGCTAGGCCAGTCGCTTTCGATTTTCTGAGCGAGCGAACGCAGGAAGAAAAGGTGCTCGATACCGTAAAGCCGCTCCGACGCCCAATCTGCCGGATTGAAGCGCGACCGCAGCCTCAAACTGACCATGCGCGTGGCTGCTGGAACAAGCATAGCTTCCGCTTGAGCTTTTTCTTCCAGTACGATTTGGCGCAGCCGTTCAGGGTTATCGAAGCGCGCTCCTGTAAGAATATCGATGAGAATATCGGCGAGCGATTCGGCTTTTTCTGGCAGAGCTTTTGCGCGCAAAAAGAACCAGGGGCTGGGTTCGCGCGAATCCCAGCGCGAGGCTGACACTGATGTGCTTCGAATTCCTCCGGTGTTGATGCCAATTCGTTGTATAAGCTGGACATAGCTTTCTTTGTCAGTGCCCATTTCGAGAAGGAGGCGTCCCAGAAGGCTCACATATGGCAGAAGGCGGCTCTCGAGCTTTGCAAAACTGAAGCCCAGATCGAGGTATACAATGCCGCCTGTGGCCAGCTCATGGTAGAAGGCAGAAGAAGCTGTCTCGGAACGGCGCGCGTCCATAGCAGACTGCTTGCCCTGCGCGACCGTTCCTCCTTCTTGTGGCGTTTCTGTCAGCAGAAGCAGCTCGGAAGGCAACACAGGCGCTTCTTTCGGAATATCTTCGAGAGAAAGAACTGGGATAGTGGCGAGCGCTTCCGGGCTGTCGGGTGTGTCCTGAAGGCGCCTGAGCTCGTCAGTGGCGCGCATAATCTGCGCAAGCTCAGCGTCGCTGAAAGCCATTCGGGCTTTGTCGAGCATGGCTTTTTCGGCCTCCTCACGCGCTTTATTTGCGTCGGGAGAGGGGAGCAGCACAACTGTGGTTCGGTGCGTATTGCCTACAAGAAGTTCATCGATTAGTTCGCTGAACAGCCGCGGATTATCAGCATAGGCTTTTTTGGTTTTTTCGAGAGGCCCGGCAAAGGCGAGCGCCTCTATAGGGTCTTGATTGTAAAGCCACTCATTCAGCGCTTCGAGCATGACCGCGAGTCCGCGCGGATAGCGACCCGTATTTTTTTCCCGCAAAGCAAATTCAATTGTATTGAGCGATGCTTCGATCGCGTCTTTTTCGATCCCCTCGCGAGCAAGCGCCTCGAGCGTCGAAAAAATGAGTTTTTCGACTTCGCGGACATTAGTCGGCTCGACACCCTTTAGTCCGACCGAAAATGCCGTCTGCAAAAGCTCTTCAGAGTAGCCGAACCCGGCTAGGTCCTCGCCGAGGCCGGATTCGATCAGAGCCTTGCGCAAGGGCGAAGCGGATGTTCCTGTCAGAATATGAAAGAGAATCGAGGCTTGCATGGCGTGCAGAACATTGCCATGGCCGCGCAGAGCCCAGTTGACCGCAGCATATGCTTTGGGCTGGTCCTGCTCGCCGGCCTGGTACATGTATTCGATATAGCGCGGCTCGTCAAAGCGCATCTGCGCTTGCGGGAGAGAATCGATCGAAGCCAGCCCAAAAGGAGCAAGCCATTCTTCCATAAGCGCGAGGCGCCTTTCCGGATCGTCATCGCCATAGAAAAAAATAAACGAATTCGAGGGGTGATAATACTTTTTATGAAAATCGAGGAATTCCTGATAGCTGAGCGTCGGAATTTCGAGCGGATCTCCTCCTGAATCGAGCCCGTAGGAAGTATCTGGATACAGACTGCGGCGACAAAGGTCATCATGCATGTCCTCGGGGTCGGAATAGGCGCCTTTCATTTCATTGAACACGACGCCTTTATAGCTGAATTCCTTGGTCTGAGGGTCCACTTCGTAATGCCAGCCTTCCTGCAGAAAGGTGTACTCGGTCAGATTGGGATAGAACACCGCATCCAGATAGACATCGACGAGGTTATAGAAATCCTTGAGGTTTGTGCTGGCGACGGGATAGCAGGTCTTGTCGGGGTAGGTCATCGCATTGAGGAAGGTGTTGAGTGAGCCTTTCATGAGCTCAACGAAGGGCTCTTTGACAGGATATTTGCGGGAACCGCAGAGCACGGAATGTTCCAGGATGTGCGC
>WESA01000096.1 GCA_009768935.1 Rectinema subterraneum
GCGATATTGTATTTTGTTGTATTATTAATATATATTAGCAATACAGTCGCGCCCCCCGCGGGCGCGTGGATTGAAACATCGACAAGGAGAAAAAATTTTTAAGTGCAGCTGCGATGTCGCGCCCCCCGCGGGCGCGTGGATTGAAACATCCCGGCGTGTGCGTTGGCACGTACACCGTCGAGGTCGCGCCCCCCGCGGGCGCGTGGATTGAAACCCAAAATGCATATATAAACACATTGCCATCAGGTGCTGTCGCGCCCCCCGCGGGCGCGTGGATTGAAACGGCTCATACGTTATCGCAAACGGCGGTGCAGGTGTCGCGCCCCCCGCGGGCGCGTGGATTGAAACCTGTTAATTTTTGTATACAAATTCTCATTTTTCTCGTCGCGCCCCCCGCGGGCGCGTGGATTGAAACTTTATCAACGATAATCGGCGGAAGCTCGATTCCAGGTCGCGCCCCCCGCGGGCGCGTGGATTGAAACTTGAAGCGTCCTGTTTTATTCCCAAATCTAGTCTGTCGCGCCCCCCGCGGGCGCGTGGATTGAAACTTGTCAGGCAGAGCCTGTATGGCCTCTAAAATCCTGTCGCGCCCCCCGCGGGCGCGTGGATTGAAACCTTTTTAAGGCGATGCTTGGCGGCGCGGATACAGTCGCGCCCCCCGCGGGCGCGTGGATTGAAACGGGCGTGCGATGGAAAGACTTCCCGGACTATCCCCACGTCGCGCCCCCCGCGGGCGCGTGGATTGAAACTTGGCATTATTACTCCTAATGGATAATCAGGTAGTCGCGCCCCCCGCGGGCGCGTGGATTGAAACAGGCGATAAATATATTGTGTCGTGCCACCGCTGTGTCGCGCCCCCCGCGGGCGCGTGGATTGAAACGTAGTAGTAATAGAGCAGATTACCGTACTGTTGCGCGTCGCGCCCCCCGCGGGCGCGTGGATTGAAACAAGGTTGTTTCCGCAACCTGCACTATCGCCGGTACGTCGCGCCCCCCGCGGGCGCGTGGATTGAAACCTCGCTCCTCAATGTCATCAGGCGAAAATCCAGCGCGTCGCGCCCCCCGCGGGCGCGTGGATTGAAACAAGATCACCGCGAAAGGCACCTCGAGCGCATTCCCGGGTCGCGCCCCCCGCGGGCGCGTGGATTGAAACCTTGGTCTCGAAATATTTGGATTGGTGTTACGGGTCGCGCCCCCCGCGGGCGCGTGGATTGAAACCGATCTATGCCCGATCACTTCCCTTAGCACTTGGGTCGCGCCCCCCGCGGGCGCGTGGATTGAAACCCTGACGATTTCACAGACTGGCTTGTTGATCTTCGTCGCGCCCCCCGCGGGCGCGTGGATTGAAACTGGCCGAGTCGAATCCTGAATCACGATCCGGAATGTCGCGCCCCCCGCGGGCGCGTGGATTGAAACTCGAGATAGAGGTTTAAGATTCTCACTGTCTTTTCAGTCGCGCCCCCCGCGGGCGCGTGGATTGAAACTTGTAGAGCCACACAAACGCCTTGCCGATAAGCTCGTCGCGCCCCCCGCGGGCGCGTGGATTGAAACTGGACATGGAGCCGGAGAGTGATGACGAGTTTGGCGCGTCGCGCCCCCCGCGGGCGCGTGGATTGAAACCCTCGACCAGGTCTTGCCCTGACTGGGTCGCAGTGCGTCGCGCCCCCCGCGGGCGCGTGGATTGAAACATTGTATCCACCCTCATATTTAGGCTTGATTTCAGTCGCGCCCCCCGCGGGCGCGTGGATTGAAACACGGTACTTCCGGCATAGAAATGGCAGGCGGCGGGTCGCGCCCCCCGCGGGCGCGTGGATTGAAACTACTTTCTCTTTTAGATCTTCATAAGCATCACGTAGGTCGCGCCCCCCGCGGGCGCGTGGATTGAAACATTACAGCAACAATGGCGCAGCAACGCGAATTACGTCGCGCCCCCCGCGGGCGCGTGGATTGAAACATCCGTCAGACTCACTCTATCCATCGGAGACCTTATGTCGCGCCCCCCGCGGGCGCGTGGATTGAAACATCGGCTCGACTGATGACTCGGCAAACTGGACAGTGTCGCGCCCCCCGCGGGCGCGTGGATTGAAACTCCAGCAGTCTCCGGTTGTCGGCGATGGCGGGATGGTCGCGCCCCCCGCGGGCGCGTGGATTGAAACGACAAACTCATCTCTGCCATCACGCCGTTTGCTGAGTCGCGCCCCCCGCGGGCGCGTGGATTGAAACCGCTACACGGATTTTTGCCAGCGCGTCATCGACATGTCGCGCCCCCCGCGGGCGCGTGGATTGAAACTGGCGGTCATTGATGCGCAGGAGCTGCAACTCCAGTCGCGCCCCCCGCGGGCGCGTGGATTGAAACGGCGTAATTTTGGCAGTCCTGTGCCCATTTTTACGTCGCGCCCCCCGCGGGCGCGTGGATTGAAACTATACTCATCCACGCAGTCTGAACGGGGAATCTATGTCGCGCCCCCCGCGGGCGCGTGGATTGAAACATATTCTGGCGCAGGTGCATGTGGCGGTGGCGGCGGGTCGCGCCCCCCGCGGGCGCGTGGATTGAAACATAAATTGGCATAAAAACTTGCCCCTGCCAGCATTAGTCGCGCCCCCCGCGGGCGCGTGGATTGAAACAGCGCATCCGCCTTCGCCGCTTGGATTCGCTTGTGTCGCGCCCCCCGCGGGCGCGTGGATTGAAACCAGTAGATGATGATGCACTGTTCGTTTTTGATGCTGTCGCGCCCCCCGCGGGCGCGTGGATTGAAACTAGGCCATCCTATGCGCGCCTATGGGCAAAAAAGTCGCGCCCCCCGCGGGCGCGTGGATTGAAACCGCGGTGTTTACGGTGTCGCATCGATACTCTTGCGTCGCGCCCCCCGCGGGCGCGTGGATTGAAACCGTACTACCGCGGAAGGACAGGACTTCCGCGGTGGTCGCGCCCCCCGCGGGCGCGTGGATTGAAACTGGATTGCCGCTGCCGACACAACAAGCATGTAAGGTCGCGCCCCCCGCGGGCGCGTGGATTGAAACACTGTAGGCGCCACCGCCACCGGTTTCATTACACTAGTCGCGCCCCCCGCGGGCGCGTGGATTGAAACAATGGATGCGCGCGCGATATGCGTGCGCGAAGGTGGTCGCGCCCCCCGCGGGCGCGTGGATTGAAACCTCAGCTGGTGAAACCGTCGACGGTTTCACCATGTCGCGCCCCCCGCGGGCGCGTGGATTGAAACGCATTATGTAGCAAGATACTTGCTACACCGTAAGTCGCGCCCCCCGCGGGCGCGTGGATTGAAACTGCCGGAATGCAGAAAATGCAAAAAATGCACGGAGTCGCGCCCCCCGCGGGCGCGTGGATTGAAACAATGGATGCGCGCGCGATATGCGTGCGCGAAGGTGTCGCGCCCCCCGCGGGCGCGTGGATTGAAACAAAAAACCAACCATTGCTGATGTACAAGCCTATTGTCGCGCCCCCCGCGGGCGCGTGGATTGAAACGTACATCGCTACGAAAGTATTGACGGTTGATGACGGTCGCGCCCCCCGCGGGCGCGTGGATTGAAACTATATACCGATACTCATGCGCGCGCCTTGTAACCGTCGCGCCCCCCGCGGGCGCGTGGATTGAAACCCGCAAGAAGCTTGCGGTATTCTGACCGCAATGCTTGTCGCGCCCCCCGCGGGCGCGTGGATTGAAACCGTGAAATTCGCTGAGCATACGCTCAGTGTCTGGTCGCGCCCCCCGCGGGCGCGTGGATTGAAACACACTCATTCCGTTACTCTATCATTATTCAACCTGTCGCGCCCCCCGCGGGCGCGTGGATTGAAACTTAATCATATTTGATGTTATAGGAAGCCATTTTATGTCGCGCCCCCCGCGGGCGCGTGGATTGAAACCCCGAAGATCCCTCCGCGCTTGATGAAATTTGGGTCGCGCCCCCCGCGGGCGCGTGGATTGAAACATCCGCCATTGGATTCTCAAGAGGGCTCGAGTCATGTCGCGCCCCCCGCGGGCGCGTGGATTGAAACGTGAGAAAGTGCAAGATCTGTCTCAGGAATATGCAGTCGCGCCCC
>WESA01000011.1 GCA_009768935.1 Rectinema subterraneum
CGTATCCCCTTAGAGCGCGGCGCACTCGCCCGCTCCTTCCGCGAAACCCTCGTACGCGCCCTGCAGCTGCAGCCACCGGCTCCCTACCGGCCCTTTGTGCTCATCACCGATGAAAAGCCCGACTATCAGCGCGTGCTCCAGAGGCTTGCAGCCTTCCGCACGCAGACTGAACACACCCGCCTCGTCCACTGGACGATCAGCTCGAAGCTGCCCCGGACGCTCAGCAATCCCCTTTTTTCTTCCAACTACATCGACCGGGAGCTGCGCAAAGACCTCGCGCACCACCACCGGGAAACAGTCTGTTTCAACCGCAATGTCGCAAACGGCATGATGCGCCTAAGCTTGTACCTCCTTGGCCACAACTACCTCAAGCCCTTTCGTATTCGTGCACATAAAGGAGCGCATCCTCGTACGCATGCTGAGGCAGCGGGGATTCCGGTGCAGCTTGTGCAGCACTTTGTGCAGGCGCTCACTGGTGGAATACGGGCATTCTTGAGCCGCTGCACGCTCTCCGAGACGATGCGACGGACCTGGGAGAAGCGCTGGAAGACGCCAGGGAAAACAAAGGCTGAGTACATTCCGAAGTATGCGCTTGCATAAAAAGCTTCGGGCGTTAGGAAAGAAGGATGCGCTGGTCTCGCGCATCTGAAGGGAAGATAAGGAAGAGAGAGGTGCTGGCTTGGTGGTGCGCGCTGCTTGCTTGGCACAAGGTTGGAAGCACTACAAAAATTAGCCCAGCTCTTCGTTGAATCCGGATTCGAAAAGCGCCTTGATGGCTTCTGCTGCTTGCTGTTCGTCCGGTCCCTCGGTGATGATCTTGATTTTTGTGCCGAAGCTGGCGGCGAGCGTGATGATGCCCATTATGGATTTGGCATTGATTCGGTTGCCTGATTTTTCGAGATAGACGCGGGATGCAAACTTGATTGCGGTTTGCGCGATAAGTGCAGATGGGCGGGCATGAATGCCGGCACGATTTTTTATAGTTGTTTCAAGCTCTACCATACAGGCTCCCGGAATGAATTTAGGCAATATGATACTCTGGAAGTGCTGCCGCGTTCAATGAGGCATCCATTGCATAACGGTTAGGTTTTATGATGAGGCATCACGAGGAACGGATGTCTTTCAGAATTGAAGCTGCTGGATAACCGGTTCATTCTGCAAAATATGCTATATGCTCTCGATTTCCCTTACTACGTCGATAATGCTTCCGTCACGCCATTCGATCATCGCAACAACTCTATCCTTGAACCTAGGAAGCTCTGGCGCCCCAGTGATTTCTCGGACATCGTGGAGGAGCTCCGAAATTTTTATGCAGGGCAGGCCGGCCTTTTTTGCTCTTTCCAGGAGGTCTTCGCGACGGGGATTGATGGCAATGCCGCGCTCGGTCACAAGGACATCAACCACTTCGCCAGGACAGGTTACAGTGGTTACTTCTTCCCTGACGATTGGGATGCGCTTCCGGAAGGACGGCGCCGTGATGATGGTGCAACCGGCTGAGGCCGCGGCATCGCTGTGGCCGCCAATTCCATGCAGCAGCAGGCCGTCTGAATGCGTGACAACGTTGACATTGAATCCAAGGTCGATCTCGGTGGCGCCTAGGATCGCCACATCGAGCATGTTGGCAACACAGCCCGCTGAGCGGGGTCCGTAGGAGATGAAAGGGTCCGAAGCGACATGCGAGGGATTCTCAGCGCAGGAGCGTACCGCGTCGAGATCGAAGCTCTGCAAGTCGACGATGGAGCTCAGCAAGCCTTCCTTGAGGAGATCGACGAGGACTTTCGTCGCTCCGCCGTGCGCGAAGGAAGCTTTCACACCAGCGCGCCGCATGCGCTCTGCAAGAAAGACCGTCGCAGCGAGCGAAATGCCGCCCGCTCCTGCTTGAAACGAAAAACCTTCATGCATGAGTCCGGCTGCTTCGATAAAGCGGGCAGTAAGGTCTGCGATGAGCAGCTGGGTGGGGCTCCTGGTCAGGCGTGTCGTGCCCGAGACAATCTTTGAGCTGTCACCAATGCTCTCCACCTGGAGCACGTAATCGACATTCGATCCGCAGATTGCCCATGGAAGGCAGGGATAGGACACAAGATTGTCGGTAATTACGGTGACTTTGTTTGCGTACTCGGAATCCGGTTTCGGATAGCCGAGCGGACCGCATGCCGATTTTCCGTAAAGGCCGTTTGCGTTCCCGAATGCGTCCGCGCAGGGCGCGGCGATAAAGGCGACATCGATTTTAAGGTCTCCATCCTGGATAGCGCGCTGGCGTCCGCCGTGGGAACGGAGCACGCAGGTCTTTGGCATTTCTCCGCGAGAGCAGGCTGCGCCGACCGCTCCATTCATTGAACCTTCTATTTTTGTTATGACACCTGCGCGGATATAGGGAACCAGTGCGTCGTGGACCGAAAAAAGGGCAGAAGGCGCGAGCGTGAGATTGCGAATCCCACGCTCTGCCAGTCGCTTGACTACCTCAAGCACTATCGCATCGCCATCGCGCAGATGATGATGAAAGGAAATCGTAGCTCCATCATGAATATCTAGCCGGTCGAACAGGTCATCCCAGCTTTTCGTCAACTTGTCTGGCTTGCCTCGCCAAGGGACAGGGCGCAATTTTTTCTTGCCCGATTGCGTGGAAATGTCTTTGCTTGCAGCAATTGCTGCACCTGTCGGATCAGCAAAAGCGCCAGCAAAGGGCACGAGTTTTCTGCCCTCTATTTCGAGCGGGATTGCGCGTCCGAGCGCATTGGTCTTCCATTCCATATCAGTCCCCGATCCTATAGTCATTCAATAGCCGCCTAGCTCTCTCGACGACCGGCACATCGATCATGGTGTCACCGAGCGCTGCAGTTCCCTTGCCCTCCACCACAGAGCGCTCGTAGGCTTCGACTATAGCTTTCGCCTGCATGATTTCTTCTTCCGAAGGGTGGAAGGCGCTCTTGACGGCAGGTATCTGCACTGGATGGATCACCGCCTTGCCCGACATGCCGAGCATACGAGCTTCTTCGCAGGAACTCCTAAGGGCTTCTTTGTCCTCGGTATCCGAAATTACGGAATCGAGCGGGTCTATTCCCGCTGCACGCGCTGCAAGCACAATCATCTGCTTTGCAAGGAGTGCCTCGGGCTGGGATGAGCTATGAGGCATTTCTCCATCATGATTTGCTGGCGTGCTGGCAGAGCGCAGGCTTCTTTCTCCAGCGCTTGAATGTATATCGCTTATAAAGTCCTCATAGCCGAAGCAGAGTGCTGCGTTGCGCGGCGAAGCTGCTGCTATTTCTTTTGCTGCCAGTACACCAGCAGCGGTCTCGATAAGCGGGAGAATAAGAATCGAGCCCAAAGGCAGGCCTTCGCGCGCTTCAAGCCTCGCGAGTTCTGCATCCAGTACCTGGATGTCGCGTGCGGACTCACACTTTGGCAGAACGATTGCCTGCGGCCGACTGTTAACGATTTCCTCGAGATCCTCTCTGCCGCAGGAGCTGTCGATTGGATTGATGCGGACAGCGAGCTCGCTCTCCCGGAAGAGGTGGGTATCGGAAAGCATATAGCGCACAAGGATGCGCGCTTCGAGTTTTCGCTCCGGAGGAACCGAGTCCTCGAGATCGAATATGAGGGTATCCGCACCGAACAAATCGGCATTAATCATGAGGTTCGGCTGATTGCCCGGAATATAGAGGCGGGCACGCCGCGGGAGCTGCTTGGCTGACGGTTCTCTTTGGATTTTGGCTGCGCTAAAGGTTCTGTCCCTTTCTAGCAGTGAGATATTCAGTTCGAATCCAGCCAGCCTCAGAGTGGTCTCTATCCTCGCCGAAAGCACAAGGTTGAGAGCACCATCATCTTCGATCTCGAGCAAACCGGTTTTGACACCGAAGACTCCGAGCATACTCTTCGCAGTGTCTTCGATTGACCTGCCGAACAGTCTACCGACGCTCGAGCGAACCGTAACAGAAACAGGCTCTTTAGAGGGCCTGTACACCACAAGGCAATCCGACTTGGAAAGCGTGCCGGCTGTGGATGGTGTGTATTCCGTCATAGCTCTTCCACCGTGAATGGGCCATACAGCGCCCTTGAAGCGCGGAGCGTGCCGCAGCCGAGCATACCGCTGTCAAATCTGTCATTGTCAATTTCGAGCACCTTCTCCCCGTCAATGGACAAGCAGATCGATGAGCCAATTGCTTCGAGGGCCATCACATAGTCCCTGCCTGCCTGCCATGAATACTCGGCATTTGCGAGCCTTGTGAAACCAGCATCGTTCTTGTAGATGGCGACATGGCCTGGGCCATCGAATCCGGCCCAATACCCCCGCGTAGCGCCCTGTGTGCGCACTAAGAGCATGTGGCAATCACCGGCGATAGGGCGCACCTGTGCCGTTATCCGCTGATCACCGACCCGGTAGCCACCCGTGTAGGATGCAGCCTGGACTGGGGTCATAAGGTGCAGCCTGCCACTCTCGATGCTCCATGTGCCACCATCATGCGAAAAGGGGGTCACACAGCCGAACTCGACCGATTGCTTTGCCATATCGATTGTGTAGGAAGCCTTCCCCTCAATAGAGAAATGCCGGATGAAAAGCCTGCCGGAATCCCGTTTCCCCTTGCCCGAGAAGCTCGTGATTTTCAAGCCGATTTCATCAGGAAACGAGCCATCCAGCGAGGGAATCTGAAAATCGAGGCGACAGGGCTCGCCTTCCTGCGGGAAGATAGTGCCAGTCGTGATGATATCCTGCCGTGTGAAAGTATCGCGCACATAGCCTTCGACCCCGATGCTCTGTCCCTCCCATCGCTCGAGCATGAACTCGATCCGCACCTTCTGGCCGGGCCTGGCAATCGGTGAAAAGATAGGGTTGTATCGTTCGTCGTCAAAATCGTCCCTGCGGTAGAAAGGCTTGAAGAAGAGCTTCCCGCTCTCTTCTTTGACGAGCCGCTCGAACTGGAACTCAAGGGCGCCGCTCCTGTGGCGCGCCGCGAACCTGGTTGGATCCGAGACGCGCATACCGTGCGTCGAGCCTGGCAGAACGAAATCGAACCAGATCGCCCGCTCTCCATCGCCGCGTTGCAGGGCTTCAGTGATGGATGCCGGCACAGCCTCACCCGCGAGCATGTAGCCAGCTTCCGCAACCCTTTTCGCGAAAGTCGGGATATCGAGGATATTGAGTGTGCCTGGTAGCCCGGAGAGCACGATGCTGTCGTTGACCGGCGCGCGGTAGTGTGCCGGCAGGGCATCAAGACCGTACAGAACTCCTGCAATGGTACCCACATTTCCCGCATTACAGTCGGTATCCCAGCCGCACATTGTCGCAATTTCGACCGTCCGCGCGAAACTGCCCTTACCATAGAGCAGTGCGAGTACGCACACGCCTGCGTTCGGGATGATATGGCAGAGGCCAGGCCATTTGTCATAACCCCATTCGGCTAGCAGGTATTCCTGGCAGGCACGCCAGTCGGAGGGATGCTGCGCATGAAAGCGCAGGACTGCATCTACCACAGCAGCGTAAGCAGAATCCGCTGGCAACATTGCCCTGCCTGCACCGACCACCGCTTCCACATCGGTTTCCCGGAATGCTGCGGCGATACAGCCTGCAATGAACCGCGCGCCGTGCAAGCCTTCGCCATCATGTGACACTGACGCGGCGCGTACCGCATATTCAGCAGCCATTTCCGGGTTGCTCGGCCACACCAGCCCCCATGTATCGATGAAAATCTGGCCACCGATCTGTTCGGCAGTCACCTTGCCGTTTCGTGCAATGGAGCCGGATTCGGGAGCAGGCACACCATGTTTGAGGTTGAGATAGGCAGTGTGCTCGGTACTCCGGCCATAGCCTCCCCACCAGAACATGCCAACGCCTTCGCGCGAATAATCGAGCCAGGCACGGGCGACCTCGGATGGCTCAATGGCAAGAGGCGCGACAGGATTCCCTTCTCCAGCACCAACGGCGCTCTGAGGCAGGCTCCCAAGCCAGCCCCCCTCTTTGTTCCTTAGGCGCTCCACCTTTTCAAGCAGCGGCCGCACGAAGTATACAGGCCCGTTCGCGTCGTCGTCCGCCGCGAAATTCCGGTAAGGTTTGATGTATGATGTGATGTCGCCATACACTTCGCGGATACGCTCATAGGTCCAGATCGCCGGTTCGACAGGCGCGCCAAGGCGTATGCCAATGTTTTTTCCCAGCAGTCCCGCGTAGACTCGCTCAAGGTAATCAGAGGGGATAGTCGGCATAGTTGCTCCGCAATCGAAAGAGCGGCAGGGAGTACCGCGCTTTCGTCCTTTGATACGGGCGCGGCACTCCTCCGCCTGGTTTTGATGGATCAGTCAGCACAGACAAGCATCACTTCAGCTTCGTCTGCGCATATTTCGTCAGCTCGGTCCCGCCCGCGCTGTACCACTTCTGCACAAACTCGTCGAATGCCGAAATGGGCTTCTTGCCGGTCACAATGTCCGCGTTGTATTCCTTGTAGAGGTTTGTCATTGCATCCCAGTTAGCAATGTACTGCTCGGGGATGAGGAATGTCTTGTCAGGCATCATGTACTTCACGGCGAGTTTTCCGGCTTCCACGGCGGCCTCGGTCATGATCGGCCTGCTCAGCGGCTTGTCGGGGACAAAGCCGTTGAAGGAATCGCCGAACCACCCGTTGTACCACTCGGCGTACTTGTCCGTGAGCACATAACGGTTGGGCTCTTCAATATAGTGGAGGCCCGGGATGCCCAGCTTCGCGATCTTGAGGCCAGCAGGGCTCCACATGAAATCGAGCACGGCAAAGGCTGCATCCTTCACCTTCGAGGTGACAGGAATCGCAAAACCACGTGATTCCTTGATCACATCAACAAATGGGCCAAGTCCTTGCGCTTTCCCCGCAGGAGGCGGCAGCGGCACGAGCGTGGTGTTTTGGGTCTTCATCATCTTGTTGGCATACACGTCAATACTGCCGGGCGCCACACCGGCGATGATACCGGCCTTGCCCTCATAGAACACCTGTTCCTTGGTATCCCATTTCTTTGTCAGGTATTCAGGGTCCAGCAAGCCTTCCTTGTAGAGCTTTGCGTAGAATTCCAGCTTTTGCTTTTCGTTCGGCGTAACCCTGCAGTACACCCACTGGCCGTCCGCTCCTTTCATCCATGTCGAGGTGATGCCGAACGCGCCATCGAAAATCGAATCGAGCTCCTCGACGCCGTTTGTCGCGCCGGTAATGGAAATGCCGAACTTCGCTCCTTTCTTCTGGACCAGGTCCTTGAACAGCGCATAGTAGGTGTCGACCGTCGGATTCGTAGCGACAGCTTTCGCCGAAGGCAGCGTGTCAAACCAGTCCTTGCGGATTACCGGCGCGCGGACTCGTGGCGGCGCCACCCAGACAAGGTAGGGATAGCTCTCGAGCCTGGTTTTGCTGTGAGGATCGAGAACATTCTTTATGTACTTCGACTTTGCGACGTAAGGGCGCAGGTCCTCGAGCAGGTTCTGCATCGCAATCTTGTCGTCGCCGCCCTGGAAATAGATGATGTCGGGAATATCGCCGGACATAATCATCAGGCTGATTTTCTCGGCATAGTTCCCAGACGGGACTTTGACGATCTCAATCTTCACCGGTGTGCCCGCAGCTGCCATGCCCTTCTCGATGAGCTGGATGAACTGAGCTGCATTCGGATCCGTATCGAGGTCCTTGAGGACGAGCCTCACCTTCGGCTGTGCGCCAGCCAGCGCGACACCAGTGACCAGCATCGCGACCATGAGCCACAGAACAATACTGTGCTTTTTCATAGATACCTCCTATTCTTTCACTCCGCCCTCCATCACACCTCGCGCATAGTATTTGAGGATGAGGGGGTAGACGATGAGAACCGGTAGAATCGCCACGATTATCGTGCTCGCCTGTAGAGCGTCATAGCTGAGGCGGGCCGCTTCATCGTAGCTGAAGAGCGTTCCCGACCCTATGAGCGATGCTGTATCGTCCAGCACCACGAACTGACGCAGGATGAGCTGCAGCGGATATTTCATGGGGTCCGTGAGATAGATGCTTGCCCTGAAGTACTCGTTCCAGTGGAACACGCCGTAGAACAGGCCGAGCGTGGCGAGCGCAGGCTTGGCAAGCGGCATGACAATCTTGCGCAGTACCGTCATGTTGCTTGCGCCGTCCACCTGCGCCGCATCGATGAGCGAAGGTGGTATTTCCTCGAAGTATCGCATCAGGATGATTAGGTAGTAGACATTGACGGTCTTGTAGAGGATAACCGCCCACAGGCTGTTCATGAGCCCGATCTTCTTGATCACCAGGTATTCGGTGACCAGGGCCGGCTCTAGGATCATGACGATGATGATCAGTACCATGAAGAAACGGCGGAACGGCAGCTTGGGCCGCGTCAGCGCGAAGGCTGCCATCGATGTCACGAGCAGGTTCAGGGCCGTCCCGACGACGGTGATGAATACCGAGTTGAGAAAACTCCGTACGAAGAGGGGGTTGGCGGCGAGCACGCGGTAGTTGATGAGCGAGAAGCCTTTGGGGAAAACCGTGAGCCCGCGGACCTCGGGAACCCTTGCGGGATTCGAGAGCGAGAGCGCCAGCAGGTTGAGCATCGGCACGAGCACGATGACACAGACAAGAAGCAGCAGCGCCGTGAACAGCCAGCGCCAGAAGAGCTCGACGGCAGGGGTTTTCACTTTCTTTACCATAGGCCCTTTTCCGTGATCTTTCTTGAACCCTGGTGGGCTGCAAGGATCAGCACCAGTCCTATGACGCCCTTAAACAGGCTCGCCGCCGTGGAGAAGGAATACTGCATGTTCAGAAGGCCGATCCTATAGACGTAGGTATCAAGAATATCGACCACGCTGATCACCGAATCGTTCATCATGTTGAATACTTGGTCGAAGCCCGCATTGAGAAAAAACCCCATGTTGAGAATGAAGACTGTCACCATAGTGGGCAGCAGCTCGGGCAAGGTGATATACCGCATTTTCTG
Organism: Rectinema subterraneum; assembly: GCA_009768935.1. Classification (GTDB taxonomy): domain Bacteria; phylum Spirochaetota; class Spirochaetia; order Treponematales; family Rectinemataceae; genus Rectinema; species Rectinema subterraneum. Next base: position 8,929 of record WESA01000011.1, read on the forward strand.
CAGGGCTCCAGCTCCGTCAAGATCAGCTGATTCGTACAGGCTGGGGCTGATCGACGCGAGAGCTGCTAGATAGATGATGGAATCCCATCCGAGGCTGCGCCATGTTTCCGAGGCGAAGAGTACCCAGCGAATCGCTCCCTTGTCCGTCATGTAATCCTTTGGTGCAAGGTTGAACATTTCGCGCAGCTGGTTCAGGCCGCCGTTGGCCGGCGAAAGGAAGGCAATCCATATGCCCGCGATGACAACCCAGGACAGGAAGTGCGGCAGGTAGGTTGTGGACTGGATGAACTTGCGCAGGATCGACGAGCGGACCTCGTTGAGCATGAGCGCGAAGATGATTGGCAAGGGGAAGAAAAGCACGATCTTCATGAAGCTGATGATCAGGGTGTTCCTTAGCACCTGCAGGAAAGCCGGCGACGCGAATAGTATCCTGAAGTGCTTGAACCCCACGAAGGGGCTCTTCCCGAAGATCCGGTAATCCTGGAATGCCATGACCATCCCTGAGATCGGGATGAAGTGGTAGATCAGAAAGTAAAGGAGGGCGGGCGCCAGCAGGAGGAGCAGCGACCATTCTTTCTTTTTCGCCAGTGCGACCATACTTCAGGCTCCCAGCTCGCATGAAAGCGCCACAAGTTCCGTGGCGAGCGAGACAATGTCCTCTTCTGCAGCGAAATCCAGGCAGGTGCCGGATGGCTTGCGCAGGCTCTCTGTCCATTCGGTCGGGAAGGCTTCCGCTCCATGCACCGCTCCCGATAGCGAGCACACCAGACCGCTGATCGTATCAGCGTCCCTTCCGAAGTTTGCGCTCCACAAAAGGCCGCGGCGTGGGTCTCCTGCGCACAGTCGGAAAATAGCGAACATCTGCGGGATCGCTTCCGGCGCTGCAGCATGTTCCGGTGTCCACAGCTTCGTGTGCAGTTCCTCGTAGGCTTCCTCGATGTCCGGGTGACGGTTGCAGATGTCCATTGCGGTATTCATAGCGCTGGCGATCCAGCTTCCAGCGGGCAAGCATCGCCTGGCGGCTTCCACGATCTCATCTACCGAGCCGTTCGCTATCGCGATAGCAACTGCTGCCGCTGTGGCCTGGGCTGCCCAAATACCATCGGCATCATGGCTCACGCAGGCATCTGCAGCGGCTGACGCCGCCGCACGCTCCGGATCCCCCGCCCATAGAATCCCGTGAGGACTGGCGCGCATCGCCGCCCCGTCGTCGATATTCATGACATTGTATCTACCGGTCAGTGGTGGCTGCATGCCGCGGGACAGATTCTCAATTGCGCCGTAGAGCGGGCGACCGGCCCTTTTCTTTGCCCCGCCGCGATCAAGAATGTAGCGCCGCCACGCGGATGCGGCCGTATCCGAGGTCAGCGCGCCTTTTGTATCTAGCAAGGCCCGTGCGGTCAGTACCCCGAACTCGGTGTCGTCGGTGCTTTTCCCGTCATCGAGGAGCTTAGTGATGAGCCCGTACTTGTTGCGATGCTCCTGGCTCCTGCCAAGGTCCCCGACTGCATCGCCAATCGCAAGGCCGATGAACGCGCCAATCGCTCTGGATTCGTATGTCGCTCTGTCCGACAGCACCTCTGATCTTGTCTTCATTATCGCTTCCTTCTGTCGATGACACTGTCCCGTATAACCAGCTCACCCGGAAACAAGTGCTTTTCCGGCTGTCCCGCCGGGTTTTCCATGCGCTTGAGCAACAATTCCGCTGCCGCCTGGCCGATACGCTCTCTCGGCTTGCGTACCGTCGTCAGCGGAGGATAGGTCTGGGACGCTGCAGGCACGTCATCCATACCGATAATGGAAATGTCGATACCGGGAATGATGCCGAACTTTCTGAACTCGCTCATTGCGGCGATAGCAAGGATATCGTTGCCGCAGAAGAGACTGTCCGCACGGTTCCGCCAGTCGGGCATGGCGAGGAAGCGTTTTGCCAGTTCACGCCCGCCTTCCTCGTTCAGATTGACCGAAAAGACGAGGCTGGGATCAAACGGCAGGCCTTTTTCATGCAGGAAATCCTTGTACGCCCGCGCCCGCAGCGACAGGTAACGCTCGCTCCCGTGCTCGCTTGTTGCCAAGGCTATCCTGCGATGCCCCAGGTCATAGAGATACTGCATGCCGACCTTGGTGGCCTGCATCGTGTCGGTGCCCACGGTATCGATATTCTGCGCTGCAACACGTTCGCCAATGAGCACTGCCGGCACGCCGAGCTTTTTGATGAGTTCGATGTTGTCAGTGACGCTGTTGAGGATCACGCCGTCAAAGCGGGACATCTGAGCGAGCTCATAGTAGCGTGCTTCACGTTCCTCGCTCCAATACGTGCTTCCGATAACCACTGAATAGCTTTCTGGCTCGAGCTTGTCTTGTACTGCCCGTGCGATTTCGGACCAGAAGGGGTTCGCGACATCAGGAATCATGACGAGCACTATGTAGGTCTTTCGAGTTCTGAGTCCTGCCGCGATGCTGTTTTTCCGGTAGCCGAGTTGTTCGATCGCACGGTTTACCCGTTCCAGTGTTTCCGGGCTGACTGAACCGCCGCGGTCCGATATGACCCGAGACACTGTGCTTTTCGAGACGCCAGCGAGTCGCGCGACTTCGTAAATGCTAATCTTCGAATTCTTCATAATGGGAACGTTCCCAAAACAACTATAGCACTATTATTTGGAGAATGCAAGTGCAAAATGGGAACGTTCCCGAAAAATGTTCTGGCAGGAAATACGGGCTCGATCAGAAGGCGCAAAAGCTCTAAAACATGATGGGCTCAAGTTGAGGCAGTAGCAAATCAAGGCAGACTAGCGGGCGGAATCAGTAATCATCCCGCGAAAAATACATCGCGCGGGCACTTTCGCTCTCGAGCCAGCGCAGGATGTTCTGGTTGAATTCGCGGGCGCTATGGTACCCCATTTTTTTGAGGCGCTCGTTCATTGCGGCGGTTTCGATGATGATGGGGATGTTGCGGCCCGGTTTTACAGGGATTTCGAGCTTGGGCACTTTGACGCCGAGGATATCGATGGTGAGTTCGTCCATGCCGATACGGTCGTAGACTTTGTTTGGATCCCAGTCTTCGAGCTGGATGACGAGCTGGATTTGCTTTTTGTCGCGAATGGCGCCGACGCCGAAGAGGTGGGTTATATTGATAATACCGAGGCCGCGGATTTCCATGTGGTGGCCGATGACTTTGTTCGTGCCCTGTCCCATGAGCAGCGTGCCATTGAGACAGCGGATTTCGACGACATCGTCAGCGACAAGCCTGTGTCCCCGCTCGATAAGTGCAAGCGCTGTCTCGCTCTTGCCTACGCCGGATTCGCCCAGAAGCAGAATGCCGATGCCAAAAACCTCGACCAGGACGCCATGCATGATAATTTTTGGGGCGAATATATCGTGCAAAATCCTGATGACACGAATCGAGAATTCCACCGAACTCAGCGTGGTGATAAGCACAGGGCAGCCTGCTGCATCCGCAGCCGCTGCGAAGTGCGCAGTAGGCTGAATATTATTGGTAAAAATGCAGCAGGGTATCTGATACGAAAACAGCTTTGCATAAATCGGCTCGTCGACTCCATCAGCTTCGATTTTATTGATGTAGGCGCTTTCGCCCCTGCCGAAGATCTGCAGGCGCTCCCATGCGAAGGAATCGTAAAAGCCTGCAAGCGCTAGACCTGGCCGATTGAGGTCCGGCACGGTGATCTCGCGAGACAGGCCGGCCCTTCCTGCGACACAGCGCAGCGAAAGGTCGTTCTGCTCTTTGAGCTCCAGGCTGAGCATGTCCAGAACGGTAAAATTGACCGGTTCTTGTTCTTTCACAACAATATTCTACACCATTTGTACATTGTGGTAAATCAAACAATAAATGCGGCGGTTCTCTGCTGGCTGCTATGGCAGTCTGGAAAGGCCTCATGCCATGCCCAAGCTTGTTTTGGCCTTATGGTGCAGAAAAAACCGCCGCCGATTGCTTACTTCTTTTCCTGAATTTTTTCTTTTTCTTTGACTATTTTCTGATCGAGCTTGTCAATCAGCACATCGATGCCAGGATTGAGTTCCAGGGAAGTCTCGACGATGTGCGCTTGCTTGCCCCACCGGAAGTTGGCGGTTACTTCGAGACGGAACTGCCCTGCGTCTTTAGTAAAAACAAAGAGGAGATCGACGATCATGTCCTTCGCGTAATCGATCCGGCTGATTTTTGTATCCAGATACTGCCTGCTCTGATCGCTAAGATCGAAATGCACGGAACGAACGTCGATTTTCATGGTGACCTCCTGAAAAAATGCTGGCGCAATGGCTATGCCCTGCGCTTTCGCGGCGGCCCGGCATAATGAGCCGGCTCGATAACCAGGCTTATTTGCCAAGCTCGCTGCGATATTTCGCCACCGTCCGGCGAGCTACATTGATGCCGCGCCGGGCGAGGATTTCCGCAATGATTCTGTCGGAGATTTTTTCTCTTCTCGAAGCAAGTTCATCGATTATCTGGGATATTTGCGCTTTTGCAGCCTCCTTTGATATATTTTCGCCGTTGTCATGGTTGACGGCGTTGGTGAAGAAACGGCGAAGCTCAAATGTGCCCCAGTCGGTCTGTACATATTTGCCATTCACGACCCGGGAAACCGTTGCTTCGTGAACCTCGATTTTCTGTGCAATTTCCTTAAGGGTGAGAGGCTTCAAAGCTTGCGGGCCTCCTACGAAGAAGGCTTTCTGGGCATCAGCGATGGCATAGGCGGTTTTGAGCAGTGTCTCGTTGCGCCTTTTTATGCTGTCGATAAAAAATCGTGCATTTTCGACTTTTTCGCGAGCGAATTTTTCGGCTTCCCCTCGTGAAGCGCGCGAAGCCAGTTCAGTATAGAGGCGGTTTATGCCGAGCTTGGGAACTATGTCGTCGTTCAGGCGCACTTTAATTTCACCATCTTCGAGCCACATCGCAAGATCCGGAACAATATACCGTGGTCTGGCCCGTGAAAAAGAGCGGCCCGGGAAGGGATCGAGCGTTCGTATAAAATCGATAATATGATCGAGCTCACGATCATTGAGACCAAGTGATTTTTTGATAGCGCTGCGATTGCGCGTCTGCAAATCCTCAAAATGACTGGTGAGCACTTCGATTGTCTTGCGCGGAGCATTGGCTGCGATTTGTGCTTGCACAATCAGGCTTTCGCGATAGCCTGAAGTGCAGGTGCCTGGAGGGTCCAGCCTCTGGAGGAGAGAGAGAATCCGCTCCAGGGTACCTGGTTCGCAATCCGGACAAATTTCCTGCGGCGGAAGAATATGGAAGCCATTTTCGTCAGTATTCTGGATGAGACGCTCAGCGACTTGGCGTTCCGCATCATTCAATGGCAGCAGACCTAGCTGGCCTGAAAGATGTTCCTGCAAGGATTCTTCTGTTGCGATGGTCTGTTCAATGATGGCGGTTCGGTCGTTTTCATCGTTATTGAATCCAAATGCTTCATCAGAGTATTCGGCTTCCCGGAGGGTTTCATCGCTGTCTCTGAATGTATCGAGGCTGTCTTCCATTACATCGAGCGAAAGCTCGGCATTATCGGTCAGAAGTTCGAGCGCGGGGTTTTCTTCAAGTTCCTGGCGGATTTGCTCTGAAAGTTCCTGGAGCGGGAGCGCGAGCAGACGAATTGCCTGAATCATCCGAGGGCTGAGTTTAAGCTGTTGCTGTTGTGCAAGGACCGGACGCTGTGTCTGCAAAGCTCATCCTCCTGTAATTAAATGTAAAGCACTTTGCGTGAAAGTCAAGGCGGAGGAAAGTATGTGTTCCTAAGATTGTGCTGGCCCTGCGGCTGGCTCAATGGCCCTTCATCAAAGCTCTTCTTCAGTACCTTTCAGTGAATTAGCCGATTCTTCATCTGCGGGCAAAATCCTGCATGCCTCTTTGCTGAAGATAACCGAAACCGGGTCTCCTTTTTTGGGGAGCTCGAGCTGGGGATTGTTGAACCGATCCATGTACATGAAGGTGTCTCCGAATTTCATGACATAACGCACTGTAGAGCCGAGAAATTTTATCGTTTCTATGGTGCCGGACAGCACATTGGTATCGGCTGTCACAGGGTCTGCAGGATTTGCAAAAGAAAGCGCCTCTGGCCTGACTGTCAGTTTTACAGGCTTGTCCTGCATTCTATCGAGTGAGCTGGCGGTTTTCAGCTTCATAGATCCGATGGAAACAATGCCATTATTGGCATCGACAACAGTGGCTTCCAGCAGATTGAGGGTTCCGATAAATGAAGCAACATAGCTTGTCGCAGGCCTATTGTATATTTCGAATGGGGTGCCGATCTGCTCAATTTTGCCGTTGCGCATAACAGCGATTCTGTCGGAAATCGACATAGCCTCTTCCTGGTCGTGTGTGACATAAATCGTTGTGATACCGAGCTTTTGCTGGATCGCTCGAATGTCGTCTCGCAAACGCACGCGAATTTTAGCATCAAGAGCCGACAGAGGCTCGTCCAATAGAAGAGCTTTCGGCCTTACCGCAATGGCTCTCGCGAGTGCAACGCGCTGTTGCTGACCACCGGAGAGCTGGTGAGGATAGCGGTTGGCGAATTCTTCCATATGGATAAGTGCAAGCATTTCATCGACGCGCTTTTCTATCTCGTGCGCAGAGACACCGGCTATCTTAAGTCCGAATCCTATATTTTTCCTCACTGTCATGTTCGGGAACAGCGCATAATTCTGGAAAACCATCCCGAGGTTCCGTTTCGCAGGGGGAACATTCGATACATCCTTTCCATCGACAAGAATTTTCCCGGAAGAAGGGATTTCAAAACCAGCAATCATGCGCAGCGTAGTTGTCTTGCCGCAGCCTGATCCACCCAGGAATGACACAAACTCGCCTTTTTCCACAGAAAGAAACAAATTGCGGACAACAGTATTTTTCCCGAAGCTTTTTGATACTCCATGGAGCTCAATGAATCCCATATTATCGACTCCTCGAAAAGATTAGTGCAATCCGCCGACATTGGAGCGGGAGCCAGGTATCCCACGGCTCAGGATCTGAATAATGCTGATCGATCCCCATGTCATCATAAAACTGAGAATTGCGAGCGCCGCAGGCTCATAGGCCAGGTCGCGACCAACATGCGCCATGTAAGGGCCGAATGCAGGCCAAGCGAGCAGCACCGCCAGGGTCAGTTCGCCGATAACGGTTGCAAATGTAAGGAAAATCGCAGAAAGAAGCGCAGTCCTCAAATTGGGCAGAATAACGCGAAACAGAATGCTCCCCCATCCTGCACCAAGGCTCTGTGCTGCTTCAGTGAGAACTTTCAAATCTATTGACGTCAGACCTGTATCAATGGAGCGGTAGATGTACGGAAAAGAAATGACAACATAACCAGCAACCAGAAGCGCCGGGCTTGACACGAGAGCGAGCGGTGGCCTGGCATAGGATTTAATAAGCCCGAACGCGAGTACAACAGGCGGAATGACGAAGGGCATCAGAGAGAAAAGCTCGATGAGAGGTTTCACCTTCGGAAGCTTGAGATTTATCCAGATGGCAGTAGGGACAATCAGGATAAGCCCAACCAGAATGGTATATATAGACATCTGCAGAGAGAAGGTGAATGTTTTCAGGAAATTGGGATCGGCGAATACATGCTGATACGCGACAAAGCTGAGGACTCCTTTCTTGCCTTTAAGCGAAAAAAGAAAGGTTGAAATCAGCGGAATAAAAAAATATGCCAGGCCCAGAACAAGCCATACCCAGGAAAGCGCTTTGCGCCCTGTTTTTCCATTGCTCATTTTACCCACCTTGACGAAATCTTCTGAAGCCATGAATAGGCAAGAATAGTGATGGCCATAATAAGCACCATACCGAGCGCCATTGCATAGCCAAGGTTCGGGTCATGGAGCACATCTCCGCGGATCTGTGCGCCGATGAGAATCGGCACAATATTGATAAGCCCGCCTGTGAGGGAGAATGCGGTGGCATAGGCTCCGAATGCATTGCCGAACAGCAGTATCAATGCAGCAAGAAGCGATGGTAGCAGTACAGGAATTCCAATATGAAACCAGTACTGAAAGGTTGAAGCTCCCATATTTTCGGAAGCCTCGCGCCACTCTTTCTTCATCCCGTCGAGCGCTGGCTGGATAATCAGTACCATGAGCGGAATCTGAAAGTAGATATAGGTTAGAGCCAATCCCCAGAAACTGTAGAGATTGAATCCGGATTCGTATAAATCTATACCAAACACTGTTTTGAGAATAACCGTCACTAATCCGACGCGGCCCAGCGTGGAAATAAATGCAAACGCAAGAGGAACGCCAGCAAAATTGGATGCGACTCCGGAAAAAGTTGACACAAAGGAACGGACTCCCTCCGGAAGTCCTCCAATGGTTATCGCATATGCGAGCAAAAAACCTATCAGACCGCCCAGGAGCGCAGTTGTCGCACTCAATCGGATAGTGATGAGATATGAGCTGATGATATTCGGCTTGAGAAGATGCGAAAAATTTATAAGAGTAAAAGAGCCATCACGATTCTGAAAAGCTCCGACAAGCAGAGACCCGGCCGGGATTACCATGAATGCAAAAATGAAAAGAAAAAAAGGAATAAGGCCGAGCCAATCTTTCCAGTTCGATTTTGCAGCGGAGTGCAAAGAAAGGGCGCCTGAGGCCCCAGTGGTCTGTTCGGCGCCCTTCTGATTGCTCCGCTCCTTTTTCAAGGAGTCAGTCATTGTGTTTATCTCTTCTGTACATCGATTCTAACGATATTGTCCCACTGCTCGGCAATATATTTCTTTGCAATATTCTGCTCTTCGATGGTCGGGAACACGGCCTTCGCATATGCTGATGCAGGCGGAAGTTTCGCCGCAAGATCGGCTGGGATTTTATTTCGCTTGGCGAGATCGTTGAACCGTGCAGGATGTCCGTAACCTTTGAGCCACAGAATCTGTCCCTCGTCAGAATAGAGGAACTCCATCCACAGGCGGGCGGCATTGGGATGCGGCGCATATGCGCTGATTGCCTGGACATACACGCCTGCGACAACACCGGTCTCAGGGATAATAACGGCGATATTGGGGTTGCCTGCGCTTTTGTCGCGGTTGGAAAGTGCGTTGTAGTCCCAGCGGACAGTAATTGGTGTCTCGCCGGAGGCTACCGTGCCTGGCACTGCAATAAGCGGAACGAAATTTCCGGCTTTATTGAGCTTGTCAAAGAACCTGAGTCCAGGTTCCATATTGGTGAGGCTTCCGCCCTGCGAAAGGGATGCGGCCACGATAGTCATGATCGCCTGGTTCGAGGTGCGCGGATCGCCGGAGAGGGCAAATTTGCCTTTGTATTCAGGCTTCAGAAGATCGGACCAATCTTTGGGGAGATTCTTTACAATATCCGCATTCACTTCAAATGCCAGAACACCGTAATAGTCGCCATACCAATAGCCATCTTTGTCTTTGATTTCATTCGGAATCGAGTCCCAGGTCTGCACTTTGTACGGTGCAATCAAGCCTTCCTGCTTGGCGAGCGGGCCGAACGAGAGGCCGACATCAATGACATCCGGTGCCTGAGGACCTTTGTTGCCTTTGTTTGCTCTGATTGCCTCAAGCTCCTCACCGGAAGACCCTTCCGGGTTCAGTTCGTTCACCTTTATTCCATACTTTTTGGAGAAGGTATCGATGATTTCGCCATAATTGACCCAGTCTCGAGGCAAGGCGATGACAGTCAGCTGTCCTTCCTTCTTGGCGGCGGCGATGAGGGCATTCATGTCCTGCGTCGAGGTAGCCTGAGCGAAAGCCATCGAACCAGACAGCATTGCGACGATGAGTACGATGCTGATTTTTTTCATAAGGCCTCCTTGAATAGATGTATCTGAATATTTCAGACCTTCTTATATTAAACCGATTTTCTCAAAAAAGAAAGCTCAAATTTTACAATTCATGATTGGTAATGATTGGCTGAGAAAGCTGCCCGCTTCGGAAAGCGTGCGCTCGCCCTTCCTCGGCACTCATTTCAAGGTGCCGAGAACCCGCTTCAGAACTGCATCGACAAGGTAGTCATCAACTTCTCCGTTGAGTCTGGCCATGACTGCTTTCTTGACGGCATTGAAGGTCTCGTCATTCTGTTCGTTCCGTGAATTTTGGGGAGCAGTTTCGGTACGCCCGGCACGAGCCTGTGCCGCAAGCATGGCCGAAGGAGGCTGTGCTGTCATGTTGTAGGAGATTGGTCCTGGCGCGGCAGGCTTCTCCCTGGCGAATGGTATGATTCGTATCCCGGCATTTCGCAGGCGATCGCGGGCGACATCGGTGATCGTGACCTCGGGGTGAACAATGAGCGTTGCAGGATGAGCGGCGAGAATGTCGTCTATATCGGTTGAAGTCAGGATGAGGCGGCCTCTGGAAGCAGAAAGCTCCATCGAGCCGCCCGAAACGTTGTTTGAAACAGAACCAGTCTCAACAGATTGCGGATTAGCAATCGCAGAAGAGCCTATGGTAACGAGGAAGTCCCTTGCAGCCGGCGTAAGGCGGGCGCCGGGAGGAATTTCCGGCATGGTGCCGTGGCCATTCTTCCATACCTCGCGAAGTTCCGCTTCGGTGATAATCATATCCTATCGCCCTTCTACACCATTCAGCGATTCCAGCGCGTTTATTGCAGCATCGCGAGCCTGCAGAATTTCCGATTCGCTTCCAGACAACCACATGCGACCGAACCTACCGACTGAAGAGATATGGATAAGCTTGATAGTAGCACCTTTTTCAGCTTCGTTGGCTGCAAAATTGATATATGCGGCGGGAGCGCACTCAAGCACGAGCATCGTTTCGCCCGGCACAATCATCGAGCCGCGTCTGAAGCGGTTAAGCAGTTGGGCCTGATACGGATCGACATTGGTGATAACCTGCACCGAGGCGATAAACGGTTTGATCCGTTCTTCCTCATGCAGAGAAAGCCTGTCGAGCACGATGTGTCCGGCCTCAAGAACCTCGGCCTGCGAATGGGAATGTATCTCGAACATGCCGAATTCGCGTTCGACAATCTGCGCACCAGGGCGCGCTTCGGTCGTTTTTACCGCAATATCGACAAGCCTGAAAACTTCGTTGCCAGGAGCTACTTCTATGTACAGCGCCGCCATGCCTGCCGTGGGAAGGTCTCCCTGGGTGATTGTCCCCACAAAGGCTGCGAACTGCGGCTGCATCCTGTCGAGGTAGGAATAGACCCGTAACTGGAATGACTCTGCCATAGTGTGTTAATCGTTTCCCCGGCCGCTGAACGATCCCTTGGTTTTCTGCGGAAGAATCATCTCGACTGATGGATCCGGCCTCGGGATAACGTGGACGGAAACAAGTTCACCAACGCGTTTTGCAGCTGCTCCACCGGCATCGGTTGCTGATTTGACAGCGCCTACATCACCGCGCACCATCACTGTCACATATCCGCCGCCCACATATTCCGAGCCGATCAATGTGACATTGGCTGCCTTGACCATAGCATCGGCTGCTTCGATAGCACCGACAAGCCCTTTGGTTTCAACCATACCGAGAGCAATCTGCGATAACTCTGCCATTTCTGACCTCCTGAACGAATGTGGTTATTGTACATGCCGATTCTGCAATTCCGCAAGCACACGCTGTGCAATTTGTTCGATTTCTTCTGCGCTCACGGTGGTACGTGGTGCATGCAAATGCTCAAAATCGGTTCCGTCTGTCATTGCAGGGGCCGGAGCATCCCTTAGCCCATAGACAATATTTTTTACAGTAAACAAATGCTGGACGCTGATATTGTCGCCGGTAATCGCTCCGCCCACGCCGCCAGGCCCCAGCGTCATGCTGGGGGCAATGCCTGTTGTCACTCCGACTGCGCCCAGCGAGCTCATGGTGTTGACAACAATGCGATGAACGGGTTTTTCGAGGCCGAATGCGGTTATGACCGCTTCATCGCGGGCATGCAGGGCGATGGAATGCCCTTCTCCTCCGAAATGAATGAGTTCGAGGCTCCGGTTGCATCCTTCTCTCCAGCCGTCAACTTCATACCAGCCGAGCACGGTGGTGAGTTTTTCGCGCGAAAGCGGCTCTTCCGGGCCGACCTTGCTCAGCCGCGCAATGAGAATCCGTGCGGAATCCGGCACAGAAAAGCCTGCCGCCTTTGCAAGAACCTGTGGCGATTTTCCAACTGCTGTAGGGTTGATGGCCCCATCGGGTTTGAAAAGATATCGTCTGAGCGCATTCGCTTCACTCTCCGAGACAAAATAAGCCCCCTCGGCCTGTACAAGTTCAGCGAAACGTCCCGCGATCGGCTTGTCCACAACCGCTGCCTGTTCTGTCGCACAGATGACCGAATGATCGAATGCCTTGCTCGCGACGAGGAGACGGGCGGCTTGCGGCAGGTCCGCGCTTCTGTCGATATAGCACGGCACATTGCCGGGCCCGACACCGTATGCAGGTTTCCCGACGGAGTGCGCTGCCCGCACCATCGGTGTCCCGCCAGTGGCAAGAATGAGCGATGTAGCCTTGTGCCGCATAAGGGCATCGGTTCCTTGCAGGGAAACGTGCTCCATGCAGGCGATAAGGCCTTCGGGAGCGCCGGCTTTGACCGCAGCTTCTGCCATGACGCGTGTGGCCTCGAATGTGCATCGGACAGCTGAGGGATGCGGCGCTACGACAATAGCGTCTCGCGCTTTTACTGCGATCATGGTTTTGAAAAACGCAGTGGACGTGGGATTGGTGCTCGGTATCAGAGCAACGACGACACCCATCGGATTGGCGATGCGCACAAGGCCGCGGCTTTCGTCGCGACCGATAATGCCAACGGTTTTGACATCGCGAATGGCAGTCCACAGATCTCTGGAAGTCAGAAGATTTTTAAGGACTTTATGCTCCACGACACCGAAACCTGTTTCCTCGACCGCCAATCTTGCAAGCTTCTCGGCGGCCGCAGCTCCTGCCTCAGCCATTGCAGCACAGACTCTGTCCACTTCTTCCTGACTTGCGCCAGCCCATTTTTTCTGGGCTTCTTTTGCAGCGTTTGCCAGTCGTCGCGCTTCCTGAATGGAAACCAGATCGGCATCGAATATTTCCGTCATTTATCCTTCTCCTGATTACGCAATACAGCTTAATACATGATTGGATGCTGCGCGACATCCAGCACCGCTTCCTGGAATGTAAGGGCTGCAGCCTCGCAGGCCGACTGCTCCCCTGTAAGGATGGCTCCCATAAAGTTCGTTTCCGAAGGCGGCGCAGTATATGCGGCGATTCTTACCGCCGCTGCCTTGAGCGCAGCATCCAAGGCAAAAGAGCCTTCGAGCGGCGGCGCCACCAGATATGCAACCGATGCCCCCTCCGGTAAACCGCTGACGCTTGCCAGATAGGAACCTATTCTGGAGACGACGTGCGGAAAGAATGCGACACCATCATGAGCATCCGCCGAATACCAAAGCGCTCTTGTTTCAAGATAACGGATAGCCGCATCCAGGCCCGCTTTTACTTCTGTGGGGTCGGGCCCGGCAAGCATTGCGATAATTTCGCCGGAATAGATCCCCGACGAATGTCTGGCTCCTGCATAGAATGAGTGGGCATACACGACTTCGACATCCGCCATTTTGGTTGCTTCATCGATGGAAACATAGAGCGCATCATCGTTATCTGCAGTGATGAAGCCAAGGCTTGTCTGAGAAGGCTCTAGTCCGATTGCTCTGGCATACTCATCCGAGACCTTTGGAATGATACGCACCGCAAGTGCATGGGCAAAAATCGGATCGAGCACGCTCATTTTGCCTCACCTTCCAGGAGTTTCAGCTGTATGCCCGACGCGCCTGCCTTTATCATGCGTTCCGCAAGACGGATTGCGTACGCACCGGCTTCGAGCGGATTGACCCCTCCGCCATCAAAAATGTTGCAGATGACATCGCGATCAGCATCGGTTAGGCCTGCATGCGGCTTGTAGCCCATGTAGGCGCTCATCGAGTCCGCGCGCCCGAGCCCGGGGCGCTCGCCGATAAGAAGAATGACCACCTTCGGTTCCAGCAGGTCGCCGATATCGTTCATTACACCGACGCGGCATCGCTCTATGAAAAACGGCGTTCCCATGGAGAGGCCCGCCGTCTCGCATCCTGCTTTCAGAACCGGGAAGATTTTTGCAAGGTTGGCTTCGATTGCTCGTGCGCTGAGCCCATCGCCGACGCAGATTTGAATATCGGGATTTCTGATGCAGCGCTCTGAAATGATTTTTTTCGCTTCGTCGGAAAGTCGGCGGCCAAGGTCCGGGCGCAAAAGGTATTCCTCCTTGCCTCCAGTAATCTTTGTCCGCACGGTAAAGAGGCCGAATTCTTCGAGAAGCAAAGGATCTACCTGTTTTTCAAGCGCGTCTTTTGTGATGGCGAGATCGGCCTGAAATGCCAGAAGGTCTTCAGTTCGCAAGCGTGGGCCGGCACGACCGGCACAGATGCGGGCTGTGGTGGTCTGTTTGAGCGCAAGAAGACCCTCCGGATCAACAGGGTTTTTGACGCCGGACATGAGCGCGGTCTGCATGGCAGGCGCTACTGCTGATCCATCTGCAGGCTGAGATTGCGGCCCTTGCTGTGACTGAGGCTTTGCAGCGGCTATCTTCGGCTTTTCAGCCAGCGACTCGAGCTCACTGACGACCGCATCGACAAGCGCCTCAATCGTTTTCGCGTCTATCATCGTCTCACCTTGAAAGGAAAAAGCTGGCGTCGCCGGCGCGCTCAGTCAAGCGGCCATTGCGCATAAGTCCTATCGATTCCAGCCAGGCTTCAAATTCAGGGCTCGGCCTGAGACCGAAAAGCTCCCGCAGTGTGGCAATGTCATGGAATGACAGCGATTGATAGGAGAGCATCGCGTCGTCGGCCATCGGTACGCCGATGAAAAAATTGCAGCCAGCCGAAGTCAGCAGGACAGAAAGATTTTCCGAAGCATTCTGATCGGTATTGGCATGATTTGTGTAGCAGACATCAACGCCCATGGAAATACCAGACAACTTGCCCATGAAATGGTCCTCCAGGCCGGCGCGGTGTATCTGTTCGCTGTTATAGAGGTATTCGGGCCCGATAAACCCTACAACAGTATTTACAATGAATGGCGAATATCGCCGGGCGAGTCCATAGTTGCGCGCTTCCATGGTAAGCTGATCCCAGCCATTATGGGCGTTTGCGGAGAGCGCCGAGCCCTGGCCGGTTTCGAAATACATATAATGCGGTCCGCCATGATAACAGTATTTTTTTGCAAGCGTGAACGCTTCGTCCAGCATTCCAACAGAAATGCCGAATGAAGCATTTCCTCTTTCGGAACCGCATATTGACTGAAAGACGAGCCCGACCGGCGAACCGGATTTGAGACAGCGCATCTGTGTCGAGACATGGGCAAGCACACATGTCTGGGTCGGAATTTCCCATGTTTTTACTACGTCATACGACATGTCGAGCAGGCGGGCAACTGATGCATAACTGTCGTCCGCCGGGTTGATGCCGATAACCGCGTCTCCTGAGCCATAGGAGAGCCCTTCGTACAGCGCGGCGCGTATACCTTCCGGCGAATCTGTCGGGTGATTGGGCTGGAGCCTGCTTGCCAGCATGCCCGGCAAGCCTATGGAATTCACCGCGTGTCGTTCGACCCGGATTTTGCTTGCCGCATAGACCAGATCGATATTCGACATCAGTTTGGCGACTGCGGCAATCATTTCCGAAGTAAGGCCAGTGGAAATGCGCGCGATATCATCTCCGCTTGATTTTTCAGAAAGAAGCCATTCCCGCAGTTCTCCAACCGTCCATCCTTTTATTTCGTTGTAAATTGTTTCGTTGATACCATCCTGGATGACTCGGGTGACTTCGTCCTGTTCGTAGGGCACTGCGGGATTTTCCTTCAGGGCGCTGAGGGGAATATCTGCAAGGACAATCCGAGCCGCCGCTCTTTCTTCCGCGCTGTCGGCAGCGAGTCCTGCGAGCCGGTCTCCCGATTTTTCTTCATTTGCTTTTCCCATAAGGACGCGTATGTCAGGGAATTCCCATGTCTTTCCGAAAAGCTTCGTGCGCAATGCCATCTCGTTCTTTCCCTTCAGTGATAAAAAATGAGCGTCTTTACCACGAGCGGAACGACGCGTCCATCCATGAGCGGCGAGCCGATGTCGATATAATCCCCTTCTTCAAGGCCGACCTGATCGATAATGAGGAGAGGCCGATTCTTGTCTATGCCCTTGATGGTCTGGCCGAGAGACTGGGCATAATCCCGTTTGGTGATGACAATGAGTGGCTTGTCTGGAGGAAGATCCTTTGCAAAAACTGCAAGATTTTCTGCAATCCTTGAGAGCTCCTTGTAATCGAGGCCATGTTGCATATCAAGTGCAATGGCGAAAATGTCGTTTGACGGATTGAGGTCCCAGCGGCGAAGTGCTTCCGTGATGTCAGAGGGGTCAGACCCCGAAACAAGCGCCGTTACCGGCACATTCTTTAAGGGAAGAATTGATGGATCAGCCCATATTGTCGAACCGGAAAGCGTGAGTGTCTGGGCGCTCGCCCCCAGGACAGTCGCACGTCGTGTTTCTTTGGGCTGAAGAATGGTATAACGGCTGAACCTTGTTTCTTTCCTCAGGCTTTCTGCGAGAAGCGGGCCTATGTCATCATGGCAGGCGACATCTTCCACACTGTTCAGCCCGATAGGGTTATAATAATAGTATCCAATGCCGCCAGAAAACATGATGTTTTTCAGATTGGCATTTCCGGGAAGCGGTGCAGTCTGGTAGAGTTTTTCGGCGAGAGGCGATGTGCCTCCTTCGACGAGAAGGATAGTGAGCTCTGCCATTGCATCAGTGATTTTTCTCAGGTCTCCAAGAGAAGGGCGATCGCCCGGCTTTAGTTTGATGCCAACGGATGCGCAAATTGCTTCCCCGGCATTGGTAATGGCGCGAACCACAGGCCCATCGAGCTCGATGACGCGCCCGCCGAAATTCATTGCGGCCGATGCTTCGATTTCTCCAAGGTGGAATAGTGCACCATTGGCGCTGCCGCCGCCGATATCGATATTGGCAACGGTCGCAAAATGCTGGCGGGAATAGGCTGCAGCCCCTGAACCGCGCCCAGCGATCATGCCTTCCACATTGGGGCCGGCCACCGTTACGACAAAATCTCCTGCCAGACCTGCTATTGCGGCAAGCACCTTGTCTGCATTCTGCTTTCGAGCGGTTTCTCCGGTAATGATCGCCGCGCCTGTCTCGACCTGCGAGGGCAGGATGCCGGCCTTTTCGTATTGGGCGCGGATTATTGAGGATAACTTGTCTGCATCAATAGTCCGGGAATCGATAAGCGGCGTAAAGACGATGTCGCTTTCAAAAAGAACAGATCTGTCAGCTATATCGAGGCGGGGTATTTGGCCGGCTCTGGCTATTGCGACGAGACTAAGTTCACTGAAAACGACTTGCGTGGTAGTCGTTCCGATGTCAATGCCGACGCTGATCATCCGCCGAGTATTGTCCATGGAGGTTTATTGTTTCCGGTACGTTACTTTGCCTTCGACTTCGAGCGAGTCGATAACTGCAACAATGACTGCATCAATTGGAAGACCATCGGTAAAGGTTGTCTGGCGAGCCGAGCTGCCTTCGGTTACGACTACGATATCTCCTTTCCCAGCATCAACAGTATCGATTGCAACAAAGGGTTCCCCGCTCGCTTTACCTGCGGTGTTCACTTCTCTCACAAGCAGAAGTTTCCGCCCGCTGAGTTTTTCCTGTTTCATCGTCGCCACAACTGTGCCAATGACAGAAGCTATGCGCATAGACACCTCGAAGAAGAAATAGATTGCTAAATTTTGATTATAGAACTCATTGATGACTGGCACAAGCTTGGGAGCACCAATATCCCGAATATGTCTAGTGCGGATTTAGCGCCAAAAATAATTCTTTCGGATGAAAAATCCTGACATTCGTTGAAAAATTATGCAGATGATTGAAAAATCTGTGTTGACGGTTAAGCTTTTTCGTTATTATTTTCAACATACCAATACAATAGATCCATAGATCCATTACAGGGTGAAGAATGTCCAAACATAAACACGAACACGGCCAATCATCAAATACGATGAAACCGGAACAGACAATGTCTGCAGAGTCTCTCAGCTCGCTGCAGAACCAGCAGGCGGAAGGCCAGGCTGGTGTGCCTGAGGTGGAAATCCAGCCTGATGCTGAGCCCGATATGGCCGGGCAACCAGGCGCGCAGCCAGGTGCAGTCACCACGCCTGAGGCACAGCTTGCAGCAGCCAAAGCAGAAATAGAATTGCTCAAGGCTCAGCTTGCAGAGCTGAACGATAAGTACCTGCGAGCGCTTGCGGAGCAGGTCAACTTCCGCAAACGGATGACAAAAGAAAAAGAAGAGTACCAGCAGTACGCGCTTTCGACGCTTCTTTCGGATCTCATTCCGGTACTCGATGATTTCGACAGGTCGCTGGAAGCTGCCGCGCAGTCGCAGAATGATGTGTCGAAAGTAATAGAAGGAATTCGCCTCGTCCAGAAGCGACTTCTGGATACGCTTGCGAACAAGTATGGGCTTGCGCGCTACGATGCCGAGGGCAGCGTTTTTGATCCGCATATGCATGAGGCCATGTTCTCGGATCAGGGTGATGTTACCGAGCCAACAGTTACCCAGGAGTTCATGCCAGGATACAAGCTGCATGATCGCGTGATTCGGGCGGCAAAAGTAAAAGTCACTGTGCCCGCGAATAATGGAGCAGAGAAGGCGCCAGCACAGATGGAAAAAGCGCAGGGCCAAGCCCAAGATGAATCCAGTACCGCAAACAGCAGCTCTTCTGGTCAGAATGATGTCTGATTTGCTTTATAGCAGGTATTTTCGTTAATTTAGATAGTAAAGATAAGGAGAACACAATATGGGAAGGATTATTGGCATTGATTTGGGAACAACTAATTCCTGCGTCGCTGTCATGGAGGGTGGGGAACCGATCGTTATCGCGAATTCCGAAGGTCAGCGAACGACACCATCCATCGTCGGCTTCACTGCAAAGGGCGAGCGAGTAGTCGGACAGCCAGCCAAGAACCAGATGATCACCAACGCGGAAAACACGATTTTCTCCATCAAGAGATTCATGGGGCGCCGCTATGCTGAAGTTCAGCAGGAAATCAAGATGGTGCCCTACAAGGTCATCGACAATGGCAACGATGTGCGCGTCGAGGCAGGTGGCAAGCTGTACAGCCCCCAGGAAATCAGTGCCTTCATTCTTCAGAAAATGAAGAAAACCGCTGAGGATTATCTCGGCGAACCGGTTACTGAAGCAGTTATCACCGTTCCTGCGTACTTCAACGATTCGCAGCGACAGGCGACCAAGGATGCAGGCCGCATTGCGGGGCTCGAGGTCAAGCGCATTATCAACGAGCCGACCGCAGCAAGCCTCGCGTACGGCTTCAACAAGGACCAGAAGAAAGAGAAGACCATCGCGGTGTACGACCTCGGCGGCGGCACATTCGATATTTCCATCCTCGAGCTTGGCGAAGGCGTGTTCGAGGTCAAGTCCACCAACGGCGATACGCACCTTGGCGGCGATGATTTCGACCGTCGCATCATGCAATGGCTCGTCGACGAGTTCAAGAACGATACGGGCATCGATCTGTCGCAGGACCGCATGGCGCTCCAGCGCCTCCGCGAGGCTTCCGAAAAGGCAAAGATCGAGCTTTCCAACATGCAGCAGACCGAAATCAATCTGCCGTTCATTACGGCGGATGCATCGGGGCCCAAGCACTTGCAGAAGACCCTCACGAGGGCTCGTTTCGAGCAGATGTGCATGGACCTTATCGAGCGTACACGCGAGCCGTGCATGAAGGCGCTTGCTGATGCAGGTCTTACCGCTGCGCAGATCGACGAAGTCATTCTCGTCGGCGGCTCCACCAGGACTCCTCGCGTGCAGCAGATGGTGCGCGAGATTTTCGGCAAAGAGCCTTCCAAGGGAGTTAACCCTGACGAAGCGGTCGCTATTGGTGCTGCCATTCAGGGTGGTATCCTCGGCGGCGAAGTAAAAGACGTACTTCTTCTCGATGTAACGCCGCTTTCGCTCGGCATTGAGACTCTCGGCGGCGTCTTTACGCGGCTTATTCCGCGCAATACAACGATCCCTTGCCGCAAGAGCCAGATTTTCTCCACGGCCGCTGATGGTCAGACCGCGGTTTCGATCCACGTGCTTCAGGGCGAGCGCGAGATGGCAAGCCAGAACCGGACCCTCGGGCGCTTCGACCTTGTCGGTATTCCGCCGGCTCCGCGAGGTGTGCCCCAGATCGAGGTAACCTTCGATATCGATGCGAACGGCATCGTGCACGTGTCCGCAAAGGATCTCGGCACGGGCAAAGAGCAGAAGATCCGAATCGAAGCATCGAGCGGGCTCAATGACAGCGAAATTGACCGCATGGTCAAAGAAGCCGAAGCCCATGCTGAGGAAGACCGCCGCGAGCGCGAGCGTATCGATGCGCGCAACGAAGCCGATTCGCTCATTTACACAACCGAAAAAGCCCTCAAGGAAGTCGGCGATAAGATCGGTGCAGGCGAAAAAGCTGCGGTAGAAAATGCAATCAAAGATCTCAAGTCAGTCATGGAAGGCAAAGATACCGAGCTCATCAAGCAGAAGACCGAAGCGCTCAAGCAGGCTTCATATAAGCTTTCCGAAGAGCTCTATCGCAATGCGTCGGCGCAAAGCGGCGGAGCAGCGGGCGGATCTGCGAGCGGCGCTGCGGGTGCGGCAAATGAATCCGCATCTTCGGAATCCAATGACCAAACCAAGAATGCGGACGATGTCGATTACAAAGTAGTCGACGACGATAAATAACACATTAAATTACGAATGGGCGGCTGGGCGCATGTTCAGCCGCCTTTTCGCTGATTGAGAGGGTGGTCGGAAGTGGCCAAACGCGATTATTACGAAGTGCTCGGGGTGCCAAAAACCGCCACGAAAGACGATATAAAAAAGGCATACCGCAAGCTTGCGATACAATATCATCCCGACAAAAATCCAGGCGACAAAAATGCCGAAGAGAAATTCAAGGAAGCGACCGAAGCCTACGAAATTCTTGGCGACGAGCAGAAGCGCCAGGCATATGATCAATTCGGCTTTGCGGGAGTGGAAGGCATGGCTGGTACCTCCCAGCAGGATTATGCCAATGTATTCCATGATTTCGAGGATCTCTTCAGCGGATTTGGCGATTTTTCTTCTATTTTTGGGTCATTTTTCGGAGAGGGAGCACAGCAGCGCGGAGGAAGTCGAGTCAATCGCGGCGCCAATCTGCGCTATGACATAGAACTGCCATTCGAAAAGGCCGTTTTCGGGACCACAATCGAAATTTCGTACAGCAGGGACGATACCTGCAAGACATGCAGCGGCACAGGATCGCGCGACGGCCAGGGCCGAAAAATCTGTTCAATGTGCAAAGGCACAGGCCAAATTCGGCGCAGCTCGGGCTTTTTCGCGATTTCGCAGCCATGCCCGGTCTGTCATGGCGAAGGCACAGTTATAGAAAACCCATGCCCTGACTGCGGTGGCATCGGTGTTGTAAAGAAAAAGCAGAAAATTCGCGTCACAATCCCTGCGGGCGTCGAAGATGGCAAGCGCGTGACTGTGCCTGGACAGGGCAATGCGGGCCCCAATGGAGGGCCGCCCGGCGATCTGCATGTGTTCATCCATGTCCGTCCGCATGACATTTTCGAACGACAGGATGACGATCTCTATTGCGCAGCCTATGTCGATTTTGCGACTGCTGCATTGGGCGGTGAAATTATCATCCCGACGCTCGAAGGGCGCAAGATTTCTGTTCAGGTTCCTGCGGGCACGCAGAGCGGCAAACTGCTCAGGATCAAAGAAGAAGGTGTGCCGATTTCCGGTGGACGGCGCGGCGATCTCTATATCAAGATATTCGTAAAGGTACCTGTGCGGCTTTCGCGGCGTGGCCGGGAGCTTCTTGAAGAATTCAGGACAGTTGAGGGCGAGACCAATCAGCCGGAGCTCTTGCGGCTTAAGGATGTGCCGCACTGAAGGCAAAAATAAAATGATAAGGTCGTCCCGCGCTCGCGAGACAGCCTTTCTTGTTTGTGGAATATGCGCGCGACAAAAGTCAGCCTGTTCAGCACCAAGCCGCGGCGCTTCTCATTATGGAATAATCTGTACAACCCTGTACCCAGCATCGGCAACTGCGGCGCGCAGCGCCTGGTCGTCGAGGTTGTCGCCATCGACAATCGCTTCGCGCTCGAGAAGGTTCACTTTCGCGGATTTGACGCCAGGCACATCCTCGAGAGCCGACTGCACATGCATGACGCAATGGCCGCAGCTCATACCTTCGATTTTCAATAACTTCTTCATGGTTCGCTCCCTTCTCTGAAATATTCGATTAAGCCCGCCCGTCTGCAGCCTGCGCGGGCAAACACGCATTTCTATAATCAATTATATAACTTTTCGATGCCGCAAGCAAAATTTTCTATTCACATGAAGCTTCGGGCTTGCGGTACCCTTTGAGCCTGAGCGCGTTCGTCACTACTGAAACCGAGCTGAGGGACATTGCCGCTGCAGCAAAAACCGGCGAAAGCAGAGGCCCGCCAAACACGTACAAAAGCCCCGCTGCGATCGGAATTCCCAGCACATTGTAGCCAAAAGCCCAGAAAAGGTTCTGCCGGATTGTCTTGATGACGCGCCGCGACAGGTGAATCGCGGTTGCGACATCGCAGATGTTGTTGTGCATGAGCACGATATCCGCGCTCTCCATGGCAATGTCGGTACCGGCAGCAACTGCTATGCCGACATCTGCCTGCGCAAGTGCTGGCGCATCATTTATGCCGTCGCCGACCATGGCGATTTTTCGTCCCGATGCCTGAATGCGTTTGATTATCGATGCTTTTTCAGAGGGCAGAACCTCTGCATACACTTCGGAAATCCCGACCTGTGCGGCAATTGCATCTGCAGTGCAGCGGCTGTCGCCGGTGATCATCGCCACATCGATGCCGAGTTTTTTGAGCGCGGCAACAACCGCACGTGCTTCAGGCCGAGGCTGATCTGCTACGGCAATAAGCCCGACAGGCAGCGAATTTTTCATCACGAACATCGGCGTCTTGCCCATGCCCGCAAGCTGTGTCGCCTTTTCCTGCAGATCCGACGCGTGCTTCGGGATTGAAATTCCTAGCGACTCTGCGAGAGCCGCATTGCCGACAGCAAGGGTTGCGCTGCCTGCGACTCCGCCAGATATCTTCGCGACAATTCCTTTTCCTGGAATGGTTTCTACGTGGTCCGGGCGGGAAATGGCAAGCCCTTTTTCGCGCGCCTGGGAGACAATAGCATCAGCAAGCGGGTGCCCCGAGGCGAGTTCGACCGAAGCGGCCAGGCCCAGCACCTCCTCTGTAGAATAGCCTTCTGCCGGCACCACATCGGTCAGGGCAGGCTTTCCTTTCGTGATGGTTCCTGTTTTATCGAACAGCACAGTGTGTATCTTGTGAACGGTTTCGAGCGCTTCTCCCGATTTGATGAGTATGCCCAATTCGGCGCCCTTGCCTGTGCCGACCATGACTGCTGTCGGCGTGGCAAGGCCAAGCGCGCAGGGGCATGCAATCGTAAGAACCGAAACAAATACGGTGAGTGCAAAGGTAATTGTGTGCCCGGCGATGAGCCAGCCGAATGCCGCGATGAGCGCAATGCCCATCACAACCGGCACAAAAACCGCCGAAACCTGATCCGCCAGCCGCGCGATCGGCGCCTTGCTGCTCTGCGCTTCTTCAACCAAGCGTATAATTCTTGCCAGCGCGGTATCCTCACCTACTTTTTCAGCAATCATCACCAGCGACCCGTTGAGGTTTATGGTACCGCTGTACACCGGGGCACCGCTTGCCTTCTCCACGGGCATGCTTTCGCCTGTGAGCATGGATTCGTCGACCGAGGAATTGCCGCTACGTACTTTTCCATCGACAGGGATCCGCTCGCCTGCGCGCACGAGCAGCAGGTTCCCGGGCTTCACATCATCGACAGGCACTTTTCGTTCCTGTTCGCCTTCCAGAATCGTCGCAATTGCAGGGCGCAATTTCATGAGCTTGCGCACTGCTTCGGACGTGCGGCGCTTCGAGCGCGATTCGAGGTTCTTGCCCAGCATGATGAGTGTGATGATGATCGCAGCGGTTTCGAAGTAGAGCTGCATACTGGCGCTATGGTCGCCGCTTGCAATTCGCCACATCGAAAAGAGGCTATAGAGAATCGCCGAGCTGGTTCCGATCGCGATCAGGCTGTCCATGTTCGGCGACAGATGGAACAAAGACTTGAATCCATGGATATAGAAGGATTTGCCCGCAACAAGAACGGGGATGAGGAGCACAAGCTGCACAAGCGCAAATGCGAGCGGCGCCGTGCGATGATCGATGAAGGGCGGCAAAGGAAGGCCAATCATCGAGCCCATCGCGATATAAAGAAGAATTACAGCAAAAACTGCGGACACAGTAAAGCGAGTCCATCCATAGGCTTCATAGATCGGCGGCGGAGCGCTCGAAGGTTTTTCGAGCAGCTCGGCTTCGTATCCGGCTTTTTTGACTGCAGCCTGTATTTGCGCCACATCGACGGCAGTGGGGTCGAATTCGACTTCCATCCGCTCAGTGGCGAGATTCACTGATACGCGTGCAATGCCCGGCAGCTTGCCGACCGCGCGTTCATTCGCAGCTACGCACGCTGCGCATGTCATGCCCTTCAGCGCAAAGGTTTTGTAAACTGGCATGTAGTCACCTCTCTCTTCAAAGATACGATAAAATGAAATAGATGACTACTCCAGTATTTAATTATGCATTGCAGTGTAAGTCAGAATGAGAGATATTCACGGGTGACCATTGCGGATGCATTCACCGGGATAAATGAACGCATCCGCGAATAGGCCAACTGCAATGAAAGATTATTTTTTGAGTGCTTTGGCGGCGACTTCCGCTGCCTTGATCAGAGGGAATGCAGCCGGTGACGCCGTAAGCAAGGGCTGAGTGCCGATCTGCATCATCAATAGATCATTGATGGTCATATGGTTCTGCACTGCAATGCCGATCGCGTTTATAAGCTCTCCTGCTCCCTTGCCGCCCATTACCTCTCCGCCAAGGACCACTCCGGAGTGTTTCGATACAATGAGCTTGACCGTTTCTTTGTGTGCATCGGGGATTTTGCCGGGGTGCCGATCGACGCCCGTGAAGGAGCCGACGACAATTTTGAAACCTTCTGCGGCAGCGGTCTTTTCGATCAACCCCGCCACTCCGAATGCGGTATCTCCTATGCAGGTCGAATAGATGCCGACGGTTCCTCTGAAGGTCGCGAAGGTATTCAGTTCATAAAGATTGAGGCCGGCGGTCCTTGCCTCGCTGCAGGCGGTGGATGCAAGCATGACCTTACTGATTTTTCCGGTCGAGAAATCGATTTTTTCTGCGCAATCGCCGGCTGCAAAGACATCCGGCATGCTGGTGCGGCGGTATTGATCTGCCTTGATAAATCCGAATGCATTGAGTTCGAGGCCCATTTTCTTTGCGAGCTCGGTATTTGGCTGGTA
The DNA here is from genome assembly GCA_009768935.1 of Rectinema subterraneum. Taxonomy (GTDB): domain Bacteria; phylum Spirochaetota; class Spirochaetia; order Treponematales; family Rectinemataceae; genus Rectinema; species Rectinema subterraneum. The sequence goes on from WESA01000011.1 coordinate 34,384, forward strand.
TCCAAGCGAAAGAATGACTGCGTCAGCATCGAGCAGTTCACCATTATTGAGCTTTACTTGTGCGACTTTTTTGTCGCCAAGTATTTCTTCGATGCCAATATTTGTCCTGAGTTTGACACCGCGCTGAATAAGAAGCGCTTCGGCTTCCGCCGCAAATTCTTCGTCAAATGTCGCACCGAGTGCATGAGGCAAAATTTCGACAAGGGTCACCTCCTTGCCGGCCTTGTTGAGTTCGTCGGAGACTTCAACGCCGATAAAACCAGCCCCTACGACGACAATCTTTTTCATGGTCTGAAGCTTTTGCTGGAGCTGATCCAGATAGTCCTTGTTTTTCGGGATGGTGAAGACATTTTCCAGATCGGCGCCTTTGAGCCATCGAGGAACCGAGGGCAAGGATCCGGTTCCCAGAATCAGTTTGTCGTACGCGATTTCCAGACCATTTTTTGTTGTGCATGTTTTTGCCTTGCCATTAATTTCGAGCACTTCATCTACAATGATTTCGACGCCGAGCTTCACAAGGCCTTCGTCTGGAAGTATGTTGTTGTTGCTTGTTCCGACAGTGTTGAAAATGTAGGGGATGCCGCATGGAATCATGACTTTTTCTTCTTTTCGTATGACAGCGACGCTCTTTTCGGGGTAATTCGACTTTGCGGTTGTTGCGGCGACAAGGCCAGTTGCGCTTCCGCCGACTACCAGCACATCAACAGCTTTCATAGCTATACCTCCAGTCAGAAATTCAGATAATTGGCATAAGCCAGAAACATTCTCTTCCTTTTCAAGAATTTTGTCAATATTAAAATATCTATATAATATGATATATATTGAAAATCTGAAATTAATAATGAAATTATGTCAGCCGGGCGTATTGTGTTTTTGGGGTGGCATTTTCATTTTCTGGGCTTTACAATCATTAGGAAGAGAGATATTCAATTAGAGCACAGGGAGTCAGTATCAGAGAACATGCAAGCCTTCCATGCAATTGTGAAAGGTGAAGTGCAAGGCGTCGGATTTCGCATGTCAGCGATAATCAGGGCGGAGCAGCTTGGACTTACGGGCTGGGTTCGGAATACTCCCGATGGCGATGTCGAAGTCTGGGCGGAAGGGAATACACAAGCTTTGGAACACTTCTATGCTTGGCTTCAGGTAGGCCCGTCCGCGGCACGCGTCGACGAAGTGATCAAAACCGATGAACAGCCTCGCGGGATCTATAAAAGGTTTTCGGTTGCATTTTGAATGATTCGGAATGCGGGCGCGCCGCAGCGTCGCTGCGGCGATGGCCCATCAGAACAGGAGGCGGAGAAAATGGCATCTACCATGAAAGCAATGGTAATTCGACGCACGGGAGGACCGGATGTTTTCGAGGAGGCCGAGCTCCTGATTCCCGAACCGAAGGCGGGCCAAGTGTTGGTAAAAATTGCCGCAACCTCGGTCAATCCGATCGATTGCAAAGTGCGCTCGGGAGCGGTTGCCATTTTGCCGCCCTTCCCGGCGGTGCTGCATGGCGATCTGTCCGGCACGGTTGTCGAGGTCGGGCAGGATGTGCGCAAATTTAAGGAAGGCGATGAAGTATACGGGCTTGTCGGGTGGACAGGGGGAGAAGGGGGTGCTCTTGCTGAATTCGCCGTTTGCGATGAACAGCTCCTGGCGCATGCACCCCGGTCGCTGCCCTTGGACGAAGCTGCGGTGCTCCCTGTCGTAGGGATTACCGCGTATCAAGGGCTCCGGCGCAAAATCAGGCTCGAAAAGGACCGGATGCTTCTTGTACAGGGCGGCTCAGGCGGTGTGGGACATATTGTCGTGCAGATGGGCAAGGCGTTTGGCGCACAGGTGGCTGCCGCCGCCTCGAGCGATGAAAAAATCGCAGTTGTTGCTTCGGCTGGCGCAGATTGGACCATTCGCTACGATCAGGAAACAGCCGCGCAGTATGTTGAGCGAATCACCGGCGGCAAAGGCTTCGATGTTGTGTTCGATACAGCGGGAGGGGCCAACCTCCCGCTGTCGTTCGAAGCCGCGCGCCGCGGCGGCGATATTGTCACGATCGCTGCGCGGGCCATCGTCGATTTGAGCCTTATGCATTCAAAGGGCCTCAACCTGCATGTCGTCTTCAGCCTTTTGCCGATTCTCTACGGGGAGGGGCGCGCGCAGATGGGGCAGGATCTTGAGGCAATTGCCCGCCTGGTGGACGATGGCCTTATTCGTCCCATTATCTACCCGCGTACGTTCTCGCTCAGCAGCATTGCCGAGGCACACAGATTCCTCGAAACAGAGAGCCATTACGGCAAAGTCCTTGTACATGTACAGTAAAAGGGGCTTTTTCGAAAGGGAACGTCTGAGTATGCGGCGCGCCGGCAAGAGCGAACGCTAATAAGTGCGAACCAGCAGTGAATTCACGATAAGCTCGAGGTCACGCCGCGGCTTTCCTTCAGGCAGGCGCGCAATTTCGGCATGAGCGAGGCGGGTATAGCGCTCGGCATCTTTTCGGGCGCGCTTAATGGCATCCGTTTCGTGCACAAGGTTGAGAACACTACCGACAGAATCGGGATGGGCGCGGATATCGGAGAGCAGAGGTCTGATTTTCTCGCCCTTTTCCTCCAGGGCATAGATGAGCGGCAGTGTGCAGAGACCCTCCCGTATGTCATTGCCAACCGGCTTTTTAAGTTCCTCAAGGCTGGACTCGTAGTCGAGAATATCGTCAATGATCTGGAATGCCATGCCAAGGTTGTAGCCGGTTCGTCTGAGGGCCTGCGTGGTGAAAGTCGAGCAGCCTGTTTCCGCCGAGCCGATATGAAGCGCAAGCGCGAAAAGCGCTGCGGTTTTTCCTGCGATTGTCTGCAGATACCGCCGCCTGCTCAGCGCAAACGTGTATTTTGTGAGGTCCTGATTGATTTCCGCCTTGCAGATGGCGCTCACGAATTCAGCCAGCAAGACAGCGCGGCTCGGGTGCACATATTGCGCGATAATTCGATAGCAGCGCGAAAGCAGCCAGTCACCGGCAAGGATTGCATTCGTCGTCCCGAGTGTCTGATGGAGCGTTGGAATGCCGCGGCGGTGGCTTGCCCTGTCGAGGATGTCATCATGGATAAGGGTTGCAGTGTGGAGCAGCTCGATGGCAGCAGCGATGTTCACAAGGCGCTTTTCTTGCTTTTTGCTCCACTTTTTTCGATCGGGGTTAAGCCCGAACTCGCCTCCTACATAGACAAGTGCGGGGCGGAGCATCTTTCCGCCTGATTCGACGAGCCTCCCTACTTCTTCCCTGAGGGGGAGTGTGCTGTTTTCGAGAATCGAAAGAATAAGCGCTTCTGTTTCGCTGAGAAAATCTTTTATATCCGGGAAGTCATTCCAGTATTGCGTCATGATGCTCCTGCAAATAAAAGACGGCGGAGCGGCCTTGAAAGAGAGCCGTTTCCGCCGCCACCTTTTCGTTAATTGGTCAACGCTTTTCTAATACTCACTTCGTCGGATCGTCCGCATAGAAATGCCATTTGCGGGCAAACCTGGTGCCGTTCCACCATCGCTTGATAGCAGGAATGAGCCAGTAGTCGATGCCGAATGAGCGGCCAAGGCCTCCAAGCATCAGAATCGCTGCGAACACGAACCACAGCTGGTTCCATGCAAACATGCCGGACAGCGTGAATACGATACACATGCCGATACTTGCCGCGGCGGCGAGCCATGTGAAACAGCCGCCAAAGAGCGCCAGACCGATGCCGATTTCCATGACCACTATCATGGCTTGGAAGAAGGTATATGGCAGATATGCGAAAATGCCGTCCATAAAGGTGTGACGGAACCAGGTTACGAGCCCGGAATTCGGGTCGAAGATAGGTTTCGTAAGGTCCCAGACGGCCTTGAAGGTTTGGGTTGCGGCTTGGGTGCCACCGGTTGCTGCAGGAGCGGCGGCTGCAGCCGAAGCCGCCGATGTGGCGGCCGGTGCCGCTGCAGCAGCGGACGATGCAACCGCGCTCGCCGCGCTCGTGGCGGCCACAGCCGGTGCGGCGCTCGCGGCTGCCGCGGCACCCGTCGCGGCAGTGGCCGCAGCCTGTCCTGCGCTCTCCCACGCGCTCGCGCCGCTCGTCGCTTCTGCAGCTTTTACACCTGCCTGCACCACGCCGGGCGAAAACATCCAGCCAGATTTCGAGCCGCTTGCAAACGCAAGCCAGCCCTCTCCAATCTTGTTGATGCCTTCAAAAACCCACATAAGCCCCAGCCACATTCTGAGCAGAAGCGGCCAGTATGGCCGGATTTTGTACGAAGCAAAATCGCCGATTATCGAGCGGCGGTTCTTCATGTCGAGGAATTCGTGCTTGAGATATTCCCACACCTGGTTGATGCCAGCAATGTTGAGCAAATACCACACGTTGATCAGGTGTTTGATCGCAAGCGCGATGAATCCCGAAGTTTTCATGCCGCCTGCGTTTGAAACGCCGTAGTGGCTGCCGATGGAAATCATGAAGCCATGGTAGTTTGGTTTGAACTGATGCCGCTCGCCGCCGTCGATGTCGGAGATAATGTTCTTAGCAGCCGCTTCCGCGGTGAAGTGCGCTGTTTCGACGATCTGCGCCAGGGGCTTGCCTTCCTGCATCAGGCCGGAGATGTCGCCGACGACATAGACGAATGGATATTTCGTGGATTTGAGTTCCATGTCGCAGTCGATGCGGTTGCGCTTGCCTGCGGGAAGCCCAAGCTGGCCCGCAAAACTCGAACCCTTGACACCGCATGTCCAGATGAATGTTTCGGTTTCGACGATCTGGCCGCTCTTGAGGAGTACCTTGCCGGGCTCGGCGCCGATAATCGCGGAGTTGAGCATGACATCGCAGCGGCGCTTCTGCAGATATTTCTCGGCTTTGGCGCGCAGCGGTTCTTCGAGAATGGGGAGAATCGAAGGCAGCGCCTCGATGTTGAGAACGCGCACTTCCTTCGGGTCGAGGAAGTATTTGCGGCACATGACATCTCGGTAATCGAGCAGCTCGCCGATCATTTCGATACCGGTAAAGCCCGCGCCCGCGACCACAAACGTCAGCAGCTTTTTTCGCTTTTCCGGGTCGGTCTCGAGCGAAGCCTCGTAGAATTTTTCTTCTACATGCTTGCGCACTTTCATTGCATCTTCGAATGACCAGAGCGTGAACGCATTTTCCGCGATGCCTGGCGTGCCGAAGAATTCAGGCTCGGCGCCGACGCCTAGAATGATATAGTCGAAATCATAGGTGCAAACTTTGCCGGTCGCCTGTTTCGCCTCGAAATCGACTTTTTCGATTGTATCGAGCACGACATTGATGCGCTTTGCGCCGAAAATCTTCTTGAAGAGAACCTGAACGGATTCAGGTTCGGTTCTCCAGCCAGCAACTTCATGCAACTCTGTCATCAATGTATGGAAAGGACGCTTATCGACAAGCGTGATCTCTACATCCTCTCTCTTGCGGAAGTGCTTTTCGAGAATCTTTCCAGCCCAGACTCCTCCATAGCCACCGCCAAGAATGAGAATTTTCTTTGTTGCCATTTCTGTGACCCCGTTATTTCAAGATTCTGAAACCGTGCATTATTATAAACTATTATCTATATTTTGACTATAGTATTCTTTCTATTCACCAGATGCCGATTATTTATTATGATGCATCGTTCATGCTTATGATGAAACCGTGCAAGCGCGCACATTATATAGATTTTACAAGACAGGGAAGGACAGGAAATGGAAAGATTCTTGCAGCGCATCGGATGCGCAGAGGATCAAGTTATTGTATCATTCGCCCGCCTGATAGGCGATCAATTCTTTGCTCAAAAAAAAGATATCCTGGTAAACGACGAGAATGCGGAATATCGGGCTCCGTTGATTGCAGCGCTGGCGGGGAAGTGGCTTGAGGCTTCGGCGCAGGAAGGGATGGAACACCCGCGCGTGCTCCTTCTTGCGGAAAAAGGTGAGGTGCTTGCGCAGTTGCGCGGGCTTTTGGAACAGGCAGGAATCGAAAGCACGATCTGCGTTTCAAAAGAAGAAACGGAAAGCTCAGCGGAGCGACTTGCGACAGCCTCTTTTGTCGGGATTTCAGCGGATTTGTTCATGACTGCGGTTCTGGAACAAAGCTTCAAGCCTCGCGAATTCGGACTGGTTATAATCGAAGGTGCGGATCTGTTTGGCGAATTGCCAAGCGAGCTTCAGCGCAAGGTGTGGGGGTATCTGCTTCCGCCCTGGGAGCGGAGAGCGGTGCTCTTTGCTCAGCGGCTCGGGGTGCGAGCAAAAAACACAGCGATCGATTTTGCCAATAGTCCAGGAACCGTTACGCTCAAGAAGGCGCGGGCGAGCCTCGATGCAATCTCGGCAGAATTTTATCGGGTTTTGTCTGAGGAGAAGTTCAAAGCCTTGCTGTCGCATCTTGCAGCAGCCGGAGCGCAGGGACATCACGCAGCAATCGTATTCTGCAATCTGCGCCAGACATCGCGCGAAGTCGAAGCGCGGCTGAGGCTCAATCATATTCCAGCAGAGCACGTATCTGCTGCTGCGCCGCCAGCAAAAAATGAAATGCTGTTCCAGCGATTCGCAAAGCTGCAGGAAATAGGGGATCAACAGGAAAACCGGGAACAGGGTGCCGAGCCTCTCGAAAGCCCAGAAAATCTGGAAAGCGCTCATATGCAGCTGGTTCTCGTCGTTTCCAATGACAATCTCGAGGCGCTGCCGGATGAGCTCGCGCTTTTTGCCATTCATTATGATATCCCGCTCGATGCAGACATATATCTAGAGCGGGTGCGCGCAATGCGATCGCGCGGTGCATCCATGCTGGGGCTTGTGTGCGAGCGCTACGAAGTCGGTTTGTCCGCGATTGAATCGCGATTCGGCATTCGTGTCGAATGCAAAGAAGCTACTGATATGGCGAATATCAAGGATGCAAGCGAGGGTGTTCCCCTCGATCTCGAGCGCGGGCATGTGACCAAAAGAGCAGATTTTCCTCAGCAAACCGGCGTACCTGAAACCCGCGTATCTGAAAGGCGTGCGCCTGAAACCCGCGCGCCAGCGGCGAGACCGGATAGGCCGAGAAGTATCCAGGAACGCAAAATGCACACTCGGATTTCTGAGCGAGGTAAGTTCGAGCGAAAAAAAACCGATCGAAAAAAAGGTCGCCAGCAGCCAACTCGTGCTGGTTCAAAGAATTCGGATCGAAACCCATCGCTCTATTCCATGAGTACAGAGGAACGCCTTGCCTATTTTCGCAACAAATACAGGGGGATACTCAAAACACCCTCGAGCGAAGCCTCGCCTGCGCCCCAACACGGGGCTCAAGTTTCGCCACCCGATAGCACCAATCCTGAAAATGACGGTATAGTAAAGCGACTTATCGGAAAGTTCTTTTCCGGGGGCAAAGCCGCCGAATGAAATATCGGATGAAATACCGTATGAAAAAGAGGTGTCCATAAATGAGAATAGTTTCTCATACCATTAAGCCGGCGTTGAAAGGCCGCCTTGCCAGGCTCGATACCCTGGCGCGGAACCTGTGGCTCTCGTGGAATTTCGACGCGGTTTCGCTGTTTATCCGGATCGATAATGATCTATGGCTGGCAGCGGGCCAGAATCCTGTGAAAATGCTGGGCATGCTCAGCCAGGAAAAAATCGATGAACTGGCCGCGGATCAGTCTTTCTTGTCGGATCTGGACGAGGTGTATGCGCGCTTTCAGCGTTATCTGAAGAGCAAGCCGTGGTATCGCGGCCCAAGCGACAGTATCATTGCGTATTTTTCGATGGAATATGGACTTGATGTTTCTCTGCCGACATATTCCGGCGGACTTGGGGTGCTCTCCGGCGACCATATGAAAACTGTGAGCGACCTGGGCCTGCCGCTTGTGGGTGTCGGGCTCTTGTACCGGCAGGGTTATTTCAAGCAGTACCTCAATGCTGATGGCTATCAGCAGGAAACCTATCCGGAAAACGACTGGTACAACATGCCTGTCGAGCGCTGTGTCGACCAGAGCGGTGCACCGATCCTCATCACTGTGGATATGGCTGGGCGGAGTATCAGCGCAGGTATCTGGCGTGTCGATATCGGGCGCGCTCAGCTGTATCTACTCGATACGAATATTCCGGAAAACCAGCCTGAAGACCGCACCATCACCGCGACGCTCTATGGCGGCGACAAAGAAATGCGCATCAAGCAGGAAATTTTGCTCGGAATCGGCGGTATTCGAGCCCTGAAGGCTCTTGGCATCAAGGTCGCTGCGACCCACATGAATGAAGGGCATTCCGCCTTTCTCGCGCTGGAGCGCATTCGTTCTTTAATGGAAGAATTTCATCTCGATTTTCACTCAGCAATGCAGGCGTTTATCCCTACCAATATTTTCACGACCCATACGCCGGTGCCCGCGGGCAATGAGCGCTTTGGCATCGATCTGATGGACAAGTATTTCCGCGCTTTTGTGTCGGGCTTGGGGCTGGATTGGAACGAATTTTTGAGCCTCGGGCGCGAAAATCCGTTCGACAACCAGGAAAGCTTCTGCATGACGGTGTTTGCGCTGCACCTTTCCGCCAAATCGAACGGGGTTTCGAAGCTGCATGGCGAAGTTTCGCGCAAGATGTGGCAGGGCTTGTGGCCCGAGCTCGAGCTCAAGGAGATTCCGATCGGGCATGTGACGAACGGCGTCTATCCGCGCACATGGATAAGCCACGACATGTTGAGCCTCCTCGATCGGTTCCTGGGGCCGAAGTTCTATTTCGAGCCGGATAATCCGGAAGTGTGGGCATCTGTCGATCGCATCTCCGATGAAGAGCTCTGGCGCACCCACGAACGAAGGCGCGAGCGCCTTGTCGCTACCTGCCGGCAAAAGCTTGCCGCTTCGTATGTGCGGCTTGGCATGCCTGACGGTGAAGTACTCCGTTCAAGCGATGTGCTTTCCCCATATGCGCTTACACTTAGCTTTGCGCGCCGGTTCGCGACCTACAAGCGCGGCACGCTTCTTCTCGAGGATCCGGACAGGCTCATTAAACTATTATCTAACAAAGATATGCCGCTTCAGCTGGTGATCGCGGGGAAAGCGCATCCGCACGATCAATCGGGGAAAGACCTCATTCGCGAGCTCGTGCATTTTTCGAGGCGGGAAGATGTGTTTGGCAGGATTGTCTTCATTGAGGATTATGACATGGCGATGGGCCGCTACATGACAAGCGGTTCCGATGTCTGGCTCAATACACCGCGCAGGCCGCTCGAAGCATCGGGTACTTCAGGCATGAAGGCGGGCATGAACGGAGTGCTCAATTGTTCAGTGCTCGACGGCTGGTGGGCGGAGGCATACACGCCCGACATCGGCTGGGCAATCGGTTCGGGCGAAGAATATCAGGATCAGGACTTGCAGGACAAAATCGAAGCCCAAGACTTGTACGACCTTCTGGAGCATGAAATTCTGCCTCTCTTTTACAGCCGGGGCCGCGATAATACACCGCGCGCGTGGGTTGCGAAAATGCGCGCTTCGATGAAAGCAATCGGAAGCCAGTTCGCCACGCATCGCATGCTCAAGGAATATTACTCGCAGTACTACGAAGCGGCGCTCAACGAGAGCCGTGCGCTCGAGGCTGATGGGTACAAGGCGAGCGTTTCTCTTGCGGCGTATATCGACAAGGTGCGACGTGCGTGGCAGCGCGTGCGGATTGTCGAATTCAAGGACGATGGCGCGCCTGTGGTCAGCAGGGGAACGACTATCACCGTGAGCGTGCTTGTCGATCTTGCAGGCCTTTCGCCCGATGATGTGGCAGTGGAATGCTACAAGGGCAGGTTGTCTTCCAAAGGGGAAATTCTGGATGGCGCGCGCCTGCCGATGACACTTGTCGGTCCCGAAGGCCACTATTTCAGATACCAATGTGCCATGCATGGAGAAATAACTGGCCAGATCGGGCATTCGGTGCGAGTCCTGCCCAGTCATCCAGCACTCGACGGCAGGTTTATCCCCGGGCTGGTGCGCTGGGCGCAGTGAGCTCGATTTGAGGCTGGAGCTGGGCGCTGACAGAAAACACAAGCACATGCGCTCCGTCCGCGATGTGAATAACAGGAAAAGGCTATGGAACAGTATGATGTAGCGATAATAGGAGCGGGCGTCTGCGGCGCGAATATAGCCCGCAAGCTCTCGCAGTATGAGCTCGATGTCGCGCTGCTTGAAAAGGAAATCGATGTATCCCTTGGTACCTCGAAAGCGAACTCGGGCATCGTGCATGGCGGATTTCATGATCATATCAGCACATTAAAGGCACGCCTCGAGCTGCAGGGCGCCCTCATGTTTGACCGCCTGCATGAGGAGCTCGATTTCCCCTTCGAGCGGTGTGGCATTCTGGTCGCTGCGTTGCACGAAGACGAGATGCGGGCGATCGAGCAGCTGTATCTTCAGGGCGTCGAGAACGGGGTTATCGGCATCGAGATGTGTTCGCGCGAGCGCATGCTCGAGCTGGAGCCCAAGCTCAACCCCGATGTGGTTGGCGGCTTGTATGCGCCTTCGGGAGGTATTCTCGAGCCGTATCGCTTTGTGTTTTCGCTCGTGGAATCAGCACGTAAAAATGGCGTGCAAGTCAAAACCGAATTCGAGGTTGCCCAGGCCGAGCGCGATGGGGAATTCTGGCAGATCCAGTCCAAGGCTGGCGAGACGATCCGGGCGCGCTATGTGGTGAACTCGGCGGGCTTGCATGCCGACACTATTTCTGCAGCTTTCGGGGCGGAGCGCTTTACGATTGCCCCGCGCAAAGGCGAGTACTACCTCCTCGACCGGACCACAAAGGCCAAACCTTCGCGCGTCATTTTCCCCGTCCCCACCGAAGTCTCCAAAGGCATACTAGTCATCCCCACTGTGGAGGGCACCGTCCTCATCGGTCCTACCGCTTCGCCTGCACAGGACAAAGAAGACTTTGCCACCACCCGCGACCAGCTCGAACATATCTTGCATTCCGCCCGCATGATGGTGCCGTCGATATCCGAAAACGACGTTATCACGAGCTTTGCCGGCTTGCGCGCTTCGTATGGAAATGATTTCTATATCGCGAATTCCGAAAAAGCGCCAGCCTTTGTGCAGGTCGCGGGCATACAGTCACCGGGCCTGACCGCGAGTCCCGCAATCGGCGAGTACGTCAAGGACCTGCTGAAAAAAGCCGGGCTTCGCCTTGTCGAAAAGCCCAGCTGGGACCCCTATGTCCACAAAGTTCCCCGCGCGCGCGATGCCGACCCCTACACCCTCGACACCCTCGTCGCCCAGGACCCGGCGTACGGCGACATCGTCTGCCGCTGCGAGCGCGTCAGCGAAGCTGAAATTGTCAAGGCGATCCGCGCCGGCCATACGACGCTCGATGGGATCAAGTACTACACGCGCGCGCAGATGGGCCGCTGCCAGGGTGGATTCTGCACATACAAAATCATTCGGATACTCATGCGCGAAACAGGCATGAGCTGGGATCAGATCACCAAGCACGGCGGCAATTCCGCCATACTCAAGGGTAGTCTATGAAACAGCTTACATTTGATGCTGTGGTGGTTGGAGGCGGCGCGGCGGGCATGTCCGCGGCGCTTGAGCTCGATGCGCGCGGGCATTCGGTGCTTATTCTCGAGCGCGAAGACACGCTCGGCGGCATTCTCATGCAGTGCATCCACAATGGATTCGGGCTCATCGAATTCAACGAAGAGCTCACAGGCCCCGAGTTCGCCCAGCGCTTTGAAGAAAAAGTGAGCGCGCGCAATATCCAGGCCTCGCTTCGTACCACAGTCCTCGACATCCGCGAAGAAGAAGGCCGCAGAGTCGTGTACGCCGTCTCGCCCTCTCAGGGCATGATGCGCATCGAGGCGCGCGCGGTCGTTCTTGCGATGGGCTGTCGCGAGCGCAACCGCGGCAATATCCGCATACCAGGGACAAGGCCCGCAGGCATCTACACGGCGGGGCTCGCTCAGCGCCTTGTCAATATCGAAGGCTACATCCCCGGCAAGGATGTCGTGATAATCGGCTCAGGCGATATCGGGCTCATTATGGCAAGGCGAATGACCTGGTCGGGCTGCAAAGTCCACGCGGTCATCGAAATTCTGCCCTATCCGAGCGGGCTGACGCGTAATATTGTGCAGTGCCTCAATGATTTTGGAATTCCGCTGTATCTGTCGCACCTTGTAACCGATATCTACGGGAAGGACCGTGTCGAGGGCATTGAAGTGACGCCGATTGAGAGCGGAGCGCTTATGCACGAAAAGGCCTTCAAAATTGCCTGCGATACGGTGCTTTTGTCGGTTGGCCTCGTGCCGGAAAACGAGCTGTCGCGCAATGCGGGCATCGAGATCCAGCCCACGACGAACGGGCCGTGGGTCGATTCGATGCTCATGACGAGCTTGCCGGGAGTATTTGCCTGCGGCAATGTGCTCCATGTGCACGATCTTGTCGACTATGTGGTCGAGGAGGCGCGGCGCGCGGGCGCGAACGCGGCGGCCTGGCTTTCCGGTTACCGGCCTTCGCGCGAGATTCGCATCAAAACAGGCTCGAATATTCGCTATGTGCTGCCTGCGCGCCTCAATCCCGAGCGCGAGAACCGGCTCTATATGCGGAGCCTTGTGGTCAAAAACGATGCGCGGCTCGAAGTGCGCCTCGACGGCAATGTGGTGCGCTCGCGAAAACTCGCCCATGTCCAGCCTTCCGAAATGCTGAGCTTGACGCTGGGGCCAGAGGATGTGGCTGCGGCCGGGCGCGATTCGGTGGTGGAGATAGCACTAGTTTAAAAACGAAGGTCAAGGGAGAGGGCGCTGGGGTAGTCCTCCGATAGTGCTCCCAACCTTGTGCCAACTTGAGAGGTTCTGGAATATGCAGGAATTGATTTGCATCACCTGTCCGATGGGCTGCCATCTTTCAGTCGACACTGACGCACAGGGCGAAATGAAGGTGACCGGCAACCGCTGTGTCCGAGGCGAACAGTATGCGCGCGAGGAAATATTCAATCCCAGGCGCGTGGTTACTTTTACGTGCACAGCAGTGCTGCCAGACGGAAGTCTGCCTGGGCCGAGCTCAAATCTGCCGCGGCGCGTTCCCGTGCGGACCACTGCTGCCTTCCCGAAAGAGAGGATTCCCGAACTGCTCGATGTGCTCAGGGGGATCACCGTACGCCTGCCTGTCGCGCGCGGCTCGGTGGTTCTCGAGCGCGCTCTTGGCATGGAGGTAAATGTGGTGGTCTCGCGGAGCATTGGCGCATGAAAAAGCCGCCGGGCGGTCAGCCCGACGGCGCTGTCATTTAAAGTGAATCGCGCTCTAGAGAACATGCGGCGCGGCCTTGATGGCGTTTACTCGCCTTCTTTGACGATTTCGATCTTGATGCCTTCGTTCGTGTCGACGACTTCTTTTGGTGGCACCGTGACTTTCAAAATTCCATTGCGGAACACCGCTTTTACTTTTTCTTGGTCGAATTTGTCGGCAGGCACATAATACTTCTGGCGGTCGATGTCTTTGAGTTTGAGCCGGCGCTTGAAGTAGCGGACTCCTTCCTCTGGCTGCTCCATCTCCATTTTGGCGGAGAATACCATGTAGTCGCCCTGGAACGAAAGGCTCATGTTCTTTTCGTCAAAGCCAGCCAGCGCAAATTCAAACACAAGGCTCTTGTCAGGGAGCATGTAGATATTCAGGGGCGGATACGAGTAGTTCGGGTAATAATCTACATTTTCGTCGCCATGCGCTTCGAACCATGCGCCTCCGCCCATCCCGTGGCAGCCCGGACCAGGCCTTGGTCCTTCGCAATTGTCTTCAGGGCCGGGGCCTTCGAACCCAGGCGCAAAATTCTTCATTTTTTCGCCAAAATCCTTGGCAGCCTCGAAAATGTCGTCGAAAATGGATCCGATATCCATGTACGGACGCTTGTTCATATGCTTCTCCTCGCGGAATTTTTTCCGCAGCCGCGGCGAAAGCCCGTCGGCCAAATTTCGCCCCCCATGCAGGCGGGCGGTATTACTAACTCAAATATAGAAATAAGTCCGTTTGAAATCAAGAGAAAATCAGAAAAGAGCGCATGGCGACCAAGAATCTGAAAAATGCTGGCTCATTTAAAATGAGGACAGCATGAAAAAGGCTGCCCGGCACACACCAGGCAGCCTTATATGAAAGAACTTTTAATGCGTTGTGGCTTTGGGCAAAGATTGAAAGCCCTGCCGGACGCATCGATAATCTCTCACTTCGACGGATACAGAAGCGGGTAATCGGTTTTTGTTCCAAGCTCAGCGAGATCGGAAGGCACTACTTCCCAGTTGCCGATCGGCATGACCGTGACCGGCCCATCCTGTTTTTCGAACCACTTGAGCAGGAAATAGCGGAGGTCTTTGGTGGTAGCGCCATTGACCAGCTTCATGGTGCGGATGGTTTCCTTGTCGAGGCCAGCACCAAGTTCGAGATGCCCGCCGCCGCCGGAGCCACGGTACGAGTTGATCGCGACTGTGTAGGTTGCATCCGGATTGAACGCGCGACCATCGGACATGCAGGAGATGGAGATACGGTTCCCCGGAGGCTGGGTCACATCGACGACATAGTTGATGCCGGCAGCTGAATCGTAGTTGTAGTAGCGGGTAGCGGTCATCGGCATGTTCGTGCGGTTGTCGAATACCAGCTTGCCTTCTTTGTCTTTCTGGAAATTGATGAGGTGGTTGCCCTCATTTGGCATGGTATCGAACCAGTACTGGTACGAGTACTCGAGGAAGTCTTTTACCTGTTTGCCGGTGAGCGTCATGGTGTAAAGGAAGTTCTCGTAGACATACAGATTGAACATGTCACGCACATAGAGCGTGCCGTCGGGGCTGGAAGGTATCTTCGAATCGGCCGAGAGCGGCGCGGCGAAGGAAATGTCCGCAGGCTTGAGCCCGAGGCTCGGATCATTGGAAAGATCGAGCTGAATACGATGGATCAGGTCTACAAACGCCGAATCGCCGAACATCGAGTCGCGGGTCGTGATCACGCCGTCCATTTTGCCAATCGGGCGATCGACCCACTTCTTGATTTCATCGAAACCAGGCTGGAATTTCGCCATAAAATCGGGATCGGGCTGGTACTTCGTCATGTCGATAAGGCCGCCGCGCACGATCTTGTCCCAGCTCTGGGTCTGGTCGTTCCAGGTGAGGTTCATCTTCACTACCGCCACATTGCGGGCAGCGTTGAGCGGGCCATAGATAGGGACAACTTTGCCGTTTGGGTCTTTGACATCGATTTTCTTCTTGTTGACCGGATCCCATCCCTGGCCAGACCATCCCGCATGGTCATGTCCGACAAAAATGAGATCGAAACCGGGGACCATCTCGGCGACGAGCTGAGATGCGTTTTCGTTGTTCGGCGTGTCGCGGGTCACATTGCCATAGGTGTAGTCGACACCGGAATGGAACAGGCCAATCAGCAGATCGGGATGCTCTTTTTCCTTGATGATGGGAACCCATTTCTTTGCACTCTGGACCATATCCTCGAATTCCATGCCAGTCCAGAACTGCGGAGGCAGCCAGTCAGGGATTTTGGGGGTGATCATGCCGAGAATCGCGATCTTCACACCATTGCGCTCGATCACCGAATAGGGCTGGAAATAGGGCGTTCCATCAGGCTTGACCGCATTCGCGCATATAACAGGCGCTTGCAGCTCTTCATACATTTTGTCATAGACTGCGTGGCCTGCTTCGATGTCGTGGTTGCCCACCCCTACTGCATCGTAGCCGAGGAAGTTGACAGCCTGCGACCAGATATGCGGACCGCTGGTTTTCTCGAAGTTATAGTAATACACAGTGGGCTGACCCTGGAGCGAGTCGCCGTTTTCGAGGAGCACAACTTCGGTACCAGGAACGGAGCGCTCTTCCTTGATGAGGCTGGCTACCTGGGCAAGAGATGTAGCAGCTGGTTTGGCTGTGATGAAATTGTACGGATAGATTGAGCCATGGATATCTGATGTCTCAATGAACGTCAGATCTACGGTTTTGCTCTGTGCTGCCAGCGACATGGTCATCGCGAGCAATGCGCACAGTATGACGAAAAACCTTTTCATACGACCTCCTTTTATGGAAATTTTGCAGCATATCAATGATACGCCTGTTTCTCTCCGAGCGCAATATAAATTTTGCAGTTTGCAGGGGTTGCGGCGCAAGAATTGATTTGTCTTATTGCAAATTCTCGCTTATAATCGAAATAACGTTGCTCAGGTCAAAATTGGTTTGGAGGCTTGCCATGCGTAAAGCGGGTTTTGCAATGATTCTGGCGCTGTTGGTATTGTGTGTAGGCATTCTCCCTGCAGGGGCACAGCCAGTAGTGAGCGCAAAGCAGGACATCGCAGTTTTTGCCCTGGGCTATTATGGATGGTTCATTCCTTCCCAGGCGCTCGGTACTATTGATCTTCGGATACAGCAGGTATTTTCAAACATCGGTCGCTTCACCGTGTTCGGCACCGCGCAGAGGCTGTCTTCGGAAGGTGTGCAGCAATTCATCGATGCGCTAAGGCAAGCCAAGCAGGCAAATTTTGTGCTTCCGGAAAAATATCAGTTTGGCGAGGCTTTTCTCACCAAAGCTGAATTCGAGCGGCTCACTGGTGCGTTCATTGTCGTTGTGCCGGTGGTGACGAATTTTGCGGTCTACTGGGATTCCAAGGCCGGAAGCTGGAACTGCAACATTACGACAGGCGTCACCTTCATCGATGCCACAGGCGGCACCGTCATTTCTATCGAATCCATCGATACATCCGGAAGTGATAAAACGAACCAGAACAACGCGGTCATGTCTGCAATCAACAGTATTCCATCCGAGCTTGAATACCGAATCCGCGCTATTCCCGCATTCCAGATCAGTACGCGAATTCTGGAAGCAAAAGGCTCCCGGGTCAAAATTCAGCTTGGAAGCAATATGGGGCTGAAAAAGGGCGATGAGTACGCAATTGTAACGAAGCAGACCATAGGCGGCATTGAGGACTCCAAAGAGACAGGTCTCATTCTCATCACCGATGTGAGCCAGCAGTTGTCCATGGGGCGAGTTCTCTATCGCAGCGGCGCATTGGATGGGAATACCCAGCTCAAGGAAATTGCGCGGCGCGGCACCGACCTGGATCTTTACTTCCATATGAGTGGCGGAGAATCGCTGCCGGGATTGAGGGCGACAGTGTCGCGGGGGTTCTACCCATTACGGCCGTATATCGGCATTCAGATGCCGTTGAGTCTTGCATTCAGTTTTCTTGGCGTTACGATCATACCTGTAAACGCTGTTATCGGTGCTGAATATATGATGCCTATAGGCAGGTTGCATATCGCGCCCTATGCTGGTGTAGGGTTAACCTATGCTCATTTGACGGCTATTTGGCGCAGTTATGAAAGTGATTATCTCTCGCATATTGGTCTTCAGGCTGGCGGGAGAGTCGGCTATTTGCTCAGCCGAGACATGCGGCTGTTTGTCGATGCGGGGCTTGATTATTGGCTTGCACTTGATAACTTGCTCTTCAACGATTATGGCGGAGTGACGATTGGAGCAGGTATAAGCTTCAAGTTGTAAATAACGCGCGCAGCAGACTGGCCTCTGCCTTGTTTGCTTCGCTTACATCCCGAAAGCGCGCCCAGCAAGCGACACAAGAAACGAAATCACCCAGGCCAGGACAAGCGAATATACAACCTGGAATGCCAGCCACTTATCCCCTGCTTCCGCCCGAATAGTGGCAAGCGATGCAAAGCATGGCGGCATAACAAGGATAAAGACCATTAGCGCGAGCGCAATACGCGGCGACCAGTCGGGCGCCTCGCGCAGCGATTGTCTGAGCGAAAGGCTTTCGCTGTTTTCATCCACAGGCGCACCGTACAGCACCCCAAGCGTTGACACCACCAGTTCCTTTGCCGCCAGACCCGGTATGAGCGCGACTCCGACCTTCCAGTCAAAACCTATCGGCGCGATGACCGGCTCTATCAGTTTTCCAAATTGCCCCGCGATGCTGTGCTCGAGTTGATACTGCCGTACCAGCACTTCGGCCCTCGCCGAAATAGCCGCCTCGCTCAGCCCCGGCTGCGCTTCCGCAACCGACTGGCGCGCATGTATCTCGTATTCCTGGATTCCCCTGGCTTTCGGATACGAGGTGATGAGCCACATCAGCACTGACACCGCAAGAATGATGGTGCCTGCTTTGCGCGCATAGCTCCAGGTCTTTTCCCATACATGCCAGAGCACCCCTTTGAGCGTCGGTATCCGGTAAGGCGGAAGCTCCATCACGAAGGGCATCGATTGGCCTTTGAGCACTGTCCGTCTGAGAAAAAAAGTAGACAGAACGCTGAGCACGACCCCGCTTGCATACATGACCATGACCACCGTCGAGGCGTTCCGCGCAAAAAACGCCCCTGCCAGCAGCACATAGATAGGCAGCTTCCCTCCGCATGAAATGAAGGGAATCGCCAAAATCGTCGCAATACGTTCCTTGGGGCTTTTGAGCGTGCGCGTAGCCATAATTGCAGGGACAGAGCATCCGAAGCCGAGCATGAGCGGCATGAACGATTGCCCATGTAGACCGATTGCATGCAGAAAATGATCGGTCAGAAATGCCGCTCGCGCGATATATCCTGTATCTTCCAGAATCGAAATGCAGAAAAAGAGAATAACGATCAGCGGCACGAACGAAAACACGCCACCGACACCATGAATGATACCGTTGATGAGCAGATCGCGCACTGCGCCGGGCAGCACGGAATTCTGCACAAGCCCTTCAAGGCTGCCGAAAAGCTGTTCGAGCCATGCCACCGGGTACTCCCCGAGCACAAATGTCAGCTTGAAAATTCCCCAAATGACAAAGAAAAAGAGCGGAAGGCCAACCAACGGGTGCATTACAAAGCGATCGAGCTGTTCGGTCAGCGAAATCCCCCGCAAGCGCTTTCGGTGCACAGCTTCCGCAACTGCGCCATGGATGTACCCATAGCGCTGTTCCGAGAGAATAATCTCCGCATCCTTGCCATAGTGAAGGGTAATCCAGTGCCATGCTGCTTCGAGGGCCGTATGGATCTCCGCCGCCCGCACATGCTGCTCGATGCGCCGCCTGGCATCCGGGTCTTTTTCGATGAGTTTGATTGCGATCCATCGCGGAGAATAGGCAGCGGCGAAGGCCTCATCCTGCTCAAGAAGGTGGACAAGCGCAGCGATATGGGCTTCGATATCTTCGCCATAGCTCGGCATTCGCGGCATCTTGTGAGTTTCGAATGTTTCGATCACCGCATCGAGCAACTCTGTGACTCCCTGGCCTCGCGAGCCGATCGTCGGGATCATCGGCACGCCGAGTGTTCTAGAGAGCGTTTTGTCATCGATGAGTATGCCTTTAGCGGCGGCTTCGTCTGCCATATTGAGCGCGGCGACCACTGGAAGGCCCAGTTCGATGAGCTGCAGCAAAAGATAGAGATTGCGTTCCAGGTTTGATGAATCGAGCACGTCGACAATGATGTCGGGTTTTTCATTGAGAACGAAATCGCGTGCAACAACCTCGTCGAGCGAATAGGCGGTGAGGCTATAAGTGCCCGGCAAATCGACCACATGGATGCGCCAGCCGTGGTATTCGAGCGTGCCTTCTCGCTTTTCGTCTGTGACGCCGGGATAATTGCCCACTTTATGGTGTGCCCCCGTGATGGCATTGAAAATGCTGGTTTTGCCTGAATTTGGGTTGCCGGCGAGCGCGATGGTGAGCGCTCTTTTTTCCTGCATGGATCACTCCTGAAAAGATACCTTGATTACGTTTACGGGCAGCCGGGCCTGCCGTGATGAAAGCCTCGATTCAGATGGCGCATTCCCTTTGGACGCATGCCAGTCGCATTCGGCCGTATGTCAATGACCGCATGGGCTTCGGATGCAGGTTCAGATACGGGTACGGGCTGTGGTAGCAGCTCGATTTCGACCAGTTTTGCTTCATGACGGCGCATGATGAGGTCGTAATCTGCAAGCCTGATCTGCATGGGGCCGTGAAACAGCGCAGCACGCACGACATGCCCTTCAGCCCCCGAAATAAAACCCAGATCAGCAAGCCTTTTCCCGATCTCGCCTCCAAAGGTGACGCGCAGTACCTTGAATTTCTGGCCTGGTCCCAGTTCTGCAAGCAGCATCTCACTCTCCCTTTTTTTGTTTCGCTTGGCATTCCGGGCAGAGCCCCAGAAGTTCCATCATGTGTCCACGTGGCAAGAATGCATATTGAGAAAATATTTTTTGCTGTTCTTTTTCGATGGCCGGGCTAAGGAATTCGATGATCTTGCCGCAGCCGACGCATAGAAGATGGTCGTGGTGCGGATGATCAGCGAGATGTTCGAATTTCCGCGCGCCATCATCCTGAAGCGCTTCGCGCGCTAGGCCGGCATCTGCGATGAGTCGTATTGTCCTGAAGACTGTTGCCTGGCCGATGCCGGGGTCGACCTTTTTTGCTTCGCGCAGGATGTCTTCGGTGGTCAGGTGGCCTTCAGTTTCGATAAACGCTTTGAGTATGATTCTTCGGGGCCGGGTCATTTTCTGGCCGTGCGTGCGGAGATATTGCTCGAATTTGACAAGTTCGTTCATGCAAAAGGCCCCTGGAGAAGTGATAACGAAATTTCCTGCTCATTGATAATGATAATCATTATCAATGAGGTATGTCAACCATGCGGATTGCAAGACGCCATATTGTCCCTGGGCGGCTCATGCCATAAAATCAGAATATGAATAAGCACCATTACACATACCAGGAAATTCACAGGCTTGCGCAATCCATAGCGAGCCGCGTCAACGAAAGCGGTTTCAACCCTGATGTCATTGTGGCAATCGGCTCAGGCGGATTCATCCCTGCGCGCATTCTCCGTACCTATCTCAGCAAACCCATTCTGGCCGTAGGCGTGGTCTACTATGATATGAACGATAAGCCAATGGAGTACCCCCGAAAAGTCCAATGGATCGAAGAAGCGGAAAAGCAGCTTGCGGGCAAACGCATTCTTCTTGTCGATGAGGTCGATGATTCGCGCGTAACTCTTGAATATTGCACAAGAGAGCTGCTTGCCTATCATCCTGCTGCGCTTGCGGTCGCAGTGCTGCATGACAAACGGAAGGAAAAGCGCGGACAATTTCCGCCTGGCGTGGATCAGGTGTTTGTCGGCCAGACGCTCGATGATGTATGGATCGTCTATCCGTGGGATGCGATCGATATCGATGAACACGACAGAAATGCTCGAGCAAGACCGAAGGAGGGGCTATGAATCTTAAAAAGAAGGCTGGGCGCCAGGTTTTGGCGCTCGTGATGGCTTTGATTTCAGTTTTGGCCATTCCTGGGCAACAGAGTTTGCCTCAAAGCCAGATCGGGGGAGCCGAGCTGAGTGCAGCGCCGGGTCTCATACAAAATGCCAAGCTTGAAAACGGGCTCGAGCTGTTTGTCGTCGAGAATCATTCTGTGCCGCTTGTAACCGTATGTGTCGCTTTCAGGGGCGGGGCACTTGCCCAGACACCGCAGACGGCTGGGCTTTTTCATCTTTATGAACATATGATGTTCAACGGGAACGACAAGTATCCGACCAAAGACGCGTTTACTGCAGCCTTGAATCGCATGGGCACCACGAACTGGAACGGAGCTACCGGAAAAGAATACATCAATTATTATATTACCGTGCCTTCGGACAAGCTTGCGGATGCTGTCGATTTCTGGGCACATGCCGTAATGAACCCGACGCTGAACTATGCAGTGCTGGAAAATGAAAAACAGGTGGTGTTGAACGAAATCCGCGGCTACCATAGCGATCCTGCGCAAATTGCTTCGAATGCGCTGGAATCGCGCATGTTCCCGCAATTCCCGTGGCGGAAGAATATTGACGGGCCCGAATCCAATGTCGCGCAGGCAACGGTTGCCGACCTCCGCGACATGCAGCATGCCTACTATGTACCAACAAACATGGCGCTGATGGTAGGCGGCGATACGACGATAGACCAGGTCCGCGCGCTAGCAGAAGCCTCGTTCGGAAAATGGACATGGGCTCCCGAGCCTGTGCTCGGCGAGCCGCCGCAAGGGCCGATTCCGCAAGGGATCCGACTGGTGACATCAGAAGATCAGTTCTATCGAGGCATTGCGCAGGTGCAGTTTCGTTGGCGCGGTCCCGATGTAACCCGACAGACATTCGATACCTATGTTTCCGATGTCCTGCTCTTTTTGCTTTCCTCGCCGTCAGGGCCATTCAAATCGGCGATCATGCGGAAAGTTTTCGGCCTCTATGATGCCGAGTACATCGACTTTACCTATCCGACGGCCCGCGATGGCGGCAATTATATTTTTTCTACCTATATGCTGGTGCAGAAGCCAGCCGCGGAGGAGCCGGTCCTTCAGCGAGTGGAAAACCTGCGGCAGATTGTGCTGAGTGAATTTGAGCAGATTGCGAAGGACCCGAAAGCATATTTCGGTGAAGGCGCACTTGAGGAAGCCAAGACAAAGCTTGTCGATCAAAATATCTACGCGCTTGAGTCTGCAGGTTCCTTTGTGACCGATACGCTCACATTCTGGTGGTCAACCGCGGGCACCGATTATTTCTTCGATTACGAAGCAAACTGCCGGAAAGTGACCTGGGAAGATATTTCTTCGTTGATTAGGAAATATCTGATCGGCGAGGCGGGTGCGGCAAGCGGAACCGCAGACAGCAGTCCAGCGGCCAGCGCCCGTCCGCCGGCGGCGACGCTCGTGCGCCTGCGCTCGAGTACATTCAGCGCTGATCCCAGAATGGATTCGAAAATAACCGAACTCGGATATACCAGAGTAACCGCCGACAATGCCTTCTGGTGGCAGAAATAAGGAGGCTTCGATGAAATTTGCAATATGTGAGCGATACCGCAGGCTGTCTCGACTATTTGCTGCGGTTATGTTCGTTTTTTTGATTGTTGCTTCTGCCGGCGCACAGACTTCTTTTATTCGCGAAAACGCGCCGACATTCATGAAGACCGTACTCTCGAATGGCATTCCCGTCTATATGAAAGTACAAGATGCCAATCGGGTGTTCCATGTGTCGCTCGTGCTGCAGGGCGGCTCGCTCGTCACACCTCCCGAGCAAGCTGGTTGGGAAAATATCGCGCTCAAGACAATGGCTCGAAGCTCGCAGAATTATCCTTACGAAAAAGCA
>WESA01000097.1 GCA_009768935.1 Rectinema subterraneum
GATCCCGGATGTTCACAATCTGGTATTCCTTGCGGAATGGGTAATTGGAAAAACCGCGATGAGGCAGACGCCTGTACAGCGGCATCTGGCCACCTTCGAAGCCGGGATAGGTCTTCCCACCCGATCTCGACTGCTGACCTTTGTTGCCGCGGCCTGCGGTGCCACCCCAGCCGGAACCGTCTCCCCGGCCAACAATGTGCTTTCTTTTCTTCGCACCTTCAGGGGCGTGGAGATTGAAATCCGTCATCACTCCACCTCCTTGGTTTCAACGAGATGCCTTACTCTGTTCACCATGCCAAGGATTTGCGGGCTCGCTTCCTGGATGGTGCTCGAACCGATTTTCCGCAGTCCGAGACAGCGGACAGTCGCACGCGCGTTTGGCTTCTGACCGATCGTGCTGCGAACTAGTGTTATCTGAATTCTGGCCATGATCAACTCCACATATCTTTGAGCGTCTTGCCCCGATTCTTTGCGATAGTCTGCGCATCGAGCAATTGGTCAAGGCCTAAAAACACAGCGCGCACGACATTGACCGATGTCCTGGAACCGACACACTTGGAAATGATATCGGTATAACCAGCACATTCGAGAATCGCTCGCACAGGGCCGCCCGCAATGACTCCCGAGCCCGGGCAGGCTGGTTTCATGTAAACGGTAGTAGCTTTATAGAGCCCGGTCACTTCGTGCGGCAGGGTGCCATGCTTTACCGGAACTGTTACCATCGCTCTTTTCGCCCGCTCGACACTCTTGCGAATCGCCTCGGTGACATCGTTTGCCTTACCGAAACCAAAGCCGACGTGGCCCTGCTTGTCGCCAACCACGGTCAGCGCAGAGAAGGAAAATCTCCGACCGCCCTTTACAACCTTGGCAGTTCGGTTCAGCTGAATCAGTTTTTCGGTGTAGCCGTCCTGCACACCGGAATCATCTCTTCTTGTTCTTTCCACACCCGCCCCCTAGAATTTGATGCCGGCTTTTCTGGCCCCATCGGCAATCGCTTTGACAATGCCGTGGTACTTATAGCCGTTTCTGTCGAACACTACCTGGGTAATGCCTTTTTCCAGGAGCCGTTTGCCGATTTCTTCGCCAAGCACACCACCGGTTTGCACTGTCGCCCTGAGGCTGCGGAACTGCTGCTCCATGGTGGACACACTCGCGAGCGTATGCCCTAGTGTATCATCGATCACTTGCACATAAAGGTGCAGATTTGAGCGAAACACCGTCATGCGAGGCTTTTCAGCCGTGCCCACGATTGTCTTGCGCACGTGGGTTCTGCGCCGATCGCGCTTGCGAATCTTATCAGATAGTTCTCTCACGCTCATGCTCTATGCCTCACTTCACACCGGTCTTGCCGACTTTCCTGCGGATTTTCTCTTCTTCGTAGCGGATGCCCTTGCCTTTATAGGGCTCGGGTTCGCGGAGAGACCGCACTTCACTGGCGAACTTGCCAACCTTGGCGAGATCGATGCCTTCGATGACAACCTTCTGACCATTCTGCTCTACGGAAACCTTGAGTCCATCGGGGATAACCGCAACAACATCGGTCGAATAACCAATGCTGAGCACCAGGAAATTCCCCTGCACTTCGGCTCGATATCCGACGCCATTGATCACAAGCGCACGCTTGAAACCTTGGCTGACGCCGGTCACCATGCTGTTCAGCAAGCTTCTATAGAGGCCATGATATGCTTTCGCCTGTTTGGAATCGTTCTTGCGCTCCACGACAGCTTCGCCATTCTTGACAGCGATTGCAACATCGGGGCGGTATTCCTGAGAAAGCCTGCCTTTCGGTCCCTCGACATGGAAGACTGTCGGCTCGACAGTAACCTTCACTCCCTGAGGGATCGCCACAGGCCGCATTCCAATTCTCGACATACTAGTACCTCGCCTTACCAGACCGTGCAGATGAGCTCGCCGCCGACCTGCTTTTCAACGGCTTTTCGGCCGGTGATAACGCCATCGGAAGTCGAGATGACCATGATTCCATAACCATTGAGTATGCGCGGCATCTCGCGATAGCCGGTATAGACTCGTCTGCCTGGCTTGGAAACCTTGCTCAATCCGTGAATGATGGGATTGTTTTCCTCGTCATACTTGAGGAAAATCCGGATAAAGTTCTGTCCATCGGCCTGAATCTTCTTGAAATTCTTGATATAACCCTCGGTTTTGAGAATCTTTACGATCTCAAGCTTGAGTTTGGAAGTCGGGATGTCGACTTTCTCGTGCCGGGCTGCGTTTGCATTCCGGATTTTGGTCAGCATGTCCGCAATGGGATCAGATACGCTCATTGCACCCTCCTACCAGCTCGACTTTGTAACGCCCGGCAACTTGCCTTCGGAAGCGAGCTTCCGGAAGCAAATGCGGCACATATCGAATTTTCTCATGTAACCGCGGGATCTACCGCAGATCTTGCACCGACGAACCAGACGAGTGGAATATTTCGGCGTTTTCAACGCCTTCAAAATCATCGCTTTCCGAGCCATGTACGCCTTCCTTATCTTCTGAAGGGCATGCCCAGCTTGGCAAGAAGGCTCTTCGCCTCCGTGTCAGTCTCGGCTGTTGTTACAATCGAGACGCTAAGCCCCATTACTTTCTCGATCTTATCGAAATCAATTTCCGGGAAAATGATCTGCTCAGTAAGACCAAGGGTATAATTGCCATGACCATCAAACCCATTCGGGTTGACGCCGCGGAAATCCTTTACGCGTGGAAGCGCTACGTTCATGAGCCTGTCGAGGAATTCCCACATCTGGTTTCCACGCAGGGTTACGCGCGCTCCAATTTCCTGTCCTTTGCGGATCTTGAAATTCGCAATGGATTTCTTCGCCTTCGTTTTGACTGCATGCTGGCCGGTGATAATTTCAATATCGCCGACTGCCGCATCGAGAAGTTTTTTGTTCTCGCGCGCTTCGCCGACGCCCATCGAAACGATAACCTTGACCAGACGAGGCACCTGCATTTTCGAAGTGTACCCGAGTTCTGTGAACAGTTCCGGCGCGACTTTTTCGCGGTAAAGCTTTTTAAGCCGGGGAATGTATACTTTCGCTTCTGCCATCAAAGGACCTCCCCGCATTTTCTGCAAACCCGTTTCTTGATCTCGCCCTCAAACTTGTAGCCAATGCGGACGGGCTTGTTGCACTTCTTGCAGATAATCATCACATTCGAAATATGAAGCGGTGCTTCAACCTCGACGATGCCGCCACGATCAGTCTGCGATTTCTTTTTCATCGCTTTTTTGACCATGTTGATGCCGGCGATAATAACGCGGCCTTTTTCATGGTCGATCTTCAGGATTTTCCCCTGTTTTCCCTTGTCCTTGCCAGCTATAACCTGGACAAGATCTTCTTTGCGAAGTTTGTATTTTGCATTTGCCATATCCAAACTCCTCACAGGACCTCAGGGGCGAGAGAAATGATTTTCATATAATCCTTCTCGCGCAGCTCGCGCGCCACGGGCCCGAAGATGCGCTTGCCTTTCGGGTTCTTGTTTGCATCGATGATCACGCACGCATTGTCATCGAATCTGATGTAGGTTCCGTCGGGCCGCTTGTATTCCTTATGCGTCCGGACCACGACTGCCTTCTCGACCGACCCTTTCTTGATCGCCGAATTGGGCAGAGCAGATTTTACAGCGACGACGATAATATCGCCAACGCTTGCGTATCTCCGCCGGGTACCACCGAGCACTTTGATGCACTGCACGGTTTTCGCACCTGAGTTGTCGGCGACATTCAGCATGCTTTCTACCTGAATCATACGTTACTCCCGCTCGTTATTTCGCCCGCTCGACGATTTCGACCAGCCGCCATCGCTTGTCGCGAGAAAGCGGCCTGC
>WESA01000098.1 GCA_009768935.1 Rectinema subterraneum
AGTCCAGAAGAATTTATAAATATAATAAAGAGCATTGAAAAAGAATAACCGAACAACCGCTTTAACCAGACTCGCCTTTTGTCACGGTTTGTGCTTGATCACTTCGTTCCGGCACAAACCGCGCCAATTTCCAGCTCGCTGGTTAAGCGCACGTTAGGTGGGCGCCTTTGGCGCATTTAAAATTAAAGGTGATGATATTTTTTAGCTTGTATGGTTTTGCATCGAATCCAATCGATAGTGTAATCATTTTCATGATGAATGATATACTCATCTTTAGTGTTCCATCTTTATAACATTATTTGACACTTCAGTCCTTATATGGTATTATATTAAGACTGGAGGATGTTATGAATGTCAATCTGAAAGATACTATAAAACCCATCTCCTACATTAAAACCAATGCCGCGGATATGATGAAGTTCATCAACGACAATAAAAGCTCCATCATCATTACCCAAAATGGTGAGGCAAAAGCGGTCCTCGTCGATATTGACTCCTACCAGGAAATGCGAGATGCCTTTAGCCTCTTAAAAATTATCAAACTCTCAGAAAAGGATATCGCGGCTGGCAATTATAAAGAATCTGATGCTGTCTTCTCCAACCTCAGAACGAGCTTGTCGAAATGAGCGCGAAGTACACGATTGTGTTTTCTCGGTATGCGGAAGACGATCTTTCAGAAATTATAAAATACTATGCAGAGAAGAATTCACAATATGCGCTAAAACTCCTCGATACCTTAGAAACACGAGTCCAAGAATTGAGGGAATTACCCGCACGTGGAAGAATAGTTCCTGAACTCGCACAGCAAAACATTTTAGAATATCGAGAACTAATTGAAGGAAACTATAGAATCATCTATGTAATTCAAGATTCTATGGTAGTTATCCACGCGATTCTTGATAGTAGAAGAAATCTTGAAGAATTATTAATGCAAAAACTCATGAGATTTTATTCATAATGTTGTAAGCACCTAACAAACGCTTTAGCCAGACTCGCCTGTTGTCACAAAACTTGCGCTCAGGCTTTCGCCTGGCAAGTTTTGCGCCAATTTCAGGCTCGCTGGTTAAGCAAATGTTAGAACGAATTTGAGCTCGAAGGTATTTGATAGAAGTGATTGTATTTTGATAGCATATATGCTATCATATTGTTATGAAAGTTGTCTTGGATACATCCGTTCTCTTCCAGGCGCTTTATAGTTCCACTGGTGCTTCACACGCTATCTTGAAACTTATTCGGGAAGGAGCTTTACAGCTTCCAATCTCTATTCCTGTTTTTGAAGAGTATCGTGAAGTATTATTGCGGCAATCTTCGCTCGATCTATTTGAATTGTCAACCAATGATGTGCAGAAAATCATTGATTTTATTGCTTTAATAGGAGTCAAGACTGACATAAGATTCTTGCTGCGACCGAATTTAAGAGATGAGAACGACAATATTTTTATTGAGCTCGCCTTTGCCAGTGGCGCTCACTATGTAATCACAAAGAATGTAAATGATTTTAAATATGATGCTGATTTGAGATTCAATGAAATTACTATTGCCACTCCAGCAGAATTTATGAAGATATGGAGGAATACCTATGAAAAAGACTAATACTATTACGCTTCGCGTTCCTGAAGAATTGAAAGAGCGCATTGAAAACATGGCAACATTGCAAGGTGTATCCATGAATCAGTTCGCATTGTATGCCTTTACAAAAGAGCTTTCAGAATTGGAAAATTCTCAGTATTTCAAAAAGTATTTGAAGGGGAAAAAGAAAGAAGAAATAATAAAAGGGTTTGATGACGTTTTCTCAAAAGTAAAACCCAGAAATGTTGATCAGTGGGATACATTATAATTCTAATCGTTCTAACAACCGCTTTGAGCCGACTCGGCGGCTGTCACCCGGTTTGCGGAAAAACAAAGCAGCAAAACACTGCAGCTGTGCAAACCGCGCACCAGGGCTTCCGCCTCGCGGCTCACGCGAATGTTAGCCAGGTGTCGTTTGGATTATTTGCCTGCACTTTATTGACACTTTGAAGCATATTGAATATTATTGAAGCAAGAGGTTTCCTATGGCAAAGACGATAACCGTGAGGGTTGAAGACACCACCTATGATATTTTCAAAAAAGCCGCAGAAGGTCAAAAACGAACTATCTCCAACTATCTTGAGTTCGCGGCACTCAATTATACGGTGAATGAAACTGTTGTCGATGATAGCGAAATGAAAGAAATCCTCGCCTTCGAAAACGATATCAAAAAAGGGTTGGCTGATATCTCCGCCGGAAGGTACAAAGTAATTGGCTAATTTCAAAATAGCCGAGACTGAAACATTCGAGAAGAAGATTCAGTCTTCCCAATATAAATTCCTTTATAAGAAAATACAACACTACATATATCCTCTCTTACGAGAGAATCCCTACTTCGGTCCGAATATAAAAAAGCTCAAAGGTGAGTATAAAGAAATATATCGATTCAGAATTGGGGACTATAGGCTTTTCTATACCATTTCAGAAGAAACCGTGATCATCTTTATCCTTGATATAGAGAACCGCAAAGATGCCTATAAGTAAAAGCACTAATTGGGGAAGAAAAGAAAAAATGATTACCTATACCGAGTCTCTTCGAGGAGTATCGCATTACTCACTGGATGGTTTTTGTGAAGGGTGGCAACAGCCACTTACTCCCTTACAATTACGAAGCATACTAAAACATAGCACCTATAGAATTCTTGCGATGGATACAGAGCATACAAGGATTGTGGGCATTATTACGGCACTCTCTGACAAAATTCATTGGGCGTTTATTCCCTATCTTGAAGTCATACCTGCGTATCAAAAACAAGGGATAGGGAAACGACTTATGGAATTAATGATAGAAAAGACAAAAGGAATCGTGTGTATAGATCTTACCTGTGATACAGAGATGCAAGCATTCTACGAGCAGTTTGGTATGGTAGCATCACACGGAATGATATTAAGAAGATATATGGATGAGAAATAAGTTGCACTGGCTAACACGCGCTTTGAGCCGACTTGGCGGCTGTCACGCGGTTTGCGGAAAAACAAAGCAGCAAAACACTGCAGCTGTGCAAACCGCGCACCAGGGCTTCCGCCTCGCGGCTCACGCGAATGTTAGGCGGACTCACGCTAACGTGCGAGCGAAAATGTTGACATTTGTTTGATCTTGTATTACATTACGTAATACAAGGAGATCAATATGACTACAGTTCGTCTTCCGATAGAGATTGAGCAACGCTTGGAAATTCTTGCCCGAAAAAAACATAAATCAAAGACAGACCTTATTAGGGAAGCGTTAGAAAAGTTATTCATTCAAGAGGAGTCGGAGAAAGACTCATATGAGCTTGGTGAAGAGTATTTTGGAAAATATGGGAGTGGAGATGGTACTTTATCTGTCACTTATAAAGATAAACTCAAGGATAAGATAAATGCTAAACTCAATTCTCATTGATACAGGTCCATTAATTGCTTTGTTTGATAAGGATGATACATATCATAATAAAGTAAAAGATTTTATAAAGAATGCAAAATATAGATTCATAACAACGACGGCTGTAA
>WESA01000012.1 GCA_009768935.1 Rectinema subterraneum
CCTGCAACGCCACACCATCTGCCAATCGCTGACCAATGACGCCATATCCTGCTACGCCAACTTTCACTTTTGCCATAAAAACCTCCTCTTAGATCCCCGCCTTTTCCCGGATATATTGTCGCGCCTTTATCGCATATTCAAGCGGATTGGCAAGCGCCGGGTCCTGCTCGGCCTCCACAACCCACCAGCCTTTATAGCCGGCATTTTTCAATATCTCGAAAACCGGCGCAAAATCCAGACCTCCGTCCCCGGGCACTGTAAACGCGCCGTTGCGGACTGCCTGCAGGAAACTCCATTTTTCGCGCTTTGCCCGCTCGACGACATCAAAGCGCACATTCTTGAGATGCACATGCCAAATTCGCTTTAGATATTTTTTCAGCACTGCAAGATGGTCTTCGCCCGAAAACACAAGGTGCCCAGTATCGTACAAAAGGCCGACAAGGTCAGGGTCGGTCATTTCCATAAAGCGGTCGATTTCCTCTGTTGTCTGTACCCCTGTCCCCATGTGGTGATGGTAGACAAGCCGCATGCCTTTTTGCTTGGCGATTGCGCCAAGATGGTTGAGGCCTTCGGTAACGCGCTTCCATTCATCTTTGGTGAACCGGGGTTTTGCATCGAATATAGGCAAGGGCTTGCCCTGTATGGAATTCCCTTGTTCTGCCGCGCCAATCACGCGCGCGCCGACTGCATACAGAAAATCGCACTGCTGGACAAAATCGCGCTCGACTTCCTTGAGTGGCTTGGTCGTCAGAAAAGAAGAAAACCAGGCATTGCAGATCGTAAGACCGCGCAGCTTAAGCGCCTTGTTGAGCACTTCCGGATCGCGGGGGTATTTGTTGCCGACCTCGCTGCCCTCGAACCCTGCAAGCGCCATTTCTGAAACGCACTGCTCGAACGGGATTTCGCCGCCAAGCTCGGGCATGTCATCGTTCGTCCAGCCTATTGGCGCGATCGCCAGTCGAATGTTCTTTTCCATAGTGTATCCTCCTCGATTGAATGGATGCCGCGCGCATGGAGCGAGCGAGCAGAGCGTGCGCTGCTTGAGCCTATGACTCAGCGCTAGGCGAGCGTACCCTTTTGGCAAGCGCGCTTCCGATACCCATTAGAATTTGCGCGCTTTTGCAAGCTCGGCCTTCATCTCCTCTGCAGCACGCACGACCTCGGGGTTGTCCGATACTTCCGCGGTTCCCACACGCCACCAGGATTCATAACCGTGGGTCATGGATTTGGGTGAGACGCGGGCATGGATCACGACGGGGCCTTTTGCTCTGAGCGCGCGGCGGACTGCTTTGCGGAATTCTTCTACCGTGCGCGCGCGAAGTCCCAGCGCACCCCAGCTTTCGGCGTTCTTCGCAAAGTCAACCTGAACCTGCTCGCCGGCAAGGAGGCCGGTTTTCGGGTCGCGCTTTCGCCACTCGTTGCCAAAATGAGCAATTCCCTGGCTGTGCTGAAGATTGTCGATGCACTGAAAGCCCGAGTTGTCGCACACGACAACGATGATTTTGCGGCCTTCCTGCACGGCGGTGAGCAGCTCAGTGTGGAGCATGGTGTATGCTCCGTCCCCGACAATTGCCACACATTCGCGCTCGGGCATGGCGAGTTTGGCCCCGAGGCTTGCGGCGATTTCGTAACCCATGCATGAGAAACCGTATTCCATGTGGTAGGTACCGGGAACGCGAGTACGCCAGGTGCGCTGCATATCGCTCGGAATCGAGCCCGAGCCGGAGACGACAATGGCATTCTTCGGCAAAAGCACGTCGTTGAGCTCGCCGATGACGCGGATCTGGCTCAAGCCCATGGGATCTTCTTGCGTGTAGAGTGAATCGACTTCGCGCGCCCATTCTTCGCGGGCGCGGGCAATTTTGTCGCCCCATCGGGCTTTATAGTCGGCTGCGCCCAGGGCCCGGCTCATAGCCAGCAAGGTGAGTTTTGCGTCGGCGATGATAGGCTCGGCGTTCATCTTGTTCGCATCGAAGGGGGCCACATTGATCGATACAAAGCGCGCCTTCGGGTTCTGGAAGAGCCACTTGGAGCAGGTGGTGAAGTCGCCGAATCGGGTACCCACACCAATGATAAGGTCTGCTTCCTTGGCGAGGCGGTTTGCGGCGAGACTCCCGGTTACTCCGATACCAGAAAGATTGCATGGGTGATCCCAGGGGACAGAGCCTTTGCCTGCCTGCGTCTCCCCTAAGGGAATGTCGAATTTTTTGCAGAAATCGGCGAGGGCCCGGCCGGCTTCGGAATACCGCACGCCGCCGCCGCAGATCACATAAGGCTTTTCTGCGCTCTTGATCAACGAAACAATGCGCGCGACTTGGGTACTTGTCGGCGGCCGTCGCTCGATATGGTGGATTCGCTGGTCGAAAAGCTCGACAGGGTAGTCGTATGCCACGCCTTGCACATCCTGAGGAAGCGCAATGGTCACCGCGCCCCCCTGTGCGGGGTCGGTGAGCACACTCATCGCATGGATGAGCGCAGTCATAATCTGCTCTGGCCGGGTAATGCGGTCGAAATAGCGGCTTACGGGACGGAATGCGTCGTTTGCGCTGATGGTAGCATCGTGCGGTACCTCGAGCTGTTGCAGCACGGGGTCTGGCTGGCGGTCGGCAAAGACATCGCCGGGCAGAAAAAGCACAGGGATATGGTTCACGGTTGCGGTGCCAGCTGCGGTGACCATGTTGAGGGCTCCCGGGCCGATTGAGCTGGTGACGGCCATGATTTTTCGCCGGTTGTTCTGCTTCGCATAGCCAATGGCCACGTGGCCTGCGCCTTGTTCATTCTTAGCCTGAATGAAGGGGAGGTTGTGACCGGGAGCAGCAAGTGCTTCCCCGAGCCCTACCACCACCCCATGCCCGAAAATCCCGATTACACCGCCGACGAATTTCTCGACCTTTCCATCGAATTCGATGTACTGGTTGTCGAGAAACCTCACAATCGCCTGACCTACGGTCATTCGAATTGTTTCCATAATGATTCCTCTTTTCTCAGCACGCCATCTATCGTGGCATGCCTATAAGATTTCCCCTGAAAAACGCGCGCATTGCTGCGCTCCTGTTTATTGTCGTTCGCGACGCATCTCCCAAATCTGAGCTCCGGGCTTGTCGACCCACACATGATCCGGGTTGAACTCGGGCGAGATATAGGGGTTTCCGTCCAGATGGCGGATTACCCACAGATACCACATGGCATATCCCGGAGCTGCGACCTGCGGATGATCTTTACTGTCGGTGATGAGCAGGGTATCCCGATTGCGCACTAGATACGCCTCTGTCCCCAATGCGGTCATGCCAAAGCCTTGCTCCGGATAGAATCGGTAGTGATAGATTTCTGGTTGAGGATGGTGGTGAGGCGGATAGCTTGACCAGCGCCCAGGCTGATTGACAACCTCGCCCAGCACAAGGTTCGACCATGGTGCATTGGTTTTGTTGAAGACCGTGCGCACGATACGAGTACTTGTTTCCTGCAGAGTCCCCTCGTTGCGAAATTCGGTCTGGCACTCGAACGGCAAATACAGGCGCGGAGCAAACCGGGCGTCATTTGATGTCGCCGACACATAGAGTACTGCGCGCTCCGAAAGCGCCTGGATTTCAACCTCTGTCCCCGCCGGCAAATGCAAAACTATCGGATTCTCCTCGAGAAGGCTTGTGCGAGAGGCGCGGATTCTGGTGCCTCCTTCAGCCAGCGATTCGATGTAGATAGATTTCAAATCTGGAATCCAGTCTTCGCTCGAGCCGACCCATTCGACTTTTGTGCTCACCAAAAACTCGACCATGCCTTCGGCAAGCAGGAACGCGCGCTCGTCGTTCGCATTGGATCGCCATGAAGTGCCTTTTTGAAGGCTGAGCGATGCAAAATCCATGAGCATATGTGCTCGATCTCCAGATCGAAGGACTAAAAGCTCATAGCCTTCTGCATAATCGCCCGAATGATGTAGTACCATATGCTCCTCACAGCACTTCGGAGACTTTTACCGGGCGATGCTCCGCGAGCGACTTCTTTGCTGCAAGTCCGATGGCAAGGTTCATGAGCCCATCGTTTCCAGTAACCGGAGTCTCGCTGCCAGTTTTGATCGCCTCGAAAAAGGCTCTCATTTCGGCAATGAAGGCATCGCGGTAGCGCTCGAGGAAGAAATAGAGCGGCTTGTCGCCATGGACACCGCTTCCGTCGCTCAGGCGTACCTGCGATGGCGTATCGTTCTCGGTGGCTGCGCAGCCGCCCGAACCGAACACTTCGACGCGCTGGTCGTAGCCATAGACAGCTTTGCGCGAATTATCGATGACGCCGAGCGCACCGTTGGCGAATTTGAGCGTGATGATGGCGGTGTCGACGTCGCCGGCTTTGCCGATTTCGGGATCGACGAGAACTGCACCGCTTGCAAACACTTCTTCGACTTCGCTCCCCGCCTGGAAACGCGCCATGTCGAAATCGTGGATGGTCATGTCGAGAAAAATGCCGCCCGATACTTTGACATAGGCCAAAGGAGGCGGCGCTGGGTCGCGCGAAGTTATTTTAACGAGCTGTACTTGACCGAGCGCGCCGGACTTTGCGAGCTCGCGAATATGGGCAAAGTTGTGGTCAAAGCGACGGTTGAAACCGATCTGGAGGCGGACGCCTGCTTCTTTGACCGCGGCGAGGGCGGCTTTGACTTTTGCGATCGTAAGGTCGACCGGTTTTTCGCAGAAAATGTGCTTGCCTGCGTGTGCGGCTTTGATGATGTAATCCGCGTGGGTGTCGGTCGAAGAGCATATGAGCACCACGGAAATCTCCGGATCGCGCAGCATTTCTTCGGCATCTTTTGTGACATGCGGGATACCGAGGCTTTTTGCCCATGCTTCGATTTCAGGCGTGAGGTTCGCATCCGCGACAGTTTTGACTCTCGCTTCAGGCATATAGTACACAATATTCGAAACATGAATCTTTCCGATTCGGCCTGCGCCGATGACACCGACTGTAATCTTGTCTGACATATCTTTTCCTCCTGATAACGAATTCTTTACGCGTGCGAGAGATATTCGATGCTTGCCCGTAACGCAGAAGCGAGTTCTTTCGCGCCGAGCGCCTGAACTTCCGCCGAGAATGGTTCAAACGAATACATGCCGCGATATCCAGCCTTTTCGAGCCTGGCCATGAGGGCGGCGCTGTTCATGACATCAGCGGGGCCTGGCAGCACGCGATGCGCATCCGAAAATTGCGATTTCGGTATCGATGCCTCGACGCCCGATACATGGACGAGCCCGATCTTTTGGATAACCGCTGGATCATCGAACATCGCCGGAGAATCGGGGCCAAGATAACTATGGAATGTATCGACGAGCACACGATAGCAGGAAGCGCCGCTTTCGTGTATTGCCTTCAGGGCCACTTCCGCAGATGCAAGCGAGGAAATGCTAAAGCCAAGCGGCTCGACATACCCGAGTACGCCCGCCGCGCTGAAAAGGGGCGCATAGGTGTTCAGCGCTTCGACAGTGTCGTGATATTTCTGCTCTGGCGATCGCGCATCGTCGGCGCGATTATTGGGACAAAGCACAAGCGCAGGGCATTCGATTTCCTTGCAGAGTGCAAGCAGCGAATCGAGCTCATCGAGCGCTTTGGCGCGCGCACTCGGCAGATTGAACTGCTGCAGAGCATTTATCGTGATAATCCGGACGCCAGCCTCTCTGGCCAGCTGCACAACTTCGGAGGCCTTGAGCCCGTTGGTTACTGCTCCGTCCCTGATGTCGTTGCGCAGTTCAACCGCGGAAAGCCCCAGCTCAGCTGCCAGCCCGAAAAATTCTGCCAGTCTCAGCGCCGGCGCCGCAATTCGATTCAGCGCGAATCGCCTTGTTTCTATCATATTATTATCTCCTTTTCACACAAACAAATCTGAGGCTGGCTGCACTTCAGCCCTGTCTGCGCCTCTCATTTCTGCCGCGCATTCTTGCGCATATCGAATACTACCGCCGAAACAATAATCACGCCCTTGATAACCTGCTGCAAATACGGCGAAATGCCCAAAAGCAAGAGCCCATTATTCAGTATTCCTAAAATGAGAATACCTGCAATAATGCCGGGCACCGTTCCAATGCCGCCCGTATGGCTTGTACCGCCTATTGTCGCTGCAGCGATCGCGTCGAGCTCATAGTTGTTGCCGAGCGTTGCAATGCCCGAAGCAGCTCTCGCAGTGATCAGAATACCGGCGATCGAAGCGCAGAACCCGGAGACAGCGTAGATCGCTATCAGGTTCTTGCTGACCTTGATACCGGAGGTGCGGGCGGCATTCACGTTCCCGCCGATTGCATATACATTCTTTCCAAACCGCGTATGGCTGAGAATGACATAGGCAATCAGTGCGACCAGCGCGAAAACAATAACGACATACGGAATCGGGCCGAGAAGTCCCTGACCGATAATCTTGAATTCGGGGCGCAACATGGGCACGGGGTATGCATTGGTCAGAATAAGCGCCAATCCGCGCGCGATAATCATCGAGCCGAGCGTTGCGATAAAAGGAGGGATTGCGGTGTAAGCAATGAGCGCCCCATTGGTGATTCCCACGATTGTACCTGCCGACAAGCCTGCGATTACCGCGACAATAGGCGGCAACAGCGGCAGATTGGGGAATATTCGCGCTGAATAACTCGGCTCCTGCACAAGGCTCGCCGCAATAACAGAAGTCAGCGATACAATCGAGCCGACTGACAGGTCGATGCCTCTCGAAATAATGGTAAAGGCCACCCCGATAGCCAAAATGCCTCGCCCCGATTCCGTAATTAGTACATTGATGAGGTTTTGCGCCGTAAGAAAAGAAGGCGAAAGGAATGACAATACGACAATCATCACGACAAGAACAATGAAAATCGCGTATCTATTTATGAATTTTCCGACATCGCTCTGTTGTGCCATGACATTCTCCTTCAGGCTACTTGATTATTATTGTACTTTGCTGCGGCGTACCGCATGATAGTTTCCTGGTCAGCTTCCTTGCGGTCGAGTACTGCGGTGATCTGGCCGCGGCTTACTACCAGAATCCTGTCGCTCATGCCAAGAATTTCCGGCATCTCCGAGCTGACCATGATAATCGATTTGCCTTCGCAGGCGAGTTTTGTGATGATGGTATGGATTTCGGCCTTTGCGCCGACATCGATGCCTCGTGTTGGTTCGTCCAGTATGAGGATTTCCGGATTGGTGAGCAGCCAGCGTGCAACGAGAACCTTCTGCTGGTTGCCGCCCGAGAGGTTCTGGATGAGCGCTTCGAGCGATGGCGTGCGGATTTTGAGCCGTTCCTTGTATTCTTCGCAATCTTTAGAAATCTTTTTATGGTTGAGAAATACGCCAAACTTTGTATAATGTGCAAGGTTGGCGACAATGGTGTTGATTTTGACGGAAAGGACAGGAATTATTCCGTTGAGTCTTCGGTCTTCGGTCAAAAATCCGATTCCGGCTTTGATCGCGTCTGCAGGGGTTCGGATATCTGTTTTCTTGCCATCGATGAGAATCTCGCCGGCGCTTCTTTGTCGCAGGCCAAAGAGAGCTTCCATCAATTCAGTGCGTCCGGCTCCTACTAGACCTGCCACTCCTAGAATCTCACCCTTGCGCAGATCAAAAGAAATATCATGTAAAAGGCCTGGAACTTCGAGATGGCGCACCGACATTTTCACATCGCCAATCTTGCTCTCCATTTTCGGGAACATCTCGGTGAGCCGCCGCCCAACCATAGCGGAGATAAGCGAATCGATTGTCATTTTCTCGATTGGTTCGGTAATTATGTGATTCCCGTCGCGGAGCACAGTGACCTCATCCGCGATCTGGAAAATTTCTTCCATTTTGTGGGTGATATAGATGACCGCAACATTGCGTTCCTTGAGCTTGCGGATCATATCGAAAAGATGCTTGACTTCATTAGGAGTGAGCGCGGAAGTCGGCTCATCCATAATGACAATATCCGCGTTATACGAAATTGCCTTGGCAATTTCGATCATCTGCATTTTTGCGACAGAAAGTTCTTTAACCTTGATTTTCGGGTCTATATCGATTTCGAGCTCGCTAAGAAGCTGCCTGGTCTGCTCGTACATCGCTTTATGATCGACAAGAAAGCCGGCAGCGCCCCGCATCATAGGCTCTCTGCCAAGCCAGATATTCTCCATGACGCTGCGCTCGAGCACAGGGTTTAGCTCCTGATAAATCATTGCAATACCAAGCTTTAGCGCAGTATAAGGGTTGGGAATCGTTACTTTCTTTCCTCGCAGCCAGATTTCTCCAGAATCGGGAGGGTTAATGCCCACAAGGCACTTCATGAGGGTTGACTTGCCTGCGCCATTTTCGCCCATAAGGCCATGGACCCGGCCAGTTTTGACCTGCAAATCAACGCCGTTCAATGCACGGACTCCTGGAAATGTCCGCACAATTCCTTTCATTTCCAGAATGTAGTCTTCCATTGCTGCTCCAGATAAGGGAAGGCGGAATGCCCCTCGGCCACAGGCTCCGGGGCTCCGCCTCAATCAATGTGACCGCTCAGTACTTTGCAACGTTTTCAATCGTCACAGGTTCGAACGGTACCCAGCCGAATTTTTCGATCTTCTGGCCTTGAGCTGCCTTGAGCGCGAAATCGAGGGCTACTGCGCCCTGTGCTTTGGCGTTCTGGAACACGGTCATGGCCATTTCGCCCTTCTTTACCGCTTCTTTTGCGGGCGGGGTTGCATCGATGCCAACGACGGGGATCTTCTTGAGATCCATCTTGAGGGCTTTCATAGCTTCGATTGCGCCGAGCGCCATCTCGTCATTGTTGCAGATAACCACGTCGAACTGTTTGCCGGTGCCGAGCAGTTGCTGCATCTGGTTCATGGCTTTCCAGCGGTCCCATTCTGCCGTGTCTTCATACACTTTAACAAGCTTGAAGCCGGCTTTTTCGAGGGTTTCCTTCACACCGCGGGTGCGCTCATTGGTGTTTTCAAGTCCGAGTTGGCCCATGAAAAGCACATAGCGAAGCTCGGTTTTGCCCTTGAAGAACTTGGCGAGGAATTCGCCCTGCATGCGGCCGGCATCGTATTCCTGCGAGCCGACATAGGCTGTCTTGACGCCATCGATGACAGCATCGCGCGGGCGGCGGTTGACGAAAATGACAGGGATGCCCCTTGCGCGCTGGATGATGGTCTCGACAGTGTCGGTGTTGATCAAGTTGACGATGACTGCGTCATATTTTTTTGTTGCGAAAACGTCGACCTGAGCCATCTGCTGGTTCACGTCCTGCTTGGCATCCTGCGAATCGACGACGACGTTGGGATACTTCTTCGCCGCTTCCAGAATTGCCTGCTCAAGCGAGGAGATGAACTGATCGCGGTCATACAGTGTGACACCGATGTGGTAGGTCTTCTGCGCGAATGCAGTTCCTGCCACAAGCGTGAGTGCAATGACGGCCAGGATCAGTTTTTTGCCGATACTCATAGTGCCTCCAAAAACATTGATTTTTCTCAGCAGGCAACGCCTGCTGGTTTTAAATTTGGGGGTCTGACCCCAAAATTTAAATTTGCAATTTCACTACTGTGCCCTTGCGAAACGATT
The DNA here is from genome assembly GCA_009768935.1 of Rectinema subterraneum. Lineage (GTDB taxonomy): Bacteria > Spirochaetota > Spirochaetia > Treponematales > Rectinemataceae > Rectinema > Rectinema subterraneum. The sequence continues at coordinate 9,538 of WESA01000012.1, forward strand.
CGGTCATCGCCATGCCGACACGGGTGGCCGCGGTACCGTCCTGGGGCCTTATTTCAGGTTTGCGGCCTTCGCGGATACACGCAACAAATTCGCGGGCTTCGGTGATAAAGCCCTCTTCGAAGCGCTCGTAGAAATCGCGCACACAATCGGTGCGGGCTCCAGCAGAATCGAAAATTTCGACGCGGTTTTTGCGCGGGGTGGTGCCAATTTTGAGAATGCCCTTTGTTCCGACAATTTCGGTGTGGGTGTCGTGGCCGTGGAAGGCTGTCCGGCTCGCGGAGAGCACGGCGATGGCTCCGTTTTTGAAGGTGGCAAGGCAGACGGTGTTGTCCGCGTCTCCAAGCGTGGCAAAGCCTTGATGCACAAAACTGCCGCCTACGGAGTGCACCTCAGCGATTTCGGAGCCGATAAACCAACGCGCCAGGTCGATATCGTGTACATTCATATCGAGAAAAATCCCGCCGCCGGTCTTTACAAATTCGAGCTGGAACTCGGCATATTCATCGAGGTCGCAGGTCTGCGAGCGGACAAGGAAGGGTGTGCCAATTTTGCCGGCTTCGATAAGATCTTTCGCATACCGATATGAAGGATCGAAACGACGCACGAATCCGACGAGGAACACCTGATTGGAGTGGGCTTGCACGGCTCGTTCAATCTCCGCACATTCTTCGAGCGTCACCCCCATAGGCTTTTCGACAAACACATGCAGCCCGCGCTCGAGAGCAGCGAGCGCCTGCTGCGCATGATAGGTCGAGGAACTGGCTATCCAAACCGCGTCGAGCGAGGCCTGCTCGAGCATTTCATCAAAAGAAGCATAGAGCTCAGGCACGCCGAGCTCCGTCCCCGCCCACTCGCATTCGGCTCGGATTGGAGAGCAGGCCGCGATGAGCTCTGCTCCTGGAACGAGATTCGCGAGATTGTATGCATGGCGCTTCCCAAGCCGGCCAAGGCCGACGATGCCGATTTTTACTTTATTCATGAATTCTAACCGGTTCCTTTCTCAATTTAATCCGGTCCGCCTGCGCTTGCCGCGCACCCATGATGCATGGGGCAAGGGAAGCAAATATTCGCGCAAGCCTGCAAACGTTTTCTGAAAACGTTTGCATACGGTGAAGATATTATTGCTCAGGTTTTTGAATCTGTCAAATGGAATTTTGAAATTTTTTTGGAATAAAGAAACAGGGTATCCTCAGCTATAAAGAATGCCGCACGCAGGCTTCGTTTCATGTGCTTTTTATTATACCGCCATTGTGCTCAGCGCGCACGATCGACACATTCAGCGCAACAATGACGAGCGAAAAAAGCGCATATGTCAAAAATCCAGTCCGGATGCCCCATGCCGCAGAAATCCCCGACATAAGATAGGGAAATGCGAATCCACCCATGCCGCCGCCCATGGCTGCAAAACCGACAGCTTCGCTCTGGGTGTGGGGAAAGAAATCCCCGATAATGCTCATAACAGTCGGGTAGATGATAGAGCAGCCGAAGCCGGAAAGCATAACCAGCATGCCGGCAATAACATTGAGCAGCGCTCCCGTGCCCAAAAAACCGACCGTTGCGAGCCCGATGACAGAAACTGCCATCACCACCGAAAGCGAAATGAGTATCTTCTCTCTTGTAATGCTTCGCTGAATGACCGGCAATCCGAATCGCCCCAAAAGCAGGCCTGCCCAGAACAGCGAAACCATGAACGACCCTGTCGGAATCGGCGTTTTGAACACGCTCACAAAATATTCCGCGATCCAGTTCGAAATGCCCAGCTCGACGCCCACATACACAAACAGCGCAAAAAATCCCAACCAGTATGCAGGATGCTTGAACAAATCGCGCCTGGAGCTGCCGGGAGCATGACCTCTGTCCCGTCCAAGCGCCGAAAGCGGCATGAACTGCAAAAAGATTGCTATCAAAAAGAAAAGGACACCAATTCCTCGGTACACCAGTGTCCATTGCAACCGAGCGCTGATGAGAATTGCAATAATGAGCGGGCCGACAAAGGCTCCAATGGAGAATGCGCCGTGCATGAGGCTCATTGCTCGCCCGCCACCAGGCCCTTCCATACGGAGCGTCCCCCAGTCTACTGCAAGCTCGATGCCTCCCTGCCCGACACCGACGATAAAATACAGCAGCATATTGAGCCACGGCGTCGGCGTTGCAGCGAAAAACTCGAGCCCGATAAAAATGAATAGCAGCGCAAAGCTGATTGTTAGGCGAAATCCCAACGCCGAGAGCAAAATGCCTGCGACATAGCTTGAAAGGAAGTAGCCGACCGAGCCCAAAGCGATCACTGCTCCGGCTGTTGTATATGACCAGCCGAAATCAGCAAATATCTTTGGAAGGGTAGCGCCGATGACAGTCATGGAAATGCCGAACAGGGTGTATACACAAAAAAGCACAATGTAAAGCGGAAAAAAGCGTTTTTCGACGAGCATAATGTGCTATTGTGCAATTGCCCGCGTTCTTCGTCAACGGTGCGGGCGAACTGATGAAGGCGGACCGCCGGCGGACTGCCGATTACCGCGCGCTCATCCTGCCGACGGAGGGGGCCTTCTTCAAACAGAGCCTAGATGAAAATCTATTCAGAAGCTATGATAGCATTATATGACAAGCATTAAGGATATCGCGCGGCTTGCGGGTGTTTCTCCTTCCACGGTTTCACGGGTGCTGAACGAGCGCGAGTACGTGCGTGAAGAAGTGCGCCAGCGCGTTCTCGATATTGTGAAAGAGCAGGGCTACGTGCAGAATCATGTCGCGCGGTCGATGGTGCTCCAGAGAAGTTTTACAATCGGTGTCGTAATTCCTTATCTGTTCAATATGTTCCAGCGCCAGCTCTTTGCGTCGATGGAATTCTTTCTTGAGCAGCATGGCTACAAGACGCAGTTTTTCTTTTTGCGCTGGTCGGAAGCGAGCGAGCAGGCATTCTTGCGGCGGCTCAAAAGCGAAACGCTCGATGGTATCATTTTTATTCATGAGCTGGATAATCCCATCATTTATCAATATATACAGGAAAGAGAACTTCCGGTCGCGCTCTGTACGTTCGAGAAAAGCGAATTCGGCTTTCCCGCGGTCCATGTCGAAGAAGAGGCATCGGCTTCGCTTGCGGTGAATTATTTGCTCCAGAAGGGGCATCGCAATATTGCGCTCATAACCGGCGAGCACTTCAGTTTCGGGCGCCAGCGCGAAGCGGGTTATAAAAAGGCTTTGGCTGCGCATGGCCTGCAGGTAAATCCCGAGCTTATAATCCGGGCCGCATCGTACAATCCCGAAGCAGGGCGTGCCAGCATGCTGACCCTGATAAAGCGAAAACAGCCCATGAGTGCAGTATTTGCGGTGACTGACGAGCTTGCGATTGGCGCAATGAAGGCGCTCTATGAAGCCGGGCTTCGCGTGCCGGAGGATGTGAGCGTGATAGGTCTTGATGACATCGATATTTCTGCGTTTACCACGCCCGGCCTTACGACAGTGCGCCAGCCGATTTTCGAGATGGGCAAAAAAAGCGCGGACCTTGTGTGCGATTGGATTGCTCATGGGCGCGCGCAAGGGAGCGCCGAGCTCTTTTCCACGACAATTGTAGAGCGTGAATCGGTACAAGCGCGCGTAAAAGAGTAGGAGTGCGCCTAAAACTGCTGGCGAGCAAGCGCAATGCCTTGTGCTCGAGGCAAATTCAGGCGCGGACGCGAAGCTGCGGACGCGCAAAACTACTCGCGCCCGCCATTCCCTTCCGACTCAAAATGGCTCGCTGACTCAAAACGGCTCGAACTGCTGCTCCTCGAACCAGAATTGGCGCGATTCTTCCTGAATTTTCAAAAGTTCTTCGTAATGGCGCATCTCCCATTCAGAAAGGGAATTGAAAAAAGCTTTAAGGTGAGGCTCCTTTGCGAGTTCCGCCATTTTCTGGTAGTGCTGAGTGGCATTCAATTCAAGCAACACGGCGCTTGATACTGCAGCGCTGACATGACGATCGGATGCCACACGAGTGAGGAATTCCTGGCTGAAGATGGGACTTCGGTGCTGGACTGTCTGGATCTCGGCAGCAAGGTTGGTGGAAGGCATCTGCCCGCCGAGCAATTCTTTATAGTAACTCAATAGCCAATTATAGTGACGTTTTTCTTCATCAGCCCTCAAGGCAAAAAATTGCGCAACATCGCCTTCGGCACGGAGCGCGGCTTCTGAATAGATGGTCACGCTGTCAATTTCGCTTTTCATGGCATTCTTGATTGCCTGCATGAGTTCGTCCATGGAAGCCTCCTTCGTTCTTATTCACTATACAATATAAGATAACGCAAAATTGGGCGCAGGGGGAGCCAGGATACAAATTTGCAAATCACTTGCAATTTTTGGCCGGCATGGATATATTTTGCAAGTCATTTGCAAATTTCGCTGAAGCAAAATGCAAGACAAGGAGCTATGATAATGAAAAGAATGCTTCGGGCGCTGTTCTTTATTCTGTTTGCGTTGGGGCTGGCGGGCGCTTCGTTCGCGCAAGCAAAAAAACCTGCCCTCAAAATTGCGGTAAGCATTCCACCCATGCAGGAATGGGTTTCGCGCATTGCGGGGGACAGAGCTTCGATCACTCTTGTATTGCCGCCTGGGTCGAGTCCTCACGCATTCGAGCCATCGCCGCGCCAATTGGCAGAGCTTGGACAGGCTGATATCTGGTTCACCATCTCGGTTGAATACGAATACTCGCTCAGGCCGAAAGTGAGCGCCATGTTCCCCAAGCTCTCGATTGTCGATGTGACAAAGAATGTCAAATTCCGGACCTTGCGCCCCGGAGAACAGGAGACTGGCGAACCAGCCAGCGTCGGCCAGCTCGACCCAGCCCTGACGAATCGCGATCAGCACACCTGGCTCGGCTACGAACAGGCTAAGGCTGAAATCACGTTCATCCGCGATACCTTGATTGCAAAGGATCCTGCGGGGACAGAGGTTTACAAGAAAAACTACGATGCATATCTAAAAGAAATCGATGCGGTTTATAATTCTCTGCGCACAAAACTCGCGCCGCTCGCCGGATCAAAGGTGTTTGTGTATCATCCCGCGTTTGGCTATTTCCTGGATATGTTCAATATTACACAGGAAGCGGTTGAACTTGGCGGCAAAGAACCAACACAAAAAGAGCTCACCGCACTCGTCGAGCTCGCAAAAAAAGAGAGGGCAAAAGCCATTTTTGTGCAGGCACAGTTTTCGCAAAGTGCAGCGCAAGCGGTGGCGAAAGCTGTCGGGGCTGCAGTTGTGCCGATCGATCCTCTAGCTTCGGATTGGCTTGCAAATCTAGGGCGCATGGGACAGGCTTTGCTGAATGCGGGGCAAAGGGGTAAGTAGCATGGGCAGTGCAGTAGCTGCAAAAGTGGCGGCTGAAACGGCCGCGGCGAGCACAGCGGGCGCAGTGGCCGCTCCAAGCGCAGCGGGCGCAACAGAATGCGCTGACTCAATCAATGCCGCCGAGGAACATCTCCCCCACCTGCCGGAAAATGTAGCAATTTGGTGCCAGCACCTCGCGTTCCGCTTCAAGGACATCGAAGTATTCGACGATGTCTCGTTCCATGTTCATCGAGGAGAATTTGTCGCGCTGACAGGCAAGAACGGGGCAGGCAAAAGTACGCTCCTCAAGCTGATTGTGGGGCTTCTCGAGCCGTCGCGCGGCAAAGTTTTGGTATTCGGCGCACCGCCTCGCGGCCGGATTGAATCGATCGGCTACGTACCCCAGCACGCGGGGTTCGACCCCGCCTTTCCTATTCAGGTCGAAGAAGTCGTCGGTATGGGAAGGCTCTCGGGGCTCTCGCCCATTGCAAAGCACCAGAAAAAAGAAGAAATCGAATGGGCGCTGCGCCAGGCTGAGGTGCATGACTTGCGTGCGCGGCCATTTTCAGCGTTGTCGGGAGGACAGAGGCGCAGAGTGCTTGTCGCGCGGGCGCTTGTAGGGCATCCCAAGCTCTTGGTACTTGATGAGCCAACCGCGAACATGGATATGGACAGCGAAAAAAAATTCTATGAAACGCTTGCGCGCATAAAAGGCACGACAACGGTACTCATTGCAACCCACGATTCGGATTTTGTGTCGGCGCTGGCAGATACGGTGCTCTGTGTCGGACAGAATGTAGACCATCCACATTCGGTGCATCGGCATGCGATCGAACGGGCGGTCAATGCGCCTGCCGAGCTCTATGGCGGCGAAGTCGTCCGTGTCCGGCACGATATCGAGCTGCCGGACAATGCGTGCTGTGAGGGGAAAGAATAATGAGCGGTTTTTTGCAGGCTCTACTGAACCCGGCCGTCCCTTTTGTGCGCAATGCGCTGATTGGGAGCGTTTTGGCAGCTTTTCTGTTCGGGGTGCTGGGATCTTTGGTAACAGTGCGGCGGATTGCGGGGCTGGCGGGAGCTATTTCGCATACGGTGCTGGGGGGCATCGGGCTTGCGCTGTTTTTAGCCTCGCGCGGGGCGCCGAAATGGATAAGCCCGATGCTGGGCGCGCTGGTGTTCGCCATTTTGGCGGCACTGACTATCAGTGTGGTGTCGCTAAAGGCAAAACAGCGCGAAGATACAGTGATCAATGCGCTATGGGCGATCGGCATGAGCCTCGGTGTGGTGTTTCTTGCCAAAACGCCGGGCTATGCTGACCCTATGAGCTATCTGTTCGGCAATATCCTTCTTGTCACGAGCGGAGATTTGTACCTGCTCGCAGCGCTCAATGTGATCGTGATTGCGCTGGTTGCACGGTACTATCGGCATATCGAGGCAGCTTCGTTCGACGAGGAATTTGCGGCGACCAAAGGTGTGCCGGTGACGGCGATATATCTTGGTCTTCTGCTTATCATTGCGATTGCTATTGTGCTGCTGCAAACGTTCGTAGGGATTGTCATGGTGATTGCTATGTTGACCTTGCCTGCGGGAACGGCTGGCTATTTTTCGCGCAACCTTGCGGGAATGATGATACATGCGACGATTCTGTCGCTGGTGTTTTCGGTGAGCGGTCTTGCTGTGTCCTGGACGTTTGACCTGCCTGCGGGCGCGGTGATTGTTCTGCTGTCGGGGGCGGTCTTTCTGGCCTTTTCGATAGGGAACATGCTCTCGAAGCGAAGCAAGCGCAAAGCGGACCAGCAAACTGGGCTGGAGGGGAGCGCATGATATGACAAAAGCGCGAATGCATGTTCTGGAAAGCATTTCCAGGGCAAAGGAGCCGCTCTCGGCCCGGCAGCTCTGTGAACGCTATGCGCAGGAGCACGACCCTGCAACAATTTACCGCGCGCTGCATTATCTGGAAGAAAAGGGCAGCCTTGACTCATTCATTCTCCACTGTAGCGAACACGGGACCGAGCGCTATTATGTAGTGCATGCCGGCGAGCATCGGCACTGGTTCCATTGCGAACATTGCCATCGCTTTACCGACCTTGGGCTTTGCCGCTTCGATACGCTCGTTGACCAGATGAGCAAGGAAAAGGGCCTTTCCGTCACCTCGCACACGTTTTATGCGACGGGAATATGCAAGGAATGTCGCGATAAGGGTTTCTAAGAGCCCGCTCAGGCTGAAAACCGCATCAAAATCGCCAAAAAGCCGCTCCAGGTTGTGGCGCTCACGTTACAATTTTAAAATTGCTCCGCAATGGCACAAAAGCGCGGGCCTGCGCTATAATTTCAAAATCACACTAAAATCGCGGCGCGCCCCTACAATTCCGGTTTGCCATGCATTACGATTATGAGTGACGGAAGGAGGGGCGCGTGATCAAATTCCTCAAACAACCGATGATGCGCAAAGTGCTCATAGCGCTGGCGCCGATTTACCTGTTTTCCATCTGGATGTATGGGCTTCGGGTTGTCGCGGCTGCGGTCGTGGTTTTTGTCTGCGGCATCGCCACCGAATGGCTGTTCGAGCGAAAGCGCCAGGGAAAGGTCAGCGAAGCGGTACTGGTGAGCTGTGCGCTGTTTGCGCTCGCATTTCCGCCTAAAACACCGCTCTGGATTCTGGCGGTGGGCATCATTTTTGCTGTTGCGATGGCCAAAGGTGTGTATGGCGGCTTCGGGCGGAATATCTTCAATCCCGCGATTGCGGGGCGTGCGTTCGTCTACATCAGCTTCGCGATAGTGCTGTCGAGGGCGTATACGGGGTTTGGAAATTTTGGTATTGGGGCTGTCGATGTGCTTTCGTCGGCTACGCCGCTTGCACAGATGCGGGCAGGGGCGAAAGTTCCGCTGTCAAGCCTTGTGTTCGGGCTGAGGCCAGGCGCGCTCGGCGAAAGCATGACCTTGCTCATCGTGCTTGCGGGTGTTTACCTCATTCTGACGAAGACCGCGAGCTGGAAAATCATCGTGTCGACGCTGGTAGGGGGCGCGGTGACAAATCTCATTCTGCTCGCCGTGGGAGCAGCCAAAGCGCTGCCGATGGAAAGCCTTCTTGCGGGATCCTTCCTATTTATGTCGGTATTCATGGCGACGGATCCTGTCTCGGCTCCGAAACGGCAGCAATCGCACTATGTGTATGGCGCGCTGATCGGGGCGACAGCAGTGCTCATCCGCACCTTCTCGGCTTTTCCCGAGGGTACGAGTTTTGCGATTCTCTTCGGGAACACCTTTGCGAACCTGATTGATATTGCGGTTGATTCGCTGGTCAAAAAGGCGCCTGCCCAGGCGAAGGCACCTGCCAAGCCGGAAGGAGGCGCATGATGAAACTGAACAGGAATTCGGTCATCTACGCGGCAGTGTTCACCTTTGTGGTGTGCGTCGCCTTTGTGATCATTCTGGCGATTGCGAATCAGGTCACGTTAGCCAGGGTCAATGCGAATAAGAGGCTCGAGTCGCGCACCGCCGTTCTGAAAGCCTTCGGGCTTGCTGACAGTACAACCCCATCGAGCGAAATCGATTCAAAATACACCCAGCTTGTCACCGAAAAAAGCGTAGAAAAAGCAACCGCCTACACCGCAACCATCGACGGCCAAACTTATGTTGCGGTCAAACTCACTATGCCAGGCCTCTGGGGACCGATCACCGCAGTGCTTGCAACCGACCCTGCAGGCACCGTCGTGCGCGGCTTCGAGATTGTCGATCAGCAGGAAACGCCAGGCCTTGGCGGACGCATTTCCGAACCATGGTTCTCGGCACAGTTCAAAGGAAAGAAAGTGCTTCCCGATGGTACGATCGCCTTTGAGCAAGGCTCAGGCAAAGGCAACTTCGATCCAAACAATGGCACCGTCGATGCAATCACCGGCGCAAGCCGCACGAGCGATTTCGTCCGTGCGCTTGTAAATCGTTCGTTGGCGCTCGCCCGCCAGATAGGAGGAACGCTGTGAGTGACACAGGAAAAACGAGTGCCCCCGCAAAAGTGAGCCCTGCCGGCAAGGTGATGCGGGATGGCCTCTGGTACAATAACCCCATATTTGTGCAGGTGCTGGGTATCTGCTCGACCCTGGCTGTCACCAACAATCTTCGTAACACACTCATCATGGTGCTGGGCGTGAGTTTCGCCACATCCATGGGGAGCATGACACTGAGCGCGCTTCGCGAGCTCATCCCGCGCAAGGTGCGCATGATTGTGCAAGTGCTTGTGCTGTCGTTCTATGTCATCATTATTGATATTGTGCTGAGGGCGTATCAGCCGGCGATATCCAAGCAGCTGGGGCCCTATGTCGGCCTCATTATTACAAACTGTATTCTGATGGGGCGCGCTGAGGCGTTTGCGGCATCGAATCCTCCAGGGCTTGCGTTTCTGGACGGGCTTGCGAATGGGCTTGGCTATGGCTGGGTTCTCCTTGTGATAGCGATTGTCCGCGAATTCTTCGGATTCGGCAGTCTGTTCGGCTTCAAACTCGTGGGCGATTGGTTTACTCCATGGACCATCATGGTGATGGCGCCGAGTGCGTTCTTCCTGGTTGCGATCGCGCTGTGGATTGCGAACAACTACAAGGCGAAGGTGGCGGCGGCAGCCAAGGCTGCTGCTCCTGGAGCAGCCGGCGCTCCAGCCGGACAAGGAGGCAAGCCATGATCGATGCACCAAGCGTTGGATTACTGTCGCTTTTCCTGGCGAGCATACTCACGAGCAATGTGCTCCTTGCGAACTTCCTCGGCACGTGCTCCTTCATTTCGATTTCGAAGGATTTCAAGAGCTCGATGGGGCTGGGCGTGGCGGTGACTCTTGTGATCGGCATCACGGCGGCGGTGTGCTGGGCCGTGCTGTACTTTATCATACAGCCGCTCGGCATCGAGTATCTTTCATTTATTATTTTCATAATCGTGATTGCGGGCGTGGTGCAGATGCTCGAGATGATTATCGACCGCTTTTCGCCGGCTCTGTACTTGGCGCTTGGCATTTTCCTGCCGCTCATCACTGTCAACTGCGCGGTCCTCGGCGTCATTCTTTTTATGCAAATCCGCAAGTACAGTTTCCCGCAGGCGGTGATATTCGGTTTCGGCTCGGGTGCGGGCTGGTGGCTGGCTATCATGTTGCTCGCGTCGATCCGCAAAAAGCTCGATTCGAATAACGCAATTCCTGCAGGGTTGAAGGGAACCGGTATTACGCTGATTACCATTGGCTTTATGGCGATGGCATTTGTCGGGTTTTCCGGCATGATCGCGGTGCAGTGAAGGAGGCGCTCATGAGTCCGATTCTGGTTGGTCCACTGACAGTAGCTGGCATTTCGGCCGTGCTCGCGCTTATCATTGCTGTACTCGACAAAGCCCTCAACAACTATGGCGACGTTGAAATATCGATCAACGGCGGCGAAAGAAAACTCGAAGTGAAGGGCGGCTCGCCGCTTCTCTCTACGCTGGCCGCCGAGAACATCTTTGTGCCGTCGGCATGCGGCGGTCGTGGCACCTGCGGTGCCTGTAAATGCAAGGTCATTTCGGACGTTGGGCCTCACCTTCCGACCGAGCTGCCTTTTATGTCGCCCGATGAAATTGCGCATAATGTGCGCCTCTCCTGCCAGGTCAAAGTGCGCAAGAACATCGAAATCGAGCTGCCGCGCGAGCTATTCAGCATCAAGAAATACAAAACCCACGTCGAAAAAATCCGCGATGTCACCCATGATATCAAAGAAGTGCTTTTTGCCCTCGATTCCGGCGAAATCGATTTTGTTTCAGGCCAGTATGTTCAGCTCGTTGTCCCGCCCTATGGGGACATCAAGGAGTCAACCCAGCGCGCGTATTCTATGTCCTCAAAGCCCTCTGACAAGAAGCATGTGGAGCTTCTCATCCGGCTGGTGCCGGGCGGCATTGCGACGACATGGGTTCACAAATTCCTCAAGGAAGGTGATGCGGTCGAACTTGTCGGCCCCTTCGGCGAGTTCCGTGTCCACGATACCCCCGCCGCGATGATCTGCGTTGCAGGAGGCTCCGGCATGGCGCCCTTCAAGAGCATTTTCTACAACCTGTACGAAACGAGCGCCTTCCCCGAGAAAGATATCTGGTATTTCTTCGGTGCCCGCACGAGCAAGGACATGTTCTACTTGGAAGAGCTGCGCGAACTGCAGGCAAAGTGGCCGCGCTTCCATCTGGTAGCTGCACTCTCCGAACCAAGCCCCGAAGAGAACTGGGCAGGCGACACCGGCCTCATCACCGATGTGCTCGACCGCTATCTCCAGACTGTTATTCCCAAAAACGACAAAGGATGGGAAGGCTATCTCTGCGGGTCCCCTGGTATGATCAACGCCTGCATCAATGTGATGAAGAAAAACGGCATCACCGAGGACAAGATTTATTATGACAAATTCGCCTGAGCCAAGGAGGATTGGATGAAACAGTCACCCGCCGACAAACAGGCTTTTGAAAGAATGGCGCCCGGCATAATCACCGCCGCCGGTTTTCTTGGATTCGACGAACGGAGCCCTGACCGCATCATCGCAGAGGACGAGAGAGCCTTTGAAGAGCTCGGGCTTGATTTCAATAACGTTGCTGACAGACTCGAAGAGTTGGCCCACAAAGGCGAAGCCGGCCTAGGCGAGCCCATCACTGTGGGGGAACTCCTTGTGCAATCAGGCGATGCGCGCGGTATGCTCCCTTGCCCGTGGGAAGATGGATTTTTTCATAAAAATGCAGTGTCGGTGAGCCCTGCGGATACTCCGCTCGAGGCGTGCGTCGAGGGCGAAGACATGCTCATTTACAGCGAACTTTCGATTCATATGCTGAGGGCGCACCACTTTTGCCAGGGGCGGGGCTCACCATTCAGGCTTGAGCCGACGTTGCTGAAGCAGCTGCTGTTCTGACAAGCAAGAGGTTCTGGCCGGGTCTCGAAACGATGTTCCTTTTTGAAGTATGATGGTGTCGTCTGAGGCCTATTCTCAGAGTGCCTCAAGGAGCATCTGTATGGAAAAGAGAACAAAGATCGTTGCGACCATTGGTCCGGCATGCGAAAGCCTTGCGACAATTAAAGACCTGATCCGCGAAGGCGTCGATGTCTTCAGGCTCAATTTTTCCCACAAGACATATGAAGAAGCCACTCGCGATGTAACCATGATTCACGAAGCGCGCAAAGCACTCGATAGACCAGTAGCCATTATGGCGGATATTAAAGGCCCAGCCGTGCGGCTTTATGGCTATGCGGAAGAAATTGCCCTGAAACCGGGGACAGAGCTCACCATTGAGAGCGCAGACCCTGCCGGAATCGAAAAACTGGTTTCTTCCAAGCCTCTGCATGTCTACACCAATCTGCCGGATATCGATCGCATCTGTGCAATAGGCCAGAAAGTTATTTTGATGGACGGCTACTTCAGCGGAAAAGTTGTCAGGAAGGCGCCGAAAGCCGTGGTGGTCGCGGTGGAAAATGAAGGGGGCTTGCGGCCAAAAGCGCATCTCACGCTTCCTGGCGTCGATTATCCAATCCCATTTCTTTCCGAAAAAGATATCAATGACATCAGCTGGGCGGTCGAAAAGGATATCGATTATATCGCGCTTTCTTTTGTTCGCTGTGCGACGGATGTTGAGGAAGTTCGGCGTCTTGTGCAGCGCACCGCGCTTTCGCAAGGCAAAACGACGAACATCAAATTGATCGCGAAAATCGAGTCATCCCGAGGGCTCGAGAACATTGACGAGATTATCAGAGCAGCTGATGGCATAATGGTGGCTCGCGGCGACATGGGCGTCGAAATGCCCATAGAAAATGTGCCGATCGCCCAGAAGCAAATCATCCGCAAATGCTATCTTGCCGCAAAGCCAGTCATCACCGCGACCCAGATGATGGAATCGATGATGGAAAACCCTATGCCGACCCGCGCAGAAGTATCCGATGTCGCAAACGCTTGTTTCGATTCCACCAGCGCGGTCATGCTTTCAGGGGAAACCGCAATCGGCAAATATCCCGTCCAGGTCGTTCGCATGATGCGCACAGTAGTCGAGACTGTCGAAAAAGAGTTCGATTATATCGATTTTCACCACGATGTGCCGCCGGAAGTGCAGAACGGCGACATACCGGCAATAATGTCGTATAACGCAGTTTCGGTTGCTTATCGCTGCGACGCCAATGCTCTCATCGTCCTCACGGAAACCGGCCATGCGGCGCGCTTGCTTTCGCGTCTGCGCCCAAGAATGCCCATATACGCCTTTCTGACGAACGAGCGCCTGTACCACCAGATGGCGCTCAATTGGGGCGTCGAGCCTTTTATCCATTCAGGAAAAGGAACGCGCCTCGATGCAGTCGTCGCGGAAGCCATCTCGATTTGCAAGCGCAAAGGGCTTTTGAAAAGTGGTGACCGCGTGGTGATTGTAGCTGGCCTGCCGCTCGCGCATCAGGGCACGACGAACATGATTCGGGTGGAGACGATTGAGTGAAGAGCGAGCGCGCTGCGAAAGGTGCGATGCTGGACAGCGGTCAAGCTGCAGTCATGAAATCCGGCGACATGCGCCCCGAAATCGACCTCGAGCTGCTCTCGAAATTGAAGGAGAAGAATCTTGCTGCGCTCGGACTTATTGTTCTCGAAGGGCGCATTGTTATAGAAAAGGCGCTTGAAGCGGGGGTTGTGCCGCGCTTGCTTGTATGTACGGAAGCTGAAGAAGAATATTGGCAGGAAAAATCCCGAAACCGGACTGTAGTGCAGGGTAGTGCGGCGCCGCAAACGCGTACCCCAGCGCAGAACAGCTCAAAGCCGCAAACCGGCGCCTCATCCTTTCCCGTGCGCGTCATGAACCACGAAGCCCTCTGCGCCTTTGTCGATTTCAAATTCCATCGAGGCGCGATCGCAATCGCTGAAATGCCGCGGATTAGGCGGTTCGAGGCGGCGCAGAACGAGCTGTCGGCCAGCCAGGCGAGTATGCTGAGCATGGCGCGCTTGCCGCGGCCAGATGACAGCGTGGCCCGCACAATTTATGAGCGCTCCAGAGAAGCCTTTCTTTGCCTCTGGGACATCACCGATCCCTCGAATCTCGGCGCACTCATACGGACAGCTGCCGGGCTCGGCGCCTCAGGAATCTTGCTCGGCCCAGGTTGCGCAAACCCGTATTACCGAAAAGCCATCCGCGCTTCGATGGGAAATGCGTTCAGTGTGCCGCTCTGGAGCGCGGACCTTGCCCTTCTCGATACGCTGCGTCTAGGCGGAGCGGAAATAGTCGGCGCTACACTTTCGGAACAGGCAGTGTCGCTTGATGTATGGGCTGCACAGCAAGGCGGCTTTCTCATCCTCATCCTCGGCAACGAAGGTTATGGCCTGCCGCAGGAAGTCCTCTCTCGCTGCACCAGCGAAGTATCTATCCCGATGGCACGCGGCGTCGATTCGCTCAATGTTGCAGTGGCGGGCGGGATTTTGATGTACGAGTTGTTTGGGAAAATACGGGGAACTGAAAAAGAAAGCCAACAAAAAGCGCTCAAGAAAGTGCCGAAACTCGGCATCAATGGAGACCGCTATCCTGATTCGGTCGACTTGATAAGAGAGGACAGAGAGCAGTGACTATTACTTTCATTTCATCGATAACTGTATTGAATTAGAATCGCCATGTTGGTTCCCTGGTAGATTGCATTCCGGGCCGCAGTGCTTGCTTTCACTTTTTACTGCATTGCGATATGACAGCTGTATTATCTCTATGTTAGCATAATTCGAATTTTTTCAATTAAACATTGACAAATGAAAAAAACCGTGCTTTCGTATAAATTGTTACATTATGAAACCACTCTCATTATGTAACAATAAATACCTAAGGAGGCATCGGATATGAAAAGGAAAAGCATTGCTATGGCTTTTCTACTCATTGTTGCATTCGGTTTTCTTGCAGTGCAAGGAGCGTTTGCACAAAAATCCCGGCTTGTATTCATGACCGCTGGCGATGTAAATATGCTCGCGCTCGGGCAGAATGTGTTCGCTCCCGGCTTTATGGCTGAAAATCCTAACGTGCAAGTTATCACAATTCATACTGGCCCGGGGAATGCAGGTTCTCAGACAATTTATGAAAAGCTGCTAGCGGAAAAGAAAGCCAATAAAGCGGCGGGCGATGTGGACGTCGCACTTGTACACGAGATTTTCATGAAATGGAGCATGGATCAGGATTTACTGCAGCCTTACGCGCAAATGACAAACACCTGGAAATATGTTACATCGCCTTTTGCAAAGACTTCGTTAGGAATCAATATTGAAGGCTATGTCATGCCACTTTTCCAGAGCCAGACTGCCATAGCCTACAATCCGGACTATGTGAAAAATCCACCAAAGTCCTATGCTGAACTCAAAGAATGGGTCAAAAAGAATCCCGGCAAGTTCGGATACAACGGCATCAAGGGCGGTGCATCCGGTGTTGCATTTGTCATGGGATGGGTATATGCGGAGACAGGGAAATACAAGAAATACGCGGTCACCGGCCCATTTGATAAGGCTGAAGTCGATTCTTGGGAACCAGCTTACAAAGCGCTCAAGGAATTCAATAAAAATATAGTCATCACTGCAGGAAATGTTGGCACTTTGGATGCCCTGAACAGAGGCGAAATCTGGATGGGACCAGTATGGGTGGATATGTTCTTTACCTTCATGAATGAAGGAAAGCTGGATCCAAAGATGCGGCTAGCCCTTCCCGAACCAGGGATGCCCGGCCAGCCCATGTTCTTTGTCATCCCAAAGAATGCTCCTAATCCTGAACTGTCTCGCAAGTTTATCGAATATGTCACGAGCCCTAAAATTCAGGCAAACGAGATTGTAATACGGTTCAATTGGTACCCTGGCATCGATGGGTCTGCGCTCAAAGGCTCGATTCCTCAAGAAGTCTTCGACAAGATTTACCGCGATGTAACGCCCGCGGATCTGCAGAAAAAAGGATTGGCTTTCCCGCTGGCTGACTATTACAATGCAATGCTCGAAGCATACGAAAGATGGGCTCAATGACATCCTTGCAACCGAAAATGTGGGGGGAGCGAAAGCTCCCCCCGTATGTTCTGCTTCTTTTCCCGGCAGTCACCTTCATGGTGCTCATGTATGCGTGGCCATTCATTTCTTCTGTGCTGCAGAGTTTTATTATAAGCGGAAAAGAGGGTGGGCTTACTTTGGCAAACTATGTCAAAGTATGGGAATTATATAGAAAGGATATTGCATTCACTTTTGCGGTAACGATTTTCAACACATTTCTGGTAGGGGTCGTTGCAGTAATATTTTCTGTTTATTTCCGTCTCCGCCAGAATCGGGTCAGCGCGCTGCTGAGTGCAATTTTCAAATTGCCGATTTTCATTCCCTTTGTTGTCGTATCGCAGATGATGAACAGCTTTCTTGCGCCGCATGGATTATTGAACACTGCCCTTGCACAGCTTGGGTTGGTGAATCTGGATAAGCCGCTTCAGCTTTTCAATTTCGCCGGGCTTTCGTTTGGCTTCGCGTGGAAACAGATTCCTTTTGCAGTGCTTATCATCCATGGCGGCTTTCAGATGATCGACAACAGCTATATCGAAGCAGCGCGGAGCATCGGAGCGAAGTTGCCGAGTGTCATACTGCGCGTGCTTGTGCCTATGAACAAGTCGAGCATTATTGTGGCGCTTGTTCTTGTGTATTCGCAAATTATCGGAACATTCACATTGCCGTATATGCTGATAGGAGGCAAAGTTCCTACGACAATTACGGTGGATATTGCGCACAGGGTGAATTATTTCCGCGATTTTGGCGTGGCGAACGCGCTCGGTGTATGTTCCTACATCATGGTTCTTTTTACGGCAGCATATTATCTGAGGTCGAAAATTAAAGAAGCACGGCAGGAGGTTTCACAATGAAACGAATCCTGAAAAAATCCGCAGAGCTTGCGCTGCTGGTCACCGTGTTCTTAATTGTTATCGGACCAATGGTAAGCCTTTTCCTCTGGTCGGTTGCGCAAAAGTGGTACTGGCCCCATCCTTTGCCACAAGCGATTACCTTTGATTACTGGGCGCAGGCGCTCGGGCTGAAAACAAGCCTGGCTATCGGTGCAGTGAGCATTGTATCTGCATTCACGCTTTCAATATTGATTGCATTGGCGACAGTAGTCATTGCGATGGCTATAGCGATTCCAGCTGGCTATGCGCTCGCAAAATATAAAATTCCTTTTGGTACAATAATTTTGTTCTTATTTCTCTTGCCAAATGCATTCCCTCAGCAGCCGGTATTCGTGAATATTTTGCAGGTATTCACAAAAATTGGCCTGTCTGGAACGATCCCTGGCGTCATGCTGATCCATATTCTTGTTGGTCTCGTATACGGCGTATGGATTACAAATGCAACATTTCGCTCGATTCCTCCCAGCATGGAAGAAGCAGCGCGGAGCGTCGGAGCAACAGCATTTAAAGCTTTCTATAAAATTTCATTGCCACTTGCAGCTCCTGGCTTGTTTTCGAGTGCAGTTTTTGTTTTCCTGACTTCGCTCGATGAATTCACGGGGACTTTTTTCATCGGCTTGCCATTTATCAACACACTCCCGCTTACTCTCTACTCATCCAGTGGCTACAACATGCAATTCGCTTCAGTTATTGCGCTTATCCTTCTCGTGCCGAGCGTAATTTTTATGCTTCTCATCCAAAAAGTTCTGAAAGCTGAATATGTCGGCGGTATGGGTTGATTTGTATAATTTGTATAAAAGGGGAATACTTCGATGGCTGAATTAGTGCTCAAAGATTTGGTGATCAAATATGGTAAAGTAACCGCGCTGAACAGACTCAATCTGACAATCAAAGATGGAGAGCTGGTCACGCTTCTTGGTCCATCCGGCTGCGGGAAGACAACGACATTGCGTTCGGTTTCGGGTTTTCTTCCTGTCCAGGAAGGAGATATTTTTCTCAATGGCAAGCGCATTACCGATATCGCGCCAGAGAATCGAGGTATCGGACTGGTTTTCCAAAACTATGCTTTGTGGCCGCACATGACGGTTTTCAAAAATCTTGCTTTCGGCCTGGAATTGAGAAAACTGCCTGCCGAAGAAATAAAAAAGAGAGTTGCAGCTGTTCTGGCTTCAGTCAAAATGGATGAATACGCGGACAGATTTCCGCGACAGCTCTCAGGTGGCCAGCAACAGCGCATCGCACTAGCTCGCGCGATTATTCTCGAGCCAGATATTCTCTTGCTTGATGAGCCGCTTTCGAACCTCGACGCACTCCTGAGGGAGCAGATGCGATTCGAGATTGCCGCGATCCATAATAGGCTGGGCATAACGACCATGTATGTCACCCATGATCAAACAGAAGCCATGGTGATATCCAACCGGATTGTCGTCATGAGAAATGGAAAAGTGATGCAGGAAGGAAAACCGGAAGACATTTATATGCGCCCGCGCAATAAATTTGTTGCCGGTTTTATGGGGACCACTTGTTTTTTAGAAGGCATTGTAGAGCGCTTCGACGGTGAGCGCTGCATTCTCAAAACTAATGATGGTTTCGAGTTGTATGGTATAGGCACAGAGCTGCAAATTGGCCACAAAGCCTATGCCGCAGTCCGTCCGGAATATATTCTGCTTGGCAAGCGCGCTGAAGCATCTTATGGGTCTTCGGAAAGGAACTGCTTCAAGGCTATAGTAGATCGCTCCAATTTTACCGGTGAATTGTTGGATTACCAGCTTAAGCTAGGCAGTAATTTCATCCGCGCCAAAGAATATGAGGCAAAAACGATTTATGGGATCGGGCAGACAGTCGATGTGAAAATCGACGAGGAGCGGTTGCCGATAGTGCATGATACCGATCCGGAAGCTGTAGCAGTATGAGACTATGCTTTTTTGGTACATCCAGCGCTATACCGAGTGCAAGGAATGGATATACTTCATTTCTCATCGAATTGGCGAATAAAACCGTGCTGGTAGATACCGGAGATAACGCAATCCGATCCATGCTCGAGATGGGTCGCGATCCCATGATGCTCGATGCGATTATCCTGACTCATGAGCATGCGGACCACCTCGGAGCATTCCCGGCGTTTATTGCTGCGCTTGAATGCATGAATCGGACGAAAAAACTCTTGGTCATCATGCAGCCCGAACTTGAAAAAAGAGTGCTGACCTTGCTTGCTTTATTTGATTATTACCCTGAGCAATTGCATTTCGAGCTAGAATTTGCGGCAGAATGGCATACCGACGGCTTGAAAATCGATCTATTGCCCGGGAATCATAGCAAGTTCACCATGATGCCTCGATTTGTGGCGGATAACCGGACGCTGCTCTATACTGCAGATACTCGGTATAAGGCTGGACAGTATGCAGCGTTAGGCGCAGCGTGCCATACGCTCATCCACGAGGCAACGTATTCGCATCCAAAATTGCCGCAGGATACCAGGCATAGTTCAGCGTTGGAAGCCGGTATGGCTGCGAGCGAAATCGGAGCAAGGAATCTATTTCTATGCCATTTCCAGGACGATGCATATAAAAATCCTACCGAGCCAGCCATAGAAGCAGCACAATCCTTTGGTGGCGAAATAATTGTTCCCGGGCTGATGCAATGGTACACGATAAAAGAGGACTGAACGTGACAAATGCAACAATCGAAGATGTCGCGAAAGCATGCGGCCTTTCTCGGGCTACTGTTTCTCGCGTCATCAATGGTGAGCCAAATGTCAAGCCGCTCACTATAGAAAAAGTCAAAAAAGCAATTGCCGAACTAGGATATCACCCAAATATCCACGCGCAGGCACTTTCTGGCGGCGGAGCGAAAACTGTCGGCATTATGCTGCCGCGCATATGGCGTTCTTATTATTCTTCTTTGCTTTCAAGCATAGAAGAAGTCGCGGCACAGGAAGGTTATTACGCCCTTATCATGGCAAAAGATTATTTGAAAAATGCGGAAAGAATTTTCGACGAGGGGCGTGTCGATGGATTCATTTTCAGAAATATGGACCATGTAGAAGAGCATGAGAGACTTTTTCTCAGGCTTCGAAAGCGAAATGTGCCTTTTGTGCTAATAGGGAATCCTTTGCGCGATTATCCAGCGATTACGATTGACAATGTGGGGGGTGGGAGAGCGGTTGCAAAACATTTTGCTATGCATGGATTCAGAAAGATTGTGTATCTGGGCGGCCCATCCGACAATGTCGATTCAAATGATCGTTATTTCGGCTTCCGTATCGGTTTTGAAGAAAGCGGAATGAATCCTGAAGGAATTCTCAGGATTAATGGAGATTATTCGACAAAGAGCGGTTATAATGCAATAAGCGAAATTATGCTTACGCAAAAGCCGGATGCAATTTTTGCCGCGAATGACAGGATGGCGCTTGGCGCCATCCTGTACTTGCACAAAAATGGTGTATGCGTGCCCCAGGATATCGCGATTGCGGGATTCGACGATTCATATTTTGCAAAATATATTACGCCAGCCCTTACAACGGTGCGCCAGCCGTTCCGAGAAATGGGCACCGCAGCGATGAAGCAGCTGTGTTCAATGCTTAAAGGGAGTTCAGCGAATCCCGGTAAAATTATCCTGCCAGCGAAGTTTATCGTTCGCGCATCCTGCAGCTGTCCCTATAGCCACGACGATTCGCTGGACGTTTTGGACGCTGTCGAGAATAGCGAGTGAATATAGGGGGCTGCCTATTTTAGGGCAGCAAAGCTAGGATTCTTTCTTCCCTGTCTTTTCTTCAAGCCTTGTCCCCCAAAATACTGAAAACGCGAGGAGCGCGGTGACCGCCATGAGCGAAGTGGTAAAAGACCCGGTGGCGTTGTTGATCGCTTCCATTGCATAGACGAGGAGTACCGATACCTGCCCGGCAAGGGTGACCAGGCCATTCGAGGTTCCCTCTGGCGTAGGACGCGCGACCTCGGCGGCATACTGCATGCCTACGGGATTCACGGCGATGAGGAAAAAACCGAGCACAAAAGCGGATGCCGCAATCAGTGCAAATCCCGGAGCGAGCGCAAGGCCGAGGAGTCCTGGAATTGCGCCAGCGAGCCCCAGAATAATGAATGGAGTTCGCCTCGCCGAGCGGTCGGAGAAAAAGGGAATGATAACTGCCCCTGCAACTCCGCCCACCAGCATAATCGCGCCCAGCATTCCTGCTTGGCTTGAACCAATTCCGCGCGGCCGCACAATCCCTTCGACCCACGTCGTCACGCCGTTGAAAATGCCCATGCCGATAAACGCGATCACAAGAAAGCGCACAAACGAGGGCGTGCGCAACGCATGCTTGAGTCCCTCGATCATGAACGCGCGCTCGCGGCACGCCGACTCATCCGGCGGCAGCCTCGGCTTCTCCCTCGCGGCCAGCACAAACACCCCCGCGGCCACACTCGCCGCCACCCCGTACACCAGCTGCACCTGCGCAATGCTCATGCGCTCGGCCAGCATCGGCGTCAACACCAAGCCTGCCGCCGTGCCCAGAATGCTCGCAATCGTAATCAGCCCCACTGCCGTCGCCCGCTCGCGCGCCGGAAACCACGCGGCCGGTATTTTCGTCCACGAATTGAGCAGAAAAGGCTGCGCCACCGCAATGCCGCAGGTGACCGCAAAGGCAAGCGCGTAATTGTGCCCGGCCGCGCCGCGCAGCAACCCGAATATTCCCACCGCCATCGAAGCGGCCCCGACCGTCCACACATATCCGAACCTGTCGATGAGCCACGAAGCGGGAATTGAAAACGGCACAAACGCGATCATGAAGGACATCGCGAAAAAGCCGACCGCCATCTCCGAAACGCTGTAGTAGGCGGCTGCGGCGCTCGTGATGGGCGAGTACGCGATCCACAGGGTCTGGATGGTGAAATTGACCAGCATGGTCGCCGCAAGGATTACCCAGCGGTACGGATAGACGCGGTAGGATGTATGTTCCATGGATGACAGTATGGAGGAAAAGGGCGGGTGGCGTAAACTGGCCGATGGTCGGGGCTGCTACACAGTGGTGTCCTGAGCGGGCGGCAACACTTGGCGCTTTGGGGTGCCCCAGGACGGGTGGCGTAAACTGGCGGAGGGCCGGCACATCGAGGCGCCCCAGGCCGAGTGGCGTAAACTAGCGGAGGGCCGCATATTATAGCGCCGCCTCAAACGTATTCTCAGTAATGATATCGAAGCTGGGCAATGAAAACCGTATCTTCAACCACTTTGTAGATAATACGATGCTCTTCGGTGATCCGGCGCGACCAGTAGCCTTTGAGGGCGAATTTCAAGGGCTCGGGCTTGCCCTTGCCTGAAAACGGCGTTCTTTGAATCTCCAGAATCAGCTGGTTGATTCTCTGCAGCATGGTGGGATCACTATTTTGCCAGAAGAGATAATCTTCCCAGGCATGCTCGGAAAACAGCAATTTCATGAGTCTATCGAGTGCTCGATGCCATGGCCGCTTTCCAGTTGCTGAATGGACTCAAGCAAGCGCCGCGCATTGGCTGGACTTTTCAGAAGATACGAAGTCTCTTCGAGCGACTGGTAGTCTTCAAGCGACATAAGGACAACGGCCTGGTCGCTATTCCGGGTTATTATAACAGGGTCATGATTATCACAGACCAAGTCCATGGTTTTTGCGAGGTTTGCCCGGGCTTTTGTATAGGTAATCGCTTCCATATATGGTCTCTGTACAGGATAATGTACATATATTATTGAAGTTTGTCAATTGAATGGAGGCGCCGCGCATCAGTTTTTGAAAAAAGCCAAGATCGGCCGTGCTTGCATTGGTACTCAAAAATAGCCCTTGCCGCCCTCTCCCCCCGGTGCCAAAATGCGCTATAATACGCCCATGGACCGCAATTCAAACTACATCCTCGCCCTGGATCAGGGCACAACGACATCGCGCGCCATTCTGTTCAATCATGATGGCATCATTATCGGTGTCAAGCAGATTCCGTTCAGGCAGATTTTCCCCAAGCCAGGCTGGGTCGAGCATGATGCCGAGGAAATTTGGCAAACCCAGCTTGCCGCAGCGCGTGGGGCCATAGAGGCAGCGCAGATCGAGTCGGGCCAGATCGCCGCAATCGGCATTACCAATCAGCGCGAAACCACGGTGGTGTGGGAGCGCGCCACCGGCAAACCGGTCTACAATGCGATTGTCTGGCAGTGCAGGCGCTCAAGCGGTATTTGCGACGAGCTTCGCGGGCGCGGCGCCGAGCCGGAAATCCGCGCACGCACTGGCCTCGTGCTCGATGCCTATTTTTCGGGGACAAAGCTCACATGGCTGTTCCGCGAGTATCCGGAACTCAGAGCGAGGGCTGAACGCGGCGAGCTCATGTTCGGGACGATCGACTCGTGGCTCATCTATAACCTGACCGGCGCGCACGCGACCGATCCTTCGAACGCGAGCCGCACGATGCTCTTCAATATTTACGAGCGCCGCTGGGATGAAGAGCTTCTGCGCCTGCTCGAGGTGCCGCCTCAGATTTTGCCGGAAGTGCGGCCTTCATCGGGGATTTTCGGAAAGGCGAAGCGCGAGCTTTTCGGAGCGGAGATTCCGGTTGCGGGCGTTGCGGGCGATCAGCAGGCTGCGCTCTTCGGGCATGCGTGTTTCGAGCCGGGCGATGTCAAGAATACCTATGGTACGGGCTGTTTTACGCTCATGAATACGGGGCCATTCCCGGTCGAATCGAAGCACAACCTTCTAACGACAGTTGCATGGGACCTCGGCAAAGGCTATACCTATGCGCTCGAGGGCTCGGTATTCATCGCGGGAGCCGTGATCCAGTGGCTGCGCGACCAGATGGACCTGCTCGCGGATTCGGCAGAGAGCGAACAGCTGGCGCGTTCGGTCGAGGATAGCCAGGGGGTGTATATAGTGCCGGCTTTTGTTGGGCTTGGTGCACCGTACTGGGATTCGGAGGCGCGCGGCACGGTCGTAGGGCTGACACGGGGGACTTCGCGGGCGCATTTTGTACGCGCGGCGCTCGAGTCGATCGCGTACCAGTCGATGGATCTGTTCGAAGCGATGAAAAAGGATTCGGGAAGGGCACTTTCGTGCATAAAAGCGGATGGAGGTGCCTCGGCGAATTCCTTCCTCATGCAGTTCCAGGCGGATATCACAGGGACGCGCGTCATTCTGCCCGAGGTGAGCGAAACGACAGCGCTGGGGGCAGCGTATCTAGCCGGGCTTGCGATTGGATACTGGTCGGGGCTTGATGATGTGCGCAAGAATTGGCGCATGCGGCGCGAATTTATGCCGCGGATGGCCGAAGAGGTTCGAGCTGAGCTCATCGACGGCTGGCGCAAGGCAGTGGCGACTGCCAGAAATTTCAGATAGTTTGATAGCAGGAGCTCAATATGCAATATGAGCGTTTCGAGGGGCGGTGGTTTCTCAAATCGAATTGGCATTTGGTCAAGAGCGGCCAATCCGACCAGATGAAAGGTGTACCGGTGCCGCTGCAAGAAGAGCCGCCCGCGCCAGAGGATTGTGTCATCTCTTTGCCGCCTCCGGATGCATTGCTCGCGCACGATGGAGGCGCCGCTGGTTCCGTTGCGAGCAACGCGCTTTCGACTGCGCTCTATCGCATGCTGGTGGGCCGCAAATCGCGCAGAAAATACTCGAAGGAGCCGCTCAGTCTTGAAGAGCTTTCGTATTTGTTGTGGGCAATCGAAGGCGTCAAGGAAAATAAGGGCAAATTTTCGTTCCGTACCACACCTTCGGGAGGAGCGCGGCATCCGCTCGATGTCTATGTCTTTGCGCATAAAATAAAAAATCTCAATGTGGGTCTGTATCGCTATCTTCCCGTGGAACATCAGCTCGTCCTCGAGCGCCAGGGAGACGACTCCGAGGCGCTGGATGAAGCGCTCAACGGCCAGTTCTGGAATGCGGCATGCATTGTCATGTGGGCAGCAGTGCCGTATCGCTCGGAGTGGCGCTATGGCAAGGCAGCGGACAAGCTGGTGGCGCTCGATGCGGGGCACTCATGCCAGAACCTGTATCTGGCCTGCGAGGCGCTTGGGCTTGGCACCTGCGCAATCGGCGCCTACGACCAGGAAAAGCTCGATGCATACCTCGGCCTCGATGGCGAGGACATGTTTGCGCTCTACGCGGCGCCGGTTGGCAAGCTCCAGGGCGGGGCTTGAGCTGAATCCGCGCCGCCCGTTCATGGGCTGAGTGAATCGACCTGATATCTATCATATTTCTGAGGAGGGATTTTGCAATGACCATCGATACGGTAAAACTTGCCTTTCCAGAAGATTGCAACATCATCGTCGGGCAATCCCATTTTATAAAAACAGTCGAAGATGTGGCTGAAATAATGGTTTCCTCCGTCCCCGGCGTCAAGTTCGGGCTCGCGTTCAACGAGGCCTCGGGGCCTTGCCTTGTGCGGACAGAGGGGTCAGACCCCGCCCTCATCGAAGCAGCGCAAAAAATGGCGCTGTCGGTTGGCGCGGGCCACACCTTCTATCTTGTGATCGGGCCAGGGGCATACCCCATCAATGTGCTCGACCGGATCAAAGCAAGCCCGGAAGTTTGCCGGATTTTCTGCGCTACCGCGAACCCTGTGGAAGTGGTGCGCAGCGTGACAGAGCAGGGCGCGGCAATTCTCGGTGTCGTCGATGGCTTTGCGCCCAAAGGCGTCGAGGGCGAAAGCGATAAGGCGGCACGCAAGGCAATGCTGAGGAAGTTTGGGTACAAGTTCTGAGGGCGAGGCACGCGTATTTCAAAAGCTATCTCGCGGAGCGCGGCCTAAAAGTTCCTGTAAGGCTATCGAACGCTACTGTTGGCAGATCGAATGCCCGCCCGATCGCTCCCGAGCGGGCAACCACAAACGGCGCACCCGCAGTAAAACGGTGTTCGCGGTCGAGAACCCACAGCTCATCGGCTGTTTTCAGCGCAAGATCGACTTCGTGCGTGCAGAGCACAACTGCTCTTCCAGCCTCCTGTGCAAGCCGCTCCGCAAGCCGGAAAATTTCTATGCGCGACGGGGCATCCAGAAAAGCAGTAGGCTCATCGAGTACCAGCACAGGCGTATCCTGCGCTACTGCCCGCGCAATCTGCACTTTTTGCTTTTCGCCATCTGAAAGGCTTACAAATGTACGCTGCGCAAAACTATTCATCCCCACGAGCGCGAGCGCTGCTGCAATTTTATGCTTGTCCTCAGAGGTAAGTCGATTCCGCGCATTGGTATAAGGGTAGCGCCCGAACGCAACAAATTCCGATACCGTGAGATAGCCGCTTTCCATGCGCTCGTTGAAGACGCAGGCGAGGAGGCTTGCCCGTTCCTCGACTGGTATCTGGGCGATATTCTTGCCAAGCAGCGAAAGCAGCCCGCCGCAGGGCGCCTGCAAACCCGCAATAGTTCTTAAAAGACTAGATTTACCCGCGCCATTGGGGCCTACGAGCGCGACAAGGTGCCCGGCGTATACTTTGAAACTGATATTCTGTGCAAGAATGTGCTTTTTTCGCCCTTGTTCCCAGCCAATAGCAAGCGATGATGCTTCGAGCGATGCGCGACCGGGCGCTTCGTTTTGCTTGAAGGTGATGCCTGCAAGCCGCGATCCTGCCAATTGCGGCTCAACCAGCCCTCTGCTCGTTTCAGGAATGCCGGGAATATGGCGGGGTAATCGTTCGGGACTCATCGCGCTTCCTCTCCGATTGGTCCTTTCTCTCTTCTAAAAAACATCGAGATGATAATCGGCGAGCCGATAAGCGCAAGCAAAGGATTGATGGGAAGCACAGCTCCTTTGCCAGGAAGCGAGGACAGAATATCAGCTAGAAGCGCGAAACATATGCCGATCAGCGCAGCGCTGGGCACGAGGATTCGATGTTCCGCACTGCGCGTGAGCATTCTCGCACCATGCGGCGCGGCGATGCCGAGAAAGGCAATCGGCCCACAAAACGCGGTCACGCTTCCAGCAAGTATCGATGCTGCAATGAGAAGCTTTGTTCGAGAGGTGCGCACCCGAATGCCGATTGTCGAAGCGAAGCGCTCGCTGATGAGGAATGCGTTCAGCGCTTTCGTCTCTCCGATGATGAGCACAAAACCGAGGGCAGCAGCGCCAGCCAAATAAGGAAGTTCGCCGGTTCGCACGCCGCCGAAAGATCCGTATGTCCATGCAAGGTAGAGCTGGACTTTTTGCGGCGAGCCGAAATACACAAGAAGCGAAACAATGCTCGAAGTCAGATACCCTACCAGCAACCCCATGATGAGCACCGTCACTACTTGCTCGAATCTTCTTGAAATAACGAGAATGACGAGCAAAACGGCGCCCGCGCCCGCGCTTGCCGCGACAACAAGCAAGGTATAGCCAAGTGCCGGCAAGTTTCCGAGAAGCGCGCCGCCAGCTACGCCAACGCCCCCCGCTCCCGCGCCAAGCGCTCCCACCGCACTCCCCGCAAACATCAATACTGCCACCCCGATCGATGCCCCTGCTCCAATACCCAAAGAATCCGGCCCCGCCAGCGGATTGCGGAAAATCGATTGCAGCACAAGGCCCGAAATCGAGAGGCTCGCGCCTGCCACAATCGCGGTCGCTAGCTTCGGAAGGCGAAATATCCGGATAATAGCTGCCCATTCGGGACTGGGCGGCTTGCCAGCCAGCGTATTCCAGACATCGACAAGTGGAATGCGAACCGAGCCGATAGAGATATCGATAAGTGCGAGAATGAGCACACAGAGGCCCAGCCAGACCAGCATAAACCAGCTGCCGCCTCTATCAAAGCGATTATTCATTTAACTTCTTGTAGTACATAAATTTATGACCTGGCAACAGCTCAGGATGGAATATTGCGATAAGATCCGCAAGCACGAGATTCGGGTTCATGACTGCAGATTCAAAATAATCGTTGCCGCCGCCGGGCGACATGCGCAGTTCATTTGTCCAGATCTGGCCTTTTTGGAGAACCGGTAACGCTGCAAAACGCGGGTCGAGGGCTCGGATATCGGCTATTCGATTTGCGCCGTATACCGGATTGAGCCAGATGTCGGCACGCATGGCCCGCTCGAAGACTGCCTCGATAGAGAGATTGAGTCCTCCGGTATCCTTGCTGTCCGCCCAAAGGTAATCCCCTCCTGCATCCTGAATAATCCGCGCCATAAAGCTCTGTCCCCCGGAGACAGTCCAGATTCCCCTAAAAGGTCCATTGACGAGGACTTTGGGGCGGGTCGCCGAGCCGGCGGCAAGGCTCTTGAGTGTGGTATATGCTTTTGCCAGCGCATTGACGCGTTCAAGCGCTTTTTCTTCTTTATTGAAGAAGGCAGCAATGAATACCGCCCACTGCGCTCTCGCAATCGGATCCTGCTCGTTCCAGTCGCCCAGGAGTACGACAGGAAGGCCGACTTCCTGCATTTTAGGGAATGTGTCCCATTCATTGCCAAGGCCATAATTGAAAATGACATCCGGCTTAAGCGCAATCAGCCGTTCGATGTCGGGCATCCAGTTTTTGGAAGTTTCAATAACCTTGCCAGCCTGAATGCGCTCCCGCAGCGCGGGACTGTACACATAGCTCGCATTATCGACACCGACGATCGCCTCGAGCTCGCCAATTCCCTCGAGAGCCGGGATATAGGTGGTTGAATACAAAACAACGCGCTGGACAGGCACCTGGATGAAAAGGTCGGCTTTGATGTCTTTAGGCGGCTGCGAGCCTCGCGGGTAGAGCACATAGGTGCGCGTTGCGTTCGCGCCAGGCCACAGGTTCGAGACTGTGAGGATTTTGTAGCCTGTGCGTTGCTCGATTGAAAAACCTGCGCGTATTTGTGAGCCCGCCGGGACGCCTGCTTGGGCAGCAATCTGGACGCTCGTTTGCGGTCCTATTTGTGCGCCAGTTTGTGAGCCGGCTTGTAGGCCACCGCTCTGGGCAAATGCACAAGTGCTTGCAATAAATAGAAATGCAAGAAAAATGCCGACAGTTCGTCGCATATCCGTCTCCTCCCGCCGAAGAGTCTGGATACTGCCGCTCCGGGCAGGTTTCCTGGCTTGCCGGCCGACACCTGAAGGTTTTTCTTGAACCTTAGGGCGCCCCGTTCAACCTTCCTTCCCGGCTCGCGAGCATTTTGCATGCGGCGCGGTCCAGTGGATCAGGGCCTAACCCTGCGGCAAGACTTGGCTTGCCGGATTGGACGGATACCGGCTCACAGTAGCGGGGGCTGCAACGGTTTTTCACCGTATTCCCTTTTCCGCTCTTCAGCAACGCTGAAAAAGCGGCACCACGGAGCGCGTATGAGGAAATTGTAGCCTCTTGGCCGTGTTTTGGCTAGAACCTGCGGGCAGCTCCAAAACTGCGCCAGCTCATTCATCCAGAAACGCCATCTCCTCAGGCCGGGCGACGACATGCGGCGCATCGGGGCCGAGCAAGGCATCGATTTCATCGGATCGCTTTCCCATTACGGCGAGGAGCTCAGCTGACGAAAAATTGCTGATAATCTTGACGACACCGTTCACGAGCACCACAGCTCCACGCCCGAAATCGCCTTCGACTGCGATCACGCCGCGCGGTAAAAGCGAGTTGCGTTCCCGGATAGCGGCAAGGGCTCCCTGGTCAATAGTGAGCCTGCCTCGGGGCTGGGAATTTTTGAGCCAGCGGATGCGGTTCTTGAGGGCGTGGGCGGCATCGAAAAGAGTTCCGATGGGTTCACCAGCCGCGACGCGCGCAATGACATTGGGTTCGCGTCCATGCGCGATAACCACGCGGCAGCCAGCGTCGCGTGCGATAGCGACCGCAGCGAGTTTTGTCTTCATCCCGCCGGTGGAGAACTCCGAGCCGCGTCCCCCAGCAGCAGCGAGATGCTTTTCCGAGAGTTCGCGGACATAGGGAATTGGTTTTGCGTTCGGATTCTCGCGCGGATCGGAATCGTAGAGGGAATCCACGTCCGAGAGGATAATGAGCAATTCCGCGTCGATTTTGCTTGCGACATAGGCAGAGAGGCGGTCGTTGTCGCCGAATGCATTGCCGATTTCGGCAGTGGAAACAGAGTCGTTTTCGTTGAAGACAGGAATAACGCGACTTTCGAGCAATGTTTCCACTGTCTCGCGGAGGTTGAGGTAGCTGGCGCGGTCGTCCCATTCATCGCGGGTGACGAGGAGCTGGGCAGCAACCAGGCCGAATACGCCAAAAGCCCGCCGGTATTCTTCCATGAGTATAGGCTGGCCGATAGCAGCACATGCCTGGCGCATGCGCACTTCGGTCACGCGCTTGGTGAGCCCGAGCTCACGGGCACCCATGCCGATAGCGCCCGAGGTGACAAGAATGATCTGCTTGCCTTCCTGAACGAGGCCGGCAAATTGCTCGGCAACATGATAAATATATGCGGTATCTATATTTGTACGGCCTCCCGCTGTGGCGCTTTCTTCAGGCAAGAAGCTTTTTCCGTCCGGGCTGAATGCGCGCGTCAGGCGAGCGGGGGTGCTTGCAGGTTTTGTGATGGTGGCGGTGCCGATTTTGACGACAATTCGATTGGCTTTGGCGAGCGCGGCGCGAGCAGCTGCGGCCTCGGCGGTGGCTTCGGGGGTGGCTTTTGTCTCAACTTCAGTAGCGGCGGTCTCAGCTTTGGCCGCGGCTTCGGCGGCAAGTTCTGATAATTGCATGTGTGCTCCTCCTCCTGCGATTATTGGGCGTGCGGGCTTTCGTCGAGGGGCAAATCCTTATGCAGAAAGCGCTTAGCGCCAGACGCATAGTCTGCGACGATGTGCCCCTGGCCTTCGAGAAGCCATTTGTACGTCAGAAGCCCCTGGAGCCCGACAGGCCCTCGCGCGTGCAATTTGCCGGTTGCAATGCCAACTTCTGCGCCAAGCCCATAGCGGTAGCCATCGGCAAAGCGCGTGCTCGCATTATGGTAGACCGAAGCTGAGTCCACGCCCTGCATAAAGGTGCGCGCCGCGAGTGGGCTGGCGCACACGATAGTGTCGGTGTGCCCGCTGCCATATCGGTTGATGTGCGCAATCGCCTCATCGAGCGAGTCGACGATTTTAACCGCCATGCGCAGATCGAGATATTCGACTGACCAATCGTCGTCGGATTTGAGGTTGAAGGGAATATCGGGGCTAATCATGCGCGCCGTCCTCGGGCACACATCGAGCACTACCCCCGCCTGCGCAAGAAATTTAAGTAAAGGGGTCAGACCCCCAAATTTAAAATTTACCAAAAGTACTTCAGCCGCGTTGCAGGAGGCTGGATACTGTGTTTTTGAATCGATCGCAATTGCCGCGGCCATAGCCGGGTCAGCATCTTCATGCACATACACATGGCAGACGCCGTCCGCATGCCCGAGCACCGGTATGCGGCTCGTTGCCTTGATGCGGGCTACAAACTCTTTCGAACCGCGCGGCACGACCAGGTCGACATACTGGTCATACATCAATAACTCGCCGATTTCCTCGCGGCTTTCGAGCAGTGTGAGCCAATATTGAGGGAGCCCCGCTTCTTCGCCAGCCCGGGCGATAATCGAAGCAAGAGCAAAATTGCTCGCGCGCGCTTCACTTCCGCCTTTGAGCACGATGGCATTGCCGCTTTTTACCGCGAGCGAAGCCATCTGCACGAGCGCATCAGGGCGGCTCTCGAAAATCATCGCAATAAGCCCGATCGGACAGCTCACGCGGCGTAGGACAAGCCCGTCATCGAGGAGGCGTGCCTCGAGCACGCGACCAACTGGGTCCGGCATTGCGAGCAAATCCCGAATGCCCGCAAGGACATCAGCCAGCTTTTTGTCGTCAAATACAAGGCGCTTGAGAAGGGGAGCCGGCAGGCCGCTTGCTTGCGCTTGCGCAAGATCTCTCTGATTAGCACGAGCAATTTCCTCTCGGGATTCTTCGAGCTTCTGCGCAATGCGCATAAGTGCGGCATTTTTGACCTCTATCCCTACAGAGAGAAGCTGCGCCGCAGCCCGAGACGCGTGTTCAAGGCGTTCCTGCATATTCATGCAATAGACTATATAAAAAACTCATGGTATCGACCAGAGGTCGAAACTTGCCGGATGGTTTTTTTGCCCAATATTTGATGATATTATTAATAAACTGTATATGCACGCAATTCTTTCATATTGAAAACAAGAATAAGGAGCAACCGATATGCCACAGAAAACAATCGGTTTTATTGGCCTTGGAGTGATGGGCGGCGCAATGGCTGGTCATATTCGCGCTTCGGGAGAGCGGCTACTGATTTACACCCGTACGAAAAGCAAGGCGCAGATGCTTCTCGATGCGGGCGCCGAATGGCGGGATTCTCCCAAAGAGCTTGCCCACGAATGCGATGTCATCTTCACCATGGTGGGTTATCCCTCCGACGTCGAGGAGGTCTACTTCGGGCCTGAAGGACTTATCGAGAATGCCAGACCAGGCGCCATTCTCGTTGATGCGACGACATCCCGGCCGGACCTCGCCGTGCGCATCTATGAAGCAGCCAAAGCGCGCGGGCTCGGAGCACTGGACGCGCCGGTCTCCGGCGGCGACATCGGCGCGAAGAACGCCACACTCACCATCATGGTCGGCGGCGACGAAGAAGCTTTCCAGTCTGTGAAGCCGCTTCTCGAAGTCATGGGCAAAACCGTAATCCGCCAGGGAGGGCCGGGAGCAGGTCAGCACACCAAAATGGCCAACCAGATCGCTGTAGCGGGCAACCTGCTAGGGGCTGTCGAAGCCGTAACCTATGCGCGCAGCGCGGGGCTCGATCCTCGGCGCATGCTTCTCTCTATTGCAAATGGCGCGGCGCAGAGCTGGCAGCTGTCGAACAATGTGCCAAAAATGCTCGATGGCAATTTCGATCCGGGCTTCTACATCAAGCACTTCCTCAAAGATTTGCGCATCGCGCTCGATGCGGCTCATGTGATGAAAATCGAACTTCCGATGGTGGCGCTTGCCGAGCGGCTGTTTGCGAAGCTTGTCGCAGAAGGCATGGGAGACCTGAGCACGCATGCGATTTATCTTTTGTACGAGCGCGGGCTGGTGTAATCGCGTTAGTGCAGTTGTGTTAGTGTAATTGCGTTAGTGTAATCGGGCTGGTGTAATGGCGCGCATCATAATCGAAGGAAGAGAAGATTGATAGAATTGGCGATAATAGAAATATTGATCTACAAAGAGCCTAAATAATCTCTAAAATAGTATTTCTTTCTAAAACGAAGGATATTGCATAGCAATAAGTAACTTCATGAAGTTGACTATTCCAATGTTTTACTTAATTAATTACATCCGTATAGATAAATTTTATTTTGCGCGTGCGAGGCGTCATACATGAGCGATGCGTACGACCAGTGGCAAAGAATATTTGCCTCATCTGCAGCAGGTTTTGTCGTGCATGTGGATGGCGTGATTGCTGATATAAATGAGACGGCAATCAAAATACTTGGCGGTGCCGATAAAAATGATTTTATCGGCAAACGCTTTATGGAAGATTTCATTCATCCCGATTTTCATCCGATTATCAAGCTGAGGCGAGAGCAGCTGAAGAGCGGTGGGCAGGTTCTTGCACCCGTTGAGATGCGTATTAGGCGCCTCGACGGTTTTCTCGTGGATGTGTTGAGCGCTGCTACTGGGATACTGTCGGGAGAAAGTCTATATGTAGAAGTCCTGTTAATAGATATCACTTCAGTTAAGCGGCGGGAGCGGCTTCTTGAGGCGTTTTCCGAGATGATGAATATCACTACTGAAGAACAGAACCCTCTGGATATAAAAGGTGCAATGCGACATTTGCAGCAGGCAATGCAGTGCTTATATCCAGAAAGCGCGTATGCTGGGTATGTATCTTTCTTTTCGATGGCGAAACACTTGCCTTTTGCGAGCAGAACCATGCAGAAATATATGCAACCCACTGTCTATACATTTTCACCGCTTCCTGCTGGTTTTGAAAAATGGCTCATGGATACCGCTTCTGACTATTCCCAGCCGTGGGATGATGATTCGGCGCTAACGGCTATAATTGATATTCCTTCCAGCGTTGAAAATGAGGGGAAGGCTGTGCTGCAGCCATTTGTCATGGATGGAAGAGCTTTTGGATGCTTTTTCTGGACATTTAAAAAGGGCGGAATCCCCATTCGCCTTGATGAAGATAAAGAGCGGCTTAAGGCTTTTTCTCTCGCGGTTTTAAGCTCTATAAAGACATTTTTTCTCAGGCAAGAAAATGTACAGAGAACCTCCGATCTCGGCATACTTCATCAGGCCACACTTCAGATCGGCAAAATTGACAATCTTCAGGATATTGCGAACGCTGTGCTGGACATATTACAAAAAGAAAAGGGCTGGCGCCCTGCTGTCATACGATTCAAGTCTCGCACCGCGGATATTCTCGAGACTACTGCTTGCCGTCCTGCGAGAGCCATGACAGAAGAAGAATTGCGACTTTACATCAGAAAAATAAATGATCTTGTCCGCAAGCCAGGGCAAGGCATGACGGGCTATGTCATCGAGCATGGCGAGCCAATCCGTTCGCTCGATCTGCCCTCAGATCCTCGCTATATCGAAACAGATCCAGGGATCCGCTTTGGCATCTATGCGCCAATCCCTATCGAAGGCAAGGTTGAAGGAGCGATAGGGGTCGAAAGCGCGGATTATGCATTCTCTGAATCTGACCTTGCGTTTCTTTCTTCGCTGGGTGAGCTTACTGGCATGGCTGTCCGCTCAGTGCGGCTTATTGAGGTGCTGAGCGAAAGGGTGCGCTGGCTGGAGATTTTGCATGAAATCAATCTGCAGGTGGGAGTAGAAGCAAAACCTGAAGAGCTGTATGGAATTCTCATCAACAGGGCAATGAAAGCGACAGGCGCGGAATCCGGTGCACTTCTCATCTATGACGCTGAGCAGAACGTGCTGAAATCGCATGCAGCTCGAGGATGGCTTAAGACGATTACCAAAGAACCATTTACCGCGCGCGATGGAATTACCGGGACAGTATTCAGCACAGGGCGGACGCGCCTTTCGCCACATCTTGAAGATGACCCTCTGCTTTTGTCGCGAAGTCGCGCATTCGTTCCAGCGGGCAGGGCTAACATCGCTGTTCCAGTCAAAGCAGGCGGAATGGTCATCGGTGTCTTTCACTTGGCGATGAAGGCTCCTGTTTCGTTTAGCCAAGAATTTATAGAACTAGTCGAGATGTTCGGCTCATATGCAGGAATCATTATCAGAAGAATACAGCTTATCGATGCGCAGCGCAGTGCTCAAAGCGAGCTGCGCAAAGCCTACGACGAAACGCTTGAAGGCTGGGCACGGGCAATTGGCATGCGGGATGACGAAACACTCAGGCATACATCGAGAGTTGTAAAGATTGCGCTCGCCATTGGGAAAGCGATGCATCTCGATGCACAATCGCTCGAAGATTTGCGCCGAGGTGCCCTTTTGCATGATATAGGGAAAATAGGCATTCCTGACAGCATTCTGCGCAAACCCGGATCTCTCAGCAAAGAAGAACAGCGAATCATGCAGACGCATGTGTCATTCGCCAATGAGCTTCTAAAACCAATCAAATATCTTGAACGGGCAATAGTCGTTCCCTATTCCCACCACGAGCGTTGGGATGGCACAGGGTATCCGCAGCAGCTTAAGGGCGAAGATATTCCGCTTCTGGCGCGGATTTTTGCTGTTGCGGATGTCTACGACGCGATGACGAGCGACCGGCCGTACCGCAGCGCCCATACAAAGGATGAGGCTTTGATCTACGTCCGCACGCAGGCCGGGAAACATTTCGATCCAAAGGTGGTGGAAGCATTTCTTTCGGTCGTTGATTCGATCGATGCCCAGATGGATGAGCAGTAGCAAATGTCGCGTGCGCGGGCAAGAGCTGGCGCGAACCAGACAGAGCCCGCCATGGGCTTTCTGAAAATGCAGCCCTCAGGCTAGAGTTGGCGGCTCTGCAGGTAATGCATTTTGAAACGGGCGTGCTGTCATAGCTGGCGGCTGCTTTTCAGTTTTTCCTCAAAGCGCTCGAGTTCTTTTTTGGAGAGGAGGGAGACCGAAGAGCTAGAAGGCTGGTTGGCGGCCGGCTCTGAAAATTGCGGCGGCTGGTTCGTACCAGGCGCGCTTTCCGCGCTGTCCGCTCTGTCGTGCTGGCCCAGACCGAGCCGCCGGCGAAGTTCATCCATTTCGGGCCCGGAGAAGCGCACTCCATGCAGAATATGCTTTTCGAAACTTGCGGTGGCGGCCGGCGCCACCTTGCGTGTGATGTCCAGAATCACCTCCGCATACTGGCGGATTTCGCGCTGGGCGTGCGAATCGAGGCGGAGCATAAGGAAGCGGAAGAGGTTATGCAGGTCGATCTGCCAATACCATTCTGTGTAGAGCGAAAGCGGCAGTACGATGCGCGCGATTTCCCGGGCGAGGCCAAGGTCGAGGAGGCGTTGGTATTGCTGGTAGGAGAGCTCGCCGCCTTCTTTCAGGATTGCCCGAATCCGGTTGGCGGTTTCAGGGTCGAAGGGAATGTCTGCGCGGCCCTGTTTGTTGTCCTCGCTCTGTGGCGCGAGCGCCTCGGGCTCAGGAAGAAAAAATTCATCTTTCATGATCGAGTAGCGGCCTGAGATTTCGTTCACGCGGGCGGTGCGGTGGCGGATCCATTGGCGCGCGACAAAAATCGGCAGCTTTATATGGAATGTCAGCACGACTTGCTCGAAGGGGCTCGTGTGCTCGTGGCGCAAAAGGTAATCGATGAGCGCAGCATCTTCGCGATAGCTCTTGGTGCCTTCGCCATAGGAAACACGGGCGGCTTGCACAATGCGCTGGTCTCCGCCAAGGTAGTCGACCAGGCGCACAAAGCCTTTGTCGAGTACAGGGAATTCTTTGTCGAGGATTGCTTCAGCTTCGGGGACAATGCAGTGGGCCATGGGAGCATTGTAGCAGAAAAGCCCGAGCGCTTGTAGCGCCAGCTTGCGAACCGTTCTGTTCGCGCACTCTCCCGCGCGGGCTGTCTTTATGGTAGAATCCTGCATCTATGAATCCGACTATTGAGGCTACATTTCAGAAAATACCCGGCGATGTGCTGAAGATCCTGTTTCGCGCGCGTGAGGATTTTTCGTGCGATGAGCCGCTCCTGGAGCTTGGTGAGTTTGAGGTACGGGAGCTGTGCCATGCTTTGGGGAACGAGTGCAGGGCAGCCGAAGAAGCCTCGGGGCAGAAGGCCGTGGCGCTCGAGAGGTCGCGCTCGCGCTTTGTGTGGATAAACGGCTGGCAGTCGTGGTCGTTTGCGGGGGAAATTGCGAGGATGGAAAGGCCGCGCCGCGCCTTTTACAAGCGGGTTTTGAATGTTTTCGTGGACCATCCGGCGGAGGTGGCGCTGCGGCAGCGGGCGCGGCGCTTCTTGCACCGGCACGACATCATTTCCCACTTCATGCTCGGGCTGCGGTCGGGAGACTTGCGCTTGGCGCTCGTCTCGGACAATGTGGCGCGCTATATGGGGACGAGCGCTATCGGAGCAGCAGGCGTAGGGCGAGCAAGCGGGACGGCAAGTTCTGGAAGTGCTACTGATGAAAAAGCAGGTGATTCTGCAGTCTCAGGCGCGCGGCTAGTTGATACTTTTGGTGCTTCTTTGTACCTGCCGCCAATCAGTTTTCTGTTGCGGGGCAACAAAATCAGAATTTTTGCGTATGCCGAAGGCGGCAACTTCAGGCGCGGCCAGATTGTCGCGCGGGTCGCAGTTCTGATCGCTCCGGGTTATTTCGCCCTCAAGGACAAGATTGCCGGGCTCTGGGGTGCACACGGGCGCTTTGAAGACCTTCGCTGGCTTTCTTTGGAAGCGCAGAGCGCCAAGGGCGCGGGGTTTGAAGGTGGAGGCGCAAGCTCCGGGGCGAGGGCTGGGCAGGGCTCGGAAGAGCCTGCGCATCCTTTCCAGGGTGTTATCGGCGGCTACGAGAGCTGGTATAACCACTATACCGCGATCGATGAGCGTATTATCGGAGCTGACCTCGCATCTATCGGCGCAAATAACAATATAGTAAATAATTATTTTATCCGCCGCGGGCGCCCCACTGTGTTCCAGATCGACGATGGCTGGGAACTCGCGATCGGCGACTGGGAAGCGCATCCGGAAAAATTCCCCTCGGGAATGGCTGCGCTCGCCTGCCGTATTCGCGACAAGAACCTTATTCCCGGGCTCTGGCTGGCGCCGTTTCTCCTCATGCCCGATTCGAAGACCGCCAAAGCCCATCCCGAGTGGATTCTTCGCGACAGGGACGGGGCTCCTGTCCGCGCCGGATGGAACCCGAACTGGGGCGGCGATGTGTGGTGCCTCGATCTTTCCCTGCCTGAAGTCGAGGCCAATCTTGCAAGTCTTTTCGACATGGTGGTGAATGAGTGGGGCTACCGCTACCTCAAGCTCGATTTTCTGTATGCGGGGCTCATGCGCGGGGCCTTTGCCGGCAGAAAGGGCGGAGCCTGGGAGCACTACGCCCGTATAATGGCGCGCATCCTTGAATTCTCGATCGCTGCTGACGGAAGCCCCGTCGCCTTCCTCTCCTGTGGTGCGCCCATCGAATCGACGGCGCCATTCATGCCGCTCATGCGCTCAGGAGCGGATACGCGCGAGCACTGGGAATGGCCGCAGCTCAGGCTGATTGGCCATCAGGGGCGCCCTTCGGCGAAACTCAACATGCAGGACAGCATCGGGCGCGCGATTCTCGACAAAACGCTTCTCCTCTGCGATCCAGACGTGATCTTCTGCCGCACTGAGCGCACAAGCCTCAAAGATACCGAAAAATTCCTGGTGGGAATGGTCGCTGCCATGTTCGGTTCCCAGATTATGAGCTCGGATGACCCAGCCGGTTTCGGGCGCGTACCGCCGCAAAGCGGTCAGCTCAGCGAACCAGAATTCACGAATCAGATCCTCGACTGGTATCAGCGCATCGAGAGCAAGAAATTCGGCGTCGAACGAAGCAGTGTGCGCGTGCGCGAGGTGTACCGCTTTTTTTCGAGGGAAAAAGCTGTGTATGGCATGATAAATCTTTCTGACAGAGAGCAATTTTCAGATGGCGCGCCAGTACCGAAGCATTCCATGCTCATTTTTGGTGCGTGAAGTGGGCGCTGCAGAGGCACGAGCATGCAATACATCCAGGCAATCAGGGTTTTTGCTCTGTGCTGAATCATAAACGCAGGGAGATGGTATGTCAAAAACGGTCTATGTCATCGGGCACAAGAATCCCGATACCGATTCGGTTGTGGCCGCCGCTGCATATGCGGCACTCAAGCGCGCACAGGGACAACCGCAGGTCAAAGCAGCTCGCGCGGGCGCGGTGAATCCCCAGACCGAGTATATTTTTCAGCGCTTTGGTGTGCCGCTGCCGGAATTCATCCCCGATTTGATTCCCAAAGCTGAATACTACATCGACGAACTGCCGCCTGTGATCCGCGAGCATACGCCTTTGTGGGAAGCGCTGGTGCTTCTCGAGCAATCACCGCGCCAGGTCATGCCCATTGTCGATGCCATTGGCGCCTATAAGGGGCTTTTCTATTACAATGCGTTCGCAAAGAATATTCTCACCAAAATCAATCCTCACCGCAAAGCGGTTATCCCTACCTCAATCGGGCACCTCATCGATACCATCAAGGCCCAGCCGCTCGTTCCCACCGATTGCGAAGCCATGTTCAACGGGCGCATTGTCGTCGCCTCGCTCTCTGCCGAACGCTTCCAGGACTATATCCACGCCGAGCCAGCCCACAACAAGGTCGTACTGGTTGGCGACCGCGAAGAAGTCATGCGCATCGCCATCGAGGCTGGGGTACGTGCCCTCATCATTACGAACGGCTTTATCCCTTCAAAAGACATCACAAAGCTTGCCGAGGCCAAGGGCGTTGCGATTCTCATTTCTTCGTATGACACCTCATCGACGTCTTTACTCGCGCTCTATTCGACGCCGGTTATCAGCGTCGCCGATGCATCGATAAAGCCGATCGGGCCGCGCGACTTCATGAAAACCGCAAAGCTTGCCATTGCCGCCTCACCGGCGCGGGCTGTGCCTATCGTCGATGATGGCGGAAAAGTTGTCGGGCTTCTCACCGAAGGCGATCTTATCCGCGAGCCGAATATCGAGCTCATCCTTGTGGATCATCATGAATTTTCGCAGGCTGTGGACGGAATCCAGAACTATCATATTCAGGAAGTGATCGATCACCACCGAATCGGGACGTTTTCGACGCCATATCCCATTACGTTTATCAACCGAGTGGTTGGCTCGACGAGTACGATTATCACTTCGATGTATAGGGAATCGAGGACGCCGCTCGACCGCGCAATTGCCTCGATCCTGCTCTGTGGGATTCTCTCCGATACCTTGGTGTTCAAATCGGCGACGACAACCGACACCGATCGCGAAATGGCTGATTATCTGGCATCAATCACCGATCTGACGATTGAGGAGCTGGGCCGGGACATTATGGGTTCGGCGTCGCTTGCTGCCCGCCTGCCGATCGATCAGCTTTTACGCATGGACCGCAAGGAATACGAGGTGCAGGGCAAGAAGCTCACAGTGAGCCAGATCGAGCTGACAAACTCGCAGGAACTACTCGCCAGGCAGGAAGAAGTGCTCCAGGGACTTGCGCACATCCGTACTGAGATGGGAGCGTATCTCGCCGCGCTTATGGCGACGGATATTACCAAGTTCGAGAGTATACTGTACATCGATGCGGATCGCGAATTCTATGCGTATCTCAGCTATCCGATGCAGCAGCCGGGCATTTATATTCTGAAGGATGTGCTGTCGCGCAAGAAGCAGCTCATGCCGGCGCTGACGGAGATGGTGCAGGCTGCGCTGGGGTGAGAGGGGGACGGCTGAATTTGGCAGCCTGAGCAGCCGCGCCGGGGCCGCGGCCTGTCAATGCGGTGCCCTACGCTCGCAGGCGCCCTTGCAAAGCGCGCTCCATGACAGCAGCTAGTCGCGCCACCTACCCGATCGCTCTCGACGCCAGAATCGGCAGCGCGATAAAGTTTCCGATCATCCCGCCGATGCTCGACAGGAAAAACACAAGTAAGATGTGCGTGATGCGGTTTTTGTAAAATCCCTTGAAGCTGGTGACATCATCGGCGAGATTTTCTGCATCCTGCACGGTCGGCTTACGGAAATATGCCTCGATCACCGCCGCGAAGAGCCCTATCGCGAGCACCGGGTTGAGGGTCGCCACCGGCGCTAGCAAGAATGACGCTATAATCGTCACCGGATGCGCCATGCATACGAGTGATCCCAGCGCCGCCAGCGAGCCATTCAGCAAGATCCATCGTTCGATCATCGCGAGGCTCGCCTGAGAGCCGGAACGAAAAAAGCCGATTGCGATGAGCGCCACAATCAAAAGCGGTATGAGCCAGCCGGCCGATTTCGCAAACCAGCCCGGTTTCGGCATGTCTTCGATATCGGAAACATCAGCGGCGACTTCTCCCCGCTGGAGCTTGCCGAGCCACTGCTCGATACCGTTCATGTGCCCGGCGCCGACAACGGCAACTACCTTCTGTTCGGTGGTTTCAAATATTTTCGTAGCCAGATAGCGGTCGCGCTCGTCGATGAGCACTTCCTTGACCGATGGCATAAATTCGGCGAGTTCGTTCATCATCGACTCGAGTTCGTTGCTCTCTTTGAGCTTTTCGAGGTCGCTCTCGCTCACTTTTTCGCGCGAAAATGCGGACTCGATAAGGCTTGCCAAAAGCTTTGACTTGTTCCAGAGGTTGGATTTTGCCCATGCGCGCTTGAGGGTGAGTTGGACTTCGCGGTCGATTGCTGACCAGGGAATCCCCATTTCCTGCGCTGTCTCGATTGCTGCCATCATCTCCTCACCGGGCTTTGTGCCGAGGTCTGCGCCAAGACGCTTCTGAAAGCCTGCGAGCGCCAGGTTTGCAAGGAGGAGAAAGCCCTTGCCTTCTTTGAGAACTTTGATGATATCGAGCTGTTCCCAGCGACTGTCCTGCTGGATAGCCTGGTAGCGCCCCATGTCGATTTCGACGCAGACACGTCCTGGCTCTTCCTGGCGGATGGTCTCTTTTGCTTCTTCGATGCTTTCTTTTGAAATATGGGCGGTGCCGACGAGTATGATCTGTCGTTCGCCGAGCTGAATTGTTCTGATTGTTTGCGGCATACGATGTCCTAAAGCACAAGATGCGGATAGATGCCTTGCTCGCTCCATCCGGCGGCAGCAAGTCCCTGTCCTTTTTCGGTGATTATAGAGGTAATAAGAAGATGCAGCAATTGCCGGTCGAAGACGCTGCCAAGCGGGCCGCGGATGGCGCCTTCGGTTTCGGAGAGCGCAACAATAATGCGCCGGCAGTCTGCAGGGGAATAGCGCTGGAGCGCGGCGCGAATCTGTCGTTGGATAGTCTTCGAGCGGGCTTGTTCGCGCAGGCATACATCCTCGAAGCGTTCACCGCGGGCGAGTGCTTCGCCAATCCGCTGGAGGCGGCGGAAACTCCACACAAGAGCGGCGATAATCTGGTTTGCATCGCCCCGGCGCGAATCGAGCACGCTGTTGAGCACTTCGAGCGAGACTGCAAGGTCTCCCTGTGCGATTCTGTCGAAGAGGGTAAAGGCATCCTCCGGCTTTGAGCGAAGAATAGCTGCTTCCACATCTGGCGCAGCAAGCTTGGTGCCGCTTGGAAAGCTCGCGCTCAGAATGAGGCAGGCAGCTTTGAGGGCAGCTGTGTCGTGCGGCACAAGCTCAAGCAAGGACTCGAGGGCTTCCTCATCGAGGGTGAGCGCAGCACCGGAAAGCTCGCAGCGCACCCACCCAGCCAGCTCGTTTTCGAACAGCTCAAAAAAAGTCTTCCGGCAGGAAGGCGGAACAGTTTTTTCGATTGCCTTGGGGACGGAGTAACCATCGGTTTCGAGGAGCAGCACGGTATTTTCAGCTGGCGCGCCACAGTAGCTCGCAAGCGCGTCGATATCAGCTTTTTGGCTAAGTTGCTCGGCATTGCGGAATTCGACAATCACCCAGGACGAAAAAAGCGAGCTGTTCTGCAACA
Organism: Rectinema subterraneum; assembly: GCA_009768935.1. Classification (GTDB taxonomy): domain Bacteria; phylum Spirochaetota; class Spirochaetia; order Treponematales; family Rectinemataceae; genus Rectinema; species Rectinema subterraneum. The sequence continues at coordinate 52,645 of WESA01000012.1, forward strand.
GCGAAATTGCTTCGAGAGGCAAGGTGTCACCAGCATAGATGCGATGTACTTCCGGCTCGTCGCCTCCGAGTTTGCGCGCTTTGCCAATAATATCAGCGACAAAGGCTTCCTTGAGCCCGATTTCCGGCCCGGCAAGTATCCACACTGGGGGAATGAGCGCTTCTGCCATGAGTTCAGTAGCTCCTGTAGATACCGCGAAGCCTGCCAAGAATTCTCAAATCCTGCGTATAGATAGGTGCATAGCGCGGATTTTCGGCCTGGAGCCGGTAGCGGTTGTTCTCTATAAAAAAGCGTTTAAGCGTCACATTCTCTTCAAGCAGGGCAACGACGATGTCGCCGTTCTGCGCGGTCTCGCATTGCTCGATAATGGCGATATCGCCGGAAAGAATGCCTGCGCCGATCATGCTGTCGCCTTTTACGCGGACCGCAAAGTGTGGAACGCGATTGGCGACAAGGTCTGCCGGAATGGCTATTGTCCGTTCAAAATTTTCGTCGGCAAAAATGGGCCTCCCCGCTGCAATTTCGCCCAGAAGTGGAATTTGAATGACCGGGGCATCGCCCTGCGGCGGGGCAATAAGCTCGATTGAGCGGGAGCGCTTTTCCGATGTTTTGATATGGCCTTTTTTTTCGAGGGCTTTGAGGTGGTCGTAGGCGCCTTTGACTGAAATTGAGAATGCTCGCGCGGTTTCCCTAACAGTGGGGGGATAATTATTCGTCTGAATATATTCGTGGATGAAATTGAGAATTTCTTTCTGGCGCGAGGTCAGGTCTTTCATCGGGGCTCCTGTGGGTGTGTATAGTATACAGCATAAAAAGGGGTCGCATGCAAGTGCCTCTTTAGTGCTCCCAACCTTGTGCCAGAGTTGAAGTAAGCATTCACATTCTCGCGTCTACCTCTATGAGAAGACTCACCACTCTCTATGGAGGTAGATGCCGATGGAATCTTTCCCTTTCTGCCCGAATCCTCACTGTGTCTGGCACAGTAACGCACCAGATTTCGCTTGGGCAAAGCCCAAGGGCTTCTATACCACCAAGGCATTTGGCCGCGTCCAACGCTACCAGTGTTCCGCCTGCCACAGGACCTTCTCTTCCCAAACCTTCTCGTTAGCCTACTATGTGAAGCGGCCAGTGGCTTTACCCGATATCGTTGCTCGCCTTGTAAGCGGCGAAAGCTTAAGGGCCATGAGCCGCAACCTCGCAGTCTCCCTCAACCTCCTGTCCAATCGCATCGATCGGCTTACCCGCCAGGCAATCGCCCTGCACAGCATCTGCCTTGCATCCCGAGCTGGGTATGACGATATCTGTATCGATGGCTTTGTCTCCTTCGATACTTCCCAGTATTTCCCGAGCGAAATCCCCATCGCCATCACTGCCCATTCCCAGTTCATCCTCGACTTCAGCCATGCCAGCCGCCGCAGGTCGGGCACCATGACGGCTGCCCAGAAGGCAAAGGCGCGGGAGCTCTACCGTCGTATCCCCTTAGAGCGCGGCGCACTCGCCCGCTCCTTCCGCGAAACCCTCGTACACGCCCTGCAGCTGCAGCCACCCGCTCCCTACCGGCCCTTTGTCCTCATCACCGATGAAAAGCCCGACTATCAGCGCGTGCTCCATAGGCTTGCAGCCTTCCGCACGCAGACTGAACACACTCGCCTCGTCCACTGGACGATCAGCTCGAAGCTGCCCCGGACGCTCAGCAATCCCCTTTTTTCTTCCAACTACATCGACCGGGAGCTGCGCAAAGACCTCGCGCACCACCACCGGGAAACAGTCTGTTTCAACCGCAATGTCGCAAACGGCATGATGCGCCTCAGCTTGTACCTCCTTGGCCACAACTACCTCAAGCCCTTTCGTATTCGCGCACATAAAGGAGCGCATCCTCGTACACATGCTGAGGCAGCGGGGATTCCGGTGCAGCTTGTGCAGCACTTTGTGCAGGCGCTCACTGGTGGGATACGGGCATTCTTGAGCCGCTGCACACTCTCCGAGACGATGCGGCGGACCTGGGAGAAGCGCTGGAAGACGCCAGGGAAAACAAAGGCTGAGTACATTCCGAAGTATGCGCTTGCATAAAATGGTTTCGGGAGTGAAGAAAGAAGGATGCGCTGGTCTCGCGCATCTGAAGGGAAGATCAAGGAAGAGAGAGGTGCTGGCTTGGTAGTGCGCGCTGTTCGCTTGGCACAAGGTTGGGAGCACTACATATTGCCTGCCGAGCTAAAACACGGTAGCCCTTCTTCCGCAGTTGAAACGCCAAAAATGAACGCAAGTTATTGCTATGGAATTAATTATGCTGTTTGGTCGGAAA
>WESA01000099.1 GCA_009768935.1 Rectinema subterraneum
TTTTCCCGGGAATTCCCAGTGATAAAACCAGGGAAATCTATCTGATATTTTCAGGGATTTTCAGCTTATATTAAACACAGATTCTTTCTCTTCCTTGCTGGAAGTGTCGTAGCGCCCTTCGAGGCTGGGCTTGATCAGAGCTTTGTCGAATGCCCTTTCAATAGCTGCCCGGTCAAGGCGCGCACCGGGGTTAGCGCCGTAGATCAGAAAGCCCTCGCTCCCATGGGGATTGGATGCCCCGAGTTCAAGCACTTTCTTGATTACTATAGAGGGCAGCTGAACAATCTGCCTATTCTCAAGTTTGTTAATTTTTTATGCCATCCAGAATTTCCCTGGATTTTTTTAGCGTTTCTGGTTGGGTATGGTCAGAATACCGACCCAAAGTCGCAATCACACGATGTCCTGTCAATTTCGCAGCTTCAATCGGCGTCAGCCCCGCATCGACAAGGCGGGTCGCATATAGGTGCCGCAATCCGTGGATGACCAGATTCCGTGCTTTCTGCTCCTCATACGATATGCCAATAGCCCTCAGGACGCGCTCCCACGCGCGCTTGACGGTAGTCATGGCGATGGGACGTATTGGATCCGCTGCGTTCAGAAGGACGAAACCGTCAGGGTTTGCCGTGCCGATTTCCTGTGCGACTCGGCGCGCTTCCAGCAGGAAGGGCTCAAGTGTTGCGGCAATGGGAACTGTCCGGCGGCTTTTTGCTTTCGGCTCTTTCAGACCGTCGGTGTCCGTGTAATTTATCTCGATGCGAATCAAGCCTTTTTCAAGATCAACATTCTTCCACATAAGTGCGCGTGCTTCCCCAACACGAGCTCCTGTGTACGCCAACAAAAGGATAATAAGCTTTTCTCTCCAGCCAACCGGGGCCATTCCTTCGTTCTTTTCTCCGCCTGGCATGCGGTTTCGGGGCCGTACTGAGATATGGGTTTTTAGGTTTGAGTCCTGCCATGGGCCTACGACTTCAAGATGGACTATTCGATCGAGTTCCTCATTGGTGAGAATGCCACGCTCCTTTACCGCGGCCTTCGGAAGCACGATCGCCGAGAAATCAATCTTTTCCATGACTCCGCGGCTGGAAAGCCAGGAGCAGGGCGTTCTGATGCAGTCGATAGCGGCTGAAATAGTGTATCGGCTCTTGCCTTTCTGCCGCATGGAGCGGATCCTGCTGTCAATATGTTTGAGCTTTAAATCTTGCATCGGAAGGCTATCGAGCGGTGCAATGGCCCAGTACGTGTTTGCGTTCCGCGCATTATCCCTGATGTACGAACCAGAGAGGGGCCGGCCTGCTGCAGCCATGTCCTGCAGGTACGGCGAGCGGGAAGGGTTCCAGAACAGGCGAAGGAATTCGATTACCGGTAATTCAGCGAGTCGGTCGATTTCGTCGAGCTTGATAACCTTTTTTTGTTCTTTGGCTTTTGCGACTGCTTCCAGGTCCTCGGTTGCCATAATCTTTGCAGCAATCGCTCCGGCTTTCGCTGCGGTTGGCGCATCAGTCGCCCGAGTCAGGAACGCCTTGCCACAAAATAGGAAACGAATGTAGTATTTTTTCTTGGTGCCCCATACGGTTCGGGAGAACACGCGGAAATCGATTTTTTCTTGCTTGCGCTTCATAATAGTTTACCTCCTGAATCTGGTAACAGTACCATGGTAACAGGAGCATTTTGCAAGCAACAACATCACGTAATTCTTTATGGGCGCTGACGGATTTGAACCGCCGACCTACTGGGTGTAAACCAGCCGCTCTGACCAGCTGAGCCAAGCGCCCGTGCAAATCGGGCTGAGATTATCACAATTTAAGGAAATGGGTCAAGTGAAGGCAGAATCAAGGGGTTTTCTGTTTGGGATCGGGCATGCTATGTGCGATGTGAGCGCGCGTCTCGATGATGAGGGCTGGGCGGCCTTTGAAAAGGTCTTTGGTTTTTCTGCGAGTTGCAGGCCGCACCATATCGATATCGAAGCGGCGCTGAAGGCGCTCGCCTTTATCGAAAAGCTCGCTGGGGAGGGGCATGCAGATCTCGTCTATTCCGCAGGCGGCTCTGCGCTCAATGCGGTTCGGGCAGCTTCGATGCTTGGCGCTAAGGCGTCGTTTGCCGGGTGCATCGGGGCTGATGCCCTCGGCGACATAATTGTGAATGATATCGAAGCCAGGGGCGTCCGAAGCCTGGTCGAACGCCGGGAAGGGGAGCACACCGGGGTTTTCTGCACGGTTCGGCATGGGGACCGCAGCGAGGATTCCAAGCCAGAAGCCCCGCCCATCATCCTCGCCTCTCCCGCAGGCGCGCGCAAAATTCGCGAAATGCCCCTCGCATCGTTCATACCCGAAGGCTCCGGAGTCGTGCATGCAGAAGGCCTTCTTGCTGATCGCGAGGGCTTGCTCGAAGAGGTCTTCCAAAGCGCGAAGGCGAAGGGCCTCGCTGTTTCCATCGACCTTGTGTCGGCAGAGATGGCCCGCCGCTACCGCGCGCCCATTCTCAATCTTATCGAGCGCTTTGTCGATTATGTGTTCTGTACCAAGGCTGAATTCGAGGCGCTGGGCGCAGATATCGCGCGCATGCGTCGCGATATTGCCTGGATTGTCAAGGCTGATAAAGAGGGCGTCGATTGCTACTTTCAAGGTGGCTCGGTTCATGAGGAGGCGCCCCGTGGCCCTGTAGTCGATGATCTTGGCGCGGGGGATGCTTTTGCGGGTGCGTTTCTCTACGGAAGAACTCTGGGCTGGCCGTTGGAAGCGTGCATAAAGCTGGGTTCTGCGGCGGCAGCCTGCGCGTTGCGTGCAAAAGGCTCGGTTCCTGATGCAGTCTGCATGCGCTCATTGCAAGCATAGTGTCACGAACCTTGCAGAAGGTAGGTAGGAGAAAACTCACGCAAGCGCATAGCGAGGCAGATACTCCGCAGACGTCTTGAGAGGGGTCGAGAATGCGCGCTTCCAGAGCTTCTGATCCAGTAGATCGAGCGAGAGCCTACTTAAGAATGCCCGTTCACGGAACATCCATGCGCGCCCCGTGGCCACGAGCTCGCGAGGTATGCCCGCCGCTTCTGCATGGGTCATACGCGCCTTTCGGTTCGCTTTGATCCGGAAGGGCTTTGCGTAGTTGTGCCAGGCCATGTAGACGCAGAACCGATTGAGCATATTGGCGACATTGCGGGAAAAGCAGACTGTTTCACGCCTATGGGCTGCCTGATCCTTTCTGAGCTCGCGATCCATGTAGTTGGCGCCGAAGAGGGGATTGTACCAGGTGCGCGGTTCGGTGGAGTGCACGGTCAGATGCACCAGTCGATGGTCTGCATTCTGGAAGCGAAAGAGCGGATGCCTATACAGCGCTCTGCGATATTCCTTTTTTTCGTCGGTGATGAGGATGAGAGGCTGCCAAAGCTGGGGCATGCGTTCCTGGGCAAGGCGATCGAGGAGCTCCCGGAATGAGCGTTCGATGCTTCGAGGCTCAAAGGTACACGCACGATAGAGCAGGGACATTCTATGCTTTTGAGCCTCGGTGGTGTTGCCGGAACGGCG
>WESA01000013.1 GCA_009768935.1 Rectinema subterraneum
TTTGTGGTATATTTCGTGGCCCATCAAGGTAATAAATAAACTGGCCAAAGTACCCCTGCGCGCGCTCGACTGGATAGTGCTCGACCACATGATCAAAGAGGCTTTTCTGATAACTCAGGATGACTGCATCTGGAGCCGGACGGTGCGAAAGCGGCTTGCCGATTCGCTCAAGATAGGCCAGAAAATCTGTTGGATTGAAAAGCGGTTTTGAAGAAAATTTGCCTGCAAAATGGGGAATACTCATTATATTGTTATGGTATCATAGGCGAGCGGAATTGTCCCGCTACGCATGGACAAAATTCGCAAGTGCTGTTTACAATGAGGCGGGAGTCATTCATGCATGGAACACACCGAATTGTATCGAAGACACAATTATCGGAAGAGGTATTCCGAATCGAAGTGGAAGCGCCTCTTGTCGCCCGCGAGCGGAAGGCCGGGCAATTCGTTATCGTTATGTATGATGAAGAATATTCAGAGCGAATTCCACTTACCATTGCCGATGCGGATCCTGTCCGCGGCACAGTAACTCTTATTTTTCAGACTGTCGGTGCGAGCACGCACAAGCTTGCGTTGAAAAATCCTGGTGATGAAATTGTGCTTCTCGGCCCCTTGGGGAACCCCACGCATATCGAGCGCTTTGGCTGGGCAGTCTGTGTCGGGGGCGGCATCGGGCTTGCGCCCTTGTATCCCATTGCAAAAGCCATGAAGGAAGCGGGCAACAGAGTCACCGTAATATCCGGCGCGCGCACCAAGGACCTGCTCATCATGCAGAAGGAGCTTGTAGCGATAGCTGATGAGCACATCGTCGTGACCGACGATGGCTCGTTCGGACGCAAAGCGCTTGTCACCGAGCCCCTGAAAGAACTCTGCATGCAATCTCCCCCACCGGACATTGTGGTGACGATCGGCCCGCCTATTATGATGAAATTCTGCGCGGAAACGACGCGCCCGTTTGGCGTAAAGACGCTTGCTTCGCTCAACACTATCATGCTCGATGGAACGGGCATGTGCGGCGGCTGCCGTGTGGCGATCGGAGATCAGACGAAGTTCGTGTGCGTGGATGGCCCCGAATTCGATGCGCACCTTGTCGACTGGAATGGCATGATGATGCGGCTTGGCACCTACAAGGAAATCGAAAAAGAAGCGCACGATCGCTGCCACCTCGAAATGCAGATTGCAAAGCTCGAGGCGCATGCTGCCGACAAGGAGTCCGCAAAATGAGCCACAAGGAAGACTTCACCATGGACAATGCAGAATTGGAACTTGCAAAACTCCGCGCCGCTCCCATAACGCCAAAAATCAGGCTCCAGATTCCTCCGCAGGACATGCCGGCCCAGGACCCGGCTGCGCGGCGCAGCAATATGGAAGAGGTTGCCCTCGGCTACACACCAGCCCAGGCCATGCTCGAAGCCGAGCGCTGTCTGCAGTGCAAGAATGCTCCCTGTATTTCAGGCTGCCCCGTGCGCATCGATATCCCGGGCTTTATCGGAAAAATTAAGGAAGGCGATTTTTTGGGCGCCTCTAAGATTATAAAGAAAACAAATCTTTTGCCTTCGATTTGCGGCCGCGTCTGTCCGCAGGAAACGCAGTGCCAGGCTCCCTGTACAGTTGGGAAAGCGCTCGGCGGCGTTGAAAAAGCGGTGCAGATTGGTAGGCTCGAACGGTTCGTTGCCGATTACGAGCGTGCCCAGGGTGCAATGGAAATGCCGCACGTTGCGCCTCCTACTGGCCGAAAAGTCGCGATTGTCGGTGCAGGCCCCGCAGGTCTCACCTGCGCGGTCGATGTACGGCGCGAAGGCCACGAAGTCACTATTTTTGAAGCCTTCCACAAGCCGGGCGGTGTCATGGTCTACGGCATCCCAGAATTCAGGCTTCCGAAAGTGCTTGTGCAGTCTGAGGCCGAAGTGCTCGAATGCATGGGTGTGGATTTCGAACTCAATTTTCTTGTTGGCAGGACAAGGCCATTGCGCGCGCTCATGAGCGAAGATGGGTACGACGCGGTTTTTATCGGTACTGGCGCTGGACTGCCGAAATTCATGAATATTCCGGGCGAGAACTATGTTGGCGTTTTCAGTGCAAACGAATATCTGACCCGAGCGAATCTTCTCAAAGCCTATATGCGCGGCATGGCAGGAACGCCGATCTATCCGTCCCGCCGTGTTGCGGTGCTCGGGGGCGGGAATGTGGCAATGGACTCGGCTCGCATGGCCCTCAGGCTCGGGGCTGAAGAAGTGCGTGTGCTCTATCGCCGCACCCGCGAGGAAATGCCAGCTCGGGCCGAAGAAGTTGCGCATGCCATGGAAGAAGGCATTATTTTCGATTTTCTAAAGAGCCCGACACGCGTGCTCGGCGATGACCGTGGCAGGGTAGCAGCCCTCGAAGTGCTCTCCTATGAGCTGGGCGAACCCGATGAATCAGGCCGCCGCCGCCCCGTGCCCATTCGCGGCAGCGAGCAGATCATTCCTTTCGATACTGTTATTGTAGCAATCGGCAATGAATCCAATCCGCTCATATCGCACACGACGCCCGAACTCCAGGTAGACAAGCATGGGCATATTCTCGTCGATGAAAAACAGAAAACAAGCATCGAGCGCGTCTATGCGGGTGGCGATATTGTATTGGGAGCAGCGACAGTCATTCTCGCAATGGGTGAGGGCAGACGGGCAGCGCAGGCTATAAACGAGATTTTGCAGTAAAAACACAAGGAGGCTGGCAGGGTGTCACGGGGCAGGCTGATTCCCCTTCGGTTTTTTTCTCTTTTTTTAATGCTGAGCAGTATTGTGGGGGGAGTCGGGCAATTGTGGGCAGAAGATACCTACAACGCCGCGCTTTCCTTGTTCTGGGAAGGGCGCCGCCTCGAGATGGCCGAAACCCGCCAGGCCGAGAGCCAGCAAGCATTCCAGCGCTCGCTTGCCATGACCGAGCGCCTTCTTGCGACCGACGCTGCCAACCCCGATTTGCAGACACTCAAGACATGGAACCTTTTCCGCCTCCGCCGATATGTCGACACTGTCGTATATGCCCAGTCGGTGCTCAATTCCCGCCAGGACTACCGCATACTCGAAACCATGGCAGAAGCGCTCTATTTTCTTGGCAAGAATGATGAAGCGCTTTCCGCATTCAGCCGGTATTTCACGCTTTCGCCGGAAAACGACGACCGCCGTTCGAGCGCCTATTATTATGTGGGCGAAATATATTTCAGGATAAAGAAATACGAGCATGCAGACATTGCATTTTCCACTGCGGTTGCGCTCGAAAAAAATATGTACTACTGGTGGTATCGGCTCGGCATTGTAAAAGAAGTATTGGGGCAGTACCGCCGAGCATACGAAGCGTTCAACACATCGCTCTCGCTCAAATCGAATTTCAAACCCGCTCTCGATGCAAAGGAGCGGGTAAAGGCTAAATCGTCGCTATGACCAAAAATATATCTGAAAATAGAGCCTGCAGCGCAGACCTTGCCGTCTTTGTTGCCAGAAATGCAGAAGTCTATGACAGCATTGCGCGCGACATCTGGGAGCATCCCGAGGTTTCGCATGAAGAAGCGCGTTCTTCTGCTGTGTATCGTGAGCGTCTTGCAGCCCGCGGCTTCCGTGTGCAGGAATTTCCGGAAATGCCATATTCGTTCTGTGCCGAATGGGGGGAGAGCGGGCCGGTTATTGCATTCATGGGTGAATACGATGCGCTGCCAGGCATGTCCCAGGCTTGCGCAACCGAACGGCAGCCTGTGGTAGCAGGCGCGCCAGGGCATGCGTGCGGGCATAACCTCCTTGGAATGGGGTCTCTGGTCGCTGCGGAAGGGCTGGTGTTTTTGCTTTCGCAGACAGGAATGCGCGCACGTGTGCGGTTCTATGGCTGCCCAGCAGAGGAATCGCTCGGGCGCATTCCGCTGGTTAAAGCCGGCCGCTTCAATGATGTCGATGCTGCAATGACGTGGCATCCTGCTGATGTCAATACGCCGCATCGCTATCGGACAAGCGCGAATCTTTCTTTTGTTGTTTCTTTCCAAGGCAAAGCGAGCCACGCGGGCATGGCGCCTCATGCGGGCCGCTCAGCTCTCGATGCTGTCCAGTTATTCAATCTTTCGATTGAATTCATGCGCGAGCATGTGCCGCCAGGGACGCTTTTTCACTATGTCATAAGCGATGGCGGAGCAAAGCCCAATATTGTGCCTGAACACGCGTCGGTGCACCTGTATGTGAGGGCTCCTGATGCGCAGAGCGTGCACGAGGTGATGAAACGCGTCCGAAAAGCCATCCACGGCGCCGAACTCATGACCGAAACAAAAGCAAGCATCGAAATCAAAGCGGGCAAATGCGATTTTATTCCCAATACGCCAATTCAGGATACGATTCTTGAAGCGATGACAGCCATTCCACTGCCCGAGCCGACGCCCGAAGAAATCGAATTTGCCCGCGAACTCCAGAAAAAGGTTGCACCTGCTGATAGGCAGGCGACACTTGCGCCCATCGGGGCGCCTTTGAGCCTCCTGAAGCAGCCTTTGCACCTCGAAGTCGGGGATTTTGGCGAAGGCAAGCGCATCGGTGGCTCACTCGATACGGGCGATGTCTCGTATGTTGTGCCCACGGGGCAGATGAATGCGGCGACGTGGCCGCTTGGGGTGGGGGCGCACACCTGGCAGTCCTGTGCGGCATCGGGAAGCGCGTGGGCGATGAAAGCAGCGCGCTATGCAGGGGCTAGCCTTGCCTATGCGGGTTTTTTGCTAGTGAGCAAGCCCGAGCGCTTGGCGCGGGCTAAGGATGAGCACCGGAGCGTGCCGACGTATCGGTCGACGATGGATTATTAAGTGCCTGCCGTGTGGTGCGGGTGCATGGGTGCAGGCTGAAGCGCGCGGATTGTCGCGGCGGATTGCCGCGCATGATACAAAAGCCGCTCCTTGAGTTCGCGCTCGTCGGCAAACTGCAGCTTTCCATCCCTGAGAACAAACCTGCCGTCCACAAGCACATCGCGCACATTATGCGCCTGCAGCGCATACACCGCAGTCGCATACCAGTCGTGCACCGGCAGCACATTGAAGTCATCGAGCGCCACAACCTGGATATCCGCGCGCTTGCCTTCCTCCAGCGAGCCGATATCTGCGGAAAGGCCAAGCACATGCGCGCCTCCCATGGTCGCTGCATAGAGCGCTGTCCTGGCCGGCACAATGTCGCGCCTGTGCTCGCGCACTTTCTGCAGTTTTGGGTACATCGAAGTGATTGTCTGCATGTCCATGGTGTTGCCGGAAAGAGGCCCGTCAGTACCAAGCCCAACAGATACCCCAGCTTCGCTTAGCCTCCATGCCGGGCAAATCGGCCGGCCGGATTTTGCATTGGAGACAGGGCAGTGCGCAACCGAAATGCCGCGCTTCGCGGCAAGCGCAATATCCTCTTCATCGAGGTAGAGCATGTGGACTGCGATGAGCCTCGGCGACAATATGCCTGTCGTGTCGAGATAGCGCAGCACCGAGCCGTGCGTCGCCGAAAAGCGCGCATGTTCAGAATCCATCTCCGCTACGTGCATCATGACAGGGATATCGAGCTTTTCCGCGAGGGCGGCGATTTCCGCCAAGTGGGACGCGTCGACCGTGTAGGGCGCGTGCGGCGCAAGGCACGGCCGAATGCGCGGATGTCCCTTCCAGTCTTTGGCAAGGTGCTCCGCGCGCTCGATGCCGCCGTATGGCCTGTCTGCATCAGGGGCGGGAAAATCGACAACCGTCTCGCCTGCGAGCGCGCGTACTCCTGCGGCATCTGCCGCACGCGCCACTTCCTCTTCGAAATAGTACATGTCTGCAAAACACGTCGTTCCTGAACGCACCATCTCGGCGATCGTGAACATCGCTGCATCGTACACAAGTTTCGACCTGACCATTGCATTTTCGAGCGGAAAAATGAACCGCGTAAGCCTGTCGGGCGCATCTTCCATCGCGCCGCGGAACGGGCTCATGGAAATGTGGGTATGTGCATTGACATAGCCAGGCATGATGAGGGTTCCGCTCACATCCAAAGTTTCACGCGCGGGCCACTGTTCGGCTTCGGCGAGGTGACCTACAGCCACAATGCGGCTGTCCTTGATCGCCACGAAGCCGGGGTCGAATATGCGCCACTTGGCATCGAGCGTAAGGACGGCGCCCCCGCGAATGCAGAGGTCAGGCAAGAGGACCGGCCGCCTGTCGAGCGGATTTTCAGGCTGCATCGGCTTTTTCCTTTTGCATCGCCGTACCCGCGAAGAGCTTGCGCTTGCGCTCAGCTTCCCTTCTGTCGCGCACAAACGTCACAACCACAAAGCCAAGAATGGTCACTGCGTAGGGCAGCGCCTGGATGAGCTCAGGCATAAGCCCAATATTCTGCAAATACGTCGCCATGGCGTCCGTAAGGCCAAAGAGCATCGCCGCAAAGATCGAGCCCACTGCTGTGCCGCCCGCCACCACCTGCGCTGCATTGGCGACATAGCCTCGCCCGGCCGCAATTCCCGACGTGAAATTCGATGTATAGCCCATCGACAGAAAACATCCCGCAAATCCGGCGAGGATGCCCGATATGATGAGCGTAAAAAATTTGATGCGCACCGGATTGATTCCCGCCGCGCGTGCTGCTTCTACATTCTCCCCGGTCGCGCGGATTCGCCGTCCGATCGCGAAACGCCGTAGAATAAGGTCGATCACCACCACCGAAACCGCCGCGATATACACCACGATATTCTGCCCGGACACTACTTTTCCAATCCACGGGATGTCCTTTACGACAGGAATTGAAAGAGAAGGCAGCACCTTGCTGGCGAGTGACGATGAAATCCCTTTGTCGCCGGTAAGCGAGAACAGCACGAACACGGTTCCGCCCGTCGCCACGAGATTGAGCGCTACACCGCTGAGCACCGGATTTGCATGGAGTTTGAGCGCGAACAATCCAAGCACGAGCGCCACCAGCACCGAAGCCCCTATTCCAGCCAAGAGCCCGATCCATACATTCTGCGTCGCTGCGCTCACAATGACGCCTGTCAGCGCAGCCCAGAGCATCGAACCTTCGAGTGCCATATTCATGATTCCCGCTTGCGCCGTTATCACAGCCCCAAGGGTTACAAGCAGAATCGGCGCTGTCGAGCGCAGCACAATGAACCAGTAATTTGCGGAAGTGACCACGCCGGCAATAAAGTGGATCATCTGCTTTCCCTCCGGCTGTTTTTGAGCAACTGTTTCCTGAGCTGGCGCTCTCTGAAGTAATTCACGATGCGATCGGAAGCAAGAATGAGGATGATAAGCCCCTGCAAAAGCGTGATGAACTCGAACGCCACATCGCCGCGGCGCGACATAAAGTCAGCTCCCACGCGCAGATACGCAAAAAAGAGCGCCGAAAGCGGCACAAATTTCGGATTCCTTCGTGCGAGCATCGCGACAATCACTCCGTCCCAGGCGTACGATGGATTCATCTGCCAGATGAACGCCCGGTACAGCCCCGACATCTCCACCGCGCCGCCAACGCCACCCAGAAAGCCCGAAATGAAATGCGCATAGAGAATGACACTGGTTACGGGAATCCCCGCATACATGGCAAAGCGCGGATTTGCGCCAGTCAGCCTGATTTCATAGCCCCACCTCGTGCGATACAGGAAAATCGAGACAAGCACGACAAATCCAGCGGCAATCAGAAACCCCACATGAAGCTGTGTATTCGCCACGAGGCGCGGCAAGAGAAATGTTTTCTTAAAGGGGAGTGAAGAGAGAATCGTCTGGCTCCGGTCCCGCAGGTAATACAGAATGACAAAGCTGCCAAGGAAATAGAATACATAGTTCAGCATGAGCGAGGAAACAAGTTCATTTGCCCGCCACCGTATCTTGAGAATTGCGGGCAAAAGCCCGATAAGCCCCCCGACAATTCCTGCCGCGATCATCGCAACCGCTGGATGGACCCCTGATGGCAGCGAAATGAGGGTTCCAAGTGCTGTCGCAACGACTGCGCCGGTATAGAAGCTCGCATCGACAATGAGGCTCATGTAGCGTAACTGGTACACAATGCAAAGCGCCAGCCCCGTAAAGGTGATTGGCACCATGACAATAAGAAGGTAGTAGAAATTGTACGAGCGCAAAAATGGCGCGAGCAGGAAGTTGCGCACAGACTGCACAGGGTTTTTGCTCACGATAAAAATGAGCACAATCCCGGCCAGCAGCGAAAAAAGCCCGGCAAACAGAGTCACCAGCGCCGGCGCAAGCGATTCTCTGTCGGTAAAAAAGCGTTTTATGCTATTCATGGAGTACCTTCCTGAGTTCTTCATCGCTCTGGCGCTTGATGCCCAGCATGTAAAGGCCGAGCTCTTTGTCGGTGACCGCTGCGGCATCGGGGAAGTAGGCGACAATTTCGCCCTCATGCATGACAATGAGTGAGTCTGACAGTGCCATCACTTCCTGCAGATCTGACGAAACAAGCAGAATGGCCTTTCCGGCGCTGCGCATTTCCATGATTTTTGTGTGAATATATTCGATCGCGCCGATATCGACGCCGCGCGTTGGCTCGGAAATAACAAGAATCGAAGCATTTGCCGTGAATTCGCGTGCGACGACCACTTTCTGCATATTGCCTCCGGAAAGGCTCGCGACAGGCTGATTCGCTGAATTACATCGGATATCGTATTCGTGCACGAGCCTGCCGGCATAGGCGGCCATTTCGCGACTGCGGAGAAAGCCAGCCCTTGTGGAAAATTGCCTATTACGGTAGCGGTCGGCAAGGAGGTTTTGTTCGATGCTGGCTGGTAAGGCGGTGCCAACCGTCATTCTGTCTTCGGCGATATGCGCAATGCCGCAGCGCCGAACAAAGCCAGCCGAGCGATTGGTAACCTCGGTCGAATAGGCGAACACTTTGCCCGAAAGCGCCTTTTCGTTGCCGGTGATAATTTCGACCAGCTCCGTCTGGCCATTTCCGTCGACGCCGACAACGCCGAGTATTTCATTGCGCCGCAAAGTGAACGAAACATGCTTGAGCTTCGGAATTGCGAAATCATCGACATAGGAGAGCTCGCGCACCCTGAGCGCTGGTTCTCCTGGCGCCATCGGTGGACGCGCGATTTCAAAACGAACCTCGCGCCCGACCATTTCGTTGGAGATTTGGTGTACATCTACATCAGCGACATTATGCGTGGCGATCATTCTGCCATCGCGCATGACGGTGACGCGGTCGCAAAGGTTGAAAATTTCCTTGAGCTTGTGGCTGATGAAGATAATGGTCTTGCCCTGTTGTTTCAGCGTTTTGAGCTCGACAAAGAGTTCTTCGGTTTCTTGCGGAGTTAGCACGGCAGTCGGCTCGTCGAGGATGAGAATGCGCGCGCCGCGATAGAGAGCCTTCAGTATTTCGAGTTTCTGGCGCATCGAGACCGAAAGGTCGGCAACGCGCGCCTTTGCAAAAACAGGAAGGTTGTAGTGTTTTGACAGCTCTTCGGTTATGCTGACAGCGGCCGCAAGATCGAAGGTTCGGGTACGTTTTCGCTTTGGCTCCTTGCCAAGTACGAGGTTTTCGGCCGCGGTAAGAGATGGCACGAGCATGAAATGCTGATGTACCATGCCGATACCGGCCTTGATTGCATCGAATTCGGAAGCAAGCGAAACAGGCTTTTCATCGATGAGAATACTGCCTTGGGACGGCTGCTCCTCGCCATACAGCATTTTCATGAGAGTCGTCTTGCCGGCGCCGTTCTCGCCGACAAGACCATGGATTTCGCCTTCCATCACGGCAAAATCAACCGATTTATTGGCGAATGTGCCGTTGGGATAGATTTTTGAAAGCTTTTCTGTCCGGACTATGTAGTTCACTGTTGGCTCCGGTGTGCGAATAAATCTAAGCCCAGCCGCCCGGAAGGGGGCAGCCAGGCATTCATATCACTGTGAAAAAGCCGTCGCAGGCAAATGGCTTATTTCGCTGCGTTGACAGAATCCCTCATTTTGTTGATCTCATCGGCAGTCATGGAGAAAGCGGACGGGATGCTCACTTTGCCCGCTTTTATGTCAGCCTGGAGTTTTTCGAGCTCTGTCTTGATCGAAGCAGGCATGGCCTTGTTGAAGGGCGCGTACGCGATGACGCCTTCCGCAGCGCCGACATAGACTTTTTTGCCACCAAGTTTTTCACCATTCATGAATTTTTCGAAGGCCTGGAAAAGGGTGAGATCGACGCGCTTCATGGTCGATGTGAGAATGAGGTCAGCCTTTTTAGGCTCATTGCCGAAAAGGCTCGCCTGGTCAGTATCGACACCGATTGCATACTTTCCGGTTTCGACTGCGGCATCGAAGACACCGAGGCCTGCTCGCCCCGCTGCATGATACACGATATCGGCATTGTAGGACTTGTACTGCACGAGCGCCTGATCCTTGGCCTTGGCGGTGTCGGTAAACGAGTTTACATAGTTGTAAATGATCTTGATCGATGGATTCATCTTCTGGGCACCCGCAATGTACCCAACGAAGAAGTCATTGATACCGGTGATATCGCGACCGCCCACAAACCCGATGACATTGTCTGCATTGATTTTCGGATCGGCTGTGTACTTGGTCATGAGCCCTGCGAGTGCTCCTGCAAGGTAACCGGCTTCGGAATTCTTGTATTGAATCGAATAGACATTCCCGATGTCCTCTTTGATCCAGCCGTCGTACATGACATAGAGAGTCTTGGGATAGCGCGCGGCGACTTCCTGGACCGCTGAGTTGAAATTGTTCGAGCAAAAGACGACGTCATAACCTTCTGCCCCCGCGTCTTCCAGGGCTGGAGCGAACTTGGCGACGTCGGTGCCGAGCTCGGTATACTTTACAGTTGCATTGGCGCCGTATTTTTGCTTGATCATATCAAGCGCTCCGCGCGCTGAATCATTGAATCCCTTATCTCCCAGAGAGCCTGAGATTAAAAGGAAAACATTTGCCTTTTTCTGGGTTTGTGCGGTGGAGGGGAAGAGAAAAATTGCTGCAATCAAGAGCAAAACTACCACTTTCAGTTTTTTCATATGCGCTCCTTTTCGAGGTCGATATGCAGAAATGTATATTTCTGCAGTAATGATTGTAAAAAGAACCACTAAATTGGCCTGCGGTCAAGGGGGAATGTAGTGCTTCCAACCTTGTGCCGAATGAATTGCTTCGGCGCGGCGAAGTATATTGCATGGACCAAAGGCGCGGGGTATGGTGATGTCATGAATATTTCCGAACTGAAAACAGCTGTCGATGCAGAAATTCTTTCGCAAAGGGAAGAAACAATAAAACTGGCTTTCCGGCTCGCGTCGATTCCTGAGGCGGGATTCGAAGAATTCGAGACAATGAAGGAGCTTGAACGCCAGCTTGCTGCGTGTGGCGTAAAAGCTGAGGTAGGGCTGGCGCGCACTGGAATCCGTGCAACAATCGGTCCTGCTGGTGCTCCCAACCTTGTGCTGCTTGCGGATATGGATGCACTTCCAACGCGGGGCGCTCCGAACGACATTATGCACTCCTGCGGTCACCATGCGCAAATGTCCATCATGCTGGCAGTTTTTTCCGCGCTGCATGCTCTGGGTATTCCAGAAAAATTAGGCTTTCGTCTTTCTTTAGTCGGCGCGCCAGCAGAGGAATATACGCATCTGGATGAGCGCAAGGCGCTGCGCGTAAAAGGCGAAATCCGCTATCTAAGCGGCAAGCAGGAGCTCATACGCCTCGGAGTCTTCGATGATGCGGCATGTGTCATCAAATATCATTCGATGGCCGACAGCCCGGAGCGCATGGCCACTGTCAATGGGACGCTGAATGGTTTTGTGGCTAAACAGGCGCTCTTTGTCGGCAAGGCGGCTCATTCGGGAGCAGCGCCCGACCAGGGCGTGAATGCGCTCAATGCCGCGGTGATTGCCCTTATGGCCATTCACAGCCAGCGCGAGACATTCCGCGACAGCGACCATATCCGCGTCCACCCCATACTGAAAGAAGGCGGCACAACCGTGAATACCGTGCCAGACCGGGCACGCATCGAAACCTACATCCGCGGCGCTAGTATCGAGGCGATCCAGAATGCCGCCCGCAAAGTCGATAGAGCCCTCGGCGCAGGAGCCATGGCGGTTGGCGCCTCTGTGACGGTGAGCACGACGCCAGGATATCAGCCCTTCCGTCCATCGGATGCACTCGGTGTGCGACTGGCAGCGTCCGCTGCGCGTTTTTTGCCCGAGACAGCAATTGATTTGCATGATTATTCCTATGCTTCCGATGATATCGGCGATGTAGCATGTCTCGTGCCAGCATGTCAGCTTGGATTTTCCGGCTTTTCGGGAACGATTCACAGCGCTGACTTCAAGGCTTCTGATCCGGAGCGTGCGTATATTCTCCCTGGGCGCATTCTCGCGGACCTCGTGCTCGATCTTGGCGCCGATGGCGGTCGCAAAGCTCAGGAAATCCGGTCTGCATTCAAGCCAACTCTCGACAAAGCAGCATACCTCGCCTATCTTGATAGCTGTTTTGAAGAAAAAACCTATTCTTTCAAGGACTGACCATGTTCAAAGCAGTAATTTTTGACTTTGGCAATGTACTGTGCGGCATCGACAGAGAGAGTTTTGTCCGCAAGGCGGCTCAATATACATCAAAGATGAGTGCCGATGAGCTTCTCCGGGCGCTGTGGGGCACCCAGCTCGAGTTCGAATTCGAGACGGGCCGCTTCGATTCCCATGAATATTTCAGACGGGTGCAGGAGATGGCTGGCCTCGGTCCATCGTATTCATATGAAGAATTCGTAGAGGATTACAAGCGCATCATCATTCCCAATCCCGACGGCGAAAAAGGCCTGGAAACGGCCGCGAAGCTCGGCATGCGCACTTTCGTGCTCTCGAATACTTCGTTCTTGCATGCGTCGGTGATTTTCGACAATGAAATTCTCGGCACATATCCCGAACTCTACATTCTGTCCTACAAGGTGGGCGCCATGAAGCCCGATCCTAGAATTTGGCTGAAGCTCCTCGAATATGCCAGACTCGATCCTGCGGATTGCCTCTATATCGATGACATCGAACAATACTGCCAGGCCGCCCGCTCTCTCGGCATGAGTGCGTTTTGTTACGATTTTTGCATACATAATCTCTCACAGGTTCTGAACAATATGCTACAATAGAGAATGTAAGCATATTCAAGAAGGTGAGCGGTTTCCGGGGGCCGGGTCGGGATGTGCGCAGGGCAATCCTTTCGTTCCCCCGACCGGAATTCCTGCGATCGCTGCCACAGGAGGTTGTATGAAAAAATTTGCTGTAGTGGCTCTGTGCCTGCTCATCGCGGTATCCGCGTGGGCAGCGGGCGGCAAAGTGGTCGTCTATACTGCGCATGAAGAGACGATCATCAATGCGCTCGTCCCGATGTTCGAAAAAGAAACGGGCATCAAGGTCGAGTATGTCAAAATGGGTTCGGGCGATGTGATCAAACGAGCCAAAGCGGAAGCGGCAAGGCCCCAGGCCGATGTCATCTGGAGTATCGGCGGCGAGCAGCTCGAGGCAGAAAACCAGATTCTCGCTCCCTATACTCCCAAGGAATGGGACAAGATCAACCCGGTATACAAAGTCGGCACCAACTGGCTGCCCTATACCGGCATCATGAACGTGTTCATCGTGAACACCAAAATGCTCACGCCGGACAAGTATCCTAAGAGCTGGACTGACCTCATGGATGCCCGCTTCAAAAAGAACATTTCCTCAGCGCGCGCCGACAAGTCGGGCTCTTCGTATATGCAGCTGTGCAATGTACTTTCGATCTATGGCGATAAGGGCTGGGATATCTACAAGGGCATCATGAAGAACATGGTGATCTCGGCATCATCAGGCGCAGTTCCCAAATTCGTCAATGATGGCGAGCAGGCGGTCGGCATTACCCTCGAAGACAATGCATTCAGGTATTTTGCCGGCGGTGGTCCAGTCGCGATTGTCTATCCGACCGATGGCACGGTAGCCGCTCCTGACGGCATTGCGCTTCTGAAAGGCGCTCCCAACCTCGAAAATGCGAAGATATTCATCGACTGGTGCCTGTCCAAACCAGTTCAGGAATATTTGGTCGATGCAATGGCGCGCCGCCCTGTGCGCATTGACACCAAGGACCCCAAGGGTCTTGTCCCCCTCTCGCAGGTTAAGACCATCCCCTACGATTTCGGCTGGGCTGCCAAGAACAAAGACGCATTTGTAAAGAAGTTTGTCGATATCGCGATGGAGCTCGGGCTCTAGCACAAGGTTGGGAGCACTAGTCCCAGGATGCACAAAAGCCGCCGGCAACCAAAGCTGGCGGCCTTTTTTGATTCATTTCCGGAGGCATTGCTCTACCAGCTGCTGTTTTGTAGAATTTCAACATTCTTCTATCGCGAGGGAACAGCATGGCTTCAATACAGATCATTGATCTCGAAAAGCACTTCGGAGAGGTGAAGGCTCTTTCCGGCATCAATCTTGAGATCGACAAAGGCGAATTTTTTACACTGCTCGGCCCGTCCGGCTGCGGGAAGACGACGCTTTTGCGGACGATCGCCGGTTTCTATCATCAGGATAAGGGCGATATCTACATCGATGGAGAGCTCATCAATAATGTGCCTGCGTATCAGCGCAATACCGGCATGGTGTTCCAGAACTACGCAGTGTTCCCGCACATGACTGTGTTCGACAATGTGGCGTACGGTCTGCGCGTGCGAAAATTGCCGAAAGATGAAATCTCACGTAAAGTTTCGGCTGCGCTCAAAAGCGTCCACCTCGAAGGCTACGAACAGCGCACCCCCGAAAAGCTCTCCGGCGGTCAGCAGCAGCGCGTCGGCCTCGCCCGCGCCATGGCAATCGAGCCGCGCGTCCTCCTTTTTGACGAGCCGCTCTCCAACCTCGACGCCAAGCTCCGTATCGAAATGCGCGAAGAAATCCGCGCCGTGCAGAAGGCTCTTGGCATTACATCAATCTATGTCACCCACGATCAGGAAGAAGCCCTCGTGATTTCCGACCGTATCGCGGTGATGAATCAGGGGGTTATTCAGCAGATAGGCAAGCCCTGGGAAATCTATACCAATCCTCAGAACATGTTTGTCGCCTATTTTGTCGGCAAAATCAACATGCTCACCATGCACCTCGAAGAAGGGGCCGAGGGTAACCTGCGTCGCGCGAGACTTGGCCGCCTTTCGCTTTTGATTCCTGCTGAAGGAACAAAAGACTTGCAGGAAGTTGTTGTCGCATTCCGCCCGGAGGATATGGTCGAAGCTGAAGCCGCGGGCCGAAAGAACGAAATCACAGGCCTTATGAAGACCGTAAGCTTCATGGGCTCGGTTGCCCGATTCGAGCTCGATGTGGAAGGTCAGCTCATCACCGTGGATCGGCACAGGCCACGGGAAGCGGATATGCCTCAGAAAGGGGCGCCGGTCGCGTTTGCAGTGCCAGTAGAATCCATTCTTCTTTTTGATCCGAAGTCAGGTCTGCGTATCGGCAAAGGAGCACAGCAATGAGCCAGGCTGCAGAAACCAGGAGGGGGACAGCGACAGCTCCCGGAAACTCGGGCTTGCCGGCAGGCCGGTCCAGCCTGCAGCATCCGGGCCGCCGCGCAGACTTCTGGACATTGGTCATTTTTGCTGGGTTTGCGATTGTTGTTGTGTTTCTTATTTATCCCTTGTTTGACATTTTCCGCTACAGTTTTCTGGACAAAACGACCAAAGCCTTTTCCATGTCGAACTGGAAAGAGTTTTTTTCCAAAATGTACTATTTGCGCGCATTCTGGCACTCGATAGTCATTGCGCTTCTGACAACTTTTTTCTCGATTGTGCTGGGGATTCCGCTCGCGTTTTTCACGACTCGGTACCGGATTCGCGGGACGAATCTTCTCACAACGCTCTCGGTGCTGGCTCTGCTCTCGCCGACCTTCATTGGCGCATACTCGTGGATCACCATGCTGGGCAGAAATGGTTTTTTGAGGCTTATGTTCCAGTCGATCGGCATCAATCTGCCGCCAATCTACGGGCCGCTTGGCATCGTACTCGCCGATACGCTCCAGTATTATCCTTTTATATCGCTCATGACGGCGGGCGCGCTCATGACCATCGACCGGTCGCTCGAAGAAGCGTCAGAGAACCTCGGCGCGCGCTCGGTCCGGACATTTTTTGATATCACTTTGCCGATGATCATTCCCTCGGTCACCGGAGGCGCGCTCATTGTGTTCATGATGTCGCTGTCGAATTTCGGTACCCCTATGATTATTGGCGGTAATTATCTTGTTTTGCCGACGCTGGCTTATAACCTCTATACAAGCGAAATCAGCGAAACACCGGGCATGGCGTCGACAGTGTCCATCATTCTCATGCTCTGCGCTTCGGTGGTGATTGTGCTTCAGCAGTGGATGTCTTCGCGGCGCAAATACGCGAGCATGCTGGTGAATAGGCCGATCGTCAAGCAGCTCAAGGGCATAAAGTCCGTGGTGGCGCATTTTGTGTGTTATCTTATTGTGTTTTTGTCGACGCTGCCGCTCGCGGTCATCGTGTATTACAGCTTTAGAAAGACATCGGGGCCGGTGTTCAAGTCCGGTTTTGGCCTTGATAGCTACCGTCAGATTTTTTTCGATGTGCCAAAAACTGTTATGAACAGCTTTTTGTATTCGCTTATCGCGGTGCTGCTCATTGCGTCAGTGGGCACTTTGCTCGGATTTGTCATTGCACGGAAACGAAATGCGGCAGTCCGCGCGCTGGACCCGCTCCTCATGATTCCCTACATGGTGCCGGGGACAGTGCTGGGCATTGGATTCATTGTTGCATTCAACAGGCCGCCGATTATTCTGGCCGGAACCGCGACGATTATTATTCTGACTTACTTTATCCGGCGCTTGCCGTATTCGGTCCGCTCCGCGGCTTCGATTCTCAAACAGATAGATCCTGCGCTCGAGGAAGCGGGCATCAATCTCGGCTCGCCTCCGGGAAGAACCTTCCGAACGATTACGCTGCCGCTTATGCAGGGTGGAATTATTTCCGGCGCAATAATGAGTTGGGTTACATCGATGAATGAGCTGTCGGCATCGATTCTTCTGTACGTCGGCAAGACAATGACGATGCCAATAAAGATTTATCTGTCGGTGGCCGACGGGTATTTCGGAACCGCGAGCGCGATGTCGACAATCCTGCTCGTGGTGACGGGTGTGGCTATGTTCATTGTGAACAAGTACTTCAACAGGGGCAGCGAGACGTTTATCGCGGCGTAGGGCGCGGGGTCGCGCGGGGCAGCGTGCGAGTTGCAAAGTTGCTATCTTCGCCAGCGCAAGAGCCAAAACGACGTGCGCGCCATATTGTCCCGCCGCCCAAAATTTTCTATAGTGCAGGGACTATGTATCCCCGATTTGAATCGAAATTTTCGCTGAGCGATGAAGAAACCACCGCCTTGCAGCGATTGCAGGCAGATGGCGAATTCTTTTCCGTGCTTGACCATAGCATGAGCGTGTTTATTCTCCGCCATGGCCAGAGTGAGGGCAATGCACGGAATACCTATCAGGGGCGCCTCGATTTTCCGCTTTCCGCGCAGGGGGAAAAGCAAGCGAGGGCAGCGGGCGAGTGGCTTTCCCAATTCAAGCCGGAAATAATGCTTGCAAGCCCGATGCAGCGGGCGCGGCGGTCGGCAGAAATTGTTGGGGAGGCTGCAGGTATCTCGGCAATCGAGTTCGCGGACATGCTCATCGAGCTGGATACGGGTATTTTTTCAGGGGTAGATCCAGATACGGCGGCACGAAAGTACCCCGAAATATGGAATGAATTTCTCGCAAGAAGCTGGGATGCAGTTCCCGGTGCGGAATCTTCCTCGATGCTCTATGCGCGCGCCCTGTGCGTATGGCAGAAAATTCTCGAGCTGGGACAGCAGGGCACCTCCCGCATTGTGTGTATGACACATGGAGGCCTTGTGCAGTGGCTTCTCAAGTCGACAATGGGCGTACATAGCTGGCTGCCCTTGCTCCCGATGTCGAATTGCGGCATATCCGAATATGAAATAGAAATGGTTAAAAAGGGCAATCCAGCCTTCGTGCAATGGACAGCGATCAATTTCCATCCTCCCGCGGCGCCGGAAGGTCCGAAGCCCGTTTTCTGAGAATGTGCGCGCTGTCCGCCGCAAAAATCTGCCTTCAAAAATTTTTCAAATTCTGAATCATTTTTCTCGTTCTGTGCGTCTATGCAGTGAGGAGGTGCTGTATGCGCATAAGAACTGCAATTGCTGTCGCTGTGTGTTTGCTCTTGGGAGCAGCCATGCAGCCGTTCGCATTCGAAAGTGGGTGCGAACCGTCTGACCCCGCGTTTTGGGCAGGCATTCATGGGATACCTCTCGACCAGGATGAATGTGCCGCAATCGTGGGAGGTGATGTGCGTATGTCGCTGAATCCGGATCGAACCAAACTCATCGTAAATGTAATCGACAACGAGTATGAGGCAAGGCTGGGTCGCATTCCGCCCAAGCAAGTGCTGGAACTGGATGTGCACAATCGGATTGTAAATACGACGAATGCGCCTTTTATGCCCGCAACCAGGGATGGCCGTGAGCTTGCGGCAGCAGTGTCAACGACGACCAAGCCGTCGCCTTTCCCGGAGGGCTACTGGACCATCACTGCGATTAAGCCGCGCGATGACAAGTATGGGCCATATTTTATTTCTACTAATGCAATTGGGAGAGTAGAAGTCTATGAGAACGACGGTGCGGGAGGCCAGATTCCGATCGGAATATTCAAGGACCTTGGCTATGCGCTTCATGCGAACACAAATCCATTCAATGTATCGAAATCATATGGCTGCCTTGTGCTGAGGCAGGATGATGTCGCGACGCTGGCGAGAATTCTAGAGGCGGATAAGCAGGAAAACCCGAAAGCTGTGCAGAAGATTCTTGTGCCGCCATCGCGAGCGCGCATGAGGGATTGGTGAACCATGAAAAAAAGAAAGAGATTCGTGAAAAAAAGATTCGTGAAATGGAATAGAAGGCCCCAAGGCCTGAAGAAAGTTAAAGAGGTCTGAGGAAGATTAAAAAACCGCTCCCTTTCTGCGCGAGGGGCTTTAGGCGGACAAGGGGGCGGGTTTTCTATGGCAATTTTCTATAGCTTGATGAAGAGTTTGATGAGAGTTTTATGAATCAATAAGCGAAAATATCATCTGCGCCTTTCAAGGGCCAGTGATATAATTTATATTGTAATCAAGGAGGCGTTGTATGAAAAAGAATTATTTCTTTTTCCTCTTTATGGCCGGCATTGTTGTGCTCTTCATGCTCGCATCCTGCAAACAGGCCAAAGTGACTGAAAAGCCGCTCCAGACTGTGCCGCAGCAAGCTGCTTCTCAGCCCAAAACTTCTGAGTCAGGGGCGCCGCATCCCGAGGCAGCAACCAAAATGCCTGCCATCGAGCGCAAGAACGAAAGTATTTTGCTTGTGTACAAGCATACAGGATTTGGTTATGTGGAATCATATGGATTTGATACATATGTATTTCGCCTCCTTGCAGACCCTTCCGGGCAGATATCGGGCGGGATTGTGTATCAGCGCACCAGCGACGGTGAGGTTGAAGCAATTCACTACAATGTAACTCGCTCCAGCGACGAAATAACGCTTGCTGCTTCAGGGGCTGACAAGAAGTCGTGGTCAGCAACGCTCAAGCTGAAAGACAGCAGCATCGATGTATC
Source organism: Rectinema subterraneum (assembly GCA_009768935.1). GTDB lineage: Bacteria > Spirochaetota > Spirochaetia > Treponematales > Rectinemataceae > Rectinema > Rectinema subterraneum. The sequence continues at coordinate 19,602 of WESA01000013.1, forward strand.
AGGGCAGCAGAAGTTATCGGCAAAGCTGGACAAGGCGCTCGTTTTCGCTTCGACTGATGGAAATTATTCCGAAAGCTATTCGATTGACCAAGCAGCGCCAGAAATGCCTTCTGAGATCAAGAAGGGTGACTCAACTCTCGAAAAAGGCAAATGGACCTTCCCCGAAAACAACAAGGCTATGTATGTCCAGACCAAACCGGATGATACAGAAAACACAGAAGGGTTCCAGGTTTCTTTATGGCGCGAAGATAACGGTGATCTGCGATTCCGGACAGAAGGCCCCACTCCAATCAATGAAGTCTATGCCAGTGGGCTTTCTGCCGTGCTGGCAGGTGACCACGCGCTTTCAAATGCAGTGCTGCTGGATCTGATGCTCGGAGAATCGAGATACCTCCGGCCGGTCTACGCGTTCGCAATTTCGCGCCGCGGCGCCGGGAAATGAGCGAGGGATGAGTTGGCGGGCGCGAATTCGGCAGCGCCAGCAAGTGAAGCTGGCTCAGCAAGTGAGCTGGCTCGGCACCTGCCGCCATCCATGCCGAGGGATTGCCATTTTCCGGATTCCTGTGATTGAATGACTGCATATTGCAAGACCGAAAGGACAAAAACAATGAGCATACACATCGCTGCACAAAAAGGCCAAATCGCTGACAAGATCCTTCTGCCGGGCGATCCGCTCCGCGCGAAATTCATCGCAGAGAACTACTTTGAGAATCCGATATGTTTCAATCAAGTCCGCAACATGCTCGGGTTTACGGGAACTTACAAAGGCCAGCTTGTTTCTGTCATGGGTACTGGCATGGGCATGCCAAGCCTGTCGATCTATGTAAACGAACTTATCCGGGAATATGGCGTCAGGCGGCTTATTCGCGTCGGCACGTGCGGGAGCATGCGCGAGGATGTGAAAGTTCGCGATATCGTGCTCGCAATGAGCGCCAGCACGGATTCAGCAGTCAATCAGGTGCGTTTCAGGGGTATGGACTATGCGCCGACGGCTTCTTTTACGCTTTTGAAAGCGGCCTGGGATGCCGCCACCGCCCGCGCGCTGCGAGTATTCGCCGGTCCGGTGCTCAGCTCCGACATGTTCTACACAGAAGATCCCGAGCAGTGGAAACTATGGGCCAAATTCGGCGTCCTAGCTGTCGAAATGGAGACAGCCGAACTCTATACCCTTGCTGCTAAGTATGGATGCGATGCGCTTTCGGTGCTCACCATTTCCGATCACCTTGTTACAGGAGAAGCCACAAATGCACAAGAGCGCCAGCTTTCCTTCCGATCGATGATGGAAGTCGCGCTCGTTGCGATTCTAGCCTGATTTTTAGACGTTTTTTAAAGCCTCTATATCGCGCTCGATTTTCTGGGCTTGCGTATAGAGGCTGTCTTTTATTCGCTTCAGCTCTGCATTTACTTCCTGGGCGAGGCGCGCTTCTTCGGCTTTGCGCTGTTCCACGGCATCCTGCGAAATTTTTCGTATTTTGGCGTCCATGGAAGAGAGCCACTTATCTACCTGCTCATAGACGGCTGCTTTGTGCGAATCGAGATCCTTGTAGATGCCCTGTTCGAATTCGTTGAGCGCGGCGGATACATTGCCCTCGGCGGCAGCCCGGAGCGTCTCGGCCTGTGTTTTTGCGTTCTCAAGCGATTCTCGCAGCGCGGAAATTTCGGACATGAATTCTTTTTCGAACGATGCGCGATGGGCTTCAAACGCCTGGCCGAACTGTGCAAATTGCTCTTCGAGCGAGGCGCGCTCGGCCTGGAATTTGGCAGCGAGGGCGGCTGAGGCTTCGGCGGTTTCCTTCTGGATTCGAACCATTTCTGCCGACATCGCGGCAATTGAGGCCTTGGCCTCGGATAGCCTTCGCTGGCTTTCTTTCACTTGCGCCTCGGTCGATGCATTCGTTTCGCCGAGCTTGGCCTGGACGCTTTGCACGAGCATATCGAGCTTCTGCGAAAGGGCAGCGATCTGTTCATCGGTCTGCCGTGAAAGCTCTTTGAAGTCGGCGGCAAGGCGGGCGCGAAGGGTCTGGAATGCCTCATCCTCGATGTTCTGTGCGCGCGACGCTGCTTTTTCGAGCGCTAGCTCTGTTTTCTGATCGATCTGATTGTTCAATGCAGATGCTTGCGCAATGGCGGACTCCGCGTCGCCTTTGGATTGATCGAACAGGTTGACAATTCCAGTCAGGCGCTCATTGAGCTGATCCAGAATGTCATCGCGGAAACCATCGAGGATCCGCTTTGCATCTTGCGCAAATTGATCCTTGACTTTCGGCAGGTCTGCCTCGATTGCGTCCATCTTTTTGCCCGCGACTTCGAGGCGGCGCGCGAGTGCTTCAATGAATTCATTTTTCTCAGCAAGATGCGCGATATTCTGGTCGACGCGTTTTGTCATGTCCATGAGCTGGGAAAGAATTTCGTCATATTCCTTGAACCGGTCTGCAATTGCAGTGATCGATTCCGATTCTGAGTCGATAGTCGCTTGTGCTTCCTGAATTTTTTCGAGCACGACCTTTGCCGCTTTCTGCTGCACATCCAGATCGATGCCATAATGCTTTATTTCTTCGGCCTTCGATTCGACATAGGCGCCAAGCTCGTCCTTAAGTTTCTCCCCCATGCGTTTTAATTTTTCAAGAGACCGATTATCGGCAGTCAACAGGTGATACGCACCGAACATCGCAACGACAATGGCCAGCGTCACCAGATTTCCTACTGAAAACAGCATGCTGTGCTCCTTTTGCAAAAGTATACCGCTCAAAGCAGTTTTGCAAAAGTGCCGCAGCATGGCGCGCTTCAATTCAGGGGCGCGCCTAAGCCGCTGTTTATAAAAATTCCAACCGCTTGCCACCTAAGTGCTTGACAAATTATTTCCTTCAGTTACAATGCACTCCGCGAATTGAAGGGAGGTGAGGACTATCCGCCAGGTTATCGTCGAGGACAATGAGCCCCTCGAGAAAGCATTGAAACGCTTCAAGAGAATGGTCGAGAAAGAAGGCATTATCCGAGAGTGGAAACGCCGTGAATACTTCGAAAAGCCATCTGCTATCCGAAATAGAGAAAAGAAAGCGCTCGAACGCAAGCTCATGAAAAAAACCCGCAAATCACAGGAAGGCAAATACTGATTGTTAGGGCGGCTTAAGCCGTCCGCGACACGAGCCGCTTACTGAGAGCGGCTTTTTTCTTTTTTGAGAATGAGGAGAGACCATGCGACCCAGATATGCATCCTTATTGTCAGCAGTTGCTGTATGCAGTCTGATCTTGATATTCTTCGCTGCGTGCGGGCAAAATACCTCGAGCCAAGGAATTGACAAGCCGAATCCCAAGCTGAAAACCGTCACCCTGACTATTGGAGAAGCGACGGTCAAAGCGGAAGTGGCCATGACGGAGACCGAGCGCAACCGCGGTCTTATGTATCGCACCTCGCTTCGCGATGGCGAAGGCATGTTGTTCGTTTTCGACCGCGACCAGCAGGTTTCGTTTTGGATGAAAAACACGAAATTGCCGCTATCGATCGCTTATATCATTTCTGATGGCACCATTGTCCAGATACTTGATCTTGTTCCGTATTCCGAAGAACCGCGGCCCTCAGCCCGCAGTATCCGCTACGCGCTGGAAGTGCCGCAAGGCTGGTTCGGCCGCGCTGGTGTAAAGGTAGGAGACAAGGTCGCCATTCCTCCTCTATAAAAAAGGGTAGTGCTCTCAACCTTGTGTAAAGCCAAGCCGCTGTTCCCAGCAGCGTCCCGATAATTGCCAGAATCCATTTCATGCAGTAATTTATCAGCAGTACACATGTTGATTGCGTAGATGTAGATAAGGAATTAGGATGCTCAATATAGTAACCTATGGTGATCCAGTGCTCACCGAAAAAGCCCAAGAAATCAGCGCATTCGATCACGATCTCGAGAAAATCGTCATCGATATGCAGGATGCGATGAAGCGCGATCATGGCATCGGACTGGCGGCCCCGCAGGTTGGCATTTCGAAGCGGCTTTTTCTTGTCGGGTTGGACGACGAGCGCTTGCGAATCTTTGTAAATCCTCGCATTGTCGCCATGAGCAAGGAGACAAACGAATACGAAGAGGGTTGCCTTTCGTTTCCGGGGCTATATTTTACTGTCGTGCGCCCTTCAGCTATTGATATAGAAGCCTTTGATATCAAAGGAAAGCCATTCCGCATTAGCGCCGATGGCCTTCTCGCCCGTGTCATCCAGCACGAGTACGACCATCTCGATGGCATTCTGTTTATCGACCGTGTTTCGCCTGCAAAACGAAGGCGGGCGCTTGCGCATTACAGCCGCATGCTGAACATGTAGGAGGGCTCGTTGCGAGTTCTTTTCGCCGGAAGTCCCGAAATTGCGGTTCCTGCTCTGGAGGCGATTGCTGCATCGCACCATGAAATAGCAGCTGTGCTGACCAATCCCGATTCAAAAGTCGGACGCGGGCTCAAGGTGGAGCAGACTCCAGTCGCGAGCGCAGCGCGGCGCATTTTTGGCGAGCGCGTTCCTATTTTCACTTTCGAAACGCTCAAGGCCGAAGCGCGCAGCGGCATTTCAGCCTGCAAACCCGATATACTCGTCTCTTTTGCCTATGGAAAAATTTTCGGGCCGAAATTCATGGCACTCTTTCCGAAAGGCGGCATCAATGTGCACCCGAGCCTTCTTCCTCGCTGGAGAGGCAGCTCCCCTATTCAGCATGCGATTCTGGCCATGGATTCAGAAACTGGAATTTCCATCCAGACAATTGCGCCTGAAATGGATACGGGCGACCTTTTGCTTGTTTCCCGCATTCCGCTTGGGGGGAGAGAAACCGCACGCACCCTTTCGGAACTCTGTGCACGCCTGGCGGCGCCGCTTGTGGTCGAAGTTCTCGACCAGATTGAGCACGGCACAGTCAAAGCCCAGCCACAGATCGGCACTCCGACATACTGCAGCAAGATTTCGAAAGAAGATGGGCTCATAGACTGGACACGGGCTTCACGCGAAATCGATGCGCGCATCCGAGCCTTCGATCCATGGCCAGGCAGCTATACATTCCTTCGGGGGATGCGCCTTTCGATCCTCGAAGCGGAGCCTGTCGATGATTTCTCGCCTTCCGACGTGCCCGGGCATGTGACAAATGTTCAGCCAGGGACTATAATCGCAGTAGTCGCCCCAAAAGGCATGGTAGTGCAGACAGGGCAGGGCTTCCTCGCGGTGAAGCAGTTGCAATTGGCAACGCGCAAGGCAACAGGATACCGCGAATTTGCCAATGGCATGCGGGATTTAATCGGCACCATATTGGGTTTATTGTAGCCAATTGTGCTGAAGCCCGTGCGGACCGCTGTGCTTTCTTCACAGTAGTGATTTGCCTGGCAGGGCGTCGGCGCACCGAGCTTTCGCATCGCTTTTTTGCATCGAAATTGAAGGAATATGAGAACATGGCCAAGAAAGACATAACGCAGACAATAAAAGAAGCAGCCTCCAAAGCTCCCGAAAAAGTGACAGCAGCAGTCAAATCGGCTGTCGATATCGCAAGCGAACAGCACAAGCGCATTTCGGAATGGACAAAGCCACAGAAGCGCACCTTTGTGCTCTTTGCGATCCTTATGTTTGTAGTCATGATCATCTTTGCGGTCTTTGTATTTTTTCTCACCCTGAAAGGGGAGGAGCGCACGATGGTTCCCGATGTCCGCCGCATGGACCTCGCTGATGCGCTTGTTAAAATGCAGCAGCGCGAGCTCTACCCGCGCCTTACCTTGCGTTTTACCGACAACCCCCTCGATCGTAACCTTGTGCTCGATCAGTCGCCTCCTCCTGGAAGCATTGTCAAAGCAGGGCGTCGCATCAATTTGGTGGTGAGCCGGGGAGCTGTGCTCGACAAGATCGAAGACTACAGTGGCCGCAACATCGATGACCTCAGGCTGTACCTGCAGGGCCTTTCGACAACCACCAAGGGGCTTGTCAGCATCAGAGAGCCACCGCTTTACATTTTTGATATTTCAGCACCGGGAACCATTCTCGACCAGAACCCCAAACCCGGAACCGAAATCTCCGGCCCGACCATTCTGGACCTTGTGGTCAGCAAAGGCCCCGAAGCCAAGGACATCGCCATGCCTTCGCTCCTTGGCCTTACCTTGCGCGAAATGGCATCCAAAGCTGCGACTACCCCGCTCATTTTCAGCTATAAAATGCGAGCAGCGCACGACAAGGAAGCGCCTGGCACCGTCGTCGAGCAATCTGAGCCCGCTGACAAGAATCTCAAGCAGCTCGACCGCGTCCAGATTACAATTGCGGCGCCTGCAGCACGCAAGGGATACACTGCCGGCGTCTTCGAGTACACGCTTCCGGAATATCCCTATGCGGTACCAGTTGCGCTCGATGTAATAGTTCCCAATGGCACACGAACGACTCTTTATTCGGTCAAACACCCCGGTGGCTCGTTCAGCGCACCGTTCTCCGTGCAGAGCGGGTCTGTGCTCGTTCTTATGGTCAGTGGTGCGGAGGTAACACGCAAGGAGGTGAGGTGATGAATGCCCAGGGCGAAATTCCTGTCGAAATTATACACTTGTACACCTACGATATCGGCAGAGCCATCGATCTCAAAAAAGTCGCATCGCTTGTGCCTGCCCACCACGATATGGAGTTTGCAAAAAGGCGCGATACGCCTGTGTCGCTGACGCTCCCAAAACCCCTCGTGTTATCTATCAGCACCGACGAGTGCGATTCAAAATGCTTCGACAAATTCTCCGCACAGGCGAAAATCTATGAAGATGGCGCCATTACGCTGATTGTTCGATATAAAACGATGTCGCGCTTTGAGGATCTGCCGCAGAAAGCGAATATGCTCATCCGCGATATCAGCAGCGCAAACTCGATAGAGCAATTTGCGGAATCTTCGTTCAAAATGGTTCACGAAGCGCTTCGGACCGCTGTTGCAGGGTATAAAGAGCTCACCAAAAACGATCGCGAAACCTACACCGCCTTCTGCCTCCTCGAATGCCCGGGAGGGGATCCTCGCGCTTTTATCGATGCGAACAAGGATGTCGCCGCAAGCCTCTTGTCCGGCGAGCCGGTGGGAACCTTGCACATGAGCCAGATCGAACAGATTCTCAACAAGCCATTCAGTTACCGAAAAGACGATATTGCTATTTTCGATCTCGAGCGCTGTCTTATCATCGATCCCGCGGCTGACTATGACGATGTGATCATGATGGCCGAGCACGCGAATTACCGGCTTATCGAGCTTCGGGAACTCGATTTTCTGCTCGACAAGTGGCTGGGCGAAGCCGAGCAGGATATTCGCCGTCTCTATCTGTCAGGCAATCGCAGAAAATTCAGCGATCGCACGCTCAGGCTCAAGCTTGCGCAGATTCAGGGCCTGCGCTTCGATGCGCTCTTTACCCTCGAGAACCTCGACAATTCTTCGAAAATCATCGGCGATTACTTTCTTGGCTCGATCTACCACAGGCTTTGCGAGATTTTCAACACCGACGAGTGGAAAATCTCGATTGAACGACGGCTCAACGCGCTCCAGAATATCTACGAGCTTGTGAAAAATGACTCCACCGAGCAGCGCATGATAACGCTGGAGCTTGTGTTCATCGCGGTCTGCGTCATTTTCCCGATTCTGCAGATTCTGCAGGTCATGTTGCTAAAGTGAAAGCTATGCAGCGCGCGTGGAATGCAGGCTGGTACTACAGGCCAGGGCCCGCGGAGCCGGTTTTTTTGAGCGAGGAGTGGGCCGGGCCGGATGCAGTCGCGGGCGCAGCCAAAACAACAGACAGGGGTATGACAACAACCACGGGCGCGGCTATGGCGGCAGGCGCGGCCACCCAGGATTCCCCGGTGGGCTTGCCCGCCGCTGGTTGGATCCCCGTGCATCTTCCCCACGACATGATCGGCGCCCCCTTAAACAGCTTCGACGAGCGCACATTTGCGCGCAAAGGGTGCTACGCTAAGCTGTTGACTATGGAACAGCTGGCGCGGGCGTGGAGCGATGTCGACGAAGCCTCGCCTGACAAAAAGGAAAATTTAGGCCAAGAGGCCGCGCCCAGTGAAAAGGACGGCGCCCAGCCAGGCGCCGTCCCTGTGCCCACGCCTGACAAAGAAGACGATTTTAGTCCAAGCAGCGCGCACCGAAGCGGCGCGCCCGCCATCTTTCTGCGCTTTGAAGGCGTAAGCGTTTCCTGCCGCGTCTGGGTGAATGGCCGGCTCGCTGGCAGCCATACGGGGCCATATACACCGTTTGAGGTGCGGATTGATCCGCATTTAAAGCTGGAGCCAGAGGCGCCCCCATCAGATCGACCAGCGGTGCCAGGCGCGCAGCCATCGGCGCGGCACAATGTGCGGCCGGCATGGATACTTGTCGAGGTCGACAGCTCCGAGGATGCCGGAGCTCCGCCCTTCGGGGGTGTGGTCGATTATCTGGTGTTCGGGGGCATCTATCGGGGGGTGAGCCTGGAGGTGCATACGGGGGCGTGGGTCGGCACGGTTTGGTGCGCGCCGCGGCCGCTGGGGGATATGCTCGAGGGGCAATGGATAGCCGAAGTCAAAGTCCAAATCGAAGCTGCAGAGCAGCTCCCGCCTCAAGCAAAAATCCGGGCGCAGCTCTTCAGCGGAAATGATCTCATCATCGAGGAGAGCGCCCCTGTAGAGTCGCCAGCTGGCCATGCCGCGACAAAAGCAAAAGAGGTTTTGCTTTCGCTCGCTGTCAACAAGCCGCGACTCTGGGATATCGATGACCCATTTCTCTATAGGCTCGAAGTCGCTCTTCTGGATGAATCCGGCCGCGCTGTCGACATGCAAGAAATTCGGACAGCCTTCCGCACGGCCGAATTCGGTCCGAGCGGCTTCTATCTCAACCATCGCCGTGTTTTCCTGCGCGGGCTCAACCGCCATCAGGAATACCCTTATACCGGCTATGCGATGGGCCCGGATGCTCAGCGCCGCGATGCCGAAATGCTCAAGCAGGAGCTCGGTTGCATCATCGTGCGCACGAGCCACTATCCCCAGTCGCCTTATTTCCTCGATGCCTGCGACGAGCTGGGTCTCCTTGTATTCGAAGAGCTGCCTGGCTGGCAGCATGTCGGCGATGCTTCCTGGCAGGAACATGCCCTTCGCGACCTGCGCGACATGATTCTGCGTGACCGCAATCACCCGAGTATTGTCCTGTGGGGCGTGCGCGTGAATGAATCGCAGGATAATCACGATTTCTATACCCGGACCAACGCCCTCGCCCGCGAGCTCGATCCATTCCGCCCGACCGCAGGTGTGCGGTATATCGCGCACAGTGAACTGCTCGAAGATGTCTATACCTTCAATGATTTTATCTATGACGGCGAGGGAACACCTTTTATTTCTGAGCCAGCCAAAGTGCTCCCCAAACACCACAAGAAGGCTCCCTACCTCATCACCGAGCACACTGGTCATATGTTCCCAACCAAAAGCTTCGATCAGGAAGAGCGCCTCGTCGCCCATAGCCTCAGACACGCGCATATCCTCGATACCGCAATGGGCAATCCGCGCATTGCAGGCTGCATCGGCTGGTGCGCTTTCGATTACCACACGCACAAAGATTTTGGCTCAGGAGACCGCATCTGCTATCATGGCGTGGCGGACATGTTCCGCATTCCGAAGTACGCAGGCTTTCTGTATGCCAGCCAGGTTTCGCCCTCGGAGCGCCTTGTACTCGAGCCTGCTTCGCACTTCGCCAAGGGTGAGCGCGATGCCGCCCGCATGCTCCCGGTGTATGTATTCACAAACTGCGATGCGATCGATGTGTACCGTGGCGCCTCGCTCGTCGGGCGCTTTTCCCCCGACAAGACACATTTTGCGAACCTACCGCATCCGCCTGTCGTCATCGATGACCTAATCGGAAAGCGCATTGAGGCCGAAGGATGGCCGGGTCGCGACGCGGCCTTGTTCTGCAAGCTTGCGAGCAAGGCGATGGCAGCAGGGGCGAGCCGCTTGAGCTTGATGGAAAAACTCCAGATGGGCCTTTTCATGCATCGCCGCAAACTCTCAATGCGCCAGATCGAAGAGCTCGTTATTCGCTATGGCATGGGCTGGGGCTCTGCTGATGAATCGATTCGCCTTGTGGGTATTCTGAATGGCAAAGAAGTAGCAGAGCGCACATTTGGAGCCGATAGCACTGCGCAGGGCCTTGTTGCAGAGGCGGATTCGAACCAGCTTTGCGCCGTAAGCGAAGAAGAATGGTCCAGCACACGGATTGTCGTACGCGCTGTCGACCAGTACGGGAACACCACTCCCTTTGTCTTTGAGCCATTTTCAATTGAGACAGAGGGCCCGATCAGCCTGACCGGCCCCTCGCTCCGAGCGCTGGCAGGCGGAGCGAGCGCGTTCTGGGTTGCTGCAGGGGGCCTGAAGGGGCATGCGCGCATTATCGTTTCAAGTCCGCGCTTCGAGAGCCCCGCCCTTGTCGAGCTTGAGATTGTGTGAGTGAATGGAAGCATGAGCGAATCAGAGTTCGATGCAGCAAAAGCCCAAGCAAGCGCAGGCAGCGCAGAAAGTCCGGGCACAGACAAGCCGCCCATCACCCCGCAGCAGTTTTTCGACAGCCTCCTTTTAATAGAGGATTTTTTGCGCTATGGCTGCCGCAGCGGGCGCAAAGTCGAAATTTCGCTGCCTGGCGACCTGCCTATCGAAACGGGCCTTGCAACCCGCAAGGCTCAGCTCGAAGCGCTCGCAGCGCAAGTCAGCGAATGCACCGCATGTGCGCTTTCCGAGTCGCGCACCCAGACCGTTTTCGGCGAAGGAGTGTCTGACCCCGAGGTGCTTGTCATCGGCGAGGGGCCCGGCGCCGAAGAAGACCGCCAGGGGCTGCCTTTCGTGGGTGCTTCCGGCAAGCTCCTCGACAAAATGCTCGCCGCGATCGGACTGTCGCGTCAGACGAACTGCTACATCGGCAATATCGTCAAATGCCGCCCTCCCAATAACCGCGAGCCCACGCCAATCGAGCGTGCTGCCTGTATCGGCTACCTGCGCGCCCAGATAGCCATTCTCAAGCCGCGCTTCATTCTCTGCGTGGGGCGCACCGCGGCCCATGGCCTTTTGGATCTCACCGACCCCATTTCTCGCCTGCGCGGGCGAACCTTCGAATTCGAAGGAATTCCAGTTGTAATTACCTTTCATCCCTCGGCCCTCCTGCGTGATGCGAGTCTCAAGCGCCCCGCATGGGAGGACCTGAAACGATTCCGCGCGCTCATTGACGGGTCCACCCGGGTCGAGGAGTAGCGCGATGTCTGCATCCTTTGTGCGCGTCGCTTTTCCCATCCCTGTTGAAGAGACCTTCTGGTACCGCAACCCGGGTTTTGCCCCGCTCGAGATTGGCATGCGAGTCGAGGCGCCACTCGGAAAACGGGCCAAAGCGACGGGGTATGCGATAGAGATTGCCGACTCTGTTGTCCTCGACCCTGCTCGCATCCGCGAAATCCTCCGCGTTGTCGATGCCGAGCCGCTTTTCGATCTCGAAATGCTTGGGCTGGGTAAGTGGCTTGCCGCGATGTATCACTGCTCTCTTGGAGAAGCGCTCTCCGCCATGCTTCCCTCAGCCCGCCGCGAGCGCCAGGACCTTTCCGAAGAATTCGACGAAGTCGAGCTGAGTTCCTCGCCCCTCGAGCTTACGCCCGGCCAGCGCGCGGCTCTCCAAGGTATTCTTGCTGAGCCTGAAGGCATGTTCTATTTGTATGGCCCGACCGGCACCGGCAAAACCGAAGTATTCCTGCAGCTTGCCGAAGCTGCCCTCGCGAAGGGCCAGGGGGTCCTCTACCTCGTGCCTGAAATCGCGCTCACCCGCCAGGTCGAACAGGATGCTCGCAGGCGCTTTGGAGGAAGCTGTGCCATCATCCACTCGCGCCTCACCCCCTCGCGCAAGCTCGCCGAATGGCGACGCATTGCCAAAAAAGAAGCGCGCATCGTCATAGGCGCCCGCAGCGCTGTCTTTGCGCCCATTCCGGACCTCGGGCTTATCATCATCGATGAGGAGCACGACACAGGCTACAAGAGCGGCACAACGCCCCGCTATCACGCGCGCCAGGTTGCCATGCATCGTGCGAGTCTCGCCAAAGCCCGCCTCGTGATGGGCAGCGCGACTCCCTCTCCCGAAGCTTGGCATGCCTGTCTGCAAGGCCAGATCCACCGCTTCGATCTCGCGACCAGGCCCGCCGGCGGCTCATTTCCGCTCATCCATATTGTCGATATGCGCGGGCGCGAGGGGCTTATCTCCGACGAGCTTGCAGAGGCTCTGCGCGAAGCAAAGACTGCTGGCCGCCAGGCCATTCTCTTTCTGAACCGCCGCGGATTCGCTCGCACGCTCATCTGCCAGACCTGCGGCACTGAAATAACCTGCAAACACTGCTCGGTCCCGCTCACCTACCATAAAAGCTCAGGCCGGCTTACCTGCCACTACTGCGGCTACAGCGAACCAAAGCTGCTTGCCTGCCCGACCTGCGGCTCGCTCGATCTTGCTTGGGCGAGCTATGGGACCGAACGCATCGAAGAAGAACTGCGCGAGCGCTTCCCCGACATGAGCCTTGCCCGCCTTGATACCGACAGCGCTGGAACGAAAGGGAAGCTCGAAGAGACCCTGCGCGCCTTCCGGAACGGCCAGATCGACATGCTCGTGGGCACGCAGATGGTCGCAAAGGGGCTCAATTTCCCTGGAGTGCGTGTGGTCGGCATATTGATGGCCGACCAGGGCCTCGCGATGCCCGATTTTCGGGCGGCGGAGCGGGTTTTCTCGTTGATTGTGCAGGTTGCGGGGAGAGCAGGGCGCCACAGGCCCGATGGACTTGTGTTTGTCCAAACACGCAAGCCCGATAGCCCCATCATTCGCCTCGCGGCGGCAGGCGATGTGTTGGGCTTTCTTGAGCGGGAACTGGAGATGCGCCGGCATCTGGAGTTTCCGCCGGCAGGACGCTTGTGCAGGCTCGTGTTTCGTTCGCGCTTGGCCCACGATGCGCGCAATGCTGCTGAAAGTGCCGCTAAGGCGGCGCGCCATCTTGCCGAGGAGCCACAATTTGCGGATATCGAAGTGCTTGGGCCTTCCGAATGCCCCCTTGCTATCATCGCAGACAACCACCGCTATCAGCTTATTTTCCGCGCGCGGCGCTTTCAGGCGCTCCAGCACTTTGTGAAGATGCTCAAGCCGCGCATTGAGCTTCCTTCCTCGGTGTATCTCGAAATCGATATCGACCCCGTGAATATGATGTAGGAGGGATTGCGCGCACGCAGCCTTTTTTTGGAAATCTTACGTAAGAATAAATTTTACGTAAGATTTGGGGAGTTGTGCTTTTTTTGCCCATCCCAATCAGTCAAATTTTAGCCAATTCCTTGCCCGCTTTCAAAATCAGTGCTACAATGCTGGAAAAGCTTTTCTCCCCAGGAGTCTTAAAATGGTTATTCTTACCCTCAACTGCGGCTCATCCTCGGTCAAATACCAGGTATATGACTGGGACAAAAAGGATGTCCTTGCCAGCGGCATTGTCGAACGCGTCACCATCGGCGGCTCATTTATCACGCATAAAGTGCGTGGCCGCCCCGACTACGAAGTCGAGCATGAGTGCCCCAACCACATCGTTGCCATCGAGCTCATCCTCAAAACTCTCGTCGATCCCGAAGTGGGTGTCATCAGCGATCTGTCGATGATCAAAGCCGTAGGTCACCGCATGGTGCATGGCGGTTCGAAGTTCGCCAAATCCTCGATCATCAATGGCGACTTCCTCGAAACCTTCAAATCGCTCAATGAGCTTGCTCCCTTGCACAACCCCGCAAACCTCATGGGCGTCGAGGCTGCAAAAACCATCCTGCCCGATGTGCCGCACTGCGCCGTCATGGACACCGCCTGGCATCAGACCATGCCCGCATCGAGCTATATGTACGCCCTTCCACGCGAATGGTATGAAAAATACATGGTTCGCCGCTACGGCTTCCATGGGACAAGCTTCCTCTACAACGCCAAGCGCGCCGCGGTGCTGCTCGGCAAGGATCCCTTCGAGACGAACCTCATCATCGCGCACATCGGCAACGGCTCCTCGATCAACGCGGTCAAGAACGGCTGTTCCTACGACACCTCCATGGGGCTCACCCCCCTCGAAGGCCTCGTTATGGGCACTAGAAGCGGCGACATCGATCCGGGCATCATTTTCCATGTCATGCGCAAGACCGGCATGACCGCTTCTGAAATCGAGAAGAAACTCAACAAGGAGTCCGGCGTCCTCGGCCTCACCACCAAATGGGCTGATCGTCGCGACGTCGAAAACGCCGCCGAAAAAGGCGATCCCATCGCCATTCTTGCCCAGCAGGTAGAAGCATATCGCATAAAGAAATATATCGGCGCCTACTATGCAGCTCTCGGCCATGTCGATGCCATCGTCTTCACCGCGGGCGTCGGCGAAATGGGCCCCGAAATCCGCAAACTTGCTACCCATGGTCTCGAAGAGCTCGGCATCATCGTCGACGAAAAGAAGAACGCCCTCGCGAAGTGCCGCAACGCCGAGCTCGACATCACTGGCGCCGGCTCGAAGGTTCGCGTCTTCGTCATTCCGACCGATGAAGAGCTTGTAATGACCGAAGATACAGTAGCGCTCATCAATGGCACGTATGATGTCCACACCAATTATCGTTACTATTTCGAGAACCGCGACTATGTGAACAAAGCGCGGGCGGAGGGCCTTCAGCGCGACCTCGAAAAGAAGCCATGGCTTAAGGACATTGTCGCGCGCATCCCGTGAAAGGTTGGCAGGCTCAATTATTGCTGTGCCTGTGCCGATAATTGTGGTATACTATGCTAAGTTGGCATAAAGGAGGTGATGAATTAGGTTTTATGCAGTTCGCTCGATGGCTTTTTGCGCATAGCAGGCGCAAAGCGCTGCTTTAATGCGCAAGAATCTGAATTTTTTATGAAAAAAGTTGAATGAAATATGCTTGACAGTACAAAAAGTGCCGATATATACTTCTGAACGAACTTAGAGAGGGGAGCACCGAGCCGTTGGCGAGGCCCCAATCTACTTTTCAAGGAGGATTAGACATGAAGAAGCTAATCGTTTTGCTTCTCGCATTGGCTATGGTCGGTGCCGTATTTGCAGCTGATGCCCCCAAGGCCGTAGCTACCTTTGGTGCGTACCTGGATTCCTATGGCGACTTTATGGATGGTTTGGGCCCGACGCTCTACAGCGAGACCTATTACAACTATTCATCCGGCGGCGTGGGATTTTCTGCGACTGTAACTGGTGGCGAGGATATTTTCAAGCAGGTAAGGAACTATTCAGTATCGTACCAGGTTCTTCCCGAGCTTAAAGTACTCGCTGGTAGACTCCGCGAGACCGGTGGTGCCCGCCTTACTTCCTATATCGATGGAAACGGCTTCTCCACCCGCATTGCGAACGTCCAGAATGGTATGATGGGACAGGTATCCTATCAGGGCGTAGGGCTTGCAGTATTCTCCAAACTCGATACGCTCACCAACACCAACGTAGGGCTTTCCTATACTGCTAAAGGCGTAGCAAAGCTCGTCGGCGGCTACCTTGGCACTTCCAGTGAAATTTGGGTAGGCGCTGATATCCAGGCAGTCAAAGGCGTCGTTGCAAGAGTCGGATTCCGCAACACCCCGACCAAGAACTACATCTATGCGACCGCTGGTTCTTCTGCCCTTGTGAAAAATCTCGACCTCGGCCTCGATGCTGATATCGTGCTTGCCACTGGTGCATTCAATTACGGCGCTCAGGTGAAAGCCCAGTATGCATTAACTGACAAATATTCTGCTGGCGTAAAAGTCTGGTATGACAATGGCGATGCGTGGTACGGAAACAACGGCCTTGCTGCCAAGGCTTATGGTGTTATCAACTTTGCACAGGGCGACATGGTTGTCGGCGTAAAGTATAATGCTGCTACCAGCACTTTCTCCATCCCGTTTGATTTCGAGGTTTGGTTCTGATCTGAGATATTCAGATTATTAGCCTAATGCGAAAAAAGGGCACGCAATGAAAATTGCGCGCCCTTTTTTTAAGTGATTGGAGATGCTTGCTCATGGACGCTGTCGCCTTTAAGCTATAAAATATTAGTAATAATGCAGTTTCGAGGTGCAATATGAATATAACGAAGCGCCCCTCTGCAGGGCTGCCGCTCTATTCTGTTTTGGGTGTGGCGATCTCCGTTATGGTTTCTTTGCTCGTCTTTTCATGCGCCACGGCTAGAAAGTACGATCCAGGAGCCCCAAAAGTAGCAATTGCTCGCGCTTCCGACGCTGAAATTGCTAAATACGGTCCAAATTTCCTTGTAAATCCTTTCAAAGAACCGAGCATAATCGTTCTAGGAAAAACGTACGATTTCTATATCGTCAAAATATCGCTCAATTTGGACAAGCAAACAAAAATCAAAGTGATTGCATCATCACAAGGTCCGTCCGGAGCCGATACCCCTGCAGCATATACTCAAGCAGAGTTCGTGCATTTCTGGGATGTCGTGTCGAATGAGGGTGGCCCGAATGACGGTGAATACGAAAGGCGCAAAACAACTATAGAGAGAACAGTTATCCCTGAATTGTCTTTTTCGGAAGGCTCTGGACAGAACAGCTATTTTTTAGTTTTTGTAGGAAAACATCCTGTCAAAAGGCCGATAACGTACGAAGTGCAAGTGATTCTTGATAGCGGAGAGGCATTCGTTTTTTCCGAGACTCTGGAATAAGGCTGAGAATCCATGCCGCTTCAAGAGCTGATTTTGCAGCACGACGTCTGGTACCTCACCGATGCCGAAAGCATGCAGGAGGCGCTGGGCGCTCTTGTAAAAACTGTTGACTTGCCGGAGGGACTGGACAGAGAAGCGCTGCTCGATGCACTCTTGGCGCGTGAGGATCTGGCGAGCACAGCGATCGGGAATGGTATTGCCATTCCGCATGTGCGGCGATTCGGAAGCGAGAGTCTGCAGCACGATATTGTTGTGGTGGCATACTTGTTTGCGCCGGTGGACTGGAAGGCACTAGATGGCATACCGGTGCATACGCTCTTTTTAGTACTTGCTAAAGATGAGGCGAGCCATTTGCAGCTCTTGGCGGAAATTGCACATGTGGCTTCAGATGAGAGCTTTGTGGCGTTTTTAAAAACCATGCCCGATCGCGCGGCGTTGGTAGAACGCATTCAGAAAATTGAGCAGCTGGATTAGGATCGACAGGCTTCTCGACAGGATGACAGGATTTTGCAGGATGAACAGGATGAGGACCCTTTTAGGGGAGAAGACAGGAAAAAGGGTTAGGGCTTTCCCTAAAAGCTACATCCTGTTGATCACTAAAAATCCTGAACATCCTGTCAAAGTCTTTTATCTTGTTCATCCCGTCGGGCAAACCCCGACGCTACGAGGTAGGTTTCGAAGGATTCGGCACGGCAGGCCTCGGGCTTGAAGGCGCGCGCCTGCGCGAAGTGCTTTTTGAGCTCGGCGATAAGGCGTTTTTCTTCACCGCCCTGAAAAATTTTCATGACAAGGGCGCCGCCCGGCGCCAGCACCTCCAGTGCGAGCCCCATCACTGCCTCCACAAGCTCTTCCGAGCGCGCTTGGTCGACGAGGCGGTTACCAGTCGTGGCTGGGGCGGCGTCGGAGACCACGAGGTTGAATGGCCCCGCTTCGCGAAGGCGTGCGCGCACTGAATCGACCAGGATACTTCCCTTGATAAACGAAAAATTCGAGTCCGCAGGCGCTATTCCCAGGTCCTGGATATCGACTGCGACAAGCCTACCCGCGCCCTTCATCTGCCTTAGAAGCCACAGGCTCCAGGAACCCGGGGCCGCGCCGACGTCGAGGATGGCGGGGCCGGGTGCGCCCGCGCCGCTTGCGCCTGACGAAGGGGAGCTGCGCACGCTATCTTCTTTTCCAGCGCCCGTCCTCCCTCCAAAGCCCTTCAATAGCCCGAACTTCCTCACAATTTCTTCGAGCTTGTAGACAGAACGAGCCGGATAGCCTTCCTTTTTCGCCTTGAGAGTCCAGTAATCGGGGCGTTCATAGCCGGCCATCTATATTCCTCGATCTTATTCTATCCAGTTTTCAATCTTCAGTCCGGGTATCCGCCCGAATTCTGATTCATTATTCGTGACAAGTATACTTGAGCAGCGCCCTTTGCCCCAGCGAGAATTCGGCCCTCAGCTCGACTTCGCCAGCAGGCGGTTGAGCCGCTCCGCAAAATCCTGCGGGACTTCGAAGTGTTCGCCTTCAGCGAGCATGGCTTCGTAGAAGAGCACGTGCGAAAGGTCTTCGATTTCCTGCACTGTGGCGAGGTCGCCACCGCTCAGCTCCTTGCGTGTGTCGAGCGCCACAAGCCGCTCGATGAGCGGATGCTCGGCATTGATTTCGAGGATGGGTTTTACCTCGGGAGCGGGCTCGTTCGTGAGCCGTTCCATGAGCTTGCGGTACTGCGGCGTGAATTCGTCTTTGTCCACAACGACGCATGACGGGCTCTTTCCGAGCCGCTTTGAAAGGCGCACGTCCTTGACGCGATCGCCGAGCACGCGCTTGAGGATTTTCACGGCTTTCTCGCCGCGGTCCTTGTGCTCGCTCTGGTCTTTGCCGAGCTCTTCTTCGGCATCTACCTGCTGGACGCTCTTGAACTGCATGCCTTCGTATTCACCGATGCCGCCAAAAGCAAGCTCGTCGATTTCGTCCGTGCCGAGGAGCACTTCGATGCCCTTTTCCTTGAACACTTCGAGCAAGGGGGAAGCGCGCAAGCGGGCTTCGTTCTCGCCGGTGAGATAGTAGATGGTCTTGCGCCCTTCGCCTGCGCGGCTCTTGTAGTCGGCGAGGCTTGTCCAGTCCTCGGCGAGCGTGCTTTTGAAGCGCACGAGTTTGAGCAAGGGTTCTCTGTTCGTCCAGTCGGAGAGGATTCCTTCCTTGAGCTGGACACCAAAGAGCGAAATGAAGGTCTTGAATTTTTCTGGATTTGTCGCGGCGAGCTGTTCGAGCTCCGAAAAGAGTTTTTTGAGAGTGGCCTGCTGGATGGTCATCATCACGCGGTTGTGCTGAAGCATTTCGCGGCTCACGTTGAGCGGCAGGTCGTCGGAATCGATGACTCCGCGCACAAAGCGGAAGTAGGGCGGCAGAATCTGCAGTTCCTTGTCGGTGATGAACACGCGCTTGACATAGAGTTTTATGCCCTGTTCGCGCGTGGGAATGTAAAGGTCTGCCGGCACGTGCGAGGGAATGTACAAGAGCGAGCTGTATTCGATAGTGCCTTCGGCCTTTGTGTGGATCCAGAGCAGGGGATCCTTTTCGTCGCCGGTGAGGGATTTATAGAAGTCGATGTAGTCCTTGTCCGTGAGCTCTGGCTTTGGGCGGCGCCATAGGGCGCTTGCGCTGTTGACCTGCTCGTCGACGGTTTTGGACTCGGCCTTGGCGGGGTCCTTGGCGTAGGTTTTTTCCTTGCTGACGAGGTGGATAGGCCAGGCGATGTGGTTCGAATAGCGCTTTAAAAGCTCTTCGAGCGACCAGCGCGAGAGGTATTCCGTCCCTTCGTCGTTGATATGGAGGATGACGTCGGTGCCGAAGCCTGCGCGCACTGCGGGTTCGATTTCGAAGCCGCTCTTGCCGTCGCTTTTCCAGACAAAGGCCTTGTCCGTTCCGGCCTTGAGGCTCACCACTTCGATGTGGTCCGCGACCATAAAGGCTGAATAGAAGCCCACGCCGAACTGGCCGATAAGGTTCGACGCCTTGCGCTCGTTCTCGCCAAGGCGTTCGAGGAAGGCGCGGGTGCCAGAGCGCGCGATGGTGCCGAGGTTGTCGGCAAGCTCCTCTTCATCCATGCCGATACCGTTGTCGGACACGGTGATGGTCTTCGCGTCCTCATCGAGAGTTACAGTGATGCGCGGCTCGAAGCTGAGGGTCTTGAACGCGTCGTCGGAAACCGTGAGGTACTTGAGTTTGTCGATCGCGTCCGAAGCGTTCGAAATGAGCTCGCGCAGGAACACTTCCTTGTGCGAATAGAGAGAATGCGTGATAAGGTTGAGAAGTTGGTTGACTTCGGTTTTGAATGCGTAATTGGCCATGAACAATTCTCCTGAAAAACTGAAGATGTGCTGGAAACCGATTGATCGGTCGTTCGTTTCCAATATATCGAAATTTGGGTTGAAAGTGAATTCGCGGGTGGCGGAAAGGCGTCTGTGGGAGGCAGGTGCCTGCCGGAGCCCGCTTGGTTTGACAGTCAAAGCCATACGATGCTACATTTACTGGCTGGATTTGCAGCAAGAAAGATGCCGCGCGACAGGCGCGTGCATGCCGAGGCGCCTTTTGAGCGCGGGGTTGAAATTGCTTGCTTTGTAGGGAGAGGATACAGTGCCTGAGGGCTTGCGCAGTTGGAAAGAGAAGGAAAAGCGCTGGTATTCGCGCATGGTGCAGGGCATTTCGAGCGGTCTCGATGTCGTGCGCGTGGCGGTGCGTCGCTTTTTCTCGTGGGGACGGACGCGATTTGTCTTTGCGGTCATTCCTCAGAGTGAAAAACCTGCGCGCAAGCTCGAGCTGAGCCGTTTTTCTCTTATAGCAATTGGAGTAGCCGCTCTTGTTTTTGCAGGCAGCGCGATTGCTTCGATTTCAGCCTATGGTGCAGCTGCATTGAAAGCATCGGCGCTGCATACCCAGCTGGCAAAGGCTAACGAAAGTATCGACAAGATGCGCGAGACCACCGAGAACTTGCTCTCCAAAACAGCGCAATTTCAGGAAAAATTGGGGCAGATCGTTACCATAGTGCAGAGCAAAGGTAAGCCTGATCCTGCGCAGAGTGCGGACAATATCCTTAAAACCGCAGGGCTTTCGGATCTTATTCCCGGCCGGTTTTCCGATGATCCGGTGAGCCGCGATGTGCTCAGGCTCGAGGGCATCGCAGGGACGCTTGACAACAGCGTTGCGGCGCTCGATCAAATAGCCAATGTGCTTGCTAGCCAAAAGGATATCATGACTGAAGTGCCGAACATCTGGCCGATCAAAGGGAACCTCGGCCACATCACCATGTATTTCGGCCAGAACGAGAACCCTTTTTCGACAGGGCAATGGTACTTGCACACCGGTATCGATATTTCGACGAACCGCGTTGGCGATCCGGTTCTGGCAACTGCCGATGGCAAGGTCATCGACATTCACTACAATGCGAGCCTCGGCAATTCAATCACGATTCAGCACAGCCACGGTTTTACCACTCGCTATGGGCATTTGCGTGGTTTTGCGGTCAAAAAAGGCCAGCGGGTTTCTCAAGGCGATGTCATCGGGTACCTGGGCAATACAGGCAAAACAACCGGCCCGCACCTTCATTATGAAGTGTACCTCGGGACGAGCCTTATTGACCCATTGCGCTTTTTGAATATTCGCAAGGAATATCATGAGTAAGCAGGGTTTTTCCGATTGTGTGATAGGGCAGGGAGTAAAAGCCGAAGGGCGGATCGAAGCGCCAGGCATGGTGCGCATCGATGGCGAATTTTCGGGTGATATAATAAGCGGCGCTTCTGTGATAATCTCGAAAGATGCGGTAATGCATGCACATATCCGTGCACGGGATCTTTTGGTCGCGGGATTTTTCAGTGGAACAGCGATCGTTCAGAATGAAGTTCGCTATGTCGAAACAGCCCGGGTACGCGCTGATTGCACTGGCAAAATGCTTGTCGTGGAGCCCGGTGCTCTTGTTCAGGGCAAATTTATGCGAAATAGCGATGCGCAATAGTTCAGGAGAGTACAATGTCCGATGAATATACTGATCATAACCTTCCGGAGGAAATGTTCGATATCCTCCATGAGGAAGAATACGAAACCCCGAAGCAAAGCAAGGCGCCGCCTGCAAATGCCGAAGAGCTTCCGCAGCCGATTTACCGGCTGAAAACATTGCATTCAAGCGAAACATTTCATGCCTACTATGTGCCGACCGGCTCAGAAACGCATTTCATGAAGCAGTGCGATCTCGAAGCGGCGCTCGAAGGCCCCAGGCCGCAAGAGAAGCCTCAGGCGCCATCGCTGGAACAATGCAGGGTGAGCCTTGCGGTCAATACTGCCGAACCTTCCGCCGCCCAGGCTGTGGTTGCAGCAGCATTCATTATTCCAAACCGCTCTCTCGTCATCGCGCCGACCAAATATGGCCGCGACCTTGTTGAAGTGCTGGGAGTGGTGCGCGACCTCAGCGTGGTAAATGCGGATGAACTTGTTCTCATTGAGCGCCCGGCGACCGTCGACGACTACCGCCGCTACCTCGAAAATCTCGAGCGCGAAAAAGAGGCCTTGGCAAAATGCCGCGAGCGTATCGAAGCGCACAACCTGCCTATGAAGCTTGTCTCCGCCCACTGTCTGCTCGAGGACGGCAAGATTCTGTTTTTCTTTACTGCTGAGAGCCGCGTCGACTTTCGCGACCTCGTGAGAGACCTCGTAAGCCTGTTCCATGCGCGTATCGAGCTGCGACAGATCGGCGTTCGAGATGAAGCGCGCGTAACCGGCGGCTGTGGCGTCTGTGGGCGCATTCTCTGCTGTCATGGGCTTTCTGACAAGCTCAATCCTGTCTCGATCAAAATGGCCAAGGACCAGAACCTTTCGCTCAATTCCCTCAAGATTTCAGGTCCATGCGGCAGGCTCTTGTGCTGTCTCAGCTACGAACACCAATTCTATCGAGATGCGCGCAGAGAGCTTCCGAACGAGGGCAACCGCTTTACATACGACGGCACCTTGTTCAAGGTGATCGAAGTCAATGTGCTATCGAACAGAATACGGATCGCCGGCGAAGATGGCAGGCTGCTCGACATGGATGCCGCGCGTCTCAAATATGCTGACGGGCACTGGACGATTATCGAGGAAGAGCAAGTATAGTGTTCTCAACCTTGGGTAAAGGGCGGAGGGGCGGGGCTTGAAGGCCCCCGGCGCGCCGCCTTACGCGTAACTGTGCAAACCCTTCAAGAGGAAATTCACCCCGAAAAAAGTGAACATCGCAATCACAAACCCGATGATGACAAGCGCAGGCACCAGCTTGCTCGTGCTTTTTCGCACAAGCCTGAAATGTAGGTAGGCGGTGTACGTAAGCCATGTGATGAGCGCCCATGTCTCTTTCGGATCCCAGCTCCACCAGACGCCCCAAGCCTTTTCCGCCCAGATCGCCCCGAAAATCAGCGCGCCTGCGGTAAAAATTGGGTAGCCTACGGCAATGCTCGTGTAGGTAATTCGGTCGTAGCTGCGGCGCTTCTCTTCGTCCTTGCTGACGAGCTGCAGAATCGCGCTCACAAACCCTACCGCGAAGAATACTTCGCCGATAAACGTAAAGGATACATGCAGCACGAGCCAGCCCGACTGAAGCGCGGGTATAGGCGGCTTTATATCTGATGGAGCGAGGGGGGAACTCGCGAGCGCAAGGAATATCACTGCAATGATGGTAGCGCCGAACGGGATAACCCTATTCCCTTTTGCTGATTTGAAATATCGCAGCGCGAAAATAAGGAGCGCCAGGAAGCATGCGAGGAATATGAGCGACTCAAACATCCCGGTTAGCGCCACAAAGCGAATCGCAATACTGCGCCGCACAATCTCGACAAGCAGAAGAATGCCTGCTGCCAGCGACAGCCACGGCGAAATGCCATCCTGTCCGCCTTCTTTTTTGAATAAAAACACAATCTGAATGACAAGGCTCAAAAGAAGGAGCCCGAACGCAATAGTCGCAATCATGCAAGTATTCCTTTCAATTTACGGATATAGGTAATGAATACGCCGAGAATGACGAGGATGAAGCCCGCCGCCACAAAGGGGTATCCTTTGTCGCTTACAACCGCGAGGCCGGAAACCGGCTGGTCGATATAGCCTGAGAAGGTAAAAGAGCCGATTTTTTCGCCGGGAGCGGCCTTGACGACGGTGCGCTTGCCGTTTTGCTCGAGGAGGAAGATGGCGCTTGGGGCCGCGGCTACGGCGGGCGCAGCTGCAACAGCAACGGCTGCAGCGCCGCCGGCGCCCTGCGACGTGTCGAGCGCCATAAAGAGCACAAAGCCATCTTTTGTGGTCTCGCGCATGCCTGGCTCAAGGAAGAATTGCATGCCCATCGCATCTCTGAGCACGACCTGCTTTTCGGTATGCCAGTTCTGCTGATAGATCGAGTAACCTTTAAGGCGCAAGGGCGTGTTAACGCGAATGCGATACTGGGGGAGCTCGGCGATGGGCGTCGAGGGGGCTGGGGATGATGGAAGCCCAGGGCCGGCTCCAGTCTCAGCCGAGATTGCAGGTGCGGCGGGCGCAGCAGAAGAAGTAGCAGGCTCGCTGCTTGATGCCTTCGCGCTCGAGAGCGAATTATTCAGCGTGGGATCAGCAAATCCTGTTGTCCCCAGGGTGTCGCCGCCCTCTTCTTCGTGAGTGAGCACGGGCGCAGAAGCTTCGGGCGGCGGGTTTTTATCGATTGCGACAGTCGATTCCCAGGATTTGGGCCTGCCATCGGGATATTGCTCATACTTGAGATCGACGAGCACAATCTTCGCACCACCAGGGAGGCGCGCCGAATCGCCCTTGCGCAAGTTTATGAATGTTTCGGTGCGCGAACGCGAGGTCAGAATGCCGCCAAAAAGCAAGATAATGAGGCCAATATGGAGAAGATCAGGTCCGTGGCGCCGTTTCTCCCGCGGCTTGAACAATTCGTTGGTGAGGCGATGAAATGTGCAGACAGTCAGATTGATCGCGAATATCGCCGAAACCAGCAGGAACAAAAAGCTCGAAAAGACATGGTCGAGCGCAAGCGCAAGGATTATGCGCGAACCCGCCCCCGAAAAGTGCTCAATATAGTAAGAAGCGGCCTTGCCCTGCGGAATGATGCCGCCCGCTATCGCAAACAGCGCAAGCAGCACCAGCAGAACGACCGCCAGCTTTACTGAGCGCAGCGCGTTGTAGAGTTTATCGAAGAATGCTTTCATTGTGCCTCATTCAATCAAGGTTATGTGCATCATACCTACAAAAGGAGCGGGGCAGCTACCCCGCTCTCTGATTGGTGTTCTGAACCTTGTGTAATTAATGAGGCTCGTGGCAGGTGGTGCAGGCCATCTTGCCTTCCATATCGCCTTCATGGCACTGGATGCAGGCAGCTGTCTGATCATCTACCTTGAATGTCGGTACAAAGGTTCCAGCCTTCCATGCATTGAGAAGCTCGACTGCATGAGCGGCTGTATCGCCGGTCAGTCGTGCGCAGCGCTCTTTGCGCTCTGCAGTGCCAAGCTCGTAGCCGGATTTCTTGATCCAGTTGGCGACCGATGCATGGCAGAGCGGCGAATTGGAGACGCTGGTTACATGCACTAGCGTAGGATAGGGCTTGGCATCATATTTAAAGCCTTTCGCCGAAGCGATTGCATTCGACTTATCCGAAGGGAAGGGGGTAATCGTATACCAGCCCAGAAGTTCGGAAACAAGTTTGTTCGTGTCAGCATCGGGCGCGACAAGATTGATTGCTGCAGCAGCGCCATTGAGCGCGCCACAGAGGGTTCCCCAGTTTGCTGCGCCGCCACGGCCATATCCAGCCATTCTGTAAGGGATCTGGTTATAAGGTCCGCCGACTTTTTCACGAAGCATCGACAGAATTGCGTAAAATGCTCCATACATACAGCCAGCCATATAATATCCGGCATGGCCTCTCAGCCGCGCTTCTTCCGGATCGAGCTCGACATAGGGAAGCGGTGCTTCCGCAACTGTCCCTGTCTGTGTCTGGGCTCCCGCAATACCGGTGCCGAATACCAGAGCGCCTGCAGCGACACCTAGACCAATACCCGTTGTCTTCAAGAAACTTCGGCGCGAAACATCTTTCTCAAGAATTTTCTCGACTTCTGCCATAATTTTTCCCTCCTCCAGGACAAGATTCCATTTTCAGTATGTATTATAGCATCGTTTTAATATTTTGCAATATTTCATTCAATTTTTATATTTATATTATTATTTATATAATATTATACATATTATATATAGCAGAAGTGCAGAGTCGGGCGTCTTGAAGACAGGAGGTACACGACTAGGGCTTGCTTTCTGTCGGCTAAGCGCTGGCAGCATACGCGCCCCAATAGCGCATAAAAACCCCGAAACCAGCGCTGGCCAGTTTCGGGGTTTGCAGATTCTGTATTGTTTGCAGGCGCAACAAACTATTTTACACAAGGTTGAGAGCACTACACGCGCTACTCTTCCTTTTCAATCTTGATATGCAATTCCTTGAGCTGGCGCTCGTCCACCTCGTTCGGGCACTGGTCCATGGGGCTCACCGCAAAGGAGTTCTTCGGGAAGGCGATGACTTCTTTTATTGATGTTTCGCCGGCCATGAGCATGACGAGGCGGTCAAAGCCGGGCGCGATGCCGCCGTGCGGGGGCGGGCCGTATTTGAATGCTTCGAGAAGGAAGCCGAACTTGCGCTGGGCTTCTTCGTCGGTCATGCCGACAATGCGGAAGATGCGCTTCTGCAGCTCGGGGTCGTGGATGCGGATGGAGCCCGAGGCGATTTCATAGCCGTTGAGCACCAGGTCGTAGAGGTCGCCCTTGACCGCGCCGGGGTCGGCTTCGAGGCTGTCGTGGTACTGGGCCTGGGGCATGGTGAACATATGGTGGGCGGCTTCCCAGCGCTGCTCTTCTTCGTTGTACTCGAAGAGGGGGAAGTCGACGATCCAGGCGAAGGCGAACACGGCGCGGTCGCAGAGGCCGATGTCTTTTCCGAGCTGGGTGCGCACAGCGCCGAGGGCGGTGCAGGCAATTTTCTTTTTTTCGTCCGCGACGAGGAGAATGAGGTCGCCGGGCTTCGCACCAAGGTCCTGGATAATGCGCGCGTGATCCGAGAAGAACTTGGAGGCGCCGCCTTCGAGCACGCCAGCTGGCGAAACTTTCATCCATGCAAGGCCATGGGCTTTGTAGACTTTGGCCTTCGCTTCGAGCTCTTCGATCTGCTTGCGAGAGTAATCGGCTTTGCCAGGAACCACGAGGGCTTTAACTGTACCGCCCTTGGTGACAACCTCATGGAAGGCCTGGAAGCTGCAATGTTCATCCACAAAGGGGGCAAAATCCTGCAGTTCCATTCCGAAGCGCAAATCAGGCTTGTCCGTGCCAAAGCGGTCCAGGGCTTCGTCATAGGGAATGCGCACGAACTGCGCAGGCAGCTGGACGCCCAGCGTTTTCTTGAAGACATGCCCCATGAGCCCTTCGACGAGCGTGAGCACATCCTCGCGGGTCACAAAGCTCATTTCGATATCGATCTGGGTGAATTCAGGCTGCCGGTCGCCGCGCGAGTCCTCGTCGCGATAACAGCGCGCAAGCTGGAAGTATTTGTCAAATCCAGATACCATAAGGATTTGCTTGTAAAGCTGTGGCGACTGGGGAAGCGCGTAGAATTTTCCGGGGTAGAGCCTTGAGGGCACAAGGTAGTCGCGCGCGCCTTCGGGAGTCGAGCGGATAAACGTCGGCGTCTCGATTTCGTAAAAACCATTGCCGACAAGGTATTCGCGCACGGCAAAGGCTGCCTCGTGGCGCAGGCGGATTTTTTTTTGCATGGAAAAGGAACGGAGGTCGAGGTAGCGGTATGTGAGGCGCATATCCTCTTTGGCGTCGGTGCTCTCGTCGATCATGAAGGGCAGAGGAGCGCAGCGCGAGAGAATTTGGATGCGCTCCGCCTTGACTTCGATTTCGCCCGTGGGCATCGAGGGGTTGACCATCGTGTCGGGGCGCGGGCGTACAGTGCCGCGGATGGAAAGACAATATTCCATCTTGAGGTCAGCAGCGATATCCAAAAGCTCGCGCGGAGAATCGGCGTCGACGACGACCTGCGTGACGCCATAGCGGTCGCGAATATTGATGAAGGTGATTCCGCCATGATCGCGTTTGCGATGCACCCAGCCATTGAGAACCACTGATTTGCCAATGTCGGCGGCGCGGAGTTCGCCGCATGTGTTTGTCCGCTGTTCAAATAACATAATACGCGTATTCTATAGGGAGAAAAGAAAATCAGCAAGGACGCGGGCTGGTGCAGGGGGGCGATTTTTGGCGGCGCAGGCATATTTGTGTATATTCCAGAATAAATAAAGTCTGCAAGAAGGAGCGAGTATGATTAAAGAAGGTGAGCGGGCGCCGAATTTCGCGCTCAAAGATGCATCCGGAAAAACATGGACATTGGCGGATTTTCGCGGCAAGCCATTTGTGCTCTACTTTTATCCGAAAGACAATACGCCTGGCTGTACAACCGAAGCTTGCAATTTCCGCGATCGCTATGACGAATTCAAAAAGCGTGGCATCGAAGTGGTTGGTGTGAGCGCCGATTCGGAAAAGTCGCACCAGTCATTTGCAGCCAAGAAAAACCTGCCCTTTATCCTGCTGTCAGACCCGGGCAAAACCACAATCAACGCCTATGGCGCCGCTGGCGAAAAGAAACTGTATGGCAGGGTGTTTTTTGGCACAATCCGATGCACCTTTGTCATCGACGGGGAGGGGGTAGTGCGAAAGGTGTTTCCGAAGGTGACGCCAGCGGGACACGCGGACGAGGTTCTTGAGTGGCTCAGTAGTGTTCTCAACCTTGGGTAAAGATTTTTTCTGAGTGCTGAGCGGGCCGACTGCGCACGCTCGCGCAGAAAGCCTCAATTTTTTTTGGTGAGCGCTTTGAGCGCTTTCAGCGCGGAGCCGAGGTGGTGTCGCTGTGCTTCCTCTGCTCCCTGGGGGTCCTGGCGTGCGATGGCTTCGACAAGGGCTTCGTGCTCGGCGACGATTTTGGCGGGCCAGCCGTCGATGGCGAGCAGGATGACGCGGCTCATGGAGATGTAGCGTTCCATAGTCGCGGCGAGGCCTTCGTACAGGCGTGAGAGCAAAGGATTGCGCGCAGCGTTCACGATGAGCATATGCAGGCGCGAATCCCATTGAGCGCCTTCTGAGGCGCCGCCGTCGGGTCTCAGGCTCGCTTGCTCAAGATCGGCTATGCATCGGCGCATGGCTTTGACTTCTTCATCGCTGCGGCGAAGTGCGGCCAAACCAGCAATGGGCACTTCGATCACAAGGCGCATTTCCATGAGCTGGCAGAGCATTTCTTCGGGCCAGAGCGAGGCAAACCGCAGGCTTGCCACAAAATCGTCAGCTGCCGGGGCGGTGATGAATGTACCTTGCCGCTCGCGTACTTCGAGATATCCCAGTGCCTCCAGCGTGATAACTGCTTCGCGGAGGAGGTTGCGGCTCACGCCCAGCGATTGCGCAAG
Source organism: Rectinema subterraneum (assembly GCA_009768935.1). Classification (GTDB taxonomy): domain Bacteria; phylum Spirochaetota; class Spirochaetia; order Treponematales; family Rectinemataceae; genus Rectinema; species Rectinema subterraneum. Next base: position 48,753 of record WESA01000013.1, read on the forward strand.
TTCGCGCTCCGAAGGGAGCTTGCTATCCGGGAAGCGACCGGGCTCGGCAATCATTTTGCGCAGTTGCTGTACAAGTTCTCCTCGCTTTTTTTCCATACAATATTCCTTATTTTTGCATATTTAATCAGTTTTAGCGCAAAAGCTCTTGACGATAGTATATACTTATTTTAAAATCCGTGCAATTCTGGTAGTACCAAGGTATTACCACACATATGCGGCAAGCAGGGCTGCATTCACGTGCATCTCTGCCAGGCCGAGCTTTGTAAAGGGGGTTTTGTATGAAACGTGTACTGGCAGTCGCAATGCTCATGGCGATGGTTGGTGTCCCGCTCTTTGCGATCGATATCAAACTCGCTCATGTTGTCAACGAGCAGGATGCTTTCCATCTAGCAGCAACAAAATTCAAAGAACTGACCGAAAAGTATACGAACGGCGAAGTCAAGGTAACCATTTTCCCCAATGCCGTGCTGGGCGATGAGCGAACCCTTCTTGAGCGCATGAAGATGGGTATTGTCGATGCAGGTGTCATCACTTCCGGTCCCTTTGTCAATTTTGTGCCGAAATTCGGTGTGGTAGATATGCCCTTCCTTTTCAGGGATGCTGAGCATGCCTACAAAGTGCTCGATGGCCCGATAGGGGACAAGCTTTTCGCTGACCTCGAGCCGCAGGGATGGAAGGGGCTCGCCTGGGCGGAACGCGGTTTCCGTAACCTTACCAACAACAAGCGCCCGATCAACAAGCCCGAAGATGTCGCGGGCCTCAAGATCCGCCTGATGCAGAACCCGATCTATGTCGATTCATTCAAGGCGCTTGGCGCGAACGCCGTTCCGATGGCCTGGACCGAAGCGCTCACCGCGCTCCAACAGCACACGATCGACGGCCAGGAAAACCCGCTCAATGTCATCGTCTCCTTCAAGCTGTACGAGAGCCAGAAGTACCTTGCAATTACGCGCCACGCCTATGCGCCTGCGCCAATCATCATGAGCATGATGACATGGAAGAAGCTCACACCTGCCCAGCAGACAGCAGTGCTCAAAGCCGCCCGCGAAGCTGCACAGTACGAGCGCGACTACGATAACCAGAATGAAGCTGGCTGGCTCAAGGAACTTGCCGACAAGGGCATGGTCATTACGAGGCCGGATCTCTCAGCCTTCCTCAAGGCCGTCAAACCAGTTTACGACACCTATTCGGATAAATTCGGCAAAGACCTTATCAACGCTATTTTGGAGACAAAGTAGGAGGCGGAAATGGCTGAGTCCGACAAGGCCGGCCGGAATGCCTCTCCACTCCATCTGCTAAGTGATGGAGTAAACAAAGTGACAGAAGGGGCGCTCTTTGCGTCCCTTCTTGTGCTGGTGGGGGTAACATTCCTGCAGGTAGTGTTTCGATTTTTCTTTACTGCGCTGACATGGTCAGAAGAGCTTTCGAGTTTTCTGCTGGTATGGGTGAGCCTTCTGGGCACTGCTGTGGCATTTAAGCGCGGCAGTCATATCGCGGTGACATTTGTTCTTGACAGGCTGGGGCCTTTGGCGCGGCGGCTCGTGCAGACGCTTGTTGCGCTGCTGGGCCTTGCGTTTTTCGGCATCGTGGTCTGGTACGGCGGGGTGATGATGGGATCGGAAGCATCGCAGGTGACGCCGGCCATGGGGCTTTCGATGCGATGGATCTATCTTATGTACCCGATAGCGGGCGTCATCATTGTGTTGCACATTGTCGACTCGCTGGTTGCGGTCTGGCAGAAGGAGGCATGATGGGCTACCTGCTGTTCGGTGCGTTTTTTGTGCTCATGCTGATCGGGGTGCCTATCGGGCTCGCTATTGGGCTGTCGGCGCTCATTGTGTTTGTCAGCATGGGTATTCCTTTGCAGATGGTTCCCCAGACACTCCTCGAAGGAAATAATTCCTTTGCGCTGGTTGCAGTGCCGTTTTTTGTGCTTGCCGGGGACATTCTCGCAAAAGGCGGTATTTCGGAGCGCATTGTGGCGTTTGCGGAAGCAGCACTTGGGCGGATTCGCGGGGGACTTTCTGTCGTTTCGGTGCTCGCATCGATGTTCATTGCAGCGATATCGGGCTCGGGAGCGGCGACCACAGCGGCGGTAGGGGCTTCGCTTCTGCCTGACATGAAAACAAAGAAGTATGATGTTGCCGAATCCGCGGCGCTCATTGCGGCAGCGGGAACCATCGGCGTCGTCATTCCGCCGAGCGTGCCGATGGTGCTGTATGCCGTTATTGCGGGCGAGTCGGTCGCCAAGCTGTTTGTGGGCGGCTTCATCCCGGGTATTTTGATGGGGCTCGGGCTTATTGGGTGGGCTGCATACAAGGCAAAAGTGCGCGGATATCCGAGGGGAGAGCGGCTCCCACTGAAAGTGGTAGGCAAGCGCTTTTTGTCGTCATTCTGGGGGCTTATGTCGCCTGTGATTATTCTCGGCGGCATCTTTACGGGGATTTTCACGCCATCGGAAGCGGCGGCCGTGGCGGTTGTATATTCAATCGTGATTGCGGCATTCGTCTATAAAGCCCTGGATTTCAAGAAATTTTACAAGCTGGTTGTGGGCTCTGGAGTGACATCGGCGCTGATCATGTTCATCATTGCGACCGCGAAGCTGTTTGGCTGGGGGCTCGCATTCTATCAGATACCACAGGCGGTGGCCTCGGCAATGCTCAAGCTGACGGGCAATGTGCCATTCCTCGTGTATTTGATGATAGGCATCATCGTGCTGCTCGCGGGGATGTTCATGGAAACGGCCTCTGCGTTGATCATACTGACGCCGATATTTATCCCTGCGGTTGTGGGGGTCGGCGGAAACCTCGTCCATTTCGGCGTGGTGCTCACAATCGGACTCGCAATAGGCATGGCGACGCCGCCCGTGGCAATCGATATCTATGTCGCATCAGCAATAACGGGTCTGCCGATGGGCAAGATATCAAAGCCGATATTGCCGATGATTCTCATTCTCGCGCTGGTTTTTTTTGTTGTTATGTATGTTCCGGATATTGTGATGGTGCTCCCACGCCTTGTGATGGGGAAAGGATAGAACATGATAAGTGATCGGGCAAAGAAAGGTGCGAGCCGTGCGCCGCATCGTTCACTCATGAAAGCCAATGGATTTGCCGATTGGGAAATCGAGCGGCCATGGATAGGGATCGCGAATCCATATAACCAGATCATTCCGGGCCATGTCCACTTGCGACGGATTACCGAAGCTGTCAAAGCAGGTGTGTACGCAGCAGGCGGGCTACCGATCGAATTTCCTACGATCGGTGTCTGCGATGGCATCGCGATGAACCACATCGGGATGAAATTCTCTCTGCCATCGCGCGAGCTCATAATGGATTCGATCGAGGTGATGGTGAGGGGGCATGCCTTCGACGCCATTGTTCTTGTGACGAACTGCGACAAGATCATTCCCGGCATGGCGATGGCTGCGGCCAAGCTCAACATTCCAGCCCTTGTCATATCGGGCGGGCCAATGCTAGCGGGGCGTTATCAGAATCGCGATGTCGATCTTTCCACCATGTTCGAAATGGTAGGAAAACATGCTGCAGGAACGATCAGCGATGAGGAACTTGCTGAGATCGAAAACGTGGCATGCCCCGGCTGCGGTTCCTGCGCAGGCATGTTTACTGCAAATACGATGAACTGCATGATGGAAGCTTTGGGGCTCGCACTGCCGGGCAATGGGACAATTCCTGCGGTATACGCGGAGCGGGACAGGCTTGCCAAGGATGCGGGGCGAGCAATCATGGCGCTTGTCGAGCGGGATATCAAACCGCGCGATATTCTTACCCGCGCTGCTTTCGAGAATGCCATTGCCGTAGACCTGGCTCTGGGCGGGTCGACGAATACCGCATTGCACTTGCCGGCAATTGCGCATTCGGCGGGCATCGATCTTCCAATCGATCTTTTCAACGAAATCGGAGAGCGAGTGCCACACCTCTGCAGTATGTCGCCGGGCGGTCCACACCACATTCAAGACCTGTATGCCGCTGGCGGTGTGCAGGCAGTCATGGCCAGGCTTTCGGAAAGGGGACTTATCAAGACAGGCGCGCTGACAGTGACCGGCCAGACAGTGTCCTCCAATTTGAAGCGTGCGCGCGTGCGAGATGATAATGTCATCCGGCCTCTCGACAAGCCGTATCATGAAAAGGGCGGACTGGCGGTGCTCCATGGTTCGCTTGCTCCGCTCGGCTCGGTGGTCAAACAAGCCGCAGTAGCACCCGAAATGATGGTACATACCGGGCCTGCCCGCGTGTTCAACAGCGAAGAGGAAGCTTATGCAGCCATTATGGCGCAGAAAATCAACGATGGCGATGTCGTCGTGATTCGCTATGAAGGGCCAAAAGGCGGGCCGGGCATGCGCGAAATGCTCTCGCCTACTGCAGCGCTTGCGGGAATGGGAAAAGACAAGACTGTGGCGCTCATCACAGATGGGCGATTTTCCGGTGCGACCAGGGGTTCGGCGGTTGGCCATGTGTCGCCCGAGGCAGCTGAAGGCGGGCCAATTGCGCTGGTTCATGAAGGGGATCTTATTCGCGTCGATATCCCTGGCAAAAAGCTCGATATCCTTGTCGGCGAAGCCGAGCTTGCGCGGCGCAGAGCGGAATGGAAGCCGTATGTGCAGCCTGTTGAGAGTGAATTTTTGAATCGATATCGGCGCGCGGTGACATCGGGGGCGAGAGGGGCGATCCTTGAGTAGTGCTCTCAACCTTGTGTAAAGAATTGAAGCAAAGATAGTCAGTTTGTGCGAATACCTCTATGACCGCCCCTGCGGTCAAGGAGGGTATTCGTGCACTGGTTTGCCTTTTGTCCCAATCCGAACTGTTCCTACCATCACGAGGCCCCCGCCTCGCCCTGGGCCTATGCGATTGGCTGGTATGCTACCAAGGCCTTCGGGAAGGTGCGCCGGTTCCGTTGTTCGCGCTGTCATACAAGCTTTTCCACCCAGACCTTCTCTACGCACTACTATCTCAAGCGCATTGTCTCGTACCGGGATGTGCTCTATAGGCTGGCAGGCGGGGAGAGCCTACGGGGGATGAGTCGCGCGCTCGGGTGCTCGCTTTCGCTGCTTACGACCCGTATCGACCGACTGGCTCGCCAGGGTATTGCGCTCCACGCCCGGATGCTGCGCGCTCGGCGAGGCAAGGAAGACATCTGTATCGACGGCTTTGTCTCCTTCGACTGCTCGCAGTACTTTCCGAGCGAAATCCCCATTGCGGTGGGACGGACAAGCGGCTTCGTGCTCGATGTCAGTCACTGCACACGAAAACGCTCAGGGAGCATGCGGCAGGACCAAAAGGCGAAGGCACAGGCGCTCTATTCGACGATTCGGCTCGAACGGGGTGGGATCGGGCGGTCATTCAGGGAGGTGCT
>WESA01000100.1 GCA_009768935.1 Rectinema subterraneum
TTACTCACGTGACGAAGAAGCTGGATCTCGACGTCGATATCCTTTTCTTGGACACCACGAGCACCTACTTCGAGATCAAGGGAGAGGATGACCACGAAGGCGGCCTGAGAAAGCGTGGCCACAGCAAGGACAATCACCCGGAACTGGCGCAGGTGGTGGCCTTCGCGGTCACGAAGGGCGGCATTCCAATCCGTGCGTGGGTATGGCCAGGGAACACGAGCGACCACGAGATCGCCCAGCAGGTGAAGCATGATCTGAGCCAATGGAACCTGGGGCACCTGGTCATGGTCCAGGACGCGGGCTTCAACTCGGCACGCAACCGGCAGATTCTCCTCCAGGGCGGCGGTGATTACATCATCGGCGAAAAGCTCCGCGCAGGCAGCAAGGGTGAAGCCGTGGAGGCGCTGCACCGGGCGGGGCGCTACAAAACAATCGAGCGCGAAGGGAAGGTGCTTCTGTGTAAGGATGTCCTCATCGACGAGGGGTCTGCCACCCAGCGCCGGTATGTGATCGTCCAGAACCCCGAGGCGGCACAAAGGGACAAGGAAACGCGCTCCCAGATCGTCGAGGAAGCACGAAGGCGGCTTGCAGCCCTTGCCCAACTCTCAGGCGAACCACACCGCAAGGCTGCCTGCAGGCTGCGAAGCCACGGAATCTATGGTCGGTACATTGGACAACGCAAGGATGGCACGCTCTTCATCGACGAAGAGAAAATGAAGCGAGAATCGCTCCTTGACGGCAAATTTCTCATCAGCACCTCGCTCATGCACTGTTCGACCGAAGAGATTGTCTATGGGTACAAACAGCTCTGGGAAATCGAGCGGGTATTCAGGGATGTGAAGCATGTGGTCGACATACGCCCCGTGTACCACCACCTGGACGACAGGATCCGTGCCCATGTGCTTATTTGCTTCATTGCGATGGTGCTGGTGCGGGTTGCGGAACGAACGCTTTCGATGAGCTGGCGAGACATTGCCTACACGCTCACCGATATTCGGGTGGGGCATACCAAAGGTCCTGACGGAGAGCTGTGGCTCATGTCTCCTCTCTCCGAGATGCAGCGCAATCTCTTTTCTACGCTGAAGGTGAAACACCCTCCGAAGATTTGGGATTTTTAAAAGAGTAGAAAAGCGCCCCTCAACATGTAGTACCACAAGTTGCACGACAAATATGTCTTTATTTTATTGTACTATTAAGAATAATGTCGCTTTTTTGTCAGCACGAACTGTTCAAAACCAGCTGATCCCTTGTCCTGAATCCTGCGTCATCGACCAGCTCCCGCTTCAGTATCCGGTAGAAAGACTCCATGAGCGCGTTGTCGTAAGGGTTGCCTTTCCTGCTGTGCGATGGAATAGCTCCCTTTTTTTTCCCCACTGCCATGAAGTTCGCGCCTGTGGACTGCGATCCCTGGTCGGTGTGGACGATCAATCCCGATCCTGGCTGCTCTTTTCCGATACCCTGCAAGAACGCATCAATCACCAGACGTTCTGTCATCGTCAGTGACCTTATGGTTTTCGCTCGTGGTATGCATAGAAACCACTGCGTGAGATTCCCAATATCTTACAGGCCTTCTTGATCGTGTATCTGCTTTTGTTTTCTGCCAGATACCTGAACCTCACGTGCTTTTTTTCTACAAGAAGACCCGGAATTTTTTTAGCAGTTCTACTTCCTCTTCAAGTTCTCTATTCCGCTTCTCAAGACGGTTGATCTCGGCTTGGTAGTTATATATCTTGCTCCCATTCCCAGGAAACGCACTCTCACCGTATTTCTCGTACTCGCTCACCCAGCGGTAGAGGCTGTTTTGATGCACGGCAAGTTCCCTTGCAACCTGACATACGGGCAGCTCTTCATCCACGACCAGTCTGACTGCCGCAACTTTGAACTCCTTGTCGAACTTTCTTCTGGACATGTCCTTTCCTTTTTTCTCTTAACTTCATGTCCATTTTATCATACCCCCTTCAGATAGAGTATCATTTCGTGTCCACCTAGAAGGGGTCAGTTCAGACTAAAACCGGAAAATTTAAACCGACCTTGACACCTACATAGGACACGCCTATTGGCAGGATTACGTTAAGCGGTTCGCCATTTCTTTTCCAGATAAGGTATGCCGGAATCCTGGACCTTGTATCGTTGCCAGGAAAGATATGACTGAAATAGTCGACAGCAGATCAGCTTTATCATCTGCTACAGAAGTCCTCCTTATTATCTTTCAGAATTGTTCTGGCTCACAAGATGTAACAAATTACGGATGATGTTTTGGTACGATCACCGGCTCGAATTCATCTTCTCGGTCTTGCGGCACTTCTGTATTTAGCGCTTTCTGCTCGGAATGAAGTATCTTGGAGAACTTTCTGTTACGGCTATTGTCTGCCTGTTTTTTCGCCTGATCATGCTTTTCATAACCAAGATGTTAGGTCATCTCGGCTTACATCGCCCTCTCGATCAGGGCTTTCGTGAGCTACTTCAGAAGCCCCTTGGAACCGGTAATTTCTTCTTATCTCTTGTAATACTAAGCAGTTTGTCCAGAACTCCCTTGGGAATGGCCATACTCACTACTTTGAGTAGTTGTATAGCCATTTGCATCGAGATAAATTCAAGCTCTCAAACCATTGCCTTTAGTGGTGGTCGTTGACTTCTAGTGGAACTGTATCGGCCAAAAGGGAGAATCTGTACGGTTTGAGATCATCTGATGCCGTAGCTTTTCTACGAGCTTTGAGTAATTGGTAGCCAGGTTATTTTTCTCCGCTAAATCAGAAGCTAGGTCGTAGAGCTCAAAGGATGTTTCGCCACTTTCTGCTGATATTTTCCGCACCGCTTTCCAGTTTTTCCACCTTACGGCTTGTTCAAAGCCATATGTATATCCTTCCCAATAGAAAATTCTCTCATAGTACCGAGAGTCAAGTTGTTCGACATTTCCATAAAGGAGAGGAAGGATCGAAATGCCATCACAATCCGTCGGCATGCTATTACCGATAATTTCATCGATAGTGGGACGAAAATCGGCATACCACCAAGGAGTATGACAGACAGTGCCTGCTGGTATTATACCTGGCCAACGTACGATCATGGGCGTCCTGATGCCACCTTCATAAAGATAGACTTTCTGCCCACGGAGGGGCCCGCAGCTGTCGAACACGCCGTCCCAACGCCTTGCTGCGCCATGATCTGAACCGAAAAAAAGTGTATTTTGTCAAGCCAAAATCCCCAAAAAAATCGTGTAAATTTCCCCACTAGGCCATGGGTAATTTTATCTGGTCC
>WESA01000014.1 GCA_009768935.1 Rectinema subterraneum
CAGTACTTCCCGAGCGAAATCCCCATTGCGGTGGGACGGACAAGCGGCTTCGTGCTCGATGTCAGTCACTGCACACGGCGGCGCTCAGGGGGCATGCGGCAGGACCAGAAGGCGAAGGCACAGGCGCTCTATTCGACGATTCGGCTCGAACGGGGTGGGATCGGCCGGTCATTCAGGGAGGTGCTGGCGACGAGCCTTGCTGTGCAGCCGCCACAGCCTCAGCGGCCCTTCGTGCTGATCACCGATGAGAAGCCCGACTATGCGCGCCTCGTGCGGAAGCTTGCAGTCTACTGGGGTGAGGGAGGAGGGCGACTCGTGCACCTGAGGATTGCTTCACACTTGCCACGGACGATCCACAATCCACTCTTTTCTTCGAACTACACCGATCGCGAGCTCAGAAAGGACCTGGCGAACCACCATCGTGAGAGTGTCTGCTTCAACCGCAATGTCGCAAACGGCATGCTGCGCCTCTGGGCCTACCTTATGTGGCACAACTACTTAAAGCCCTACCGTATCCGCTGGCCGAAAGGCCGAAGACCCGCCACCCATGCCGAGGCGAGCGGCATCGATGCAACTGCGCTCGAGAACGTATATAGAAGCTTCTTCGAAGAACGGGCGTTTCTGACACGAAGCCCTTTGAGTCCGACGATGGCGAGAAGCTGGAAGAAGGAATGGCGGACACCGGGGAAGGAGAAGGCGGAGTATCTTCCCAAGCTGGCGCTCGGTTGAACAGCTTGTGCTGGATTGGCGAGGTGCGTTCTTCTCAGTGCCCTCGTTTACACAAGGTTGAGAGCACTAACCGCTTACCGCCACCAAAACGCATTCTGCGCAGTAACCGTTTCAAACCCGTTGCTGGAAAAAATTTTCTTGTTTGCTTCGTACAGATCGGGATTTAGCCGCACAGTCACTACTTCGAGATTTTTCTGGACATAGGTATCGACGGCCTGGGACAGCTCTTTTTGGCCTGTCTTCATAATTGCGTCACTCTCCTGAAAAACAAAGGAAGGAATTCCCCAGCTCCAGAGGGCGGCTGCATGTGCAGCTGCATCCAGAGGATCACCCTGGATGGCCATAGTCTTCTCGAGCAGAGCCTGGCGCGCTGATTGGTACTCGGCAGCAGAAAAATATGCAGGATTGGATTTGATCATGTACAGTTCAGTGCCGCGGGCAAGCTCCTTGAACGAAAAAACAATGTCGGTGGGCTTTTTTCCTGACGGCAGTGGAATGCTGGCAATAATCGAGAGCCAGGATGCATTCCTGTTCGGGCTGTAAGCGATGCGCACTTCTTTCGGCTCTGCACCTTTTGGCATTCCTTTGCGGATTGCGGTGAAAAAGCGCGATGAAGGAGTATTCGCGAGTTCTTCCAGCATGCGCAAGGCTGCAAATGAGCTGGTTTCTTTCGGATCGGGCCCGCGGTAGCGAAGTTCGACCTGCATCATCCCTGATGGCATGGTACTGTCGGGGAATACCAGGAACAAAGGCCTCGTGACGCCTGGTTTGGGAAAGGCTGCCAGGGGCGCAGACCAGGGATTGGATGCTTTGGGCAGCTGTCCGAAACGCTCATCGAGCAAGTTCATAATCTGGTCGGTGTCAAAATTGCCTGCTATAGCTATAAATGCATTGTTCGGAACCAGCCAGGTTGCAGCGAATGTGCGCAGGGTAGCTGCGTCGGCCTTTTCGAGCACATAATCAGCTCCTAGCACATCGAGTCGAAATGGAGCCCTTGAAAAAAGCTTTTTTGCGATGGCCATATCATGAATCGCATTGCTGTCGAGGGTCGAATCCTTTATAAGAGCTCGTGCTGATTGCCGGGCATTTTCGACCCCATCTTCCTGGGCAAGCAGAAATTCTCTCCGCTCCTGCGAGAACAGGTACAGAATAGTGTCGAGGGCGGGTACAAGTTTTTCTTTGCTGACAGAGAAACCGAATTCGAAGCGGTCAAGACTCGCTCCGCCTGCAATGCGGTTTGGCTCGAGTACATCGATCGCAGCCGCGGGTTCAGTGGTTCCTGGCGATGCTGCGGGGCCATTGAACAGTGCGAGTTCAAGAAGCTTGAATAGGCCTGCGGTTTGGGCTGTTTGGGCATCTGCGCCCGCATGGTAAGCCAGCAGAATCGCGACATTCTCTTCGCTTTCGATTGGATTGAGGAGAACGGTCATCCCATTGCCGAGCGTTTTGAGTTGTGGTTCTGCAGCTACAGGAAGAATAGCCAAAATACTTATCAGTAAGAATATTGCGATGGAATAAATCTGGTTTTGTCTCACTCAACCATAGTAAAAAGCGTCTTGGAAATTGTCAATCTTCAGGCGAAGTGCTGTCTTCAGGGCGATTTTTGCCTTTTTGTTCTTCTTCCGGGTTCTGCGGATACCCGAATAATCTTTTTCGGGAATCTTCGAACCATTGGAATATTTCATCGCGAGTGAAGAACAGATCCTGTTTCTGCGGGTCCAGGAAGAGTTTCCATGGTTCTATTTTCAGAGCTGCGGAAATTTTGAGTATCGCTTTGCTCGAAGGGAAATTTCTTCCGGTTTCGATATTTGCGATAAATCCTGGAGACAGGTCTGCCCTTTGGGCCAGTTCCTCCTGTGACATCTGGAGGATTGCCCTTCGCAGGCGCAGATTCGAGGCAAGGCAATACCGTACATAATCCATTAGCTTTACAGTATCCCAAGCAATAGCAAACTGCTGCCAATCCGGAAGGCATTTTGCCTTCCGTGGCGAAGGATGCTGAATGGAATAATCTTTCGATTGACCCTTCTCCCCGAAGGGACATAGAATACGGTCATGTTCACATCGGAAACCTATATTAAAAGAAGAACTGCATTCCGGCAGTCTCTGTATGATCGAGGTATTTTGAATGGCACGCTGCTGCTGCTTGCAAACAGCGAATGCCCTCGCAATTATCCTTCCAATTGCTACCCATTTCGCCAAGATTCAACCTGGAAATACCTTGTGGGCCTCGATGTCCCGGGAATTGCTTTTACGCTCGATATAGACTCAGGGCATTCCTGCATCTATGCCGATGATCCGGGCATAGACAGCATCATATGGACTGGGGGAACGCCGACCAGATCCCAGCTTGCGAGTCAGGCTGCATGTGACGAAGCGGCCTCTTTTTCGACCTTGTCTGCTTTGCTCGCAAGAGAACGTGCCGCGAAGAAGCCAGTTTTCATTTTTCCTCCCTACCGAGCGGAGCAGGTATCTGCGCTCGTAGCGCTTTTGGGGTTACCGGATGCATCGCCGGCTGATTTTTTGAAAGAACATATAAATACAAGCGTCATCGCAGCGCTGGTGAGCTTGCGGGAAATAAAAGAGCCAGAGGAAATCGCGGAAATAGAGCGGGCCGTTACGATAACCAAAGCGATTCACGAAGATATTTTGCACAATTTCCGCGCTGGCTGGACAGAAAAACAAGCCGCAAATCGGGTGCTTTCGCTTGCAAGCGAATATGGATGTGAACTTGCGTTCGCGACCATAGCGACATGCAAAGGGGCGGTGCTGCACAATGCCCCGACCGCATATGCAGCGACATCGAACGATACATTTCTTCTGGATGCCGGAGTCGAGATGCCTTCAGGCTATGCGGGGGATTTGACGACGACATTCCCGGTCGGCGAGCGCTTTGACGTGCAATCGCGCGAGATATACGAAGTTCTCTCCCGTGTATTCAATGAGGCAATTTCTGTGCTGGGGCCGGGAGTCAGGTTTATCGATGTGCACAAGAGAGCTTCAGTTGCCCTTGCTCAGGGGCTCACATCGCTCGGTATCATGAAAGGCGACCCGGAAAAAGCTGTTCAGGCGGGAGCACACGCCCTGTTCTTTCCGCATGGGCTGGGGCATCAGATTGGGCTCGATGTACATGATATGGAAGGGCTGGGAGAGGATATTGTCGGCTATGGAGACGAGCTTGGGCGCAGTGACCAATTTGGCTTGCATGCGCTGCGGCTTGCAAAGACGCTCAAGCCTGGCATGGTGCATTCCGTCGAGCCTGGCATTTACTTCATTTCCGAGCTTATCGAGAGGTGGCGCGCGCAAGGTATTTGCAAAGATTATATCGAATATGATAATATAAACAGATGGATGCATGTGGGCGGCATGCGCATCGAAGAAGATTGGTGCATAACCGAGTCTGGTGCAAGGCGCCTCGGCCCCGAATTTGATAAAAAAGTAGCTGCGATAGAAGCGGCAAGGTCAGGAAAATGAAAGAAGTATTCGCTTGTGCATTTCTCGAAGACGCAATCGTTGTGAAAAGCATGCTTGAATCTGCAGGGATACAGGCAGAGCTGCTCTCCGATCAGATGCTCGATATCAATCCCTTTTATTCAATAGAGCCAAAAGGCGCGAAAATTGTCGTCTCTGATTCCGATGAGGCGGATGCAAAGGCAATTGTTGACAGTTTCAGGGAGCATATGCGCTCGGATAATTGAATAGCTGCATCGGGAAAAGTGATATGAAAAAAAAGTTGCTGATACCTTCAATAATTGTGCTTCTCACTGCGTTTGCTGTGGCAGGGGTTTTTCTTTTGATGCAGCTCTATATTGCGGACAAAAGTTTTGACACGCTCGATCGTGCGCTCAAAAGTCTGATCGATCTGCAGGCCTCAGCTGCATACAATGGATATTTCGCCTGGACGAAGATGTACGATCTCGTTATGCAGGGCAATCTGACCGAAGCCAATGCGCTTGCAGATGAGATCCCCAAGAGTTTTCCTCTCGTTGCATCGGCAGAAATCATACAAGAGGCGCCGCCTGAAGAGAATTTTGTTGTCGGTGCCGACGGAGAGCTGCTCAGAATTGTGTACTCGATCCGCGATGACGATGAATTCCGTACCGCGCCAAACGCAGTTGCGGTTACTATTATTCAGGCGTCCAAACTTCTCGACATTGTATCTCCAAATGGCTTTAAGATAGATATGACCGGTGGGCGAAAAACCACGTATGGTATTCATGTTTCGGCAAATTTGATGCACATAAGCCTATGGAATATCATTGCGATGGTTCTCCTCACCGTACTTTTCGCGTCGCTTCTTATCCAGCGATATGTAAAGAAAACAGCCTTCTTTCTTGATACAAGAGGCCTTGAATCGATTATCTATCTTTTCGAGCAAACCGAGAAAATGTCCGCAAGTCATTCGAGAAATGTTGCGGTGCTGGCGCTTTTTCTTGGAAAGAAACTGGGGCTCCGCGGCAAGAAGCTTCGAAACCTCTATGTTGCGGCGCTTCTCCACGATATTGGAAAAATCGGCGTACCAACCAATGTTATCGCGAAAGCTGGTCGGCTCGACTCCAAAGAATATATGCAGATAAAGCAGCATCCCGTTATTTCCGCACGTATCCTTAAAAGCTTCAAGGAATTCGAGCGCCTCAGCCCAATTGTGCTGTACCATCACGAGAGGGAAGATGGATCAGGATATCCTGAAGGCCTTACAGGCAAGGATATTCCTTTGGAATCAAAGATCATCGCCGTTGTCGATGTATTCGAAGCTCTCGTAGGAGAGCGTCCGTACCGAAATCCCATTCACTCTTTCAGTGCCTTCGAGAAACTGAAGAAGATGCCGCTTGACCAACGCATTGTCAAGGTGCTCATCGATAATTATAGCGAGCTGAATTCGTTCCAGCCTCCGCGCTGGGTGCTTTCGTACAGCCCTTGGCTTTTGGGAGTTTGACCAGCTGCTGCAAGCTTGCCGAAGTTTGTCGGAAGCCTGGCCTTCAGTAATGCGCAATTGTTCGCTTCGAGCGGCTTTTCAGCGAGCCATCTGCGTTCCGGTATGGATTTTTCATATTGCGGCGGATTGTCTGGTAGGCATTGCAGGCTTCATAGTAGCCTTCCGGGTCTTTGTAGCTTGAAAATTCATCGCATCGGAACAATTCAAGCAGCGCAGGAAAACGCGGATCCGTTATGACTGGCTCTGTTTTCTGAATTGGAAGAACCGAGAGCGCCGCAGGCATCATATGGTAGCGTATCAAAAACGCCACATCTTCCTGTGTTGTGGTGGAAAAACCAAGGCGAGCCAGAAATTTCCGCGCACGCCGCGCACCCAGCTCGGCATGCTGATCGAAGCGTTTGCCTTCTCTGCTTAGGGATTCCGGCTTGCCGATATCATGGAGCAGAAGCGCAAGCGAAAGCACAAGGTCGCGCTCTTTGCGGTATGAAAATGTTTGAAGCGTATGATTCCATCCATTGCCTTCGGGATGATAATCCTTTGCATGATCGACATCATCGAGCAGCGCAATTTCTGGCCATTCCCGGGCAATAAAGCCGCTTTTTTTAAGCAGTTCGAGACCTGCTGCAGGATATGGACCGGTCAGAACCGTGATAAGCAGGTCTTTCTGGAAATACGATGAAGTGCAGGCAGGCAGGGGAATTGGTTCTTTTGCAAGGCGATAGCCTTCGGGATGGAAGGTAGCCAGCGCTGCAGATTCGAAGAGTGCATTGTCCGTATCTGTATTGCAGGACGGGATAGCTTTGGCCTTGAGATCATCGTAAATATTCCCCTGATCATAAAATATGTCGCTCTGAGGGTTTCTCCGGAAGTTAGCCCACGAGCCGCCTACCTCGCAATGAAGCGCGTCTTCGGTACAGAGAAAGCGCACGCTGCTTTCCTGCATGGAGCTTTCCTGTATGGCGCCCGCCGGCGCTCCGCCGCTCTCGGCAAAACTTGTGCGCAAAGCAAGGCTGGCTTCGCATGTGTCAAACGCGGCATCCGCATATGGCAGATTCGGGTACTGCAATTCGCTGAAACATCGGGCAAGGTCAATGACCGAGCATTCAGCCACTACAAAGCGCACAGGGCGAGGCTTTTCATCATAGTATGCATCAAGCGCGGTTACGCCATATTCGAAAAACAGTATTCCAGCATCCGCGAGCTGTCGGTAAATTTCTCTCATGTTCCCTTCGCAACGGGAAGATTCGAGAGAAGCCAGCGGAAAAGCTCGCATTTGGAATCGGCGCCAAGCAACAGGTCGTGTTCTGTATTCCCAATACGATATCGAAGCGTAAAGACTGTAAAAGGCGGGCTGAACAGAAAATCGAAGAAGTGCTTTTTAGGCAGCTCGATCGACGCAATGGATTCCAGCGGCACCAGAATGTCAGCAAGGGGCTCTTTGGGAACCCTGGGTGCAGCCATGCGGAACAGCGAATCGAACCAGTTTTCGCCTGGAGTGGGTCTGAAGCGAAGGGCCGTTTCGGAGAGCACAAGGAGTCCCCATTCGCCTTGCGATTTGCGGGTGCTGAAATGCTGACCCATCGTTCTCGAGATTATTTTTTCGCCAATCTCTTTTTCGAAATTGGCCCAGAATGCTTCGACATCAACTTGCATCATACTTGTAATATACTACCTGTCGACATTCATTTCCATGGATGTCTCGCACACTGGAACGAGAAGCAGGAAAATGCTACTCTCCAGCCATGAGCAGAGCCCGAGGTATTGCAGCAGGCATCGGATATTCAACGATTTTCGGTTTTTCGTTTCTGGTAACAAAAGAGACATTAGCAGTGCTCAGTCCGGTCGAGCTGTTGGCTTCGAGGTTTTTCATTGCCGCCCTGCTTATGAGCGGGCTTGCTCTGGCTGGCGCGATTCGTATCGATTTCAGGCAAAAGCCGCTTGGACTTCTGCTGCTTATGTGCTTGTTCCAGCCAGTGGCCTATTTCATATTCGAGACATATGGGGTAGCGAACGCGGCAACGAGTGTGGCAGGGATTATTCTTGGGGCGCTGCCTGCAGGTGTTGCAATAGTCGGTGCGATTGTCCTGAAAGAGAGATTGTCGGCGCTGCAGTATTCGGGGCTCGCCATGTCCATAATCGGCGTTGGGCTTGTTGCATTGCTCGGGCAGGGACAGAATGCCGAGACCAAGCCAATCGGCGTTGTTTTTCTGACTGCTTCGATGCTGAGCGCAGTAATCTTCAATATAGCGAGCAGAAAGGCATCAGAGAGATTCTCGCCAGCCGAACGGACATTCGCGATGATGTGGTCGGGGGCGATAAGTTTCGGCATTCCTGCTGCGCTGCAGAATATTGCCGGAAAAGGAAATATTGCGGCGCTTTTCAATACCGCCGGCAGCAGATTCGTACCTTCCTGGGCAGGGATATTGTACCTGGGCGTGCTCTCTTCGGTGCTGGCCTTTTTTCTCATCAATTACTCGCTCACGTATCTCAAGGCCTCGCAGTCTGCGGTTTTTACCAATATGGTCACGGTAATCACGGTGCTTGCAGGCGTTTTGATTCGGCATGAAGCGTTCAGCTGGAATCAGGGCTTGAGCGCGCTTCTTATTGTAATAGGGATTGCGGTCGCTAATTCGGCTGGAAAACGAGAGATACAGGAGCGTCGATCATGAAGAATGCTGCTTTCTATGATGTACACTGCCACCTCATGAATCTTTCTCATCCTGCCTTTGTGTCGATAATCGAGTCGCTCCGGCACAGGCCGCGCGAAGTGATTTACTCGCAAATCGCATCGTTCGAGTACCTTGCGTCGTCGATGCTGAAAAGGGGAGGAGAGAAGGTTCGCAATCTTCTCGCAGTGATGGATAACGACTGCGCGGATATTCTCTTTCTTATGGAAGACGACCTTGCAGGGCAATTTGAAGATGCGAAAAATGCTAAGTTCAAGGAGCCAGCCCCCTTGCGCGAAGGCTCGCTTCATATCGGTGAACTCTCGTTTGATTCTCTGGTGCTGACGCCGCTTGTTATGGACTTTTCTACTCCTTCGACGCTCACGCCGGACACATACTACAAGCGGCCTCCGCGAAAGCCAATCGAAGCACAGATTGTCGATATTATGTATGCAATTAGGCGATATCGGGCTGATCGGCCGCAGGGATTCTTGCGCGTCTATCCTTTTCTCGGGTTGAACACGAAGAATTATCGAGCGGAAGGGCTTTTGGCCTATCTTGAGAAATGGTTCGCCGGCTATAAAAAAGATGAATCTGAATTTGAACGGCGCTTCATGTCCATGTCCGCGAACGCACCTGACTGCACGCCGGAAAGCTATGGTCTTTTTGCGGGCATAAAGCTGTATCCGCCTCTTGGCTTCGATCCGTGGCCAGACGACCCGGCAGAAAGAGAGAAAGTTGAAATTCTGTATTCTTTTGCTGAATCCAAGGGCATTCCCATCACAACGCATTGCGATGATCAGGGGTATCGCATTATCCCTCTGGAAGAATCGCTCTTGTTTACCGCGCCTGCGCGCTACAAGCCGGCACTCGAAAAATACCCGAACCTTGTGCTCAATTTCGCGCATTTTGGGAAGCGCTACATACGAATGATCGGTGGAAGGGCACAAGAAGACTGGCGTGCGCAAATCGTCGATCTGGTGCTTGCATATCCTCATGTGTACACCGATTTTTCTTTTACCGCGGGAGAGCCTTCGTTTTATGGCGAGCTGGCCAATCTACTCGATTCGCTCAGTCAAAACGAAGCTGAAAAACTATCGCATCGCATTCTGTTTGGCTCGGATTTTATGGTGAACCTTTTCAAAGTGCGCTCCTACAGAGATTACTACGAGCTTTTTTCTCAAAGCGGGCTTGCTGAGGAGATGAAGCTGCGATTCTGCTCGGAAAATCCGAGGGTGTTTTTGTTTGGGAGCGGCGAGTAGAGCAGGGGATAGACGACGATTTTCAGCTAAATCTTGCGGCGATTCTCAAGCCATTTGCTGAAAACGTCGAGCCCTTGGGGGATTGCTGCGCGCCCAAGACCTATGCGGAAATGCGCGGCATATTCCTCGCCATACAGCGAGCCTGGCAGAATAAGGGCTCCGGTATCATTCACCAGTTCATGAGCAAGCTTGTCTGCTTCGTTCCAAGGGGCGTTCTCAGCTGTTGCCGAGAGGCGCGGAAAAGCAACTGATCCCCCCTGCGGCGGTATCCATGAAAACAGCTCGACATGCTGGTCGAAAAAAGCCCGGTAATGGGCGAGGTTGCTCTGGCATATGGCCTTGTTTCTCGCAAGAATCTTTTCCGAATTATCGAGCGCAATGCAGGCGAGCGTCTCAGAGGGTGCTGATGCGCAGATGGAGTTATAATCTTTGACCGCCGCGACCCGATCGAGGATGTCGCTGCGATGCGTTGCAAGCCATCCGATACGAAGCCCGGCCAGCCCCCAGGCTTTCGAAAGCACCGACAAGGAAATCGCATTTTCGTAGACTTCGCAGGCCGCAGGCAAAGGCTCTCTTCCGTCGAGTTCGAGCAGCCGGTACACTTCGTCGACTAAAAGCGTAATGCCGCGCTTTGCGCAAATCTCAACAACACGAGAAAATTCTTCTTGCGTCATCAGTGCCCCGGTCGGGTTGTGCGGCATATTGAGCACGACCATTTTGACATGTGTAGTGGGGTTTGGGCCGGGGCTAAATTTCCGCGCGCTGCCTGAATTTGTTCTTGCGTTTAGTGAGGGGCTTGGGCCGGATCCGAAGCCGAAACTTGCGCCGGGGCCGTGCCTGCGGTCGGGACCTTCAGCACTCTCTATCAACTGCTCGAGTTCAACCGGATCGAAAAACCATCGCGCGGGGCTTCGCTGAATTTCCCATTTGATAACGTGCGCACCGAGGCTTTTCGGTATTTCATGCAACGACTGGTAGCATGGCCAGTTGACGATGACAGTGTCGCCGGGTTGAATGGTCGCCATGTAGAGGTTCAGGATGGCTTCTTCGGCGCCCGAATGCACAAGAATCGATTTCGCTTCGAGCCCTTTGTAGAGCTTGGCGATTTTTTCTCTCAAAATCGGAGAACCGCGCGACTCTGTGTAGCCGAGCCAGGTCTTTGTGAGGCTTTCGAGCGCGTGTCCGGGGTTGTCGCTCAGTTCTAGGAGCGTCGAAATGGGCATGCTCTCGCAATCTGAAGTGCACAAAAGGTAGCGCGCGTTGAATTCATGCTCGGCAAAGAATCTTTCGAGTCCAAACGGCTCAAACATGGGTATCCTCCAATATTTTTCTTACGATCCATGAAGCCATGAAGTGGCCGGCAGCCTGCGGCACAAAGGGAGCTGAACCCTGGATGCCTCGCTGGCCTTCTCTGGGCATGGGCTTTATCGCAGGTTCATCCGACCACACTACGGGAAAATCGAGAGGGATTTGTAGTTTGGCAAGGCGCTGTCTGACTGCCCGCGCGAGAGGGCAGCCCTTGACCTCCGACATGAGGCCAATCTTCAGCCGCTCCGGCATGAGCCGGCCAGCAGTTCCCATGCTCGAGATGAACACAAGATTTTGCGTGCGCATGGCTGCAAGCAGACTCACTTTTGGGCTCAGCAAATCGACGCAATCGGCATGGATTTCGCATTCGCGGGCAATTACTTTGGTGGCGGTCTCGCTGGTAAAGAATGTTTTTTCGGCAAGAATTTCAATATCGGTGTTGATTTCTCTGGCTGCTTGCATAAAGGCTTCGGTTTTCGGCATGCCGACAAAGCGGGAAAAACCGATTGCGAGGCGGTTCAAATTCGATATTTCGACGATATCGAAGTCGATGACATGCAGATACCCGATACCAGCGCGCACAAGGTCAAGCGCGCATGCCGCGCCGACCCCGCCAAGTCCATAGACAGCGACGCGGGCCTTTGCAAGCGCATCAAGGCCATTTTCGCCAACTATGATGCGGGTTCTGTCTGTAAATCGGGCAGGGGATTCCATCGCCATTGCGCTCATTTTTCTACCTCATTCATTCAGAAGATACGCAGATGCAAAATTGGCTTCGAGTATCGACTCGAGCGCAGATTGCTCTATTTTCAGCACCATGGACATTTTGCGCACCACTGTTGCGATATCCTCGAGGCGCGTCCAAGCCGAGCCATGAGGAGGCTGCCATGGTGCATCGGTTTCGGACAGAATGCGAGAAAGAGGAAGCCCGATCAATGATTCAATCGCGTGGCTCGAATCGCGCAGAAGAGGCGTTCCGAATGAGAAATATGCGTTGATGCCTTTTTTGAGAAGCATATTTGCTTCTTCGAGCCGCCCCGGCCAGCAATGGAAAATGACCGATGGAATATCGGCCAGTATTCTGCCATGAGCCATTAGCACATCTGCAGCCTTTCTCAGATGAATGACAAGGGGCAGCCCTTCAAAAGCGGCCAGCCTGGCCTGAAACACAAATGCTTCGGTCTGCAGCTTCATTGCCTCAGGTGTTCTCGAGCGCAAGGGCCCATCGCCAAAAAAGTCAAAACCAGCCTCTCCTATAAAGCGTATTTTCTTTTCCCTGCAAAGCGCTGCCAGAAAATCTGCATTGCGCATGTCCGGGTTTTGCGGGTGAACGCCGAAACCGGCGATAGTGGGAGAAAGGAGAGCCTGCATTTTTTCGCTGGCTGCGAATTCATCGGGGTCGTGGGAAACCACTGCTGCGCGCCACGGAAAAGGAAGCGGCCGGCGCGCAAAACCTGGTTCCCTTGAGTCGAGATCGACCAGGTGAATGTGCGCATCGCAATACATGGCTCAATTGTGGCCGCAAAGCACGGCGCGGGTCAATCCGAGCTCCAAAAATTGAGAATTTTTGCGTTTTTGCTCTTGCAAAATAAAATGCTATAAATTATATTATGTATAACAAGATATTCTTGCAAAGGAGAGATGCGATGGAAACGATCCTGATGGATGTGAGGCGCTTTATGCGATCAATCCTGGATCTTGCACATGCGCGCAGCGATGTGCAGGTAGGTTCTGGCCGAAAGGCAGACACACACAGCAAGTCGGCTTCGTATCGGAGTATCGATACAGGGTCTTCTGTCGATGTGTACGGGTGCAGGGGACGGATAGATATCTATTCCGGAAAAGAGGCGTTCGAATTCTACAAGAAAATGTCGTTCGATAAGATGCCTCCGCTTTGATATCTGCCCAGCCAGTGCGGGTGCTGTCCCATTTCGAAATGCGTGGTATGCTCGAAAGGTGCCAACAAGGAAAATGCCATGAGCGCAGCTGAGGAACTCTACGAAAAATGGAAAAGCCAATTCAGAAAAGGATTTCTCGAGCTCTGCGTGTTGGAACTTCTCTCGAAAAGCGGCAGAAGCTATGGCCTGGCTATTATGGAACAGTTGAATAATGCGGGCGTGGATGTGACTGAGGGCACGCTGTACCCCCTTCTTATGCGCATGACAAAGGACGAGAGCATCGAAGCGCAGTGGGAAACTCCCGATGTGGGCCATCCGCGAAAATACTATGTCATATCAAGCACAGGAAGCGCCCTGCTTGGCCAAATGAGGGAAGAATATGAAAGAAGCGCCGCAGCGCGACGCACGATCATGACCGGAGGGCATGCAGAATGACAAGAAAGGAATACATCGATATCCTGACGCAGCGCCTCGGGGGGCTCGATGAAGCTTCCTGCGCTGATATCATCCTCGAAATCGAGGATCATATCGATGGTCTTGTGCGCGAGCATCCTGAAAAGAGCCCCGAAGAGATTATCGAAGGACTTGAACCGCCAGAATCGCTCGCCGATAGCCTGAGGGAAGCGGCAGGGCTTGGGCCGTATGAGCCACCCCATGCAGAGCAGCCAAAAAGCGGGCAAAAGGCTAAAAAAAACGTTCACATTACCATCGACGATATCGAGCTTGAAGAAGCGATCAGAAAAGCATTCGACATAGCCCGGATTTTCAGACGAAATCGCGACGGAACTTTTAAGGAGAGCCAAGAAAGCCAAACCAGCGAAGACGTGCATGGCAGCTATGAATTTGGAGATTCCGATCTTGCTTCGGTGCATGAAGTTTCTGTGCGCTGCAGGTCTTCTGACATTAGGGTACTTGTTGCTGACACTTCCCTTGCTGTCCGGACACCGGGCGAAGAGCATCCAAGACTTGAATTACGCTACGACAGCACAAGGGGAACATTCGGAATCAGCACAGCTCATGGCAAGTCAGAACCTGATCTCATAGAATTGCGCATACCTTCTACCGTGGATAGCCTTTTAGTCTCGACGATTTCCGGCGATGTGCAAGTTCTGGACCGGATCGGCTCTCTTTCAATCAAGACTGCTTCCGGTGATGTGGATGTTGCGGCTTGTGCAGGTGATATAGAAGTGAGGACTGCTTCGGGCGATGTGTCGCTCGCGCAATGCCAGGAAAATATCACCGTGACAACGGCGTCGGGCTCCGTATCGATCGAGGCAGATGAGCTGTGCAACGCGATCGAGGTTTCGAGCGCATCGGGCGATGTATTGCTATATTATCCCGAGCTTTGGGATGCGCGCGTAGCAGTTTCGACAATTTCGGGCGACATCGAGCACAATGGAAACGCAACGGGCAGGGGCACGATTGTGTTTGGCAGCGGTCTTGCCCCTGTCCGCATTACAACGGTTTCTGGCGATATCAGCGTGAGGCAGATGCGATAGCAGCGCTGTGCGTTTGCGCAATCGACGGACTTCTGTTGCCGAGCCCACTTGTAATCACAAATAGCCGAGCGCTTTTGCTTTCTCCGTGAGTTCTGCCCTGAAATCCGGATGCGCCACCGCAATGAGCTCACGTGCTCGCTCGCGGACAGTTTTGCCGCGCAGGCGGGCAATGCCGAATTCAGTGACTACATTGTCGACAAGACTGCGATGCAGTGTTACCGCCGTGCCTTCAGGCAACACGGGTACAATTGTAGAAACCTTGCCGCCTTTTGCTGTGCTGTAACAGGCGATGATGCTCTTGCCTTTGCCGTCAATGCCCTCGACTGCGCCTTCGGCAGTGTCGGACTGACCGCCTGTGCCTGAGTACTGCACTGGTCCAAGGCTTTCGCTTGCTACCTGACCGGTAAGATCGACCATAAGGCAGGTATTGATGGAGACCATTTTCGAATTCTGTGAAACAACAGCAGGGTTATTCACCCAGCGCCCGCGCATGAATTCCACCGCTACATTGTCGTCGAGCCAGTCATAGAGCTTGCGCGAACCCATTGCGAAGGTGGCGACAAGCTTTCCCTTATGGAAGGATTTTTTGCGGTTGGTTATGACGCCCATTTCGTACAGTTCCATCATCGAATCGACAATCATTTCGGTGTGAACGCCAAGGTCCTTCTTGTCGCGGAGGGCGAGGGCAGCGGCATTTGGAATGCCGCCGATGCCGAGCTGAATGGTAGAACCGTCTTCGACGAGCTCTCCGATATATCTTCCGATGGTGAGATCAGTTTCGCTGGGCTGCGGCGAGGGGAGTTCGGGAACAATCTGTTCATGCTCGACAAAGAAATCGACTTCCGAGATATGCAGATGTGTATCGCCAAATGTGCGCGGCAAAAGCGGATTTACTTCCAGAATAACGAGATCTGCCGCTTCCAGTATATCTTTTTCGTATGTAATGCCGAGCGACAGAGAAACATAGCCGTGCTTGTCGGGAGGGGTGCAGGTTCCATAAAAAATATGGGGTTTGCGCGCGAAAATGAAGTCGGTCGCGCTGCGGTGCAGCATGTTCGGCACATAGGTGACTGTTCCTGTATTGTTTTTCAGCGCTGCGCGCGAACCTGGGGCATGGAACCAGCTTGCAAGCTCGAAGTGTCCCTTCATTTCGGGCTTCATGTAGAAGTCGTACGGTTGGAGTGTAAGGCACGAAAAGACGCGCACATTCTCGACGCGGTCCGCAACGGTATGGAATTGGCCCATGCAGCCTTGTGGTTCCGATGCGCACATTGCCACGACGACATTGTCGTCGCTCTTGATTTTCGAAACCGCTTCCGGAATGGAAATGAGCTTCGTGCGATATTCATCCTGAAGATTCATACTTCCTCCCTTTCTGGAATTTCAGCATCCTAGAATTTCAATAGCGAGGCGCCAACCGCGAGGCCAGCCCCCGACGCGACCATGACGACGAGGTCGCCTTTCTTTATTCGCCCTGCCATTACCGCTTCATGCAGTGCCATGGGAATGCACCCCGAGCCGGTATAGCCGTACCTGTCCATAACCATTGTAGTCTTGTGCAGTGGCTCGCCTAGAACCGCCATAACCTGCTCAATGACAGACTTGTTGATTTGAGTGAACAGATAGTGGCTCACCGCTGTCTGAGGGATCTTTGCCTTTTCAAGCAGGCGCTGCACGAGCGGCGGCCACAGCTTCACATTTCGGTCGCCCGGAAGCTTCTGCAAAAGCTGAAGGCCATACTCGCCTGAATCAAGCCTCTCGCGCGTAACGGGCAATTTTGTTCCGCCCGCATAGACGCCGACAAAGTTCCACTGCGTGCCATCGGTCACGAAGGCGCCATCGATGTATCCCGACTGGCCCTGCTCCTGGCGCTCGAGCACAACCGCACCGGCTCCATCGGCAAAAATCGACCATCCAAAGGCATCTCCGTCGCGGATATATGCAGGCATGTTGTACACGCCGACAACAAGGGCATAGCGCATGCTCGAGTCAGTTATAAGATGACGGGCAGCCGCATCGAGTGCCTCGATAAAACTTGCGCAGGAAGCACCGACATCGAATGATTTAGCGCCTGTTTCTCCACCCTGCAGCCTCCCCTGCAAGAGAATGGATGTTGCGGGCGAAATGTATTCGGGCGTATCAGTGGCGACAATGAAAAGCCCCACGTCCTTCGGATCGACTTTGGCTGCCTGGAGCGCATCGCGAGCAGCATGTTCGGCAAAATCAGCTGTTGTCTCCTTGAGCCCGGAAAGACGCGCAATGTGCCTGCTTTTTATGCCCAATTTTTCTTCATGCCGCTGTGAGTCGAATTCGACACCCGTCAGTTTTTTCAGTGTTTCGTTATCGATCGGCTGGCCAGGCGCATACAAGCCTGTGCCGATGATTGCTGCTTTGGCCATATGTTCCTCCGTGTTAATTGCGTGCATTGTGCAAGCGCTCATCCCCGCTCAGCCCATGTGTATAGAGATATCCTATTTCTTCGATGACCTGGCGGGCGTTGTCGGGTGACTTGTCGAATATGACCTCGATGCCGAGATAGTGGGCGACCCCCAGCATGAATTCGATGCATGTCGTCGTATCGCATGTAATCGTGGAGTCTTCTCTCTTGAGATATCCGCGATGGAATGCGTCGTAGTATGAGCGCACTTCCTCAGGCAACACGAATTCGGCCTCGCGGACGATATTGTAGCAATAGCGGTCCATAGAGAGAAAAAGAATGAAGAGCCACAGCCCGCGCAGTTCTCGCTCGAGGCGATTGAGGCCGTTACCGAGATTCAGCGTGATAAAATGCCGCACATCTCTTCCTACTGACTGGATAATTTCTTTATAGAATGCTTCCTTGCTTTCGAAATAGCGATAAAAGGATCCGATAGCCAGGCCTGCGTTCGATGCTACTTCGTGGATATTGGTCTCGAAGTAGCCCTTTTCTCCAAAAAGCTTGCGGCCTTCAGCGAGAAGCTGTTCTCTGCTGTCCGGCAGAAGCTCGATCGGCAGGGGTGTGATCGAAGTGGAAAAGACGCGGTCGGCATTGATGGGCTGTTCCTTCAGAATGCCGCTGTGCAGAATCGAGACAATGGCCTCAGGCTGAACAGGTATTTGATGGAATGCCCTGCGGATGCTCGCAAAGCGCAAGCCTCCTAGGGCGAACAAGTATTCAGCTGTTGAAGGCTTCCGGTCGAATACTACGGCAAAAGCTTTTTCGTATACGTCCTTGAGCTTTCGTTCATATTCGAAAAGCCGGTATTGCCCTTCGCGGAACACGCGAACGAGCGGCGTATTATTCTGCGAAAAATCATAGATAATGCGCACAAATTGGCGCAGCCTGTCATTTGGCTCGATTTGAGCCAGCGGCGCAAGCGCTGATTCGATTTGTCCGACGACATAATCCAGAATGGCGCAGAAAATTTCTTCTTTGTTCTTAAAGTGGCGGTAGAAAGCTCCATTCGAAAGATTGGCGGACCGGCATATCTCGGCGACGGAAACAATTCCGTACCACCTTGCAGAGAAAAGACTTGCTGCGCTTTCGATCAGCGCCTTGCGAGTATCAGAGCCCATATTCAGCCTCATTGGGTGAGAGATGATTCACCGCTTACATAAGTCTAGTATAGCCTTGCTTTTTCGAATGTGCAAGCGAAATTTGCATGACCTAGCGAAAATCAGGCTTTTGCTTTTAAGTATTTTTAATAGAAAAACTTATGAAGCTTTATTGTGATGCGTCTTCAAGGCGCCGCAAGAAAATTTCATTTTTCCTCTTGACGGATTGCAAATTCCATTCAACAATAGTGTGAGAGCTGATTCAGCTGTTGCTAGCTATGCTGCATCCTGTCTGGCCCCGGATGGGTAACAGCATCGATTTTCTTGATGGAGTGAAGCATGCATGTTGGCATTGCGGGCATAGGCCTCTATATACCGGAACATCAAATGACAGCCTCGGATCTTGCGAAGGCAACAAGCGTGCCCGAGGATGTCATCGCCCTCAAGTTCGGCATAAAGACAAAACCGATTGCAGGGCAGGAAGAGCCGACTAGCTACATGGGGTTCATGGCCGCGCAAGCAGCGCTCGAAGATGCTGCGATTCCAGCAGAGGATGTAGATCTTGTCATCTGGTGTGGCGCCCAGCACAAAGATTATCCGTGCTGGCTTGCAGGCCTCAATGTCGCGAACAGACTAGGAGCAATCCGGGCCTGGAGTTTCGATATGGAAGCCATGTGCGGTTCGATGATGGCTGCCATCGATGTAGCAAAATCGCTCATGTTGGCTCGCGATGATTTGAACACAGTGCTGCTTGTTTCCGGCTATCGCAATAATGACCTCATCGATCTTTCCTATCCGCCGACTCGATTCATGATGGATATCGGCTCGGCTGGCTCCGCCTGCGTTCTCAGAAAAAATCTCGGGCGGAATGTGGTACTCGCATCAGCGTTCAAAGGCGATGGCTCGCTTTCGGAGATGTGCGTGGTGCCTGTGCTTGGCTCCAAAGCATGGCCTCCAAAGCCTGAAGACGCTCAGCATGCATCCTTCATAGTGCCTGATGAGCAGGTCTTCAAGCAGAAACTTGGCGAAGTCACTATGCCGAATTTTTATGCGGTTATCCGCGAATCGCTGAAAAGGAGCGGCTTGAGCGAGCGTGACATCGATTATCTTGCGATCCTGCACTTCAAGCGCAGTGCACACTTGGCGGTGCTCCAGGAGCTTGGACTGCGGGAGAATCAATCGACCTATCTGGAGGACTATGGCCATCTTGGCCAGAACGATCAGCTGTTGTCGATAAAGCTGGGGTTGGAGACGAGGAAGATCCGCGATGGCAGCCGCATTGTGATGGTGGGAGCGGGGCTCGGCTTTGTGTGGGCGAGCACGGTGGTGGTGTGGGGGCCTGTGGCCGCTGACCATGCCTAGACCCGCCGACGGCGCATGTCTTGGCGGCTGTGCCCCAGCGGCGGCTGCGAGAAACTCGCCGGGGCAAGCGATGGAATCTTATAAGGGAACTGCCAGCCAGACTGGTTCTGGCTGGATAAAATAAGACAGGCCGCAGCAGAAAAGTGCGGCGGACAGGAGGCATTCATGAAAAGAATGATGCTGGTACTTGCGGTGCTCGTATTATTTGCGGGCAGCGCATTCGCGCAGGGAACCACCAAGCTGGAGGGAACCATCAAACTGGGCGGGATCTGGACGCTCGCCGATATAACTGGCAAGCAGGGCAGTGCAGCTGCGCAGCTGGCGGTCGATGAGATCAATGCCGCAGGCGGAGTCCTCGGCAAAAAGCTCGAGCTCATTGTCGTCGATGACGAAGGCAAAGCTGATAAGGCCGCCGCTGCTGTCGAGAAGCTGGCCACAGTGGACAAGGTCGATGTCTTTGTGGGCGGTATGGCATCCGGTGCCGAGCTCGGCAAAATCCCTGCATTCAAGAAATATGGCAAAGTCGTCATGTCGACCGGCGCTGCAGGCAGTGCGACCGTGGAGAAAGCGCTCGGCCCGAGCCCGGAGTCCGATTTCTATTTCCACCTGCATCCATGGGACTACAACCAGGGCGCTTCCTATGCGGAAGGCTGGGACGCAATCCAGAAAAAATATCCGCAGATTCAGATAAAGAAGATCTTCCTCGCGTATGAGGAAGGTGCCTTCGGCAAGTCCTCATGGGATGCGACGAAAGTACTCTTCGGCAGCGACAAGCGGTACACCATCGACGGCGCCTCATTCAAGAGCGCGCTCCTCGGCGGCGGCGACTACACCGCGGTGCTCGAAGCGGCAAAAGCATTCAAGCCCGACCTCTTCATTTGGGCCGGCTATGATGCGGACGCCCTCCCCATGCTCGAACAGGCGAAGGCAATGAAATTCAGCCCGGGCATCTACCTCGGAGCACCTCCCGGATGGCCCATCGGCTTCGGTTCTTCCAAGCTCGCCCGCAATGTCATGCTGTACGGCATGTGGTCCCCGGCGATCAACGACATCAATCCAGTGAGCGCGAAGTTCTACAAGAACTATATAGCCAAATACAGGGAAGAGCCCGCCACTTATTTTGCGCCGCTCGCCTATTCAGCCGTCTATATCGTCGCTGAAGGCATCAAGGCTGCTGGAACCACGGAGACCGGCCCGCTTGTCAAGGCGCTTGAGCAGACCAAGTATGTCTCTCCGCTCGGGGAAGTAATCACCTTCAAGCCGTCCAACATTATCAAGCATCAGGGCATTACACGGCAGAAGATACTCCAGTGGCAGAATGGCATCCAGGAAGTCATCTGGCCGTTTGAAACCGCGACCGCGGAACCGGTGTATCCGTTCCCGGCATGGAAGTAAGCATCATCAGGTGAACCGGAAGACCGCCGCAGGCAGGTGCCATGGGCCCCTCCCTGCGGCGGCATAATCTGAACATACAGGCAGTCAAGATGGCAATCAAACAGCGTAAAGCGATCATTTTCGCGATCAGCATCGCAACTGCGGTTGTGCTGATACTGTGGAAGCCCACCGTGCTGATCTACGGCCTGCAGGCGGCAGGGCTCTATGCGGCGGTGGCGATCCCGATGGGGCTCGTTCTCGGCATCGTGCATATCGTCAACCTTTCGCATGGCGAATTCATGATGCTGGCCTCCTATGCGACGTATACCGTGTGCAGGGCATTGGGGGTGGACCCGCTCATTGCGCTCATCCCGGCGGCGCTTGTCACTGCGCTTTTCGGGTGGGTGGTGTTCCAGCTCACCATAAGGAGAGCGCTCAAAGCCCCTGAGCTGAACCAGCTCATTCTCACTTTCGGTCTGGCCATCGCTTTCAGCCAGATTATCAATCTCATATTTACTTCCCAGACATACAAGCTGTCTCTCGAATACTCATCGATGTCGCTAGATATCGGCGATCTTTCCTTTGGCGTATGGTCCTTTGTGTTTGTCGCAGTGGCGGTGATCTATGCCGTCGGTCTGCAGATGTTCCTCACGAAAACAAGGACCGGCAAGGCGGCTCTGGCGGTCGGTCAGAACCCGAAGGGTGCAGCCATCGTCGGCATTGATGTCTATCGGACATACGGGCTTGTGTTTGCGCTGGCCATTGGACTGGTCGGTGCCATGGGCGCGCTGTTCCTGACCAAGTCCGCTATTTTCCCGGGCGTTGGTTCCCCCTTCACCATGAAAAGTTTCAGCCTTGTCGCGATGGCGGGCATCGGGAATATCCCCGGAATTCTCGGCGCGAGTGTCCTGCTCGGACTTGCGGAGAATTTCCTGCGTTCGTTCCGCGGCACGAGGGATTGGGCGGAGATTGTGTATTTCGTGCTGATCATCGCGGTCATCCTGTCGCGCTCTCTGAAAGGGAAAAAATCATGAACCGGACACTGGTGCGCATTCTTCTTATACTCATCGCGGTGGCCGCGGTGGCGCTTCCCGCGTTTGCTGGCGATTACCCGCTACAGGTCGCCCGCAATATCATGCTGTACATGGCGCTCGCCATCAGCTGGGACATGCTGCTGCGGTCGGGGCAGATATCCTTCGGCATTGCCGGACTGTTCGGTATAGGCGCATATGCAGCGATCCTCGGCGTCGTGCGGGCAGGCATGCCTACTTGGCTTTCGATTCCTTTCGCTGCGGTTTTTGCAGCCCTGGTTGCCTTCCTGATCGGATTTGTCATTCTGAGGCTGAGGGCGATGTATTTTTCCATCGTCACGCTGGCTCTGGGAGAAATCTTCCGGATCATTGTGCACAACCTGCATGATTTCACCGGAGGGCCTGAAGGCGTTGTCATGCAACAGGGGGTCATGTTCGGAGGGAATGCCAGCAAGCTGTACTGGCTGGTACTGGCCGGCCTTTTGGTAGCTATCGCTGCTTCGTACTGGTTCGAAAAAAGCCGCATTCACTTCGCGCTCACGGCGATCAGGAATAATGAGATATCCGCGAAATCATCGGGCGTGGATATTTTCCGCTGGCTGCTGCTTGCGTTTGTCGTGACATCTGCCATCCAGGGAATGCTCGGCGGCATTTTCGTCATGTCGTACGGGTTTGCGGCGCCCGATGTGGTTTTCAGCGCTGATTTCACGCTTCTGCCGCTCGCGATGGCGCTCCTGGGTGGAGTGTACAGCACGAGAGGGCCGATTTTCGGCGCTATTCTTCTCGGCCTGGTCGCGGAGTGGCTCAAGCTGAAAATTCCCTACGGCCACCTCGTCGTCTATGGCATCATGATCATTATTGTCATTCTTTTCATGCCGCAGGGACTCAAGAATCTCCTTAAGCCGGCAGCGAAACGCGCAGAGGGGAGGAGCGCATGATAAAGCTCAGAACCACAAACCTCACCAAGCGCTTCATGGGCCTTGTGGCGGTTAACAATGTATCCTTCTCCATGGAGGAGGGCGAAATCCTCGGCATTATCGGCCCGAACGGTGCAGGGAAAACAACCTTCATCAACCTCATATCAGGCATTATCATGCCGAGCGAGGGCAGGATTGAATATAAAGGTCAGGATATCACCTGGATGCCGGCTCACGAGCGGGCTCGGATCGGCATCGCCCGCACCTATCAGCTCATTCATCCGCTGGAAAACCTTACATTGATTGAAAATGTGATGGTCGGATCGATTTTTGCGAGAGGACACAGCCTGAAGGAAGGCCGACGCAGAGCGGAGAACCTCTGTCACGAACTCGGGCTGACCGACCTCGAAAGGGATACGAGCCGCCTGACGATTCTTGAGGTAAAGAAGATGGAAATCGCCCGGGCCCTGGCCAATGAGCCTGAAGTACTCTTCCTTGATGAAGTGATGGCAGGGCTCAATTCCGACGAAACGAAAGAACTCATCGCGATGGTGCAGAAGATCGCCCGAGAGAAGAACCTCGCGGTCGGCGTGGTAGAGCATGTCATGGGCGTTATTCGCGAGCTGACGCATCGCGTTATCGTGCTTGAAGCAGGGGAGCTGATCGCCGAAGGCAAGTACGAGGAAGTATCCAGAAACCCGCGAGTCATTGAAGCGTATCTGGGGGGAGGAGCCGCCTGATGCTGAAAATACAAGGTCTGGAATGCGGCTATGGCCGGATGAAAGTGCTCGAAGGCATCAACTTCGAGGTCGGTGCCGAATCTGTCGGCTTGTTCGGCCCGAATGGAGCGGGTAAGACGACGCTGATCAGCGCAGTCATGGGAATGATAAAGCCGTGGAAGGGCAGCATCGAGCTGGAGGGGGTGAGGATCGGAGGCGCTGAGACTTTCACCATAGCCCGGATGGGGGTCGCGCTGGTGCCGCAGGAAAGGGAACTGTTCCCCGGAATGTCGGTCGAGGACAACCTCATGCTGGGCGCGGCATATATTCCCCATGCAAAAGACGATATTCCGAATCAGCTCGAAAAGGTTTTTGAGCTTTTCCCTATTCTGAAAGAAAGGCGCACGCAATATGCCGGCACAATGTCGGGAGGACAGCAGAGGATGCTCGCAATCGGGCGGGCGCTTATGTCCAAACCACGGCTTCTAATTCTCGATGAGCCTTCGCTCGGCCTGCAGCCTTCGATTGTTGCGGAAGTGTTCGAGGTGCTGAAGAGCCTGAAAAGTTCGATCTCGATTCTTGTCACCGAACAGAATGTGCGCGAAAGCCTCAAGGCCATAGACCGCGGCTATGTGCTCGAAAACGGGCGCATTGTGCTCGAGGACAGCGCCGAAGGCTTGAAAACGAACCCCCACGTCGTAAAATCCTATCTGGGGCTGTAAGCTGAATATTTAAATTTGTGGGTCAGACCCCGGAGGTTAAATATGGCTAGCGGTTTTGTCGCGGTGAATGGCATAAAGCTGGCGTACGAGCTGAGCGGGACGCGCGGCGTGGGCTCTGCGGATGCGCCGCTTGTGCTCTTGAATGGTATTGCCATGTCAATTTCTCATTGGAAGCCGCTCATTGCCGCGCTTCCTGAAGGAACGCGCTGTCTGTGTCATGATTTTCGCGGCCAGACGCTCAGCGAAAAACCCGCGGGTCCATATTCGCTTGTCATGCATGCGGATGATCTTGCGGCGTTGATGGACGCTTTGCATATCGAGCGCGGGCATATTGTGGGGACTTCGTACGGCTCTGAAGTGGCCATGGAATTTGCCATCCGGTATCCTGAGCGATGTGCGTCCCTTGTTGTGATCGATGGGGTGAGCGAGCTCGATCCGGTGCTTGATGCCGCGGTCGTTTCGTGGATGGAAACGGCCAGAACCGATGCGCGTCTATTTTACAAGACTATGCTGCCGTGGACATATTCATCCGGGTATATTGCGGCCCAGAAAGCGATACTCGCTGCGCGCGAGGAAGCGGTAGCAAAATTGCCACCCGAGTGGTTCAAGGCATTTGTCGAGCTCTGTAAAGCATTTCTCGATATCGACATAACGCCGAGGCTAGGCGCAATTGCCTGCCCGACCACAGTGCTCGTCGGTGAAAAGGATATTCTCAAGCATAAAGGGTTTTCGGAAATCATCGCACGGAATATTCCGGGCGCGATGCTGCACGTCATTCCAGATGCAGGCCATGCGGTGGTCATCGAGCAGCCTGCAGTTGTTGCGGAGGAGATATGGCAAGCGGTTTCGTAGTGGTTAATGCGATTGCTATGTTCTTTGTAGAGGCGGGGGTAGCGACCACAGCGGGAGCGGTGAGCATGGCGGGGGCGGCAGCTATGGCCGGAGCTCCGAGCGGGGCAGGGGCTGATCCCTGGGTGGGGGTGCCAGTGGTCTATGTGCACGGAAATACCGGCTCATCGATCTGGTTTTCGCTCGTAATGAATGTGCCGGGCTGTCATGTGGTTGCGTTCGATATGCCGAATTTCGGGCAATCCTCGCCACTGGAAGGCGACATAAGCATTCAGCGGTATGCAGCGTATGTTGCCGGCTTTATGGATGCAAAAGGGTTGAAAGGGGCGGTAGTGGTCGGCCATTCGCTCGGTGGGTGCGTAGTGCAGGCACTTGCGCTGGAGCGGCCGGATCTGGTGAAAGCCATGGTACTTGTCGATTCTGGCGCGCCGAACGGCCTTATTACACCGAAGGACAGACATCCTGCCATCGAGCTCATGCGCACAAACCGGGCCGTACTTGAGCAAGCGTTGAGAGCCGTCGTGCCGACGCTCAAGAATGACGAATTGTTCAAAGCCATTGTCGATGATGCACAAAAGATGGCTCAGCCTGCGTGGATCGGCAATGCGGAGGCGCTGTCGCACTTCGATATCACCGCCCGGTGCGCAGAATATAAGGGGCCGGTTCTGGTAATCCGCGGTGCGCTCGACCCGATCATCACCGCCGATATGGCGGAAACAACAGCAAAAGCATATCCGGGGGCGCGCCTTGTGACGCTGGAAGGGGTAGGGCACTCGGTGATCGTCGAGCAGCCGGATACTTTTGTGCGCCTATTGGGTGACTTTGTGGGGGAACATGTGACTGCGCGATAAGCGCTAATAAGTGGGCGAACAAGCATTTGCGAGGGCAGCCATGCATGCGAATACCCGGGCCGCCGTACGTTCATCGTTGAAGCAAGGCAAAATTCGTCAATATAGAGAGCAAAAGGGAGGTTTTCATGTCCAAAGTCAGTATTGTCGGCGCGTACAACACGCAATTTGGTTCCTTTGTCAAAAAGAACAAGGAAACGGGCGAAGTCACCGATCTCAAGAGCATCTATGACCTTATGCTCGAGGCAGGCCGCGGAGCCATCGCGGATGCAGCCATCGAGGCGAAAGATATCGATGGTGTTTGGGTGGGCTCGTTTGCGCCGGGGCTTTTTGCCAATCAGGAACATCTCGCGGCCTTTGCGACGGAAATCGCTCCGGATGCGCTGCGGTTCAAACCCATGTACCGCTGCGAGGATGCATGCGCGTCGGGCTCGGCGGCCATCTATAACGCGCTCTATGCGCTCGAGGCGGGGCGGGCCAATATTGCGCTTGTGCTTGGCGTCGAAAAAATGAGCCTTCTCGATACCAAAGGCACAACAAAAGCGCTTGCTGCGGCATCGTACTGGGCAGAGGAAGGAGCGAAAGGCTATACCTTTCCCGGGCTTTTTGCTGAATATGCCAAAGGATATGCCGCTCATTACAGCCTCGATCCTGCCACATTCTCGAAAATGCTCGCTACGGTCGCAGCGCTGTGCTACAAAAATGGAATCGACAATCCGCTCGCGCATTTCGGCAAGGGTGGGCCGGCGGATCGACTCGGCCTTACAACTGCCCAGGCTATTCTCGATTTGCCGCCCGAAAAGAACCCGATGATTGCCGAGCCTCTGCGCCTTCATGATTGCTCACTCATCACGGATGGAGCCGCGGCGATTGTTCTTGTCCGCGATGATACCTCGCTCGCAAAATCGGACAGGGCGGTCAAGCTGGCAGGTTTTGGCCATGTCAACGAGCGCATCCCCATTTCAGTGCGTCCAAACTTGTACCAGCTTATGGCAGGCAAGGAAGCGGTGCGACAGGCATTTGCAGAAGCAGGGATTACCGCGCGCGATGTAGACCTTGCAGAAGTGCACGACTGCTTTACCATTACTCAGCTTTTGATTACCGAAGCGCTCGGCCTCTCGAAAGACGGACAAGCAGGCTATGACTATATGGCAGGCCGATTTACCCGCGATGATGACCAGTGTGCAGTAAATCTTTCAGGCGGGCTCAAGGCAAAAGGCCATCCTGTGGGCGCTACCGGTGTTTCGATGCATGCGCTCGTCTACAAACAGCTCATCGGAGAGCCAATCGGGGCGATCCTCACGAAAAAGCGCCCGACAGTAGGGGTGACTTTCAATGTCGGTGGTTCCGGGGTCACCAATAGCGTGAGCGTGCTGAGCCGATAGTAGTGCTTCCAAGCTTGTGCCAAAGCTAAGGAAGCGGTTCTGACGTTACCAACAGCTCAAGCGTGCTGAAAAAAAGAGCAAGTTTCCCCTTTTGTTTTGGCTTGAATATTTTTCTTATGAGCGCTAGGCTCTGCTGAATGGAGCGCAGGCGATGAACATTGGTGATTTTTTGAAACGCAACAAAACAATGGTTGCCATGGTTGTCATGGTCATTCTGGTCGGGCTCGGCGAGAAAATGGCCGAGCGGTTCTTGCCGCTGTACATTCTGGCCATTGGCGGTTCGACATGGGTAGTCGGCGGGCTCAACGCCATGGATAACCTATTAAGTGCCCTCTATTCGCTGCCGGGCGGCTATGCGGCGGATAAAATCGGTTTCAAGCGATCGCTTTTTCTTTTTACCGCGCTCGCGATGGGCGGCTACCTCATTGTCATTCTGTTTCGCAGCTGGCAGGCTGTCCTGGTCGGGGCGGTATTTTTTATCTCATGGACAGCTGTTTCCCTACCTGCAGTGATGAGCCTTGTCAGCAAGGCGGTGCCCAAGGAGCGCCGTGCGCTCGGGGTTTCTATCCATTCGTTTTTCCGTCGCATACCCATGGCGCTCGGTCCTATTATCGGCGGTCTTTTGATTGGCGCGTACGGCACCAAAAATGGCGTGCTCGTTGCGTTTGGCGCAGCATTCATTATGGCAGGCTTCTCGCTCTTTCTCATCCAGCGCTACATGGATAACGATGCCGGCGAGGGGAAAGACCGGGGCAGCCAGAAGATTCCTTTCAAGGACATGTTCAATCCCGCGCTGCGCAGTCTTCTGGCGAGCGATATTCTCATCCGCTTTGCCGAGCAGATTCCGTATGCGTTTGTCGTTGTGTGGGCGGTGAATAGCAACGGCCTGACCGCACTGCAGTTTGGCGTGCTCACCACCATCGAGATGGTGACTGCCATGCTGGTGTATATTCCTGTGGCGAATCTCTCCGATAAATACGGCAAAAAGCGCTTCGTGCTCATCACCTTCGGGTTTTTTACCGCATTTCCGGTTGTGCTTTTGTTCTCACATTCATTTCCGATGTTTGTGGTTGCGTTTATCATTCGTGGACTCAAGGAATTCGGCGAGCCGACGAGAAAAGCCCTCATTATGGACCTTGCGCCGGAGGCAGCAAAGGCGCGCACCTTCGGCCTTTACTATCTTATCCGGGATGTCATTGTATCAATTGCGGCACTTTCGAGCGCTGCGCTCTGGAATATCGCCCCGGCAGTCAATTTTCTTGTTGCTGCAGGGTTCGGGGTTGCAGGCATCATCGTTTTTGCGATATTTGGAAAGGACCTGACAATGGTATCAGCGCAAAAGGCGCCAGCCTCGAAATAAACAAGTAGTGCTTCCAACCTTGTGCCAAGCGAACAGCGCGCACTACCAAGCCAGCACCTCTATCTTCTACCCTCTCCTTTTCAGATGCGCGAGACCAGCGCATCCTTCTTTCTTCACTCCCGAAACCATTTTATGCAAGCGCATACTTCGGAATGTACTCAGCCTTTGTTTTCCCTGGCGTCTTCCAGCGCTTCTCCCAGGTCCGTCGCATCGTCTCGGAGAGCGTGCAGCGGCTCAAGAATGCCCGTATCCCACCAGTGAGCGCCTGCACAAAGTGCTGCACAAGCTGCACCGGAATCCCCGCTGCCTCAGCATGCGTACGAGGATGCGCTCCTTTATGTGCGCGAATACGAAAGGGCTTGAGGTAGTTGTGGCCAAGGAGGTACAAGCTGAGGCGCATCATGCCGTTTGCGACATTGCGGTTGAAACAGACTGTTTCCCGGTGGTGGTGCGCGAGGTCTTTGCGCAGCTCCCGGTCGATGTAGTTGGAAGAAAAAAGGGGATTGCTGAGGGTGCGGGGCAGCTTCGAGCTGCTCGTCCAGTGGACGAGGCGGGTTTGTTCAGTCTGCGTGCGGAAGGCTGCAAGCCTATGGAACACGCGCTGATAGTCGGGCTTTTCATCGGTGATGAGGACAAAGGGCCGGTAGGGAGCCGGTGGCTGCAGCTGCAGGGCGTGTACGAGGGTTTCGCGGAAGGAGCGGGCGAGTGCGCCGCGCTCTAAGGGGATACGACGGTAGAGCTCCCGCGCCTTTGCCTTCTGGGCAGCCGTCATGGTGCCCGACCTGCGGCGGCTGGCATGGCTGAAGTCGAGGATGAACTGGGAATGGGCAGTGATGGCGATGGGGATTTCGCTCGGGAAATACTGGGAAGTATCGAAGGAGACAAAGCCATCGATACAGATATCGTCATACCCCGCTCGGGATGCAAGGCAGATGCTGTGCAGGGCGATTGCCTGGCGGGTAAGCCGATCGATGCGATTGGACAGGAGGTTGAGGGAGACTGCGAGGTTGCGGCTCATGGCTCTGAGGCTTTCGCCGCTTCCCAGGCGGGCGACGATGTCGGGTAAGGCTACTGGCCGCTTCACATAGTAGGCTAACGAGAAGGTTTGGGAAGAGAAGGTCCTGTGGCAGGCGGCACACTGGTAGCGTTGGACGCGGCCAAATGCCTTGGTGGTATAGAAGCCCTTGGGCTTCGCCCAAGCGAAATCTGGTGCGTTACTGTGCCAGACACAGTGAGGATTCGGACAGAAAGGGAAGGATTGCATCGGCATCTACCTCCATAGAGAGTGGTGAGTCTTCTCATAGAGGTAGACGCGAGAATGTGAATGCTTACTTCAACTCTGGCACAAGGTTGGAAGCACTACCCGAGGTCTGCCGCTTCAGCTTTTTGGTCGTTGTCATTTCGAGCGGCTCATTGAGCAGTTGTATTCGCGTAATCTTCTGATACGGCCGCAGACGCTGATTGACTTCCGCGATGATTTCCTGGATTTGTGCTTCAATTTGCTCTGATGTGAGCTTATTTTGGGCAGCCCAATCCTGGTTCGGATAGACAAGCGCTTCGATCTCTTCTGCGACAGACTTGCCTTCGGGAATGTATCCACGCACAAGAATCTGTTCGATTTCGTCGTACAGCTGGAATTCATTCTCTATCTCTTCGGGATATACATTCTTGCCGCCTTCGGTGACTATAAGGTTCTTGATCCTGCCTGCGAGATAGAGATAATTTTCGTCATCGAGCTTTCCGAGATCGCCCGTTCTGAGCCAGCCGTCTTCCGAGAGCACTTCGGCTGTTTCTTCGGGCATTTTGTAGTAGCCCTGCATGACCATGGGGCCGCGGACTACAATTTCGCCGATACCTTCTTCGTTCGGATTGTCGATGCGAATTTCGGCGCCAGGGATGACCTTGCCTACAGAGGTTTCTTTGTAGTGCTCCACGGGGTTGAGCGTGAGGATCGGCGAGGTTTCGGTGAGGCCGTAACCCTGCACAAAGTCGATACCTAGCTGGTTATACTGGCGGAACACTTGAGGATCGAGCGGACCGCCGCCTGAAATGCAGATGCGAATGGACGACAGGCTCGCCTTCTCAAGCACTGAATGGAAAATCTTCTTGCCTGGATTGACTCCGAATGCTTTCTTGATGAATCCCGAAATGGCCATGAGTGTCCGGATCAGCGCATACGCCACCGCGCCTTTTTCTTTTATGCCTTTCATTATTCCCGACAGCAACTTGTTGAAAAGCATCGGCACGCCGAGGAACATTGTCACTTTAGCTTGCTTGAGATCCGAAAGAATTTGCTTGACCACCATTTTCTTGCCAAACACGGTCTCGGCGCCGACAGAAAGCGACTCGATAAACACCGCAAGCATGGTGTAGGAATGGTGAATTGGCAAGAGTGCATAGAAAACATCGGTTTCTGAAATATTGAGATTCGATTGCGCGAGGAAGCAGTCGGACACAAAATTCTCGTGGCTGAGCATGACGCCTTTTGGTATGCCTGTAGTACCTGACGTGAAGAGAATGGCTGCAAGGCTCTGCCCAGGAACGACAGGTGGCTCGAACTTGGTGCCACTAGGCGGGGCTAGATCATAGATGTAGTTCCTTGTGCCTTTCGCGAGGCTGAAACAAGGCATCGTGCTCAATTCTTTCTGCATCTCTTCGAATTTTTCTTCGTCTATGAAGGCTGCAGACACATCGCCGGCTTTTATCAGTGCCAGAATCTCTCGTGTCGGCAATTGGTAATCGATGGGAACAACCACCGCCCCTGCATACAGAACTGCGAGGTATGCCACCGCCCATTCTGGTGCATTTTTCCCTGTGACTGCGACATGGCTGCCCTTTGCAATACCAATAGAATGGAGGTATGCAGCGACTTTTACAGTGACAGCCTGTGCTTCTTTATACGTGAGACTGACACGCTCAGGGCTATAGACTGTAAAACATGGCCTGTCGGGGAAGCGCTCCGTCACAATGTCGAAAAGCTGAGGGAGCGTCGGCCATTTGCCAGTAAAAACACGTCCTCGATATGCATCGAGAAATTTCCAAGGTTCTGTTTCGCGCATGTCATATATTATGCTGCACATGAGCTCCATTGAAAAGAGGCACAGCGCTTGAACTCTGGATATATCATCTTTCCCCCTTTCCTGCAGCAAGGGTTTTGCGATATTCTTGTGGCACTTTTCTTTTGAAGAAGAATGTGCAGCGCGGCCGTATCCATTTGGCCAGCCAGCATTCAGCAGACGCGAATGTGGAGGAAAAGATGAAATCGGTGGAGCTCCCGAAGGCGTATGACCCAAAAACATTTGAGCGGCGTGTCTACGAAATGTGGAAAACCGAGGGCCATTTTCAGCCGAAAGTAGACAAGCGGAAAAGACCCTTTACCATTGTCATTCCTCCACCCAACGTAACGGGCGTACTCCATATGGGACATGCGCTCAACAACAGCCTCCAGGATATCCAGATCCGCTACCGCCGGATGAAGGGCATTCCAACGCTCTGGCTGCCGGGCACCGATCATGCCGGTATTGCGACCCAGAATGTCGTTGAGCGCAAACTGCGCAAGGAAGGCCGCGAGCGCACCCAAATCGGCCGCGAAGCCTTTATCGAAGAGACCTGGAAAGTCGCGAAAGAACATCGCGCATTCATCAATAATCAGCTTGAGCGCATTGGAGCGAGCGTCGACTGGAGCCGCGAGCGGTTTACGCTCGACGAAGGCCTTTCGAAGGCGGTGCGCGAAGTATTTGTCACGCTGTACGAGCGCAATCTTGTCTATCGCGGTGAATACCTTGTGAACTGGTGCCCTTCGTGCGGGACTGCCCTCTCGGACGATGAGGTTGAGCACGAGGATGAGCCGGGCTCGCTGTGGCATATCTGGTACGAGCTGGTCGATGGCCCGACGCCCGAATGGCCCTCCGGAAGAATCGAAATTGCGACTTCACGCCCCGAGACTCTCCTTGGCGATACAGCCGTTGCCGCGCATCCGAATGACCAGCGCTACACCGCACTTATCGGCAAAATGGTGCGCCTGCCACTCACCGACCGCATAATTCCGATTATCGCTGACAGCTATGTCGATCCAGAGTTCGGCACCGGCTTGGTCAAGATAACCCCTGCCCACGACCCGAACGACTTCCTTGTCGGCCAGCGGCACAAGCTTGGGAGCACTAACATTCTCAACCCCGATGCCACCCTATCCAGCGCGGTTCCCGAAAAATACCGTGGCATGAAGGTACTGGAAGCGCGCAAGGCCGTGCTCGCCGACCTGGAATCGCAGGGACTTCTTAAAAGTGAAGAAAAAATCGTGCATGCAGTGGGGCATTGCTATCGCTGCCATACTGCCATCGAGCCGTATTTATCGCGCCAGTGGTTTGTCCGCATGAAGCCCCTCGCCGAAAAGGCGCTCAAAGCCTGGCAGGACGGCGATGTCGTCTTTTTCCCGAAAAAGTGGGAGCACACCTATGAGCACTGGCTTGAAAATATCCGCGACTGGTGCATTTCCCGCCAGCTGTGGTGGGGTCACCGTATCCCCGTGTTTTATTGTAAGGATTGCGGCGCGACCATGGTGAGCCGCGAAGACCCGGTTGTGTGTACCCAGTGCGGCTCCAGCAATATCTACCAAGATGAAGATGTGCTGGACACGTGGTTTTCGAGCTGGTTGTGGCCGTTCAGCACGCTTGGCTGGCCAAAGGACACTGCAGACTTGCGGTATTTCTACCCCACAAGCGCCCTTGTCACCGCGTACGACATTATTTTCTTCTGGGTTGCGCGCATGATCATGGCAGGGATGGAATTCACCGGCCAGAGCCCCTTCAAGGAAGTCTACATTCACGGCCTTATCAGGGACAAACAGGGCCGCAAAATGTCCAAGAGCCTTGGCAACGGCATAGATCCACTCGAAATCGTGGACGAATATGGCTCTGACGCCCTCAAATTCACGCTCGCCTACAACTGCGCTGGCGGCCAGGACATCCTTCTCGATCGCGACAGCTTCAAAATGGGCAGCAAATTCGCGAACAAGATCTGGAATGCCTCGCGCTATATTCTCATGAATCTCGAAGGGCGCACCTATCTGCCCGAGAGCGAGATAGTCTACAACGACACTGACCGATGGATTCTGCACAGGCTCAATCTTGCTGCAAAAAATGTAAGTCAGGCGCTCGAATCCTGGCGCTTCAACGATGCAGCCCAGACAGCCTATTCCTATTTTTGGGACGATTTCTGCGATTGGTACATTGAAGCGTCCAAGCTTTCGACAAAATCATCGGACGAACACGAAAAGGACCGCGCAACCACCGTGTTGCTCAATATGCTCGATGCATCGCTCAGGCTCCTGCACCCCTTCCTTCCCTTTGTGACCGAAGAAATTTACAGCATGCTGCCGAACGCAAACGGCAAGCTCATTTCTGCACGCTACCCAGAGTGGACAGCTGAACGGGATGCGCCAGAGACTGAAGCCCACTTCGTCGCACTCAAGGAAATTGTCACGCTTGTGCGCACACTCCGATCGGAGTTCCAGATCCCGCCGGAAGCTGCCATTCCGCTCAATCTTGTATTCGACGCGAATTTTTTGCACGCGAAATTTATCACGGAAAATATAGCTCTCATAAGCCTTCTGGCAGGGGCTTCTTCTGTTTCGATTGGAGCACCGCCACCTTCCGGGAGCATTTCTCTTGCGGGCAACGGAGTTACAGCCCAGGTGCAGGTGCGCGGGCTTCTCGACATCTCAAAGCTCATCGAGCGGCTCTCGAAAGAAAAAGAGAAAGAAAAGGCCTATATCTCCAAGCTCGAAGCAAAGCTTTCGAATCCAGCATTTCTTTCATCGGCTCCGGCTGATATCATAGAAAAGGAGAAGGAAAAGCTCGCGGCATCCGCATCAAAAGCCGCAAAGCTCGAAATGTATATTCGGGAGCTCTCATGAATTCAGGAGAGAATGGCCCGCAAGATACAGGCCCAAATGGTTCGAAAAGCCCAGCCGCAGAAAG
The DNA here is from genome assembly GCA_009768935.1 of Rectinema subterraneum. Taxonomy (GTDB): domain Bacteria; phylum Spirochaetota; class Spirochaetia; order Treponematales; family Rectinemataceae; genus Rectinema; species Rectinema subterraneum. Next base: position 34,378 of record WESA01000014.1, read on the forward strand.
CTCGCAGGATGCAGAGAGCCCGCAGGATGCAAAGAGCCCGCTTTCGAGACAGGGCTCGATTCTGCGCTCCGATCGCCTCACCATGGACAAGGCTGCTATGCTCCGCCTCAAGCGGATGCATCTGGCGCCCTACATCCAGCTTGCGACTTGCCTTATCGGAAAACTCAGACGGAGCGGCGGCAATATGTTCCGTCACCAGCTCGATACGATGGCCATTCTCATGGACTATGGGTATATTGATTCTGTGCTGCTCAAGGCTTCTCTCATCCATGACCTTCTCGAAGATGCGCCCGAAACCGACCCCGACACCATTCTCTCGATCGATGATGAGTCTGTCGATGTCTACAAGCTCGTGCTAGAAGTGACTCGCCGCCCGGTCGAGAACAAAGCCGAATTCCTCAACAGAATCCGCGATTTCGGCTCGCTTCGCGCCAAAGTTTTGAAGAGCGCGGACCGCATTTCGAACATGATCAGCCTTGGCTATGTGACGGACGATGTGTTTGTTCGCCGCTATACCGACGAAACCGAGCAATTCGTGTTTCCGATAGCCGAGCGTGCGGATGAGCGAATGCTCTCAGAGCTGAAGGAACTTGTCGCGACACGCCGAGAATATTTGCGCAACAGAATAGAGATTTGATATTTCTATATGGAGGACACTGATAATGAATAGGAAATGGACAAAAGCCGAGATCGCCGCGGCGATCGATCACACTCTGCTCAAAGCGACCGCAACGAGTGAGCAGATCAGGACGCTTTGCGCAGAGGCCAAAGAATATACATTCAAATCGGTCTGCGTGAATCCATGTTGGGTGCCGCTATGCGCGAGCGAATTGGCCGGCTCGGGAGTGCTCATTGCCACCGTAGTCGGTTTTCCGCTGGGTGCGAACAGCACTGCCATAAAGGTCGAAGAAGCCCGCCGCGCGGTTGCTGAAGGTGCTCGCGAGATCGACATGGTCATCAATATCGGAAAAGCCAAGGCTGGCGACTGGAATGCGGTTCGGGACGAAATCGCAGCTGTTGTACATGCATCAAAACCGGCAATAGTCAAAACAATCATCGAAACCTGCTACCTCACGCAGGACGAAAAGATAGCTGCATGCAGGGCAGCGGTCGCAGCCGGAGCTGCGTTTGTCAAAACAAGCACCGGTTTCGGGACAGGCGGAGCGACTATTGAGGATGTCCGCCTCATGAAGGAGACTGTGGGCGATGCCGCGCAAGTAAAAGCTTCTGGCGGCATCAAGACATATGAAGATGCGGTTGCCATGCTCGAAGCAGGTGCAACGCGTATCGGCGCTTCGGCCGGCGTAACAATAATGAAAGAAGCTGAAGCCTGAAGGTGGAGCCCGAAGCCCGAATCGATTAAAATGCGGATTTGTTATTGACAATCCGCGAGGGCGGCTTTACCATTTATGTTGCTCATCGCGAAAGATCGGTATGATCTTCGCTATCAATGCAGTGTAATCCTAAAAAGGAGGATGAAGCATGAAAAAAGCGCTATTGGTGCTTGTCGTCGCAGCTCTCATTGCTGCGCCGGTGTTCGCTCAGTTCAAAGTAGGTCTCGTAACCGATGTCGGCGGCATCGATGACAAGTCGTTCAATCAGGGGACATGGGAAGGTATTGTCCGTTTTGGACAGGATTTCAAGCTTCCGAAAGCAAATTACAAGTATCTGCAGTCCAGCGCCGAAGCTGACTATGTGCCGAATCTCTCGACCTTTGCAGACGAAGGTCTCAGCCTCATCATCGCTCCCGGATTCCTCTTCGAGAAGGCGATGACACAGGTCGCGACCAACTATCCGACCCGCAAGTTCCTTATCATCGACAGCGTCGTCAATCTGCCGAACGTTGCCTCCGCTGTTTTCGCCGAGCATGAGGGTTCCTTCCTTGTCGGCGTTGCAGCAGGCCTCAAGGCAAAAGCCGATGGAAAGAACATTGTCGGCTTTATTGGCGGTATGCAGTTCCCGCTCATCGAGAAGTTCCAGGCAGGCTTCGAGCAGGGCGTAAAAGCGGTCTATCCAGATTGCAAGATCCTCGTAGACTATGCCGGCGACTTTGCAGCGCCTGATAAAGGCCAGGCCCTTGCGCAGAAGCAGTACAGCGCGGGCGCCTACATTATCTTCCATGCAGCAGGCGGAACCGGCAACGGACTTATCAAAGAGGCAAAAGAGCGGTCTCAGAAGGGCGATATCCGCTGGGCAATCGGCGTCGACAAGGATCAGTATGCTGATGGTATCTACAGTGGCACCAAGTCAGCAGTCCTTACCTCCATGATGAAACGGGTAGATGTTGCAGCCTACGACGTTTGCAAGATGACCATGGATGGCAAGTTCCCCGGAGGTCAGACCCTCGTCTTCAAAGTTGCGAACAAAGGCGTCGGCATCCCCGAGAAGAACCCCAACCTCTCTGCTGATATCGTAGCGAAAGTAAAAGAGTACGAAGCGCTCATCGCTTCCGGCAAGCTCGTGGTTTCAGAGATTCCGGCAAAGTAAGTGACGATTTGAACGAAGCGGGGCGGGTTTTCCGCCTTGCTTGTCGAATGGGGCTGCCTGTTGCGTCTGCGCGGGCAGCCTTTTTTTAACCATTTTCTAACGTAAACAAGAAATTTCATTAATAAGAAGCGGGTATCCTCTGCTCGAAATGCAGGACGGGCACTGTGCATTGGCCATGGAACAGCAAGCACGAATTCTCGGTGCCCCTTGCAATTTCAACTACGAGAATGGAGGAAACCACATGAAACGAAATGTATTGTTCCGACGAGGCCTGTTGATGGCACTTTGTCTGATTGGTGCAGCAAGTGCGCTGAATGCACAGACTCTGCTGGGTTCAGGCGCAACGTTCCCGGCTCCTGCCTATACCAAGATGTTCGACGAGTATTACAAGACAACAGGCATCAAGGTGAACTATCAGGCAATCGGTTCTTCAGGGGGGCTCAAAAACATCCAGGATCGCGTTGTCGATTTTGGTGGCTCTGATTCTTTTGTCAAGGACACAGACTTTGCCAAGTATCCTGCTTCAATAGTGCATATTCCGACAGTGATCGGCGCGGTGGTTGTTACCTACAATCTGCCCGGAAACCCTGCCCTCAGATTGACCGGCGAGGTGATTGCGGATATCTACCTCGGCAAAATCACAAAATGGAACGATAAGAGAATTGCGGAGCTCAACCCGGCCGTCAAACTGCCGAACATGGCGATAATGCCTGTCTATCGTTCCGACGGGTCTGGAACGACCTTCAACTTCACGGCATACCTGAGCGCAGTCAGCACTGAATGGAAATCGAAGGTCGGCAATGCGAATTCCGTCAGCTGGCCGGCAGGGCAGGGCGCAGCACAGAATGCAGGTGTCGCTGGAGTTGTCAAGCAAACTCCCGGAAGCATCGGATATGTCGAACTAGCATATGCACATCAAAGCAATATGCCTGCAGCAGCAATAAAGAATTCAAGCGGTGTCTGGGTCGATGCCAGCCTAGCATCGATTTCAGCTTCGGCAGCTGGAGCGTTTCCTCCAGATTCCCGCATACTTCTTGTAAATACGAATGCCAAAGAAGGCTATCCCATCAGTGCGCTCACCTGGATCATTGTCTATCGCGAACAAAAATATGCCAGCCGCACCCTTGAACAAGCCGAACATCTCGCGAAGCTCCTCTGGTGGATGATCCATGACGGTCAGAACTTTGTCGAGGCGCTCGATTACGCCAAGCTCCCTGCGCCAGCAATCAAGGCTGCCGAAGCGATAATCAAGAGCATCACATATGATGGCCAGCCCGTGCTGAAATAATGAACGACAGAAGATTTAACGCCCTGCTTGGTTTAGCAGCTTTGTTAATCGTTTTTGTCTTCGCAGGGTTTGTGTTGACTCTCGTTGTGCAGTCGCTTCCCGCAGTAAAGCAGGAAGGGGCTGCCTTCTTGTATGGTTCCGAATGGAATCCTGTCACTGCGCGCTTCGGCGCGCTGCCTTTTATAATCGGCACTCTTCTGACATCATCGATCGCTCTGATCATCGCAATTCCATTGTCGCTCAGCGCCGGGATTGTCATGGGCGAGTATGTGCGCTCAGGCTGGCTGCGTTCGCTCTTAAATACGCTTATCAACGTGCTTGCCTCTATCCCGTCGGTGGTATTCGGACTTTGGGGTATCGAAGTCGTCATTCCGCTTGTCCGGAATCTGGCGGTGCTCATCGGCGCTCCTCCCTATGGGGCAGGAATTCTCTCCGCATCGCTCGTCCTTGCGATCATGATTATCCCTTACATGTCATCTATGACGCGGGAAGCGCTCATGAATGTGCCAGCGGGGCTTCGAGAAGGAGCCTTTGCACTCGGGCTCACAAAGCAGGAAGTAGTGACCGGAATCGCCTTGCCATTCGCGCGACAGAGTATTTTTGCTGGAATTCTTCTTTCGCTCGGGCGAGCGCTTGGCGAAACCATGGCGGTGACCATGCTCATTGGAAACGCGACGCGCATTCCGGATTCGCTTTTTTCGCTCGGGAATACGCTCGCGAGCGTCATTGCATCCCAATTCAACGAGGCGGCGAGCGATGTGCATCGTTCTGCGATGATGGGGCTCGCTCTGATGCTTCTCCTGATAACGATGATCGCTGGATGGTTTGGAAGGACATTGATGCGCAAGGGGGCAAGCGCCTATGGAAAATAATGCATTCAAAAGCCGCCATCAAACGCGCGCGCAAAAGGACAGATTTTTTAAGTTTGCGGTGATGATTCCTGCGGGTATTGTGGTTGCGCTCCTCGTGCTCATCCTTGCGCAGGTAGTAATCAACGGCGCCCGCGCTCTGAATGTGGACTTCTTCTTTAAGGAACAGAAGCCGTTTGGCGAGACGGGCGGCGGCATTGTGCAGGCGATTGTCGGCACCATCATGCTGCTGGGAACCTCAATTGTTGTCGCATTGCCATTTTCTTTGCTGGCAAGTCTTTACCTCTATGAGCACAGAGGATCGAAACGAGCAAAAGTGCTGGCGACTGCCATCAATACGCTGCAAGGAATTCCCTCAATTGTGATCGGCGTGGTGATCTATTCATGGATAGTTGTACCGCTCAGGAGCTTTTCCTCGCTGGCGGGCGGTGTGGCGCTTGCGATTGTCATGCTTCCTCTTATGACCAGCATGATACATGCATCACTCGAGATGGTGCCGTCTTCATATCTGGAAGCAGCACTTGCACTCGGTGTCCCAAGGTGGCGCGCCATAATCGATATAATCCTTCCTGCTTCAGCTTCCGGAATTCTCGAAGCGACGGGCCTTGGAGTAGCCCGTGCTGCGGGCGAAACAGCGCCGCTCATTTTTACCGCATTCGGAAATCCTTTTTTAAGCCTGAGCCTGAAAGGGCCTGTCTCCGCTCTTCCCCTTGTGATCTACGAGTATATCAAAAGTCCATACGACGACTGGCACCAAAAAGCATGGGGCGCAGCGCTCCTTTTGGTGCTGTTCGTGCTCAGCCTCAACGTGCTGATAGGTTCCCGGAAAAAACACTGAGTTTTGTATCTGGCAAAAAATATCCTTGCGTGATATACTCATTCACTATCCTTATCCAGGGGGTTGCAGGTGTCGTACATCGTGGAGATGCTTCACATCACCAAGGATTTCCCCGGAATCAGAGCAAACGACGATATCACGCTGCAAATAGAAGAAAAGTCAATTCATGCTCTGCTTGGCGAAAACGGCGCCGGGAAATCCACACTGATGAGCATCCTGTTTGGACTGTATCAGCCAGATAGCGGCTCGATCCGCGTGCGAGGGAAGGAAGTAAAAATAAGCGACCCCAATGTCGCGACCTCTCTCGGTATCGGTATGGTGCACCAGCATTTCAAGCTCGTCCATAACTTCACCGTCACTGAAAACATTATTCTCGGCATGGAGCCTCATAAAGGGCCTGTGATCGATATCCGCAGCGCCGAGAAAAAAGTCGAAGAAATTTCGAAATTGTATGGACTTGCAGTCGATCCGCGCGCAAAAATCGAGGATATATCGGTCAGCATGCAGCAACGCGTTGAAATTCTCAAAATGCTTTTCCGCGATGCAGAAATCCTCATTTTCGACGAACCGACAGCGGTGCTCACGCCTCAGGAAATCCATGAACTCATGCAGATCATGCGCAGGCTCGTCGAAGAGGGCAAGACTATCCTTCTCATTACACACAAGCTCAAGGAAATAAAAGAAGTTGCTGACGTGTGTACAGTGCTGAGGCGCGGCAAGCTTGTCGGAACCGTTTCTGTGGCAGATACCGATGAAGAGAGAATGGCAGAAATGATGGTCGGCCGCCAGGTCAGTTTCCATGTCGAAAAAGGGCCTGCAAAACCTGGTGAAGAACTTTTGCGCATCGAAAACCTGAATGTAAAGAATGTGAAAGGATTGCTCGGGGTAAAGAATTTGTCGCTCTCGGTGCGCGCCGGAGAAGTTCTTGGCTTATGCGGCATCGATGGAAACGGCCAGACCGAGCTTGTTCAGGCAATCACTGGGCTCACAAAAATTGAATCAGGCAAGATTTTCTTAAGAAATATAAACATAGCAAATCTCCCGATCAAGGAACGAACCGACCTCGGGCTTGGTCACATTCCAGAGGATCGGCAGAAACACGGACTTGTACTCGATTTTACGTTGGGCGAGAACTTTGTCATCCATAACTATTACGAAAAGCCTTTCGCGAATTATGGCATTTTGAACAAAAAAGCCATTCTTGAAAATGCCGAGCGTCTTATACGCGAATTCGACGTCCGCTCCGGGCAGGGCGCAATGACTCCTGCGCGCGCGATGTCCGGCGGCAATCAGCAGAAAGCGATTGTCGCGCGCGAAATCGACAGATCGCCCGATGTATTCATTGTTGTTCAGCCAACGCGCGGCCTCGATGTCGGCGCAATCGAGTACATTCACAAGCGCATTATTGCGGAGAGGGACAGAGGCAAGGCAATTCTTCTTGTTTCACTCGAACTCGACGAGATCATGGATGTCTCGGACCGAATCGCGGTTATTTACAATGGCGAAATAGTCGGCATTGTCGATGCCGCAGCAACAACCGAAAACGAACTTGGCCTCATGATGTCTGGTGCGCTTCGGAAAACGCACGCAGCGCCGCAAGCGGTGCACGTCTGAACGGAGGAAAATCGATGACAACACGAAAAGAAAAGATTGTGCTTCCGCTCATCGCGGTGCTCCTGGGATTTGTGCTGGGTTCGCTGATTGTTGCATTCACCGGGCGCTCTCCGCTTGCGATGTATGCAGCCATTGTGAAGGGCTTTTCGGGCATCGACATTTTAAATGGCCAGCCCCTCAATAGCCGCTATATCGGTGAATTCATCATTCAGGCCATGCCCATTATCCTTACCGGGCTTTCTTTTGCGTTTGCGTCGCGGACGGGGCTGTTCAGTATCGGTGCGGAAGGCCAGCTCATGATCGGTTCGCTTTCAGCGACGACAGTAGCACTTCTCGTGCGGGCACCGACAGTGATTCACCTCCCGCTTGTGCTTCTTGCTGCGATTCTGGGCGGTGCGCTCTGGGGCGCCATCCCCGGATTCTTAAAAGCCCGCTACAATGTGCACGAAGTCGTTGTGACCATCATGATGAACTATATCGCGCTGCATTTCAACAATTTTGTCATTTTGCACATTTTCGGCAGCGTAGACAGGGTCAAGACAGCGCCATTTCCGACGACAGCGCTCCTCAAATCCCCCTTCCTCGAGAGCATTACACGCAATTCGCGCCTCAACTGGGGCTTTATTCCGGTCATTCTCGCCTTACTGATATTTGCTTTTATTATCAATAAAACGACCTTCGGCTATTCATTGCGCGCAGTCGGCTACAACAAAGAGGCCGCCCGCTACGCCGGCATGAAAGTGAATCGTAACATAATCGCATCGATGGCAATCGCGGGCGCATTTGCTGGTCTGGCCGGCGCGGTGATCACGGTCGGCACGTTCAATTTCGGGCGTGTCATTCAGTCTGCCGAGGGCTATGGCTTCGACGGTATTGCGGTTGCGCTCGTCGGTGGCAATGAAGCCTTTGGGATTCTGCTTGCGGGCATGCTGTTTGGCGGGCTCAAGGCCGCCCAGCCGCTGATGCAGTCGCAGGGCATTCCGCGTGAAATCGCTGGAATTATCCAGGCTTCCATTGTGCTCTTTGTAGCCATGAAATTCGGAATCAAGATGGTTCTCGACAAATTCGAACGCAAGCAAGCTCCCACAACGGAAGGGGATCGCGTATGACTTTCGAACTATTGCTTCAGATGTTTCCGATTGCACTCATGTTCTCGGCTCCCATCATTCTGACTGCGCTGGGCGGGCTGTTCAGCGAGCGCTCAGGCATTGTCAATATCGCGCTCGAAGGCATTATGATGGTTGGCGCATTTACCGGCGCGACTGTTACGGTGCTGCTCGAAAACTCAACGCCAGCAGCGGCATGGTACGGCTTACTCGCGGGTCTCCTGGCAGGCGTTGTCTTCAGCATTCTGCATGCGGTGGCGAGTATCAACCTCAAGGCTGACCAGGTCATTTCAGGTACCGCGCTCAATATCCTTGCTGGCGGCCTCACGGTATATCTCTGCCAAATTATCTTCCATCAGCAGAGAACACGCGCATTCTCCAATGGCATCCAGAAATTCAGCGTGCCGGGCTTAAGCGATATTCCTGTGCTTGGACGGATGTTCTTCAAAGAAATCTATCCGACATTCTACATCGCGATTGCAATGGTGTTCATCACCTGGTTTGTGGTGTACAAGACGCCGCTGGGGCTGCGCATGAGAGCCTGCGGCGAACATCCCCAGGCCGCCGCCAGCATGGGCATCAACGTCGCAAAGATGCGCTATTTCGGTGTGCTTGTATCAGGCGCATTAGGTGGGCTCGGGGGTGCCGTCATGGTGCTTACCGCGGACATCCAGTACACGCTTGTTTCAATTCACGGCACGGGCTTCATTTCGCTGGCTTCGCTTGTATTCGGCAAGTGGAATCCGTTCGGGGTGCTTGGCGCGGGGCTATTCTTCGGTTTTTCGACGGCGCTGTCTTTCTATGCAAAGGATATCAAGTTCCTGGCTGGCCTGCCTGGAGAATTCTTCTATATTTTGCCGTATTTGCTCACTATCATCGCCCTGCTGTTTTTTGCGGGCAAATCGGTGGGACCGAAGGCCGCTGGTGAAATCTACGATTCCGGAAAGCGCTGATGGATTGCTGCCAGGGCGCAGAGACTCAAGCCACTGTGATCTCTTCACCCTGGTGGTGCTAGGATCTATATATTCTATATGCAGCAAGGATTTGATACATTCAAAAAGGAATTTTCCGCACGACTCTCCGCCCGGGGCTTGCCCCGCTATTCGGGTTGGCCTGAATTCAGCGCGCGCCTCGAGGACGAGCTTGAGCGGCTTACCGGCCTTTTGTTCGAGCTGTACGGCGACAGGCCCGATTTTGCGTACTGGGTCGAAAATATTGTCCTTGGAGCGTTTGAAGCGTACAGAAAGCGGCCGACCTGGCTCAAAGCGCGCGACCGGGAGTACCCGCCTGAAAGCGGTTGGTACCTGCGCGAGGATGTAATCGGTGCGGTGTGCTATGTGGATCGGTGGGCAGGGACATTCCGCGGGATTGAGGAGCGCCTTCCATATCTGAAAGAGCTGGGCATCAAATATCTGCATCTCATGCCCTTTTTCAAATCTCCGGAGCGCGAGAACGATGGGGGATATGCTGTTTCGAGCTACCGGGAAACGAACCCTGCGCTTGGCACCATCGACGAGCTCTCCGCGCTCGCGAGGAAACTTGCCAGGCACAGCATCGCGCTTATTGCAGATTTTGTGTTCAACCACACCTCGGACGAGCACGAATGGGCCCTGGCTGCAAAGGCAGGCGACGAGTTTTACCGCGATTTCTACCTGACATTCCCGAATTGGAAAGAGCCTGAAGAATACAGCAAGACACTGCGCGAAATTTTCCCCGAAGCCCGGCGCGGTTCCTTCACCTGGAATGAAGAAATGCAGCGCTGGGTGTGGACGACATTTCATTCGTACCAGTGGGACCTAAACTACCGCAATCCGGCAGTGTTCGAGGCCATGGCAGGAGAAATGCTCGCATTAGCCAATCAGGGTGTTGCTGGACTTCGCCTCGATGCGGTTGCTTTTATCTGGAAAGAGAAAGGCACACCGTGCGAGAATTTGCCCCAGGCTCATACGATAATCCGCGCGTTTCAATGCGTGGCTCGCCTTGCCTGTCCTTCGCTTGTGTTCAAATCCGAAGCGATTGTACACCCCGATCAGATTGTCCAGTACATCGACCTGCGCGAATGCCAGCTATCGTACAACCCCCTACTCATGGCCGAGCTCTGGGAAGCGGCGGCGACAAAAGAAGTTCGGCTTCTTGCATACTCGATCAAAAAGAGGCACAACCTTCCAGAAGGGTGCGCCTGGGTCAACTATATCCGTTGCCACGACGATATCGGCTGGACATTCGCGGATGAAGATGCGGCAGCGCTCGGCATCAAGGGCTTCGATCACCGCCAGTTCTTGAACCGCTTCTATCTCGGCGAATTTCCGGGCAGCTTTGCAAGGGGTTTGAGCTTTCAGTATAACCCTGTGACGCATGACATGAGGATCTGCGGCACCGCAGCCTCGCTTGCGGGTATCGAACGGGACATGCGCCGCGACCCTGGCAAGAACAGAGAGACGGCCCTGCGGCGATTTTTGCTACTGTACGGAATAGCTTTCTCGGCGGGCGGCATTCCGCTCATCTATCTGGGCGATGAACTTGGCATGGAAAACGATCCGGACTGGGACAAGGATCCTGCCCATACCAAGGATTCGCGCTGGGTGCACAGGCCGGTCTGGCAGGAAGTGCTTTTCCGGGAACGGCATAATCCTGCGACCGTGACCGGTCAGGTATTTGCAAGCATAAAGAAGATGATCGAGCAGCGCTCGAAGCATTCAGTGTTTGCGGTGCAAGGCATAGAGGTGCTCGAAAGCGGCCATCCTTCGGTCCTGCTATTCCGCAAAAAATCGAAAAGCGAAACGCTTGTAGTAGTCGGCAATTTTAGCGAATGCGAAGCGACGGTGCCGCGCGAAGTGTGCGCGCGGGCATTTGAAGGGCGGCTAGCTGTCGATTTGCTGGCGAGCGGAGCTGCCGCAGGCGAAGGCGCAAGCGTTGGCCCTCTGACTCTGAAGTCCTGCGAGCTGAAATGGCTGCTCATAGAGGGCTGATTCTCTTCTTTTTATTATTTTTGCTTGATTTTGCCTCCACCTCCGGCTACCATTGGCGCATCCGGAGGGAACTCGATGATCAGATTTTCCAGGCGTATTTTCACCGACCTCGCGATTTACATGATGGGTTTCGGCTTTGTCATTGGAGTAGTATTTCCATTTTTCATGACGCTGCTCGGCGTGCCGGCTTCGTATACAATGCAGCTCTGGTTTTTTATCGTCTGCATTATCGCTGGCTTGATCGTCGGAGCAATGAACATTCTCCTTGCCAGGTCAGTCGTCGGCTCGCGGCTCCACCTTATTGCCAATAAAATGAAGCAAATCGGCGGCTACATTTCGAGCAAAACGCACGAAGAGATCGTCACTACATGCAGCCCTCAGGAATGTATGGTAGAGAAGGATTCCGACGATGAGCTTGGCGAGTGCGCTGAATCTTACAATCAACTCATTAATGCTCTATATGCGTCATTTCAACAGGAAACAATGGTCAAATCTTTCTCACAGCTTTTATCTTCGCGCCTGGAACTGGACGATCTTGCCGCAAGTGTGCTTCCTTCGATGCTTGAGCACACTGGCGCCGAAGCGGGAGCGCTTCTGGTTGAAGAGAATGATGAGTTGCGGCCAGCAGCATCGTTCCGGATCAATGGAGTCGAAACGCTGAAGGACAGGGAATTCATCAAGCGAGTGGCTCAGGAAAAAAAGCGAATTACTATTGAGCTGCCGGAAAATATCGCGGTAGAAGGAGCATTGCTGACATTCAGGCCTGCTTCAATAATCCTCGAGCCGATTGTGTATCATGATGTGGTGCTGGCAATTATGCTGCTCGCATTCATCCGCGAGCCAGGCGAAGAAGCACAGCGCACGATTGATCTTATTTCGCCAAACCTTTCGGTGGCAATCCGCAACTCGCTCTCCTATGACCAGCTGCAGCGGCTTGCCGCGAATGATTCGCTCACCGGGCTTTTCAACAGGCGTTTCGGCATGGCCCGCCTTCAAGAGGAATTTGGCAGGGCTGTCCGTAACAGCGCGCCGATTGGCGTCTGCATATTTGACCTCGATCATTTCAAGCTCGTGAACGATACCTATGGCCATCAAGTTGGCGACAAGGTTCTTGTATTTCTCTCCAAGATAATACGAAGCGCACTTCGGGAAGGAGATATCGCAATGCGGTATGGAGGAGAGGAATTCATGACCATCCTTCCCGGAGCGTCGATGACCGATGCCTACCAGATTGCAGAACGTATTCGCCGCATGGTCGAGGAATCGGAATTCCAGTATGGTCCCCAGCGGATTAGGCTGACAATTTCAGGAGGGGCTACCTCCTGGCCTGATTTTGATGCTTCATCTGCAGATGCCCTCGTCAAACGTGCAGACGAGTCGCTCTATGCTGCAAAAGAGGCTGGAAGGAACAGAGTTACTGTTCTATAATAAAAGCGCTTGTATCAGTTTGGGGATAGCAGAGAATGATCGATGTGAATGCACTTCAGAAATATTCGCTGTTCGGGGGCGTTTCGCCTGAGCAAATCGAGAAAATCAAGCCTCTTCTCGGGACTGCCCATTTCGAGGCAGGGGAATGCCCCCAGATCGAAGGTCAACCCAGCGATAAAATTTATTTCATCTTGAGCGGAGAAGTGGAAATCGTCAAACAGGGCCTCGTCATCGCGCGCCTCAAGGAGGGCGAAACCTTCGGCGAGATGGAGCTGCTCGACATAATGCCGAGCATTGCCACGGTGCGCGCAGCAACGCCGCTCGAAGTCGTCACTATTTCCAACCGCGCGCTCTACGAAATCTCGAAGCTCGATCTCAAAACCTTTTCCATGATGATCATGAACCTGGCTCGCGATCTTTCGCGCCGCCTACGCCGCATGGACGAGCTAGCGTGTCTGGATTCGAACGATATCCTAAAAAAATAAAAAATCTATCATTGGTTTAAATATTGCGTTGTCATCACCCGAATACTATACTGCAAATGTAAGAGAAAGAATTATCATAGGTATTCTTTTCTCATTTCATAAGGAGGCATGTATGTTGAAAAGGAACAATGTCCTTGTGGTCTTGCTGTTTGCCATTCTGGCATTCGCCGTCAGTGCGCAGACAGTGACAATTACGTACTGGCAATACTACTATGAATCCAAAGTCAAACTGATGGATGAACTCATCCAAAAATTCCAGGCAGCAAATCCCGGAATCAAGGTCGAACAGGTCACATTCCCGTATGAAAGCTACAACCAAAAGGTTGCCGCTTCCATCCCAGCAGGAGAAGGCCCTGATATCATCAATCTCTTCTATGGCTGGCTGCCTACGTATGTAAAAGCTGGCTATCTTGCAGAGCTGCCCGCCTCAGATTTCAACAAAGCCTATTTTGACAAGAACTTCTATCCTTTTGTTGCTGAATCGGTCCAGTTTGGCGGGAAATACTATTCGGTGCCCACTGCAGTCCGGACGCTTTCGCTATTCTGGAACAAAAAACTGTTTAAAGACGCTGGTCTTGATCCCAATACACCGCCCAAAACCTTGGAAGAGCTCGAAGCATACTCCAAAAAGCTCTCCAAATACGATGCGCAGGGCAATCTGATTCAGGCAGGGTTGGCTATGCAGCCGACTGGTCAGGGCCACAACTGGATTCGCGAAATACTTTTCAGGCAATTTGGCAATACACCGTATAGTTCAGATTACCGGAAAGTGACCTATGCAGATGCCAATGGCGTTGCTGCTTTTAAATGGTACACAGATAGAATTACAAAAGACAAAGTCGGCTATCCCAATTTTGCGACCGATGATGTCACCGCTTTCAAATCAGGCAAAGCAGCCATGAATATCGATGGCTCATTCAGAATTGCGACGCTAAAGGCAGTAAAAGACCTTGAGTGGGGTGTCGCTGAACTTCCGGCTTATAAAGGAATCAAATCGAATTACGCGTCGTTCTGGACTCATGGAATAGTCGCCGGAACAAGCGGCAAAAAGCTTGATGCTGCAATAAAATTCCTGAAATATATTACTTCTCCCGAAGTCCAGGAGCTTTGGCTTGAGAAAGTGGGCGAGCTTCCAGCGAATCCCGGTCTCTCCGAAAAGTACAAGAATGATCCAGTGATTTCTCCATTCCTGAAGGGCTTGGCGTATGCGCATGCAACGGCCTTTGTCGATGAAGCTGGCCAGAGAACGGTTCTCGTTGATGCAGTAGATGAAGTAGTGCTGAAAAAAGTGGATCCAGCGGTAGCGCTCAAGAATGCCGCAGCCAAAGAACAGGCGCTCATCGATGATTTCTGGAAGCAGTAATCAGGAAAGCAAATAAAATAAGCTTTCGAGAGAAGGGGAGGCACATCGAGATGACACTAGCGACAAAAAGAGCTCTGACTGCTTATCTCTTTCTTGCGCTTCCCCTTGTATTTTTTCTATGTGTTCGCCTGGGCCCTATGGTGTATATGCTTGTCATGAGCTTTACCAATTGGGGCCTTTTGAGAAAGACTGTAAAATTCATCGGTTTCGAGAATTACATAATACTGTTCAACGATCCGGTATTTTTGCAGGCATTGGGCAATACGTTTCGTTATGCCGTTTTCGGGGCACCTATTGTTATAATTTTGAGTTTGCTTATTGCGCTTCTTTTGGATTCGATTCCCAAAGGAAAAGGATTATTCAGACTCATTTATGTCCTGCCATATATTACTCCAGTTGTGGCAGTCAGCTGGGTTTGGCGCTGGATGTATCAGCCGCCTCCGCTTGGTATTATCAATGGAATTCTAGGAATTCTCGGTCTTCCGGCAGGAGAATTTCTCAATAGCCCGACGCAGGCTTTGCCATCTATTCTGGCAGTAAATGTCTGGGTAGAGATGGGGTATTGCACGACTATTTTTCTCGCAGGGCTTCAGACCATTCCCAAGGAAATGTCCGAGGCGGCCAGAATCGACGGAGCCAATGACCAACAGGTTCTGAGAAGAATTACGCTTCCTTTGCTGATGCCGATCACTTTTTTCCTCATGGTGATGGAAGGTATTCAGTTCCTCCGGATTTTTACCCAAGTGTATAACATGTCGATGCAGGCAATGGGTGGACCGCTCAATTCCACAAAGTCAGCTGCTCTGTACATATATCAGAAAGCTTTTACCAATTTTGAAATGGCAAGAGCGGCGAGTGCAAGTGTTGTTCTTTTTCTGATCATCATGGTTGTGACAGTTCTGCAAGTGAGGTTTTTCGACAAGAGGGTGAATTACTGATGAAGCATAGAAATCAGATGCAGAGGTGGGGCAAGGTTCTGCCTGCCTACTTTATTCTTCTTTTTTTGTCGATAATCATGTTGTTTCCTTTTGTCTGGATGCTATCTTCAAGCCTAAAAGATGTAACCCAGATTTATCGATTAAAGCTGTTTCCGGAGCGTCCGACACTCGAAAATTATCGCTATATCTTGTTCTCTGCAAGCACCAAATTTCCTCAGTGGTTTCTGAATTCAGTCATTGTTGCGATTTGCACAACTGCGTCAGTGCTTTTTTTTGATTCACTTGTAGGCTATACACTTGCCAAGTTCCGTTTTCCAGGCAAGAAAATTGTTTTCTTTTTGATTATAAGCACACTCATGATTCCTACCGAAATGCTTGTCATCCCCTGGTATGCGATGGCAAGAGCGCTGAAATGGGTCAATACCTATTGGGGGATCATGTTCCCTGGCATGATAAGCGCATTTGGCGTATTTCTTATGCGTCAATTCATGTCGACAATTCCGGATGATCTCATCGATGCTGCGTAAGCGTAAATTTCACACCGTTGGGCAAAAATCAGTATGAATTGGGTGCGAGCTTGTACGGCAATAACGCCCGCTTTTCTTCCAAGCTCCTCGCCTTCGGTAATGCATTGAACAGGTAACAGAGATACTTGTATGGTTCATGCCCATTGGCCTTGGCAGTCTCGATCATGCTGTAGATCCCCGCAGATGCATGCGCACCCAAGGGCGTATTCGAGAACAACCAATTTTTCCGGCCAATCACAAACGGCCGAATTGCATTTTCAACAGCGTTGTTGTCTGGCGTCAAAAGCTCGTGCTGTAGATACTTTTCGATTCTGTCCCATTGTCCGAGTGCGTAGTGTACCGCTTTGCCAAACGAGAGACTCGGGGGGCTCTGCCCCTGCTTCGCGATAAGCCAGGCTTTCATTTCAGAAA
>WESA01000015.1 GCA_009768935.1 Rectinema subterraneum
ATCGCGCATATGAAAAATATGCAAGCGAGGACAAAGCTGCAGGCACCCTGATATTCTACCGAGCGCTCATGTATGCCCAGACCGCAGCAACGGCCGATGATCTCAAGCTCGCGCTGGCTGACCTCCAAGAAGCAAATACCCGTTTCAGTACGGTTTACGAGCCTGATAATCCTATTTTCCAGACAATCAACCAGCTCAATGATGAGTGGAAACAGGCACTCGAGCAGCCGGCTCCTGAAGCTGGCACAGCGCCCGAAGCTGCCCCCGCGGATCAGTCTCAGCAGCCCGCGCAGACTCCAGAAGTAGCGCCAGGCGCACAAGATGAACCAGCTGGCGCATCAAGTTCCGATGCGACCTCAGGAGCAACAGAGTAAGCAGATCGCGAGAAGATGAGGAAGACCGTGCATTCAGCGTTTTGTATCCATAATGCCACCGTCATTGCGGGCTATGCGCGCATGGACCGCAGTGCAGTGCTTGTAGAAGACAATGCGATCGCTGACATATTCTCCGAACGCCGCTTTGCGCAGAAAACATTTCCACCCGAAGTCGAGCTGATCGATGCGCAAGGCGCTTACCTCACCCCCGGCTTCATCGATACGCATATTCACGGGATAGGTGGATATGGCACCGAAGATTTGTCTGCCGATTCCATTCTCGAAATGAGCAGGATTCTTCCAGCATGGGGAGTAACCTCGTTTACGCCGACCATCTATCCCATGCCTGAAGAAGACATGATCATGGCCATCCGGGCGGTTGTTTCCGCGATGGGGCGTGAGCCAGGAGCCGAGATTGTCGGTGTGCATCTTGAAGGTCCCTTTATCTCGCCTGCCCAGTTAGGTGTGCAGCGAGTCGAGTTTGTGCGCCCGGTCGACCTTGGCCTTATGCAAAGGCTGTGGGATGCCTCTGAAGGCAATATCGTCAGCATGACGGTTGCGCCCGAACTGAAAGGTATGCGAGAGCTTGCACTTTTTTGCATCAGGCTTGGCATTGTGCTGCAGGCAGGGCACACCGACGCGAGCTACGAAAATATGATCGAAGGCATGCAGGCTGGCATCCGGCATTCAACACACATGTTCAATGCGATGAGCCGCCTCCACCACCGAAATCCGAATGCAGTCGGCGCAGTGCTGATTCAGCCTGACTTAAGCTGCGAGATAATCGCCGATGGCCTGCATGTGCATCCCGACCTCATTCGCCTTCTTTTCAGAGACAAGCCGGAAGGCAATATTGTGCTCGTCACCGATTCGCTCAAGCCTACCAAACAGGCTTCTGACACGCCGATGTTTGCCAATGATGAAGAAGTCTACCTCGCGAACAACCTTTTTTATCGGGCCAGCGACGGTGTGATTGCGGGCTCCTCGCTGACGATGGTCGAAGGCGTCCGGAATCTTATCTCCTTTGGCGTACCGCTCGAGAGCGCGGTAAAAATGGCGAGCGCCAACCCTGCGAGGATTTTCGGCCTGCACGCGCGCGGCATGATCAGCCCCGGCTACCGGGCGGACATTGTGCTTGCGGACAGCGAATTCGATGTTCAAATGACAATTATTGGTGGCGAAATTAAATATAGCTGCGCAGCGGGCGGAACAACGGGCGGTGCTGCTGCTGGCGCATGAAAGTGTATCAATGAGGTATCCGGCATGAGGGTCATTATTCAGAACAGTTATGAATTAGTGGCGCGATGGGCGGCGTATCACGTCATGCAGCGCATAAACGAGCACCCGGCGAATGCGCCCTTTGTGCTGGGCCTGCCTACCGGCTCGACTCCTCTCGGGATGTATCATGAATTGATTCGCCTCTGCAGCGAAGGCAAGGTGAGCTTTCAGAATGTCATCACATTCAATATGGATGAATATGTCGGTTTGCCTGCGGCTGATCCGCGCAGCTATCACCATTTCATGTGGGAAAACTTCTTTTCGCACATCGATATAAGAAAAGAAAATGTGCATATTCTCGATGGCATGGCTCCGGATCTTGATGAAGAATGTAGGCGCTATGAAGAAGCCATCCAGCACGCGGGGGGGATCGACCTCTTTGTCGGCGGGGTGGGAGCAGATGGACATATCGCGTTCAATGAGCCTGGCTCCTCGCTGTCTTCTCGCACGCGCATCAAGACGCTGACCCGCGATACAAAGCTGGCCAACGCCCGATTTTTTGACGGTAATCCGGATCGCGTGCCAAGTTATGCGCTGACCGTCGGTGTCGGTACCATTATGGACGCGCGCGAAGTGATGATTCTGGTTTCGGGCATCGAAAAAGCGCGAGCTCTGCACAATGCAGTCGAAATGGGCGTGAACCACATGTGGACCTTAAGCTGTCTGCAGCTGCATCCGAAGGCGATTCTTGTGTGCGATGATGATGCGACAAGCGAGATGCGCGTGGGTACCGTTCGCTATTTCAAGGAAATCGAGGGGCCGCACCTCGTCAATTGGGCCTAGGTGCGGGCCGAAGCAGAGGACATTGGGCCTATCGGCTGCATCATTACTTCGCGGGCTGCCCATTCCAGAAAGCGCCGGGAGTTGCTTTCTTGTCTTTTGTGAATTCCACTTTTTCTTGCGCTAATAAAGCTCTCTGAAGCTCGGCGCCACTGCCCGGCGAAAGCGCGATAGAGCCATCTTTACGTACGATTCGCCACCACGGAAGATTTTGTTTTTCTGACATCGAGGCGAGGATTCGAACTACATCGCGAGCACCGCCAGCTCCGCGCGGATGGCCGGCGACGAGCGCAATCTGTCCATACGAGGCGACCTTGCCGTATGGAACGGCACGAATTGCATCGAGAATGCGCAACGTGAGCGCGGTCGCCATGGAATGAGTATAGCACAGTCCAAAGGCTCCGTGCGCACTCAGACACTAAAAAATCAATGCCTGCCGCTGTATCTGAAATTGGGCCGCTCAGTGCGCCCCCTGACCCAAACCAGCATTTTTCGGTATAGTGTGCGCATGCCAACAACAGATGACAAGAAAATCATTTACTCGATGTACCGCCTTTCAAGGCGATACGGAACCAAACAGGTACTCAAGGATATAAGCCTCTCGTATTTCTATGGCGCCAAGATTGGCGTCATAGGCTTGAACGGCTCTGGCAAATCGACGCTCTTGCGCATCATGGCAGGCCTTGACACCGAATATTCGGGCGAAGTGGCTTGCGCTCCTGGCTATACCATCGGCTATCTGCCGCAGGAACCCCATCTCGAGCCGGGCAAAACCGTGCGCGACATCGTCGCCGAAGGTGTACAGGAAATTATGGATCTCCATGCCGAATTCGAACGTGTCAACGAAGCTTTCGGCGACCCCGATGCCGACTTTGACGCGCTTGCCGTCAAGCAAGCCGAAATTCAGGAAAAAATCGATGCGCTCGATGCATGGGATATCGACGCCAAACTCGAATTTTCCATGGATGTACTTCGCTGTCCGCCGCCCGATCAGGTTGTCGACACACTTTCCGGCGGTGAGCGGCGCCGCGTGGCGCTCTGCAGGCTCCTCCTTAAAAAGCCCGATATTCTTCTTCTCGATGAGCCGACCAACCACCTCGATGCGGAAACAGTCGCCTGGCTTGAACAATTTTTGCGTTCATACCCGGGCACCGTGATAGCGGTGACGCACGACCGCTATTTCCTCGAAAATGTCGCAGGCTGGATCCTCGAACTCGATCGCGGCGAAGGAATTCCCTGGAAAGGCAATTATTCCTCATGGCTCGAACAGAAACGGCAACGCCTCGAAGAGGAAGAAAAAGGCTCAAGCATGCGCGCTCGCACCCTGGACCGCGAGCTGGAATGGATCGCGATGAGCCCGAAAGGCCGCCATGCAAAGAGCAAAGCGCGCATCGAACGGTACGAACGCCTTCTCAATCAGGACACAAAAGAAAAAATCCGCGATGTGCGGCTTGTCATTCCGCCAGGGCCTCGCCTTGGCGACATCGTCATCGAAGCGAAGGGCCTTGCCAAAGCCTTTGGCGATACTGTTCTTTTTGAAGGGCTCGATTTTACCGTGTCGCCCGGCGCGATCGTCGGGATCATCGGCCCGAACGGCGCCGGCAAGACCACGCTCCTCAATATGATTGTCGGGAAAGAGAAACCCGACGCCGGCACCTTGCGCCTCGGCGAGACTGTAAGGCTCGCCTATGCCGACCAGATGCGCGCCCGCTTGGACCCCGAAAAGACCGTCTGGGAAACCCTGTCGGAGGGCCTGGACATTATCAAGCTGGGTGGTCGCATCGAAGTTCCGAGCCGCGCGTATTGCGCATGGTTCAACTTTTCCGGCGCAGACCAACAGAAAAAGGTCGGCATTCTCTCCGGCGGCGAGCGGAATCGGCTCAATCTTGCGCTCATGATCAAAGAAGGGGCGAATGTCATTCTCCTCGACGAGCCGACAAACGACCTCGATGTGAATACCCTGCGCGCGCTGGAAGAAGCGCTGGACGATTTTGCGGGAGCAGCGATGGTGGTCAGCCACGACCGATGGTTCCTCGACCGCGTGTGCACGCACATCCTCGCGTTCGAAGGGGATTCTCAGGCAATTTGGTTCGATGGAAACTGGTCGGAGTTTGCGGAGTGGCGGAGGGCTCAATTGGGCATCGAAGCGGACAGGCCGCACCGCCTTGTGTACCGCAAACTCGAGCGCTGAGGTCAAGCTGATTGGGAGCCTGTTGGCGGCGCTCGATTAAATATAATCAGGATATATAAATATGAGACGTGATATAAAGGGCATCTTGGCGATGGTGGGGACCGCGGTTTTCTGGAGCCTTGGCGGTTTGTTCATCAAATTGATCGATTGGCACCCTGTGACGATTGCGGGCGCGCGAAGTCTGATTGCAGCGCTCTTTATCCTCGCGGTTGTGCGCAAGCCAAAACTGAACTTCAGCCGCAATCAGGTGCTTGCGGCGGTGGCATACTCCTTTACCATGCTGCTCTTCGTCTATGCGAACAAACATACGACGAGCGCGAATGCGATTCTCCTGCAGTACGGTGCGCCAGTGTATGTCATGCTCCTATCGGGAATTATACTCGGAGAGCGACCTTTGCCCGAGCAGATTGGAGCGTTGGTTGCAATTGTTGTTGGCATGGGACTTTTCTTTGCAGATTCGCTGAGCCTAGGGCATCTGGTGGGCGATATTGCGGCGGTGCTGGCAGGCATCACGTTTGCAATCCACATTCTTTTCATGCGGCGGCAAAAGGAAGGCTCGCCGCTGGAGTCGCTTCTTTTGGGGCATGGAATGACGGCGGTGATAGCCTTGGCAATTTCGGTGTTCCTGCCCGCGCCGGTGATGTCCGGGAAAGCGATTGCGGCCATTTTCGGGCTTGGCATTGTACAGATAGGCTTTGCGGCGCTTCTGTTCAGCTATGCCATTAAAAGAATCAGCGCCATTCAGAGCTCGCTCATCGCAATTGTCGAGCCTGCGCTCAATCCGGTCTGGGTCTTTCTCGCGATCGGTGAAAAGCCTACGGGACGCGCAATTCTGGGCGGAACCATTATACTAGCAGCTGTCGTGATGTCGTCGGTTGTCAGCATATCGAAAGCGTCGCGCAACGGGCGCGCAGCAAACGCGGAGGGAAGCGCATGAAACAGAGTTTTCTTTCTGTCACCATTCTGCTGATTCTGATTACGGATCCGCTCGGCAATATTCCGCTGTTCATTTCGTCGCTCAAGCATGTGCCGGGTGCGCGCAGGCCCTTCGTGATTCTCAGGGAGTGCGCAATCGCGTTTCTGGTGCTGGTCGGGTTTTTATTCTTCGGGCATGTGTTTCTCGGTGCGCTGGGTCTGTCGGATCAGATTTTGCGCATTTCAGGAGGGGTGATCCTGTTCTTGATAGCGCTGAACATGATTTTCCCGGGAACGGGCGGCAGGCTAGTCGAGGACGAAGTAGAGGGAGAACCATTCATTGTGCCTGTGGCGATTCCGCTCATAGCCGGCCCATCGGCGATCACCTATGTGATGCTGCTCATGAAATCCGATCCTTCGCGGAGCCTGGAATGGGTTGGGGCGATTTTCGCGGCGATTCTGGTGACGATGGTCGCATTCTTCTTGTCGGGGAAGCTGAAGGAGTGGCTCGGGCCACGGGCTCTATCGGCGATCGAGCGGCTCATGGGGCTTGTGTTGACTGCGATTGCCATGGAGATGCTGCTGGGCGGGCTCGCGCAATATCTTGGAAATTTGCCCCGATAGGCTCAAAATTTGAAATAGACCGTTGTGCCGTTGCCCAGCTCGCTCTCGATTTCGATTCTGCCGCCGTGCCGCTCAATGATCTTTTTTGTGACAGCGAGCCCGACGCTGAAACCTGGCTTGTAGCGATCGTCTTTGCGCTCGGAAAAGGGCGTGAATATCTTTTTGATTTCGTCGGGCATCATGCCGATGCCGTTATCCTTTACAAAAATGCCCGATTGGCCGATTTTGCCTATCTCAATCGCGGTAACAGTATTGTCGGAGCAATATTTGAACGCATTGTCAATGACATTGCGAAGGGCAATATTCATGAGTTTGCGGTCGCATTGCATCTTCAGTCCTGGCATAATGGTGATCTGATAGCGCCTGCCGGGGTTGCGGCGGATAATGTCTGAAGTAATTTCCTGCGCTGCAAGGCTGAAATCGAATTCCGAGAGGGACAGCGGAACCGTGTCGAGCGACAGGAATGTGATAAGGTCGCTGGTCAGGCTCGCCATGCTCGCAGATGCTCTTCGGATGCGCATCAGATAGTCCATGGCCTCAGCTGAACTTCGTTCCGATATTTCCTGGTAAAGCAGCTCGCTGAAGGATTCTATGCTTCGGACTGGCGCAGCAAGGTTATGCGAAATCGTAGCAGCGATCGCTCGCAATTCTTCATCTGCATCGATAATTCGCTGCGTTTGTTCTTGCACTTTTTGAGAGAGCTCCTGATTCAGCTGCTGCACTACATCAAGCGCGGACTCGAGTTCGGTGATATCCCGCATGACGTACCCCAAGAGCGGCTCCTGCCCACGCAATTCGATCTTGATCGGGAAAATCAGAAGGCGAGCATGATTCCCATTTTTATCGACAATGTCGATTTTCCGGGCTTGCTCCGGTTTGGGACCTTCCGGGGTCGCCTGCTGCGGATCCGGCAAATCCTTCGGCCATTCTGTGCCGAAGCGTGCTTGATAGGCCTGATTCGAGAATTGAACTGCAAGATTCTTGCCGGTTATGACAACCAGCGAATCGATGCGTTCGAGAATGGCATTGAGGAGCGCTTCATTACGCTCGGTTCGCTGTAAAAGATCAAGGCGTGCACGATAGGTCGAAATTGCCCTCGACGAGAGCAGCACATACGCACCCGCGACGAGAGCCACGAAGGCAATTATCCCGAACAGGATGAGAATGACGAGCGTCAGAAACCATCCCGAGAATGCCTCGCTGATGTCAATTTTCGAGAGGACAGTCCAGTCGAGTTCCGGGATGCGGCTTGCTACTGCCAGCACTCGCTTGCCGCGGTAGTCCTTTCCCGAAAGAAAGCCGGTTTCGCCGCGGCCAGCTCGAGCCTCGACGGTATCTGGATCGCTTGCGGAAATCTGCAGCGAAAACGCGGAAATCCTGACAAGCTTCAGGGGGTTGAGCACTTGAATCATGCCGTCTGTTCTTTTCAGCAGAAGTGTCTCGCCAGTATGCTCGTTACCTGGCCACTGGGCCAGCATCGGGTAGAGAAAGTCATCCGAGAAAACGGTATGGACGACATAGGCAGCTGGCTTTTGAGTCTTTTTATCGATGAGCGGTATTACGATATGAAGGCCTGGTTTGCTATACGGCGGGACAAGGTGAAGGGATGTCATAAAAGGCTCGCTGTTGTTTCGAGCTGCGAGCTCTTTCTGGATCATATCGCAGTCGGGCTGAGCAAAGCCTGTAAGCGAGACGAGGATTTTCCGATCGGGGGT
Source organism: Rectinema subterraneum (assembly GCA_009768935.1). GTDB lineage: Bacteria > Spirochaetota > Spirochaetia > Treponematales > Rectinemataceae > Rectinema > Rectinema subterraneum. The sequence goes on from WESA01000015.1 coordinate 7,878, forward strand.
CATTACGGCGCTGTCTGCATAATTGAATGAACGAAGAATCGGCGTCAGATAATTCTCTATTCGTTTTAATTTTGGGCTGCCTGGATCGACAATTGCATCGGCAACAGCATCGAAAATGACGGATGAAGCTGATATCTCAGCTGCTTCAACCATATGGTTATTGTACCATGATGCAATTTGCTCAGCTTTGAAGCGGCTTGCAAGTTCGGTGTATAATTTTTTGTCGCGAAGAATACTCTGCCAACTGAAGTAGCCAACAGCTCCTAACACGATGACAAGTACAAAGAAAATGCCCGCGAACATTGCGCGCTCATGAGGACGCAGTTTTCTTATATGAGAAAATGGGCTGCCGCCAGAAATATTTTCATCGCTCATTCAGAAATGCACTCCTTGCGTCCTTGTGCACAACTAATAGCAGCAGAATGGGTAAAGCATAGTATCACGAAGGGCAGAATTTCTCCAAGAGAAACATGTCGCGTACAGTGATATAAAATGTAAGAAAATAAAAAAGGGAAAGAAGCTGGCCCACGTGCTTGCCAACGCTTCTTTTCCCCTAAACTATTCAAATGGCCCAGGCTGCCCAAGCCAATCAAGGCGCCTAAGGCGCGTCATGCGTTCGCGCCCTCAAGGCACGGCGCTAAAAGTTAGAAAACTGCGCCAGAATCATGTCCGCAAACGCCTGCGCGGTAAATCCGAGATGCTCCGCGACCTTGTCGCCTGGCCCTGATTCTCCGAATCGCTCGATCGACAGAATGCGCTCGGGCGGTGCTAAGTGCTCCCAACCTTGTGCCACACCCGCTTCCGCGACAAACACGAGCGAGCCTGGCGCGAGCACGGCCTCGCGCACAGGGGCGGGCGCGGCATAGAAAGCTTGTCTGTCCGGAACCGATACTACACGAATTGCGAGCTCGGGGCGCTGCTTTCGCACAATATCCGTGGCGGCGGTTGCCAGCGAAACCTCTGATCCCGAAGCAACGAGCGTTACTTCAGGCGGGCGCGCAGGGTTCTGCACGACATAGGCGCCGAGCGCCATGGTATACGGCCAGTCGGGATCCGCTTTTTCGAGTACAGGAAGATTTTGCCGTGTCAGCACGAGCGCGGTTGGGCCGTCGGTTCTTTCCATTGCGATGCGCCATGCAACCGCGGTCTCTTCCGCGTCAGCCGGGCGAATCACTTTCAGATTGGGGATTGCGCGCAGAGAAGCGAGGGTTTCGACCGGCTGGTGGGTCGGCCCGTCTTCGCCGATATAAATGGAATCGTGGGTGAGAATATAGATGACTGGCAGGCGCATAAGCGCGGAGAGGCGCAGACTGGGCCGCAGATAGTCAGCAAACACAAGGAAGGTCGCCACGAAGGGCCGCAGGCCGCCATGCACCGCAATGCCATTCGCGATCGCGGCCATCGCGTGTTCGCGCACGCCGAAGTGGATGTAGCGGCCCGCGGGATTCTCTTTTCCAAACACGAGTGGCGTGCCATCAGGATTCGGGGGAAGCTGTGAGACATTCGGGCTTGTCAGGTCTGCCGAGCCACCGACGAGGTTCGGCCACGCGGAAGCGACTGCGGCAAGGCATTTGCCCGACGCGTTGCGGGTGGCAACTTTCTCGCCCAGCTTGAAGGCGGGCAGGTCGAGTTCATGAGCAGGCTTGCCTTCAAGCCAGCGCTCAAGCTCCGCGGCCAGGTCCGGATTTGCGTTTCGCCATGCTTCAAAACGCGCTTGCCAGTTTTGATATTCGCCTTCGAGCGCCATGCGATGGGCCTTGAAATAGGCATATGCTTCAGGAGCAACCCAGAACGGCTGATCGAGTGGAATGCCGAGCGCTTCTTTGGCCTTGCGCGCTTCCTCCTCTCCGAGAGGAGAGCCGTGCACGCCGCTTGTTCCCTGCTTGGAGGGGGCACCCTTGCCGATCACGCTGTCGAGAATGATGAGGGTGGGGCGGCTTGTATCCGCTTTTGCCTGCGCGGTGAGCGAGGCGAGCTCCTCGAAGTTGTACATCGAGCCTTTCAGCACCTGCCAGCCATATGCTTCAAAACGCTTGCCCACATCTTCGGTAAAGGCAATATTTGTTGAGCCATCGATACTTATATGGTTCGAATCGTAATAGACAATGAGCTTGCCAAGCCCCAGGTGCCCCGCGAGGGAACAGGCTTCGCTTGCAACGCCTTCCATGAGGCAGCCATCGCCAGCAACAACATAGGTATAGTGATCGATAATTTCCTGTCCAGGCTTGTTGAAATGCGCAGCCATCATGCGCTCGGCAATTGCCATGCCGACTGCGGTGGAAATCCCCTGTCCAAGTGGGCCGGTCGTTGTTTCCACTCCGGGGGTGACGCCATACTCGGGGTGCCCTGGGCATTTTGAACCCACTTGCCGGAAGGCCTTGATGTCGTCGAGCGACAGATCGTAACCCGCCATGTGCAACAGCGAGTACAGGAACATCGAGCCGTGCCCTGCCGAGAGCACGAAGCGGTCGCGGTTCAGCCACTTCGGGTCGCCGGGGTTGTAGCGCAATTCGACGCCATACAGGTAGGCGCCGAGCTCCGCGGCACCCATCGGCATGCCGGGGTGGCCGGAATTCGCTTTCTGGATGGCATCGATGGTCAGACTTCTCACGGAGAGGGCTATCGATTGCAATGCTGGAATATTCATACAGGCGCTCCTTGAATATAGTTTCAATATATATGCAGACTGCTCTAATAATATGCGAAATGCGCACCTGTGGCAATGTTGGAGGCGCAATTATGGCGGCAGCACGCCTGCGGCAATGTCAGCGGCACACGCGCAACTAATCCTCGGTTTCGGGCTCCTCTTCAGTATCCACTGCCCGGCGAGCCACATCGACAGTTTTTCTCGCGGCGTCGATCACTTTGCGAGCGGTCTCTTCATTCACATGGGCAATACTCGTGATATACCCAGGCTCCGCCTGCGCGACTGCTTCAAGCGAGCCCACTTCCCGGAGAATGGATTTGGCGCGCACATCGCCAATGCCTGGCACTTCCTGCAGAACCCGGAATGTAGCATCCGAAATGCGGAGCTTTCGCGAAAGCCCAGTCGCGAACCGGTGCGTTTCATCCCGCACCGCAACCAGCACGCGCAAAGCGGGAGAGTCTTTGGCCAGTACAACCGGCTTGCTTCTGCCAGGGAGCCAGACTTCCTCGTTGCGCTTCGCGAGGCCGGCCAAATCGATATCAAGCCCGAGGTCGTCGAGAATTTCTTTTGCAGCTGATACTTGCCCTGTACCTCCATCGACAAGCACAAGGTCGGGCAATTCAGCTTCTTCATTGATGAGTCGTGTGTAGCGCCTGGCGACTGCCTCGCGCATGGCGGCAAAATCGTCGATCTGCCCCTCGACCGAGCGAATCTTGAAGTAGCGATAGTTCTTTTTGTCGGGAATGCCATTGCGGAAGCTCACTAGCGAGGCGACCGTGTGCTTGCCCCCAAGCTGGGCGATATCGAATCCCTCAATGCGCAGAGGCATCGAGCCAAGGCCGAGCGCTTCCTTGAGTTCTGCGAGAGCTGCGAAATCCCCATGCATGCGTCGGCGCTTCGCGAGTTCCTCTTTTGCGTTCTGCACCGCGAGATTCATCACCGCCCAGTGCCGCTCGCTGTCGGGAACCCGCACATCGATGTGCGAGTCGAAGCGCTCCGAAAGATAGCGGGCGATTGCATCGGTACTGTCGGCGCGGCGTACGAAAATCGTTGCAGGAGGCGTTCGCCCTTCTTCGTAATACCGCGCGAGAAAGGCGTCGAGCGTTTCGAGTTCATCCGACACAAGATGCTCGATAAAACTGTCCCTGTTTCTGAGCTTTCCTTCGCGCATCTGGAACACGACATAGCTCACCTGCTCGCCTTCGGCTTCCCATGCGACATAGTCGCGGGCGCCTAGGTTGTTGAAATCGACAGCATTCGAATGCCCGATAAACGACTGAATTGCCTTGATCGCTTCGCGAAGGCGCGCAGCTTCCTCGAAACGCAGCTCGCCGGCGGCGCGGCGCATCCCGCGCTCAAGGTCCTTCACGAGCGACTCTGTATCCCCTGAAAGAAGCTTGCGAACCTCGTCCACGCGCTCGAGATAGTCTTCCCTGCTGATCTTGCCTGCGCAGGGCCCAGGGCAACGGCCGATATGGTAGTACATGCAAGGGGTTGCCCGCTTTTTCATTTTTACGCAACGGCGGAGCGGAAACATTCGTTTGATGAGGTCGAGGTAGGTGTCGATTGTTTCGGCGCTCGGAAAGGGGCCGAAGTATTCGCTTCCGTCGTTGATGATGCGCCGGGTACGGAAAACGCGCGGGAATTCTTCGCTGGTGATGCGGATCGAAGGGTAGGTTTTGCCGTCTTTGAGGTTGATGTTGTAGCGCGGGCTGTGCTCTTTGATGAAATTGTTCTCGATGAGCAGCGCTTCGTACTCGTGCGCGGCGAGCACCCACTCGATCTGGTGGATTCGCGATACAAGGTGGCGGGTTTTTATGTCCTTCTTGCCGCTGAAATAGGAGGTAAGCCGATTGCGCAGGTTTTTTGCCTTGCCGACATAGATAATATCACCTGCCTCGTCGCGCATGAGGTACACGCCCGGGTTCTGGGGAGCCTGCTTTACGAGAGTTTTGAGGCGGGCTCGGCGCTCTGTGTCGGTTTCGGGATGGGGGATCTCGGGGGCATTCGGGTCGCGGCCGACTGGCGCTGCCGGATTCACGGGTCTGGTGATGACTTCCTTTGATTCACCCACGGCGGATACCGCCGGCACACCCTCGCGCGTTTTCATGGACATAGTATATAATAAAAATACGGCACTTCGATGAAAAAGACAAAGGAGCAGAACGAGCTGCAGCCCGATGACAGTACGCAAGTCAGCTCCGATGCATATATCCGCTCGCTCGAAGACAAAATGAACCATGCGCTCGAACGCCTCGGCGGCATCGGCGCTGCGGCCTCAGCCTTCCATTTTTGCCCTTCATGCGGCAGCCCGAAACTCTACAGTGTGCGCAGCAGAATGTGGAAGTGCCCGACCTGCGGCTTCGAGTACTTCCATAATGTCGCCACGGCCGCGGGCATCATCATCGAATCCAGAGGTGCCATTCTCATGCTCAGGCGGCACAAAGATCCCATGAAAGGGAAATTTGCACTCCCGGGAGGCTTTGTCGAGCCAGGCGAGCGCGCGGAGGATGCAGCACTCCGCGAATGCTACGAGGAGATCGGTTGGTCGCCCGCTCATATCAATTTTCTGGCTACCTTCCCGAATGTGTACCAATATCAAGGCGTTCCGTACGCGACCTGCGATGTGTACTTTTTTTCGCGGGGCAATATCGTGGATTTCGATGATTTCGAGCTTGACCCCGAGGAAACCGAAAGCCTTCAGTTCGTGAACGTCACGGCGATACCGTGGGCCGATATCGCGTTTGAATCCGCGGTCCGCGCCTTGCGCTACTTCCTCCTGCATGAAAGCATCGGCATTCCCCCTCAGATGCCCGATTTTGAATAAAAACGGGGTCAGACCCCCATTCTTTAAATTATCTTCTCCCAGTTCCCTGATTTCTCTGATCTGAACAGTGTGTCGAGTGCGCGCATGTTCGCGATGGCGTCCTCGGGCGGCGTCGGAACAGGCTTGCCTTCGATGATGCTCTTCGAGAATGCATCGAACATGAGGCGGTACTGGCCTGCTGGCCCCAGCCTGACTGTGCGCGGCCCGATTCCGGTCACAATCCGCATTTCCGCCGGCACATCGCCGTACATATTGAACGGAATAAAAATTGAGATAGAGCCCGATGTACCCACAATATCGACCTGCTGAACAGGGAAGGCTTGCGTCGACACCGTGAAGAGCGCCCGCGCATCGCCAAAATCGAGCATCCCGGAGGACAGTGCGTCAGTCCCGAACTCAGGATCGCGGCTTACAAGCGAAATGGCGCGCACTGGCTCCTTCCCCATGATGAACCTGCTCGAGGAGCACGCATAGCAGCCGATATCCATGATCGCGCCGCCGCCCGCCTCGAGAATGTTGCGGATGTTGCGTGGATCCTTATTGTTGAACGTGAACTGGACATGGACGAACAGGACCTTACCGATTTCGCCAGATTGCACAACCTCTTTTGCATGCGCCCACTGCGGATGGAAACGGTACATGAAGGCTTCCATTACCTTTACGCCCTTCGATTCGGCGTAGCGGATCGCGTCCGCAGCCTGAGCCGCGTTCATGGCGAACGGCTTTTCGCACAGGACATGCTTGCCGGCGTCCGCAGCTTTCTTCACCCATTCCGCATGCAAATGGTTCGGAAGCGGAAGGAACACCGCATCGATCTCGGGATCGGCAAGGAGAGCTTCGTAGGAGCCGAATGAGCGGCGAATCCCGAGCTCGCAGGCGGCGGTTTCAGCCTTTGCGGTATCGCGCGAAGCAATCGCAACGACCTTTGACAGCTCCGAACCAGCCAGCTGATGATGTACCCTCAATCTATAATGATTTGAAACCGAAAGAACGCCCCAGCGAACAGTATTCATGATTGCCTCCGCGGATATGATACCCCGTTTCAGTGTGGCCCGCCAAGGCGCCTCAGGTCCAATCAGTCGCCACAAACCCGCCAAGGCGCCTCAATAATGATCCCCTTCCGGCGGCACAAGACAGATGAACTTGAGCGGCACAGCGCCCGTGTTGACGAATTGATGCAGCTTTCCTCCCTCGATATGTGCAACCGAGCCTGCTTTCACCACATGCCCGACGCCATCGATGAACACAGTACCCTCGCCTTCGAGTACATAGTTCACATGCCACCACGGATGACGATGTGCAGGCGTATTCCCGCCCACCTCGAGCGCAAACACGCGCATGTAGCCTTGCCACCCATCGTTCGGGCCAACCAGAATCTGCTTCCGGACACCGGAGATTCCCTCACCCTTCACTTCAACAGATTCGATTTCGCTTTCGTGACGTACCATGGGAGTAACAATACTGAGCATGCGTGCATTCTGCAAGATGTCGCGCGCAAGAAAGCGCCAGCAAGCAATGCTTTCTCGGGTCGAATAGTTCAAAAGAGAGCGCTATTTTCAATTTGAGAGAAATGACCTATTCTGCTGTCCAATCTTATGCAGTTTTTGCCGAGCTCACCGCACCCCTGTCAGCTCTTCCCTGTGCCTCCAGAACAGCACGAGGCTTGCGATGGCGAACAGCGTATAGCTCGCAAAAAGCCAGCGGTAACCGAGTGCCTCGACTATTGTGCCGCCAAGGGCGCTCCCCAGAAATGAAGGAAGTCCTATGCCCAAACCCATATAGATCGCCATGCCGGTTGCACGCTCCGCGGGCGGCGTCTTGAGGTTCACAAACGCAATGGCAGCAGGCTGAAAAAGGCCGTAGCAGAGGGAGTGAAGCAGTTGCCCCGTAATGGCCCCCGCAGGCGTCGGAAAGATCGCATAAATGAGCAGGCGCACCACAATTGCTCCAGACGCAATCGCCACAGCCAGCATCGGACTTTTGCGCTGGATGAATTTCCAGGAAAGCATAATAAAGGGAATTTCCACCGTGGCCGAGAGTGCCCACATTGCGCCGACTGCGTGCCAGTGGAGCTCTTCTGTCAGATACATCGAAAAGAATGAACCAACAGAAGCCATCGCGAGCCTGCCAAGGGCAATCACTGCGAGTCCAAGCATGAATGTCGAATCGAGCCACTTGAATGAGAATGCGATTTTTTCATTTCTGGGCTGAGTATGGCCAACTTCCGGCAGCGCGAACAGGCCGGCAAGAAAAAGCAGAATTAAAATTCCTTGGGCAAAAGCGATTGTCCCTGCTGAGCTGGCATCAAAGCCGGGAATGCTCTGCACAATGATTGCGACGACCACGAATCCAATCGATCCGATACCCCTTAAAAGGCCATAGTTCGGCTGCTTTTTTCCCAATTCAGCAGATTTCTCGATCGCCCTCAGCAAGGAAGTATCGAGGAGAGGAATAGGCGTTTTCAGCCCGAGCGAAAGAAAGGTGAGGCTGATCAGCGTGACGAGAGGAATGCGGAAAGGCGCCAGCAGCGCAAGGCCGGCGATCGCCATAATTCCTGACGCAAAAAGAAATGGCTTGAGCCGCCCAAAGCGATCAGCCTTCTGAGCCAGAAAAATCGGCCCGGTTATTCCCACAAGCTCGAAAAACCCTAGAAAAATGCCGACCGCAGCAGGCGAATATCCAAGTCGGCGCACCATCAATTGCAGATATGGCGAAGAAATGCCGTAAATTGCGAGCAAAAGGAAATAATTGAGTCCGAAGCGGAACGAAAGGTTTTTATTATTTTCAATAGTGTCATTCATGACGGCTCAAGAATATGGCGCCGGCCAAATCGCGTCAATCATGAAAATTCAAAAAACGGGGTCAGACCCCATTTTTAAATTTCTCGCCGCTTCGACGCGTTCTCTTCCGAAGTCAATCAGAGGGAGGCGGCCGGCGCAAGGGCATGCAAGGGGCGGGCGCGAGCGTCAATAACACGCAATGTTGCTGTCCGTTCTGCCTTCGGTACCGCCGACGAGCGTGCCGTTGGGCAGGCGCAGGATGATCTGGCCGCGCCCGAATGGTGTGCTGTCCGGGCTCACCTCGATTTCGTGGCCACGACGGGTGAGCGCCTCGGCGATTTCGGCGGGGAAGGCGCGTTCCACCATGAATTTTTTGCCTAGTATCCACTGCCAGCGCGGCGCGTCCAGCGCCTGCTGGGGATTGAGATGAAAATCAACAAGGTTCGTGACAGTCTGAACATGCCCCTGCGGCTGCATGTAGCCACCCATGACGCCGAAGGGGCCGAAGGCGCGGCCGTCTTTCAGGATAAAGCCGGGGATGATCGTGTGGTAGGTCTTTTTTCTGGGTGCGAGGCAGTTGGGATGGGCAGGGTCGAGCGAAAAGTCAGCGCCGCGGTTTTGCAGGCTGATGCCGGTACCCCGCACGACGACGCCGGAGCCGAATCCCATGTAGTTGCTCTGGATATAGGAGACCATGTTGCCTTCACTGTCGGCGGTGCAGAGGTAGACGGTGCCGGATTTGGGCGGAGTTTTTGCGGTGTAAAGGCGGGCCGGGCCGCCGGGTTCGATTTCCCGGGCGCGCAAGGATCCATAACCAGGCTGGATGAGGTCTGCTGCGGCGACTCGCATCGCGGCGGGGTCGGTGACGTGGGCGAGACCGTCGGCGAAGGCGATTTTCATCGCTTCCCACTGGAGGTGGAAGGTTTCCGGCGATTCGCGCGTGGTAAATTCGAACTCTTTCAGGATATTGAGCGCCATAAGAGCGACGATGCCTTGGCCGTTCGGCGGGATTTCGCAGATGTCGTAGCCTCGATAGTTCACCGAAATGGGCTCGACCCACCCCGCCTCATACTCAGCAAAATCTTCCTTGCAGAAAAAGCCGCCGAATTCGCGGCTGTCCGCGACTATGCGGTCAGCGAGTTCCCCTCTGTAGAAGGCGTCGGCGCTGCTCTCCGCGATGGCCCTGAGCGTACGGGCATGGTTGGGCAGCCTGACGGTTTCGCCGGCAGCCGGCGCGCGCCCTTCGGGAGCAAACGTGCGATACCATTCCTCAAAAGCTGGCCCTACGCAGGTTTTCCGGTATTTTTCGAAGGCGCGCTGCCACATGCGCGCAAGGTTGGGCGAAGCAGGGTAGCCGTTTTCGGCATAGTCGATGGCGGGCGCCATGACTTCGGAGAGGGACAGAGCTCCGAACCGCGCCACAAGCGCCGCCCAGGCTTTGGGAGCTCCTGGCACCATGGTCGATACCCAGCCGTAGGTGGGCATTTTGCCGCTTTGGGCCGCGCCGGAAGCTTCAGTGCTGCGAGCTTCAGCGCCGCGCGCACCGCCTGTCATTTCGCTCCCACCAGTCGCGCTTCCGGGCGCCGCAAGCACCTTTTCGATCGAAATATCCCTTGGCGTCCAGCCGCTCGCGTTGAGCCCGTAAAGCCTGCGCTCCTTCTCAATCCAAACAAGCGCGAAGGCGTCGCTCCCGATCCCGTTCGCCGTCGGCTCGACAACCGTCAGCGTGGTCGCCGCGGCGACCGCGGCATCAATGGCGTTTCCCCCGCGCCGCAGCATCTCCAACCCCGCCGCAGATGCCTGCGGCGATGAAGCAGCCACCATGCCATGCTGGGCATAGATTGGATAGCGCGCGCTCGCATAGGGAAGATACGTAGGATCGAAGTTCATCAGAAAACTCCTTTTTTAAAAAATGGGGTCTGACCCCATTTTTTAACTTTTATTGCCGCGCCAGCGCATTCTCTCTCGAAGGCGCCCTTTCAGCCTTTGAATACAGATGGCACGCGACAAAATGCTCCGGCTCGATTTCGGCCAGTTCCGGTTTGGCTTGCGTGCAGATTTCCATTCGTTTTGGGCATCGGGTATGGAAAGGGCAGCCCGGAGGCGGCGCAACCGCGCTCGGTACCTCCCCCTGAAGAATGCTCTCTTGTGTGCTCTTCTTGTGTACAACCGGACGGAGCACCGCCGCAAGCAGGGAAGTGGTGTATGGATGCAAAGGTTTGTGGAACAGCTTTTTGGTGGGGGCCAGCTCGCAGACATTGCCCAGATACATGATCAGTATCCGGTCACAGAAATGCTTCACAACTCCCAGATCATGCGTAATGAAGAAATATGTCAGGTTCTTTTCCTTGCTGAAAGAGTCGAGCAACAGGAGAATTTGGGCATGGATCGACACATCGAGCGCGGACGGGGACTCGTCGAGGACCACGAATTTGGGGTCGAGGGCGTCAAAGAGGACGAGAAAGGCAACAGGGAATGCACCTACACGAGCGGCACTGCAGCCTTCGGCGCCACGGACGTGACCTACGACCTGATCGACCCTATCGAGGAAGGTGTCGAGAAGATGAAGATCTGAGGATTCTTCCTCGGCTTCATCAAAGCGCGGCAAGTCTCTGTCTCATTGCCCAAACGCTCGCCACGGAATGATATTGATACCTTTGAATTGGAAGCGTTCATTGCCATCATAGGCGATCGCAAGCCTTTCGGGAGGAAGAGAGGCAAGCCGGCTCCACTTTTCCAGGCCGGAAGCCAATTCAGGCCTGAAGGTTGCAGTGCTCTTCACCTCGATTGCCGAAATCTCGGTACCTCGTTCGATGACGAGATCCACCTCTCCCGAGCTGGGCGCATTCCAGAAGGAAAATCGCTCGCCTGTTCCAATTGCTTCAGATCTCTTGATGATATCTGCAATAACCATTGTCTCGAAGAGGTTGCCTCGCAGCGGATGATTTGTCACTTGCCCAGGCTCACGTATCCCGATGAGCCAAGCAGCCAATCCAGAATCGTAGAAATACAGTTTCGGGCTCTTTATGATCCGCTTCTGAAAATTCCGATAGAATGGCTGCAGCTCGAACACGATAAAGCTCTGTTCTAGAACAGAAAGCCAGGAGCGGGCAGTCGTGTGGCTGGTACCGGTATCGCGGGCGAGGTCGGACAGGTTGAGCAGTTGGCCGGTCCTGCCTGCGCAGAGAGAAAAAAATTTCCTGAACTGTGAAAGATCCTTGATATTGATGAGCCGCGACAAATCTCTTTCGAGATAGAGGGCGACATACTGCTCATACCAGTCTGATGGAACAAAAGGCCGGTCGAAAAGCGGAGGATACCATCCCCTCTGAATGATTTCATCGGTTGAGGAGGATGAGAAGATCGGATTTCCTGAAAGTTCGTCGCTGACGAAAGGAAAAAGGCGAGCATAGGCTGCCCGGCCGACCAGCGTTTGTGAAACAGATTGACGCAAACCTGGCTGATCACTTCCTGTAAGAATCCAGGTTCCTGCCTTCGGCTCTTCGTCGATGATCCCTTGAAGCCAGGAGCTGATTTCAGGAAAGCGCTGAGCCTCATCGATGACAGCTCCAGAGCGGCGGAGAGGGTACAGTGTACCGCGGGGATCATGGGATATACGTTCCAGAGTATCCGGGAGTTCTAGATTCAAGTATGGCCGATCGGGGAAGAGCGCCTTTGCCAGTGTGGTTTTTCCGGATTGCCGCGGACCAGTGATGATGATGGCCGGGAATTGCGCACAGAGCGACCTGATTCGATGTTCAGCGATTCGCGGGATCATGTATGAATGATAATAAAAATGCTTGGCTTTTGCAAGTTGAAAGTTGAACTTGCAAATTGCAATAGCTGGTCGGGGTTTACTGTTTTTTTTTAATTTTGGGGTCTGACCCCTTTTTTTAAAAATGATCTGCAAATCGGGGTCAGACCCCGATTTGCCCAGCATACGAATCGCAACCCGACTTTCATATAGTCCAAACGAAACGCAAATAGTCTTGCGTTTCGTCGACAACAGTATTACATTAGTATCATGATACGACGACCATGGTGGGAAGCGCGAATTCGGGCTCTATGGGAGCGCAAGCCCATTGTCTGGCTGTCGGGCGTTCGCCGTGCAGGCAAGACAGTGCTGTGCAAAAGCCTTGAGGGCGTTCAGTATTACGATTGCGAACTGCCTTCAGTGCGCCGCGAGATGCAAGACCCGGAGAGCTTTTTGAGAGCTGCCAATGGCAAGTTCCTGGCGCTGGATGAGATCCACAGACTCGACGATCCCGCCCTGCTTCTGAAAATTGCGGCGGATCATTTTCCTGATGTCCACATCGTTGCGACAGGCTCCTCGACGCTGGGTGCCTCAGCAAAATTCAGGGATACGCTGGCCGGGCGCAAGGCGGAGCTTCAGCTTACACCATTATGCGAAGCAGATTCGAACTTTCCTCAGTACAGCGATCGCACCCGACGATTCCTCCACGGGGGTTTGCCCGGTTTTTTCCTTTCCGACATGCGCGATGACAGGGATTATTCCGAGTGGATGGAGGCATTCTGGGCGCGCGACATTCTCGAGCTATTTCGCCTCGAGCGCCGCTCCTCGTTTCTCAAGTTTGCGGAACTGCTCATGGCACAGAGCGGAGGCCGCTTCAATGCCGCTTCGTTCGCTGCCTCCTGCGGCGTCAGCCGGCCTACGATCATGAACTATCTGGCGATTCTGGAGGCAACGCATCTGGTGCTCGTTGTCAGGCCATATCATGGGGGAGCGGCAAAGGAGATTGTTGCGACACCCTGCGTCTATGCCTTCGATACGGGTTTTGTCGCCTGGGCCCAGGGGCTCCACGAAATCCCTGCAAAAGAAAAGGGATTCTTCTGGGAGCATCTTGTTCTCAACGAACTGGATGCGATCCTGCAAGGGTCCCCCAGCATCATGCATTGGAGAGACAAAGAGGGGCATGAAGTCGATTTTGTCCTCGCTCCGAGAGGCGCCCCACCGATCGCGATTGAGGCGAAGTGGAGCGCTGACGCATTCGAGCCCGAGGGAATGCAGGCATTCCGTGCCCTTCACCCGGGAATTGTGAACTTGGTGGTGTCAGCCAATGTCGATCAGCCCTTCGAGAGAGAAATGAAAGGCCTTGCGGTCACGTTTTGCCCGCTTTCGGCGCTTGCCAATTTAAAAACGGGGTCAGACCCCGATTTTTAAAATTCCAAATTTTACGCCAAATACTGGACAGGCGCCACCACGCGCGCACCGCCCTTGCACTCACGGCGCGAAGGACTATACTTGATTCAGCGAGGTATTGCCATGCGCCGGCTCATCGCCATTCGGCTTGCCGCCTTTTTTTCCCTGATTGCAGTAATCGCTCTGCCCCTCTGCGCCCAGCAGTACGAAGCGCTCGACCGCATCGCGCTCGTCATTGGGAACAGCAACTACGAAGGCACCGCAAAACTCAAGAATCCCGTCAACGACGCCCAGGATATCGGCGCCACGCTCTCATCCCTCGGCTTCGATGCCGAGGTCCTCACCGACGCAGACCTCTATTCCATGGAAGATTCGGTGCTGCGCTTCCGCGACAAACTCGCCAAGTCGCCGAATTCTGTGGGATTTTTCTATTACGCCGGCCATGGCGTGCAGTCAGGGGGCGAAAACTATCTCATTCCGGTGGATGCGCGGCTCAATTCGGAATCGATGCTGAGAACGCGCGCGGTTCCTCTGCAGTTCGTGCTCGATAGCCTCTCCGAGGCGCACAACAAGCTCAATATCATTGTCCTCGACGCCTGCAGGGACAATCCGTTCTCGTGGGCGCGGTCGAGTGCGCGAGGGCTTGCGGTTGTCGGACAGCTTCCGCCTGCGAGCATCGTGGTCTATTCGACGAGCGCAGGAAGAGTCGCGCAGGACGGCACGGGCCGCAATGGCATGTTCACGGAGGAACTGCTCAAGCATCTGCCGACGCCGGGGCTCGATATCACCGAAGTCCTGCGCAGGACTGGCGAGGGCGTTCAAGCTAAAACCGATGGCGCGCAGATTCCCGCCATCTACAGCCAGTTTTTCGGGTTTTTGAGGCTCGCGGGCGAGGGTGAGGGCGGCGGTCTTGCCCAGGGCAGCGCTGCGCAGAGCGCGACCTATGGCAGTGCCCAGGGCGGCACCCAGGAAGCACTAGGCGATGCCAGCCTCGACTACCTCCCTGCCTTCTTCGACGATGCGCCCCGGAATACCAAGCTCGCGATTGCAAAGGCCGAGGAGCTCACCTGGGATGAAAAATGGCTCTCGGCCTGGCGGCTCCTTGAGAAAACCGACCCCAATGACCGCGATCCCTACATCCTTGCCGAAAAAATCCGCACCGCGCTCGATGGCAACTCGTACACCGACAATTACAGGGGCTTTTCCTTTTATGACACGCCGCCTGACGGCGATGTCGACAAGGCGCGCGCCGACGGCACCATCGACGAGGAATATTTCGACTTCGACCCCCATGCCGCTGTGCAAGTCCTGCTCGATCGCGGCGTGGAAATCCCGCCTGTGCTCGCCCTCGCCCTTGGTGATTTTTATTACAATGTCTACAATTATTACCCTTATTACCCTGATGACTGGAGCCTCACTTCGGACGAGATTCTCGCAGATGGCCTGCGCTGGTTCGACCTGGCGAACGAAAATTACATCGTCGTCGACACCACGAGCGTCATCCACTATGCCGAGCTTCTAATGAAGGCAGGGCGGAACACGGACGCCGTGGCCATCCTGAGCGACCAGGTCGAATGGGAGCCCGACGACCGCTACCTCAGGCAGACCTTCGTCGACGCCCTCGTCAGGGCTGTTCAGATCGACGAAGCCCTCGGCCAGCTCGACATGCTCATCGCGAATACAGGATCAAAGGAAGAAGCCCTCGACTACTACAAGCAGGCCGCGCAGATCGCCTTCGACAACCAAAAAAGCGCCCAGCTCGAGCACTACCTCGCCGCCCTCGAGAAAGACTACCCCGATGACTGGTTCGGTCCCGCCATGCGTCACCGGCTCGCGGTCAACACAGGCGACAAGCTACGCGCGCAGAAAATCGCCGAAGATCTCCTCACGCACTTCCCACCTTCCGTGAGCACCGACGCGCTCGAGAGCATCCTCACCAACTGGCTCCTCGACCCTGCGGGCCCTTCAGCCGGGCTCAGCTTCCTGGACAGCTCCATCCTCGCCGCCAAAGGCAAGCCCCGCGAGCTTGGCATCTTCTACCTCTACCGTGCTCTCTACCGCTACTTTACCGTGGAGAAAGACCCCGCTTTCAAAGCCAGGGATGCCGCCATCCAGCGCTCCTTCGAGGATATCGACAGCGCAGAGAAGTACCTCCGCCAGGCCGGCGAGCCTGAAGATGGCATGCTCGAGTCCATCAAGCACATCAGAGAGGAGTGGGGGAAGGGGAAGTAGCCGGCAATCGGGGCGCGCAAAAGGGCGGATCGAACCTTTCAATGCTCGGACTTCATCCCCTCGCCGTACATGGGAATCAAGCTGTCGCGCGTGGGGCCGTGATGGTCGCAATAGGAAAGATAGGCGGCATACG
The DNA here is from genome assembly GCA_009768935.1 of Rectinema subterraneum. GTDB lineage: Bacteria > Spirochaetota > Spirochaetia > Treponematales > Rectinemataceae > Rectinema > Rectinema subterraneum. The sequence goes on from WESA01000015.1 coordinate 23,658, forward strand.
TCGCCGCGCTTGTGTGCTCGCAACAGATGTACAGTGTCACGAACCTTGTGTATGCCTTTCTCGGAGCTCTGACTTCTCTTGCCGGAGTAATGCATGTTTGCTTCGCATTTGGCTGGCTGAGCAAAATACACAATCTTCGTAACACTTGAGAAGAGATGATAGAACTCGTCAGCGCATGAGAAATCACAGCAATAACAGATAACGTTCATAAACGTTTCATACGACAGGGATACACATAACTATGTGAGAGATTTAAATAACACTCTGGATAGTACTGATGGCGCACTTTTTCAGCGCAGCACACACGCGGGGTGAAAAGGAGCCAGGCTATGAACTGCCATGACGACAACGATCAAGCCCACGACGGGAAAGAAGGTACAGGAGCACACAAGGGCCACAGCGGGAAAAGGCATATGTTCATGATGGCTATATGCTGCGGCCTTCCAATTCTCCTTCTCGCCTTATTGCCGCTGCTTAGCAGAATCCCCGGCGTCAACTCGCTGTCCAGGTATATTTTCCTGCTATGCCCCATCCTCATGATCCCCATGATGTTCTCGATGATGCTCCCCAGCGGAACGAAGAATCCTAAGTCAAGTGAAGCTGATCATAGGCATATACCGAAGTTCAGTAATTTCTTCTCGAAGGACATGAAGGACAGGCGCGTTACAGGCGCCATCCGCAAGAACGGCGAGCGGTAGACAATCTGGATGCAACATAACCGATTAGCGCGCGTTCAGTTGCGCCCGTTCGATCTCCTGGTTTTTGTGCTTGGCGTGATGGCGATCGGGGTGTCCATCTACTTCACCACTTCGGTCAGAGGCGGTGTTCCCGAAGTTGAGGTACGCTCTCCTGCAGGGGTCTGGCTCTATCCGCTAAAAAATGACTTGCTCCTTCCCCCCGTCGGCCCAGAGGGTACTTGCGTCATCGCAATCGAAGCCAGAACTGTTCGCGTTTTGAGCTCGGATTGCCCAAAGATGATCTGCCTTCAAACGGGACGCATTTCGCAGCCCGGCCAATGGATCGGCTGTCTTCCGCATCAAGTCTTTATTCGAATATTGGGAAGATCAGAGGAGGGGGCCATGGACGCAGCGGCATACTGATTCATACTTGGGGGTTCTTGAAGAACCCCTATGTAGTGATTCCAGGACATATCGCCTTCCAATACATTGCCCATTGAGATGCTTTTCCCTGACATAAGGAGATGTTTCATAGGTCCAGAAATCCTTGAGGTATTGAATGAGTAGTTTATGACAGGATGAAATCGCAAGGACAACAGATTCGACGATACCGCACGCTTTCAAAGCATCGATGATTCGATGGCCTCTTGATTGAATCCAGCTGACGTAATCGTCGAAATGGCTGCATCCAGGGATAGAATTTCAGATACTTCTCGCCGTTCATTATTGAGTGAACTTGTATCGGTGTAACGCCCGCGTTGAGCTTTAGGAAGACTACTCCTGTTCCAATCAATTGCTATACCGCAAGCCTAATCAAGGCCAGAGGTTCGAGCCGATCGAGGGGAGGAGTATTCTTTTATGATTGGATTCAGGATTTGAACGTAATAAGTGCCATTTCGAAGATATAACGAGAACTGTTTCTGACGCATTGAATCCTCCCTGGACGGAATTTCTCATAATTCCATCCCCTAATTCGAATAAGGATTCAGCGCTTGTTTTCTGGTAGCTGAACTATTTTCTCTCCCTAAAATTATTTAGGGTATGGGCCCTGCTGGACTTGAACCAGCGACCTACGGATTATGAGTCCGCAGCTCTGACCAACTGAGCTAAGGGCCCGGATTTCGTGCGGGTACGGCCAGCGTCCGCAAAAGAAGGAAAAATGCGCTAGCTGACACGCGCACAAGAGGCGCAATGAATGTAGCAATAGTATGCGAAAAAGTCAACGGAAGGGCTCAGATGGCAGGGCAAGCTCGCTTTTATGAAAAGCACAAGCTTGGGAGCACATATGGCGAAACACCTGTTTGCTGCTACAATATCATGCCATGGAAACCAAATTGATCTTTGCTCAAGACACAGGGCTTAAGAAACTTCGCCTCGCCCTGATTGAGCTTGAAGGGCTTCATTGGGAGCGCGCGGCGGAAGTGGCGCCAGAAGCACTTTTTGAGATAATTTTAGAGCAAGCTCGCGCATCGGGCACAGAGGCTCGGGTCTCTCAGCCACAAAGCCCGGCGCGCGATTCTCGCCTGACAGAAAGCCGCACACGTGCGGTTCGCGACATGCTCCGCAACGGTTCGTACAAGCCAGCAGGCCGCGCCAAGCCGTCCAGTGAGTATCTGCTGGCGGCGGCGCTCGATGGCGATTTTCCGCGGGTGAATCCTTTCGTGGACGCGGTGAACCTGGCAAGTCTCAAATACTTGTACCCTATGAGCATTTTCGATGCGGACAAGGCGGGGGGTGCGCTGGTGTGCCGGCTTGGCGCGGCCGGGGAGTCGTATGTGTTCAATTCTGGCGGGCAGATAATTGATCTTGAAGATCTGCTTTGCGTCTGCGCCAAGGCGCCTGCGGTCGAGTCAGGTATTTCTCGGAGAGCGGCCGCCCCGGAAGCTGGTGCGGGCGGCATACCCATCGTCAATCCGGTGCGCGATTCGATGGCCACCAAGCTCTTTGAATGTGCGCACAATGCAATCGCCATCATCTATGCTCCCTCTGGGGCCGAAGGAGCCGATCTCGAACAGGCGGCAGCCGATATTGCCGCATGGTGCGGGCGCGCATGCGATCGTACCGCTATCAGGCTTTTTTAATACAGAAGCTAAAAAACCTGAAAGAAAGATAAATATGGCGCGCATGCGATCGCACTGCCATCAGGCTTGCTTCCTTGTCATAAATGCAAATAATGCATAGTATTGCCAGCCATGGAGATTCTGAGTACCAGCGAGGCTGATCTCGCCAAAGCGGCCCGAGCGCTACGTGAAGGAAAGCTCGTCGCCATTCCCACCGAAACGGTCTATGGGCTTGGGGCGAATGCCTATGACGAGAGGGCGGTCGCCCGTGTCTTCGAAGCAAAGGCGCGGCCTACCTTTGATCCGCTTATCGTGCATATCGCCCGCATCGAAGATCTGAATGAGGTGGCTCGTGAGGTACCGCCTTCAGCGCGCGCTCTTGCAAATGCGCTCTGGCCGGGGCCGCTGACCATGATTCTGCCAAAGAAACCGGAAATTCCAGATATCGTGACCGCGGGCCTGCCGACGGTGGCTGTACGTTTTCCGAAACATGCAATTGCGCAAAGAATTATCGCGTTGGCAGGCGTTCCGGTAGCTGCGCCCAGCGCTAATCCCTTTGGATATATCTCTCCGACAACCGCGAAGCACGTCATAGCGATGCTGCGCGATAAGGTCGATTTTATTGTGGACGGCGGTCCCTGCGATGTCGGAGTTGAGTCCACGGTCATCGACATGACCGGGACTTCGCCGATCATCTTGAGGCCGGGTGGCATGGCGCTCGAATCCATCGAGGCAATTATCGGAAATGTATCAATTCAGGCACAGCCAGGCCGCTCGCCAGGAACCACGAATACGCTGGATACAGCAGGGGTTCCGGAGAAGGGGCTTCCAAGCCCGGGGCAGACTTTGAGCCACTATGCGCCGAGCACTCCGCTCTATCTATTCGATGCGGACAGCCTTCCGCGAAGTGCAAAGGAATCCGAAATACCGCACCCTTCTGTCGCGCTTGTATTTGATTCGATACGCGCCAAAGAGCTCGAGTCGTATCATATATTCGAGCAAGTGGTCGCTCTCGCGCCAAGCGGAGACATGCGCGAAGCGGCAGCGCGGCTGTTTTCCCTTCTCCATGAGTTCGATGCAAGAGGCTACGAGGCGATCTTTGCCGAACGCGTTCCGGAGGCAGGCCTGGGACGAGCCATCAACGACAGGCTCTACAGGGCTTCAAAGAAATAGGCTGGTTATGGGGCGGGCGCGAGAGTGGGCTGTGATGTGTCGGGTGCGGGTGCAGCGGGCGCTGGAGCGGGCTCCGATAGCGATTGTGCGGTGGGCGCCGATGCCGGCGCGCTTGTGGCAGCATTTTGAGCGGGCTGCACACTGGCTGGCTGCGGAAGCGCCTTCCCTGCAAGCATGAAATCGAGCATATCCTTCGAGCTGATTCCGTAGTACATTTTCCCGTAATTCAAAGCCGCAGCGATAATGTTTTTCGTGTATTGTCGAGGCTCTGCCACGGGATACAGTTCAATCAGAATATCATCCTCGAGATTTCCCCAATCCCGTGCCCATTGGGCCATGCGCGAAGGCCCGGCATTGTACGCGGCGATGGCCCTGGCCGGCCTGCCGTCGAATCGCTGCAGCATGTAGCCATAATAGGTAAGACCGATAGTCAGATTATCCTTCGGGTCGAATAACGCATACTGGCTCATTTTCAAGCCGCGCGCAGTTTCGGCTGCGGTACCGGGCAAAAGCTGGCTCAACCCCATCGCCCCGGAACGCGAAACAGCTCGCTGATTGAACATGCTTTCGGATCGCACAATAGCATATGCGAGAGGTTCGGCGATGTTTCGTGGCGCGGTGAGTTCCGAAAAATGCTCAGGCCATGCCCGTGGGTAGAGCAGGGCATAGGCGAGTTCGGGTTTGGCAGCTGGTTTGCGGGTAAGCGCTTCGCTGCCGATCCGGAGGGCGGGATAATATTGTTCATGCTCGGTGAATTTTGCCGCAAGCCATAAAAGCGAATCGGTGCTGAACGGCGAGAGCACTGCAACCTGCTTCGCCGCAAGCGCTTCCAGGCCATAGTCGAGCGACTGTGTAATGAAATCGAGCACTTCCTTGAGCTTTTCGTCGCTGACTGGCGGTGTATCAGACTGTGGTAGCTGGCTTGTAATTGCTGAAACAATATCGAAATTCTTGTCGAGGACTGGCGTATCCGCAAGGATGGGCGGCTCTTTGCCCAGCCGCCATGCAGCGAGCGTACGGTAATGTTCCTCAATGCCGTTTTCGCGCAGGAGCGACTGGAAGAAGAGAGGAGAGGTATTTAGCGCCAAGGGCGCCGAGGGCGCCGAGGGAATCTGAGAATTCGAACCTGAATCCGGCGGATTTTGGGAAACAGCGTTTGTCGCCGCATTCGGACTACTTTGGTTTTGGTTTGTTGGCGCGAGCCATTTCCAGAAATCGCTTTCTGTTGACAAATCAGCGGAGGCGCGCCCCGTTTCGATCAGCCTTCCGGAGAGATACAGCAATGGTCCTTTCATGGACGCGGTCAGTTTCTGGCTCATGAGCACGCAGAGCCTGACGACATCGTTCCACGCTCCTTCTCTCAAAAGACGGCGCATGTAATTCGCGACGATATCTTCGAAATAGGAAGGGCTCTTCCATAAGGCAGCGGCTTGCGAGAGGGCGGAGAGCTCCAGGGATCGCTTTGCCTGAATCCCGTTCGCATCATCCTGTCCAAGGTCGCCAAGCGTGGAGTCTGTGGCTGCAATGGCATTCATGGTGATATCGAGCCAGTACCAGAGCGCCGAATCCGAGTCTTCGCTGGAAAACGCAAAGGGAACAAGGTCGATGAACACGCTTGCAGCGGTCTGGTTTTCGCCCAGACCCTGGTACATGCGGGCGAGATAGAAGGCCATAACCCATGAAAGCTCGGTAGAGACGTGTGCGCGGTCGATAATGGGCGCGCTATTCATGAAAGGCGTGCGCTCAGGGACGGGCGCGGAAAGCGGCGCTTCGAGCGAGCTTTGCGATGGTGCCGGCGATGGCGCGGGCAATGCAAAACCGAGCGCTGCCAGGAAAAAATCGATACCTTCCCGATAAAGGCCTGCGCCATAAAAACTCTTGCCCAGCTCCGAAATCCATGCCCGCGGAGTGTCTGACCCCGAGAATGTCGGCAGAATCGGGCGCGCATAGGCAATCGCATCGGCATAGTTCTTTTCTGTGGCTGCTGCGCGGAACAGCGCGAGCGCTGCTTGATTTTGCGGGACATTCGGCACGGCGGCATAGAGCCTGTAGATTTTTGCGATATAGGAATCGGGTGTTCGTGTTTTGATGAATGGCGGGCCATTTGCAGCCCAGGAATAGTCCTGCATACCAAAGCGAGCGTTGTATTCCATCCAGGAAAGCTCGGTACTTCGGCTTTTTGCTGTGCTCGGCATTGCCTTGGAGAGCTCGGAAACCAGAGCGAAGGCATCCGGAAAAGAGCCTTGGGCCATCAACGTATCATAGAGATTGCGGTACATGGTCCAATCCGGCCCGAAGGACTGAAGCCATTCGCGTGCTGTCGAAGCGGCTTCTGCAAGCCTTCCCTGAGTCGACAAAAGCAAAAAGAGCGAGCGACCCGCTTCCAACGCCGCCGGCCCTTTCGCGAAGCGGAAGGCAAGCGTGTACATGAATTCGGCAAGGCGCGCCTGTTCTGGCGCAAGCCCGGCGTCTCCGGCTTGCATGCGCATCTGTTCGGCTGCAAAGAAAAATCCCGAAGGGTCGGCAGGCTCGGTCAGAATGGGGAGCATTTGGGGCGGAAGCTGGGAAGGCGCTTCTGGCGTTTCAGACGCTTGTGGCACTTGCAGAACGGAGGAACCTGGAGATGAACCGGGCGAGGATTCGGGATCGAGCGCTGCCAATGGGAAGGGCGCGACACACACTACAAATGCGAGCAGCATTGCAGAAAAGCATTTCATCCGCGCGTTACCTCAGTTTTGCCACAGCGACAAGCATTGTCGCATGCTGGTCATATGCCCTGCCATCGAGATCGCCATAGATTTCGATATGCGTGAACCCTGCTTTGCGAAGCAGCGCCCGAAGTTCTGTCCCCGAGTAGAGCCGAATCGCGAACGATCGCTCGAACACAAGCGCTCCCTTTTGGGCTTTCCAGAAGTTGCCCAGCTTTTCCCATTCTCCGATGATCGAGTAGCGGGCACTTGCCTCCCAGCCATCGCGAGCGATTTTTTCTTCCTCGACAAAATCGCGCGCCGCGGTTTCTTTTCCTATTGTTTCAAGGACGAGCGCCCCGCCAGGCGCTAAATTCTCCCGGCAGCGCTTCAAAAGCCCAAAATCCTCGCGCGCATCCGAAAAATACCCGAAACTTGCACCGAGATTGACGCAGAGCGCAAATTCGCCAGGCCTCACAAACTGGCGCGCGTCCGCCTGCGCGAACTCTATCGCGAGCTTCTCAGCCTCGGCGCTCTCGCGCGCAGCCTCGAGATAGCTCGCGGTGATATCCACTCCTGTCACCTGGAAACCGCGGCGCGCAAACGCAAGGCTGTGCCTCCCAACTCCGCAGCACAGATCGAGCACTTTCGCCGGGGGCTGTATGCCCGTCAGCGCGAGAATATGCTCGACCTCCGGATCCGCGAGCGCCCAGCGCGTCTCATCGAACATAAAGGGAGCGAAGGCATCCCAGAAACCTTCATCCTCGAACCATTCATGTTTTTTAACTGGTTTCTTCACTGATCTTTTCACAAGGCGCCATAATCCATAATGAGCGACATCGCATAGGTGACATTGTCCATATCGAGCTCATCAGCGCAATCTGAAATCACATCCCTCAATTCTCTCCATTCGGCGAGTGTGAGCGGTGTTCCGTCATATTCTTTGAGCAGCACGCCTGCAAATGTGGCAATTGCGAGCGGCATGCGCGCTGGATCGGTTTTTAGTTTTTCCACTGCAAGGCCTGTAAGCGCTTCGCGGGTGGAGCGGGGGAGCATAGGGAGCCACTTGTCTATTGCAAGCGAAAGGTCCTTTTCGGTCCACGCGCGTCCAGCGAGAGCGCTGAGGCTGTCGAGAAGGCTGTTGATGGCTCTTACTTCCGGTTTCATGGCAATAGTCTCCTTCTCGTTATAGTTTTCCTAGTCATATTATCGACAGAGGAAAGCGCGTCCTTGAAAAAAGAATGAGATGCATGACTCACGCAAGCACAATCAAAAGAATTATTCCGTCGTAGAGCGCATGACCGAGCGCGAGCGAATGAAGCCCGAATCCTTTGAATCGCAGGCTTGTATAGAAAGCAGCGAGGACTGCGGCAAAGCCGATGCCGAAGATTCCCTGAGCATGATGCGAGAGCGCGAATATCAGAATCGACACGACAGCAGCTGCATTGACCGGGGCACCTGCCTCCATAAGTCCATCGATCATGAAAAATCGGAAGAACAGCTCCTCTGCATACCCCACCGAAAGGCTCGACAACAGGATCAACGGAAATAAAACCAATAGCGGAAGGCGGTTATGCGCAATAAAGAGTGGATTTGCTATGCCGCTCAGCCAGGAAACCAGCACACCGACTCCCGCGCAGCCCAGGCTGATGAACATTACCACCAAGGCCTGGCGCGCGTCATGCCGGGAAGGAGCTTGAACCAGCGCTTCTTTCCATTTGCTTTTTGCAAACAGGGTCAGCTGGCTGGCGATATACAAAACAAAAGCGATGCGAATGACATTCTTGAGCAAAACGCTGATAAACCATAGAGCCGAGAATGCGGGTGGTTCAGGAATGGCAAGCAGAATGTCAGCCCACGCGGTGATATAGGCGAGCAGCATGATGATGTATCCGGAAAAGCGTTTCAGGGAAAGGTCTGCCATTTCAATAGCACATTACTACGAATTGCTGTTTGTGTCATTCAATTTTGAAGCGGGGAAGCAGTATTTCGCGTCTTTTTTATGAGGATGAGGCAGGTGCATTCGCGAAAGGCTGAGCGTGCAGCGCGAGGTTGGTGGCGCCGCTTCGCATTGTCCATAAAAAGATGCTGGCGGTTTGTCGGAATGCGGGTGGAACCTGCCTGTATAGCTGCGATCGGATTGTGGCTGGGATTTTTGGTGGGTGGCAGTGGGCTCCTGGATTTGGTCTTGGCGTGGGTGGGGGCGGCTTTTGCAATTGCCATGGAATGTTGGCCGAGGAAAACGAGGGGAATGCCGCGGACTCTGATGATTGCGGGGGCACTCTGTTTCGGTCTGGCGATGAGCGCAGGCGTGCTTCGCTATCAGGCGCAGCAGGGAAGCATGGCGCAGCAAATAAGTACTATGCAGCAAAAAAGCACGGCGCAGGCTGCATTGCTTGAGGGCGGGCTGCATCTCGAGGCGATTGAAGGAGTCCTTGTTGGAGACACGCAGGTCACTTCCAAGGAAAATCGGCGGTTCGATGTAAGCGTGCAAGCAGCAGAGTTTGGCGCGCCAGGAATCAAGGTGCGATGCGAATGGAAGCGAGCAGTGTTCTTGAAGCGGCCAGCATTCTCCTTGGCCCTGATTACCGGCGCAGGAGAGCGCATGCTCGCAGGGACCACAATTCGTGCTGAAAGGCTGAAAGGCGGAGATTTTGTATGGGTGGATGAACGCGATTTGAAAGTGAGCGGGACTCTCCCGCTTCTTGCCAGACTTAGGGCTGCGATTGCCGCTCGCTTTGCGTCGGCGCTCTTTGCAGTTGCAGGCAGGGCTGGGCCGCTCACGCAAGCGTTGTTGCTTGGAGTGAAAGACGAGCTGGATACGGAATTCAAAGGCCTCTTTCAGTCGGCGGGGTGTGCGCACATGCTCGCGCTTTCCGGGCAGCATTTGTCGATTATATGTACACTTGCGGCGCTCGCGGCGAAACGGGTACTCCATAGGGAAAAGCTGGCTCGACGAGCGTCGTTCGTGTTCGCGTGGCTTTTTGTGTGGCTTGCAGGGCCCGGGCCTTCGCTGCTCAGGGCGGTATTCATGCTGACTGCTGCTGAAGTCGGAAGAATGCTGGACAGGCCACAATCTAGTTTTGCTCTTCTTTCGCTCGCCTCGCTTATGCTTGCGCTTTTCGATCCTTCTTCGATTACGTCGCTTTCGAGCATATATTCTTTTGCCGCGATGGCAGGGCTCGTGCTGTTTGCTGGCCGCTTCGACTACGCGCTGAGGCCATATATGCCTGCCCGGATTTCGCAAGCGTTCGCCGCATCCTGTGCTGCGGTATGCGGGACGGCGCCAGTTTCGATTCTTGTATTTGGAACGTTTGTTCCGGCTGGCATACTCGCCGCAACCATTGCCGCGCCGGTCATGCTGGTTTTCATGTGGCTGGGTCTGGGAGCGGGGCTTATAGGAGTCTTTCTGCCGATAGTCGCGAGCGTGTCGGCACCGCTTCTTGGAACTTTGCAGGACGTTCTGCTCGCAATTCTTTCTTTTGGGGCGTGGCTTCCTGCTCTGCAGACAGGGACTGGAATGGTGGATCGCGCCTTGTTCTGCGCTGGAATTGTCTCGATTTGGGTGCTGATATATGCTGTACCCATGCTCCAATGGAAAAAATCGCGCGCTCAGATGCAGCGGATGCGCTTGATATTGCCGAGTATTTCTCCCTGGGGTGGGCTTTCGTTATGACAATAAATTTCGATTCGCCTGTATCGATTCGCACCTTCCTCGAAGCACAGGGGCTGGCGGTCAGCAAAAAATTCGGGCAAAACTTCCTCGTCGACCGCGGCATGCGCGAGCGAATTATCGAGGCGCTCGATGTGCAGCCCGGGATGAGTGTGTGGGAAATCGGGCCCGGCATCGGCTCGATGACAGAAATCATCCTGCAAAAAGGCGCGGACCTCACCACATTCGAAATAGACTACGGTTTTGTGCGGGTGCTGGAGGAGATGTTTGGCAGCGATTCTCATTTCTCGATTGTAAAAGGAGACATGCTCAAGACGTGGCGATCCGTGTCTGAGCGCCCCGATCGCATTTTCGGCAATCTTCCTTACAGTGCTGCATTTGCGATTATCGCTGACCTTTTAGAACAGGATTGCGTGCCAACGCGCATGGTGTTCACATTGCAGAAAGAAGCAGCGCGCCGCATGGCCGCTCGTCCGGGCACCAAAGATTATTCTTCTCTCAGCGTGCTCTGCGCGTCAGTGTGTGATGTGCGCATCCTCTTCGATATCGGAGCGAGTGCGTTCTGGCCTCAGCCGCGCGTGACGAGTTCTGTGGTGCTTCTTGTGCCGAAAAAGGATCCTGTCGCTCCCGAAAAGCGTAAGGATTTTTCCGATTTTGTTCGCGCTGCGTTTTCTTCCCGCCGCAAGACACTTCGCAATGCCTTGCATGTGTGGGCGCACACGCATATTCCTTCGATGAACGAAACCGAATTTGAGTCTCTGCTCGCTGCCTGCCTGGCGAAAATCGGCGCTCGGCCCGATGTCCGCGCCGAAGCTTTGCCTCCCCGACAGCTCTGGGATCTCTATGATCTCCTCGCTAGCGCCAGCAACAGCGCTAGTACCGGAACCGGCGCTTGTACCAGCACCAGCACCAACGCTAGCGGCAGCCCAGCCTAGCCTCATCGCTTCTTGCTGAAACCGCGCTATTTCTTTATCATATTTCCGCAATGAGCGAAGAGGAAGTAAAGCTGAGCGTCGTCGACGAAGAAGAAGTCGATACTGTCATCGGTTCTGAAATCGAATTCGATGGCGAGATCGAATCTTCGCAATCGCTCATGATCAAGGGGAAAATCTCGGGCAGCATCCGCTGCAAAACCGAGCTCTATATCACCGAACAAGCAGAAGTGAACGCGACGATCCACGCGGCCACAGTTGTCGTCCGGGGCAAAGTGCGCGGCGATGTCAGCGCGGATTCACTCATAGCAGTGCTCGATTGGGGTCATGTGGAAGGCGATCTATCGGCGCCGGACATTTACCTCTCGCCGGATTGTTTTTTCAATGGAAAGACGGTTTTCACCTCATGATGCATAAACGGCTCAAACAAGCGCATATTTTGGTCTTTTGTGTGCTTCTGCTTCTGGGCGGCGATATCGGGTATGTGTTTTCGCAAGCCTTGCCCTCATCTATTGCCGCTCCCTACGGGATGACAGGCTCTGATTTGCTCCGCATGAGCCAGGAAGGCAAGCATAACGAAGTCGCGCTGCTTGCTCCGGAAGTTCTAAGAAAAAACCCTCAGGATCTCGATGCCTATATCGCCTATGCGTGGAGCATGAACGCGCTCAAAGAATATACCAAAGCTCGGGATATTGCCCAGGGTGGCTATGCAAAGTTCAATGATGCACGCCTCGCCCAGGCGCTTGGCGAAGCGCTGTACTATCTTGGAGAAAATGCCGCAGCGCTTTCGAATTTTCAGGAATACCTCGCAAAATTCCCCGAAGGGAACAAGGTAGCGAGCACGTATTATCTTTGCGGCGAGCTGTTTGTGCGAATGGGGAAGTTCAACCACGCGGATATCGCGTTCAGCACCGCGCTGCAATACAACCCCAGCAATGCCCGATGGTGGGAGCGCCTGGGCTGGGTTCGGGAAAAAACTTCGCGCTATCTTGCCGCGCTCAAGGCGTACGAACAGGCCATCAGCCTTAACCCCAGCCTTCAGGATGCGCAGAGCGGCAGAATGCGCATGCTCGCCAAAATAAAGGACTGACCTTTAAGGAATATCGATATATGACACTGCTTCGCGTCGCGTTCCAGACACTGGGATGCAAACTCAACCAGCTCGAGACAGAATCAGTCGCTGACCGATTTCTAGCAACTGGTGCCAAGATTGTGCCTTTCCATGAAGAGGCCGATCTCTATGTGGTGAATACCTGCACAGTGACCTCCAAAGCTGAGCAGAAGGCGCGCCACGATATCCGTGCAGCGCTCGCAAAAGTGCCGCATGCGGTTGTTGTGGCGACTGGATGCTATGCGCAGATGGAACCTGGCGCGCTGGCCGCGCTTGGAGAGCGCGTGATTGTGATTCCGGGCGACCTCAAAGCGAGCCTTCTTGCACTGGCCGAGTGGCTTTCCGAGAATTGGCAGGGGCATGGAGAGCTTTTGCACGCGGTGCAGGAGTGGCAGGAGGAGATTCAGTCTGCGGCTGGTGTAGCAGCAGCGGGCACGCCATTAGCGGCCGGCACAAGCTTGGGAGCACTAGTAGGCGCGCAATCGGCGCCCGTGAATGCTTCCTCTGTGCCTGGCACAAGCTTGGGAGCACTACCCACAGACCGCTTTGCCTTCAACCCCGAACGCTTTGCCATGCACTCCCGCCCCGCCCTCAAAATCCAGGATGGCTGCAACAACCGCTGCGCCTACTGCCGTGTCTGCCTCGCCCGAGGGCCTTCGGTTTCGTTGCCGGCCCAGGAAGCTCTTGCCCGCGTACGCAAGCTTGAACAAGCAGGCAAGGCCGAAGTTGTGCTCACCGGCGTAAACCTCGCCCAGTACCGCGACAGCGCCCTAGGCCTCGACTTTTCGGGCCTCCTCGCTTTTCTCATCCAGGGGACAGAGCGTATCAATTTCCGTATTTCGAGCTATGAGCCTGAGCGCATCGACGATGCTTTTCTTGCGGTATTTGCGAATACGCGTGTGCGCCCTCATATGCACCTCTCGGTGCAATCTGGATGTACCGAGACGCTGCGCCGAATGGCTCGCCCCTACAGTGCCGAGCGGGTCCGCCGCGCGGTGCTCGACCTTCGGGCTAGTCGCCACGATCCCTTCCTTGCCGCGGATATTATCGCGGGGTTCCCAGGAGAAACCGACGCCGAATTCGAACAGACCTTCAGCCTCCTTTCCGAACTCGATTTTGCCTGGATTCATGCCTTTCCGTTCAGCCCGAGGCCCGGCACCCGCGCCGCGGACATGAAACCGCGCATCCCCGAGCGCATTGCAGGCGAAAGAATTGCGCGGCTCATCGCCCTCGCGCACAGCGGCAAGCAATCCTACATTGAGCGCTGGATCGGGCGCGAAGTGGAGATGGTGGTCGAGCACGAGGGTTTTGGACAGGATGACGCGGAACAGTTTGACCAGGCCTTGACTCGGCGTAACGCTGACACCCATCGCGGTTTGCCTAAAGTTGGGCAGCCAGAAGCGGACAGTAGCTCTGTGATAGCTGCGCTTAGTAACTTGCGAATCATAGGCACCACCGAGAACTATCTCAAGGCGGAAGCTGTTCAGAAAGGATCTGGCCGCCAATCCGGCATTCCGGCTGAGGCATTTAAAACAGACCGTAAAGCTTTAGAGGCGCTGGGTTTGCGTCCGGGAGACACAGTCAGGATTCTGATTCAGAATGTTCTCGCGGACAATAACGCCGAAGTAAGCGCATTTTTTGTTGATACTTGGACAAGTTGATCATTTATTTTTGCGTTATGACTTGATTTTTGCAGAATCTGCATTACACTTGCCATTGTAAAGTAATTTTCATACTCCCATTCAATGAGATTGGAAGAGGAGGTGTTTATGCGAAGCAAATATGTTGCGTATGCGGCACTACTGGCAATAATCGTATTGTTCTTTACCGGCTGCGATGCGCTTATAACCAATGTGTTCAAGGACGCGAATTTGGGACAACCCAGCGCAGCGACAATCCAGAATCAGGATGCGGCAACCCTGATCCAGCAGGCAGGCATTACATCCGGCGCAGTCTCGGATACCTTCATTCAGACTGTTATCAGCGATGAGACCACCAAGAATCAGGTTCTTGCGACACTCCAGGGCACAGTCGACACCGGAACGCCTGCAGAGGCACAGGCCGCGCAGGCGCTCATCCTGGATATCAAGCTGGCCGATATCGGTGCCGATGCTGTCATGGACAACCTTAACGCAGCGGTCGGGCAGCTGGCGACTTTGGCGAATAGCAACGAGCAACTGAATCCCCAGGACATCATCAATGCGCTCCTCCCCGCGGAACTGGCAAACAATCCAGCCAACCTGGCCAGTTTCATAGACAATCTCGCTGGGCTTGGAACGGACGTTGATACCTTGGCGCAAAAAATAGATGCAAATAATGGAACAGTCGCCGACGGCCTCGATATTGCAACTATCGCGCAAACGGCAGCGCTCGTGAAATTTGTAGAGATTGTAGAACCCGCCTCAGAATATTCGACAGGAGAAGCTATCGCAAATGCAGTGGAAGATCTGAAGAACGATTCCAATGCTGATGTTACAAAGTATTTTGCAGCCCAACCGGACATCGCCTCGCTTGCGGATAATACAACCCTGCAGACACTGTTTGATGCTGCCGGCCTGAGCGCCCTGCTCGACAAGATGAAGAGCGGCAGCTGAGAATCCTCTGACAGGAAAGGAGCAAATCTATGAAACGAAAAGCAATGATTTTCATATTGTTGATTATGGCTGTGCTGGCAGCGACCGCGCAGACTACTCTCCAGTTTACTAGCCCGATGCCGAAAGACGCCCGCTCCATGGGCATGGGGGGGGCTTTCCGCGTATTCAGCGAGGGGTATTCGAGCTTTTTCGGCAATCCCGCTGGATTTGCGGGCATGAGCTCGCTGACCCTGATTGACATGAGCACCTGGGCATATCTAGCGCCCACCTCCGAAAATCTCGGCCGCGTTCAGAGCATCATAAGCGGCAGCGCTTCCAATTCTGATATTCTGAGCTGGGCAGGCGACTGGCTTGCAAAGAACAATGGTCTCGGCGCCGGCGCATCCATAGGTGCCGGATGGGTAGGAGCAAAAGGCATATCCCTTGGAGTCAATCTTGTCACAGATGAGTTGGCGTATGGGAACTCGTTGCTTGGTGCAAAACTGCTCAGCACAACCCAGGCAAACGGCGTGCTTGGCCTTGCATACCCCATACATCTCGGACCCGTATGGTTCAAGATTGGTGTCGATGGGCGGGTTTTCTACAGAGTACAATCGAAGCCAACGACAGGGTGGGGATTCAATACGATTCTCACCGATTTCCTAAATGATACATTCTCTGCTTCTTCCCTGACATTGCTCGGCGGCTATGGCTTTGCTGCGGATGCGGGGATTATTCTCGGCCTTGGGCCTGTCATGCTTGGATTCACCGCCCGTGACTTTGGTATGGAGTTCAAGGTTGGCGACTTCACAGCACAGGATGTTATCGACAAACAATTTAGCGCGCTACCTCTCTCGGGAACAACCACCGCTGCGCTCACTCCATCGTATACCGCGGGGCTCGGAATAAGGCTGTTCGAGAACGGCATGTTTGAGCCTTCTGTCTATGCTGAAGTAGACAATCCGATATCGCTCGTCAGCAGTACCGATATACTTTCGGATGTATTGAATTCATTGCATGCAGGGGCCCAGCTGAGAATGCTGAGATTCGTCACGGTGCGCGGTGGATTGAATAAGGGATGGTATAGCTTGGGAGCAGGCATCGATCTTGCATTTGTTGAGATCGACGCTGCCATCTTTACTGAAGAACTTGGGCTGTATGCCGGAGATAAAGGGAGAAGCGGCATTTCGGTGCAGGCTGCGATTCGATTTGGCCGCTGAAACGGTTGCTTACAGATCAATGGTATAATAGCAAAGTAGAAAGAATAGTGATTTTAGAACAACAAGCCGCTGGTGCGATGGGCCAGCGGCTTGTTGTATGTTTCTCCATGCTTTTTTTTGCATTTGTGCAGCTGTTTCATCCGATATTATAATTGTGCAGTAAATACCGATGCCACACAGATCCCGCTAGCAAGCTGGCTATTGATTGCTGTGTGGTAATGTGGCTGTTGATGTGCCGGCCGAGAGCGTTTCGAGGACGATGGCCGCTCATCATTATAAAGTCATGTGGTTTGGAGGACTTGTGTGGAATATCGAGTGAACCGGGCAGTAGCGATAATGGCTTTGGCAATGCTGTCCTCTTTCAGCCTTGCCGCCCAGACGGTTGTGCCAGGACTTTTGCCCAAGGATGCACGGTCCATGGGTATGGGCGGTTCTTTCAAGGTTTTCGCGGAAGGATACAGCTCGCTATGGGGCAATCCTGCGGGGCTCGCAGCCAGGGGTTCGCTCACGGTTGCGGACAGCGCAACCTGGGCCTATGTACAGCCCACACCGCTCAATATTAAAAATATAATTCGTGTTTTGGGCCAGCAGGCGACACACGATGAGTCCGTTGCTACTCTCGATGGACTCATCAATGAAAATGACTTTGGCATGGGCGAGAGCCTTGGTTTTGGTTGGACAGGGAATGGTCTTGGTCTTGGTCTGACATCTATCGTGGATGCGTTGGTGACAGGCGATGCGCTTGCTGGCTCCAAGCTCGCAATAACAAGCCAGACAAATGCTGTGTTGGGAATGGCTTGGCCTGTCAATCTTGGTCCATTTGGGATCAGGATTGGTGCGAGTGCCCGCGGATTTTACAGAATTGAGACACTTCCCGGCGGCTGGCCGTTTGATTCGCTGGCAGAAGCTGCTCTGAACAGGCAAGACCTATATTCTATTATAAAGGTCTATAATGTGCAGGGAGGATTTGGTATTGCCATCGATGCGGGCGCGACGTTTTCTATCGGGCCATTTTCGATAGGGCTCATGATGCGGGACTATGGTGACAAATTTGCAATGAATGAATCAACTATCGAAGATATCGCAAACTCCTTCATGGTTCCTTCAGGAGGAATAGATACCTATGTGTTTAAACCTGTGTACACGGCAGGGCTCGCATTAAAACTTTACCAGGATTTTCTGTTCTCCCCTTCGTTTTATGTCGAAGCTGATGATCCGCTTGCGCTCTTTCCCTTGGTTACCAGAGATATCGACGCGATGTTTTCAAGGCTCCATATAGGGGTGGATCTGAAGTTCCTTAAATTCATCTCGTTGCGTGCGGGCTTCAATCAGGGCTTGTTTTCGTTCGGGGCAGGGCTTGATCTCATTATTCTTGAAGTCGACGCAGCACTGTTCAGCGAGCCTATCAGCGCTGCGGGAGGTCGCATCGGTAGGACCGGTATAGCGTTGCAAGGCGCAATTCGATTCTGATGGAAGGAATATTGACATTTGGCGCTGATTTCGCTAGTGTAACAACCCGCGGCGGGTGGGTGCAGGTTGTACAGCTTTAGCCGCAGCCGGCTTGTGGGGAAGCGCACTTGCCCGGCAATTGCGCGTGGGCCGCTAGCTCAGTTGGCAGAGCAACGCCCTTTTAAGGCGTGGGTCCCCAGTTCGATCCTGGGGCGGCTCATTTCTAATATCTTTTATTATAAGCAATTAGCCGCCTTCGCAAGGGCGGCTTATTTGTTTTTTGGGGATATGAGAATTTTCTATGAGAAAGGGTCAGTCCGCAAAGCAAAAAAAGTTAAAAAACGGGGTCAGACCCCGATTTAAATTCTGAAATATATCTTTGACAGCCGTTTGATTTTTCGCGCGAGCGCAGGCGAAAGCGCGCCTTCAGGCAGGCGCCAGCGCCACCAGCCGCCAGTGGTCCCGGGATAGTTCATGCGAGCTTCGGAGCCAAGGCCGAGAAAATCCTGCATGGGGGCTACTGCCAGCATGGCGGGGCTAGACCATGCAGCGCGGATAAGGTCCCACGAGAAGGTACGGCGCCCCCCATGCAGGTATGCGAGCGCGCGTTTCCTTGCCTGAGGGGCAGCATGCTCGATCCATCCCATCGCTGTATCGTTATCATGGGTGCCTGTGTAGGCTATGCAATGTTGCGGATAATTGTGCGGATAATCATTGTTGTCGGTTTGCGATTCAAACGCGAATTGCAGTATCCTCATGCCCGGAAAACCAAGGCTGTCCCGCAGTTCAATGACTTCAGTGGTGATGAAACCGAGGTCTTCTGCGATAATTGGCAGCTCGCCAAGCGCTTCTTTTAACGCATTGAATAGTGCATGGCCTGGCCCCTTTTCCCAGCGCCCATGTTCAGCAGTGGGTTCTCCTGCAGGCACTGCCCAATATGCCTCAAAACCCCGGAAATGATCGATTCTGAGCACATCGACAAGAGACAGCGTATGCTGCACGCGCGCCTTCCACCAGGCATAGCCTGTCTTCGCATGCGCGGTCCAGTCATACAAAGGATTACCCCAGAGCTGGCCAGTTGCCGTGAAATAATCAGGCGGCACTCCCGCCACATGCGTCGGCATGCCTTCCGCGTCGAGCTGGAAGAGCTCAGGATGCGCCCACACATCGGCTGAATCGTATGCCGCAAAAATCGGGATATCGCCAATTATTCGAACGCACCGCTCATGCGCATATTGTCTGAGCTTCTGCCATTGGGTCCAGAATATATACTGTGTGAACTTTATTCGCCCGATGCGCTCGGCTTGCTCGCTCACGAAGCGCGCGATTGCATCAGGCTCTCTGCAGCGGAATGCTTCAGGCCACTCATTCCATGGTCGGTGGCCTTCGTGCTCTTTGATTGCAGCAAAAAGCGCATAATCATCAAGCCAGGAAGCCTGCGCGTTGCCAAATTGCTGAAATTTTGCAAGACGCGCGCCGCCTTCCCTACTGCCGAACCGCCGCCAGGCTGCCTCAATCAAGCGAGCATTCTCCCGAAACAGCAGGGCATAATCGATGTAGTTCGTAGAAGAGCCTGTTGAAACGCCACTCGCCCGGCTACTACTTTCTGCACCATTGAATCCTGTCAGGTAGCCTTCCACTTCCTCTGGAGCGAGAAGGCCCTCATCCATAAGTGCTTTCGGGTCGATCAGATACGGATTCCCCGCAAAGGCTGATGGGCTCTGGTAGGGCGAGTCACCATACGCCGTTGGCCCGAGCGGCAAAACCTGCCACCAGCCAATTCCCGCATGTGCGCAGAAATCGACAAAGGCGCGTGCTTCTTCTCCCATCGTTCCGCAGGGCCATGGACCGCCAAGCGAAAGTGGGTGCAGCAATATTCCACAACTTCTGGGTATTTGCATAGGTAAACCGATTTACATGATGCATAGCAAAGCGCCTTTCTGTCAAGAGCAAGGCGCAGGAAAGCCGCGGATATACTCAAACCGCCTGGCTGCCCCGGCTATGCACCGAGCCCGAGCCGGCGCGCCCTAATTAGCGCTTATCGTGAAACTGATGGTGTCCGAGTACTGGCCTGCTTCGACATCCTGCCCGGCGGCAACGGATATGGCGCCCAAAAGGACTTTGCTATACAGCTGTTTTGCAGTCTCCTGGTCGATGATGATATCCGGGCCGAGGGTCTTGCTGGCTCCATCGATTGTCAGCATGTACTGAATTTTGTCGCTTGTCGTCGTGGAAGTAAGATAGCCGCCCGATGCCGCACTCATTTTCAATGTGTAGGCAGTATTGGCCTTCAAAAAGATTGCGAATGTACCACTTGCTCCGCTGGAGACCTCGCCGAGATTGATGTTGTAAATCGCGGATCCGGTATCATAACTACCAGTGGCAGGGCCGATTCTGACATCGACTTTTTGATTGACAATTGCAGTGTAGGTAAAGTTTTCGCTGTCTCTCAATGTGCCCGCTACTCCTACGGTTCCTTGATACAGCCGCGCGGTAAACGTGCCGGCATATGTTCCATATGGCACTTGCTGATTCTTTCCAATCCATGGGTACACGGTAAACGTCTGCGTAAGGACAGAAGTATTCTTATTGAATTGCCCATACAGAACTTGAGTGCTCGTCATTCCTGAGCCATTGCCTCCGAGAATTTCTTGCGTAAAGGCGCTGTCTTTATAGAATTTGCTGAGAATGGAAAGAGCGGAATTGTCGGTAAGCACAAGATCTCGCGAATTGACTGTGGGCGAGCCATTAATTGTTACAAAAAAATAGAATGTGTATCTAGGTTTTTTGCTCAATCTGACAGTAATGGAAAACTGCGGACCCGTTGTATCGCTGGAACTGTCCGGATCATAGGTGACAGTGGCTGGCGCTGTAATAGGATTGAGCGAGAGGGTCTGGCTGCCTGCCGCCATCACTATTCCAACGTATATCACTGCGAGCAATAAAAGTTTTCTGCTCATGAATTTACCTCATTTATATTCTAATGCTATTTGCCTCTGCTGTGTACTACAACATCGCCAAGATCGATAGTGTCCTCACCGCTCTCAGACAGCTCGAATTGGGTTGTTCCATAGCCTTCAGGCCATTCGATGGTGTAGGTGCCAGGCAAAATATCATAAATCTCGAAATGCCCCATTTCATCCGAAAATGTCGAAGTCACCATCGAGCCGCCGAGATCATAGATATCGCCGGGCAGATATTCGACAGGCTTCCCTGTGGTATCGACAAGGCGGCCATACAACATGTAACGCTTGACCACATCGCTCTGGAAAAGGATGCCGCTTCTGAATGCAGGCGAAACAAGCACGAATGGATAACGCGGATTTAGGTTGATTGGGGATTCGACCAGATCAACAGAAAGCACTGTCGTTGTATAGCTTGTCAGCGGCAGAATAATATTTTGGCCTTTTGCTGCAAAATACTGTGCACCTGAAGAAAGCCTATATAAAGCAGATTCTTTTTTAAGCGAGGGAGATGTAGCAATGAGAATGAAAGAATCAGGAATCTGACGAGTGAAGGCCACATGGGAACCGACAAAGGCCAGCGTCGTCCTGAATTGCAGATTGCCAGTCAGGGTGTCGGTGTTAAGACTGCTGTCATGTGCGAAAGACCCTGCTGCACTCACATCATAAAATTCCGATGTGTTTCGTACCCCAATATTGAAGACGCTGCTTTCCCCTGAGCCAGGTAGAAAGCTGCTTGTGTTGATATTAAAGTCGAAAACTTGTCCAAAAGCGGAAAATTTATCCAGAATACCAAGGCTGGTAGTGCCATCAGTGGTTTGCATGAAATTGAGCGAGCGCGCATAGCTTTCACGCGGCATTATGCTGAAGGTCAATATCGCCGAGAATGTTGGCGAGCCTGATGAGGGGAAAGAAAGCCGCCCTGAAAGGCTCAAATTTCCGCCTTTTATGAAGCTTTGGCTTATTGAAGCGTATATTTCGTGAGTCATCGCAGTGGGCGAGCTCAAAATTCGGTTCAGCGAATAACCAATGCTGGCATTTGTCCGGGAAAAAATTGCGGAATACAGGCTTGCAGAAAAGGACAATAAACTGCTAGGAGGCGCACTATCGGGCGCAGATGTGGCAGGCGGCATAAAGCCTTTGCCGCGGTAGCTGAAGGACAGCCCTAAAGAAGGAATTGAACTGTTTCCCGGCATGGAAAATACATAATTTGCACTTGCTGCAGGGGCAAACATTTCGCCCCATCCATCCCATCGGCCCACAAGAGATGCTGACCCATTGATAGTGCCTATCGGCAATGCTGAAACCCAGGTCAATCCTCCCATTGCCGATCTGATATCCGCTTGAATATTGAAGCCTCCCGAAAAAGCGGGAGATATACCGAACAACCAATAACCGCTTGCAAAAAGCTCTTTCCAATCCTGGATGCCAGTGCCTGCAGATAGAGCAAATTTCGAAGTTCCGACCTGAAGAATATTGCTCTCCCTGGGAATGATGCGCCTTAAAACCTGCACATTGCCGTCGCTTTCTTCTATACGGAGCACAAATTCATTGAGGCCCGAGGTGAACGGCAGATCGAGAATACGGTAATTGCCTGGCGCCAGCAGCATTGTACGGATCGGTTTGCCATTGACTTCAACACTTACTCTGGCAAGCTTGTGTA
Organism: Rectinema subterraneum; assembly: GCA_009768935.1. GTDB lineage: Bacteria > Spirochaetota > Spirochaetia > Treponematales > Rectinemataceae > Rectinema > Rectinema subterraneum. The sequence goes on from WESA01000015.1 coordinate 45,839, forward strand.
TCGTAAATTCGGTCATATCATCGATAAAGCCTTGGCGCACAATATATTTTTCAAAATCGGAAGTACCGATGGAAATCCCATAGAGCGTGGATTGCGTTTGGGCTCCAACTACCGGAATACTTATCTTGCCAAGTGAAATCTGCAATTTTCTCGCAAAATCGCTCCAAAGCGCATATGCATTATCGACACTGTAAGAGAGCGCTGCGTTCGAGACGGAAATATTCCCTGATCCCACAAGATGCGTGCCCATTAGGTCGATCATGGCGAGAAGTTGGGTTGAATAGTTCAAAGTATTGCTTGTTACATTCGAAATTTGCAGCGCTGATTCATTCTGGATGAAACCCGAAAAAGGCGCAGCTCTCAATATAGGCTTGTAATTCGGCACCTGTTCGGGCACAAAATCGATATCTACTACAGGAGCATACTCTGGTGGAATTGTAATGCTGATTGTCAGCTGGGCTGAATCAAACTCGAACGAAATGCCAACCAGCGCAAAATCGTCAGCGGTGAGCCATGTAAGGTCTCTGAAAACAGAATCAAAGATGACAGAATAGATATCCGGCCGCAAATGTTCAATCAGAAGTTGTGCAGCGAGTTTTTTATAGAGAACAGCTTGGTTTTGCCATATGCCGGCATTCACTTCGCCTGCCGGTTTTCCGTTTATGGAGAGCGCAATTGTGATTTCGAGATCTGGGACGATTGTATCATGTGTTATTGGCGCATTTGAAATAGCAGGCTGGCTTGGCGGAGTCTGGGCAAAAGAGATGGAAATACCCATTACGAAGAAAAGGAGAATTACGGACATTAATTTGCGAAAAAACACTTTTCAATTACTCCGAATTTACATTTTATTATAAAAACGCCCGCGGCGCATCATGTTGAGCGTTATTCAATAGTTGCGGACAACGTTCCCGTATACGTAGTGTTCGGCTTTGCGTCGTCGGAGGGAACGAAGAAGCGTCGCACATTTCCCGCAAGCAGATTTTGACCCTGAATTGCTTTGACGGCATCGTCCTTGAGTGTAATCGAAATCCCGGTCCCGCCGGCAATCTTGAGCACCGGATCATTGATAAGCGCATGGCGAGTGCCGCTGTTCGTGATAGTGACGAGGAAGCCTTTCTTGCCCTCCTGCTCAGCGTATTCGACTTTGGATACAGAGAGCTTATGCGCAACATTCGTCGGCGTAACATACAGCGCTGCGATATAGCGGAACAGCACTTTTACGCCTGAAGTCTGCTGCTGGGTAAAATCGATGGGAACCTGTTCTGCGATGATACGATAGGCAGCTTCCTTTGCAAGCTTTGGTGTGCCTTTGTACTGCACTTTGATATTTTGAAAGGAATTCGGCTGCACCACGACGCGCGTAGGGAAAATTGTGAAATCTTTATCAGCCGGTTCGTTGATTTCATTGCCATTTTCGTCGATATCGCGCGTCATCGCTTTTATGACGATAGCGATCTGCTGGCCTCCATCGTTGGTAAGGCGGAAGCTCGCGATACTCTGGGCGCCGCTGGGGGAAATTGAAATCGACATTGGCATGAAGGTGAACGCAAATGCGCTCATTCCAAGCAAGAACAAAAATGTGGCCAGGAATGTTTTTCTATATTTCAAAGTAAAGCAATGCAAGCCAAAGCGATGCATGTGTTCCTCCTTCTCTATATATGCTGTATTTTAGCCTTGAAATCGTTTCAGTGCAATGCTTGCATAGTGTTACGAACCTTGCAGAAGGTCGGCAGGAGAAAACTCACGCAAGCGCATAGCGAGGCAGATACTCCGCAGACGTTTTGAGAGGGGTCGAGAATGCGCGCTTCCAGAGCTTCTGATCCAGTAGATCGAGGGAGAGCCTACTTAAGAATGCCCGTTCACGGAACATCCATGCGCGCCCCGTGGCCACAAGCTTGCGAGGTATGCCCGCCGCTTCTGCATGGGTCATACGCGCCTTTCGGTTCGCTTTGATCCGGAAGGGCTTTGCGTAGTTGTGCCAGGCCATGTAGACGCAGAAGCGATTGAGCATATTGGCGACATTGCGGGAAAAGCAGGCGGTTTCACGCCTATGGGCTGCCTGATCCTTTCTGAGCTCGCGATCCATGTAGTTGGCGCCGAAGAGGGGATTGTACCAGGTGCGTGGTTCGGTGGAGTGCACGGTCAGATGCACCAGTCGATGGTCTGCATTCTGCAAGCGAAAGAGCGGATGGCTATACAGCGCTCTGCGATATTCCTTTTTTTCGTCGGTGATGAGGATGAGAGGCTGCCATAGCTGGGGCATGCGTTCCTGGGCAAGGCGATCGAGCAGCTCCCGGAATGAGCGTTCGATGCTCCGAGGCTCAAAGGTACACGCACGATAGAGCAGGGACATTCTATGCTTTTGAGCCTCGGTGGTGTTGCCGGAACGGCGCAGGGTGGCATGGGTAGCGGCAAGGAAGAATTGAGAATCGGCGGTGACGGCGAGGGTGATGTTGTTGGGGAAGTACTGAGAGACATCGAAGGAGACGAAGCCATCGATGCAGACGGATTCATGGGGATTGGCATGGGGACGGAGCAGGCTCTGGAGTGCGATGGCTTGCCGGGCGAGTCGGTCGATACGGTTCTGGATGGTGCCGCACGAAGCAGAGAAGAATCGTGAGAGTGCGCGAATGCTCATGGAAGAGCTGAGCAGGGTTTCGATCTGGGGATAGGCGAGTTTGCGCTTGGCGAAGTAATCAAGGCTGAAGGTCTGGGTAGAGAAGTACTTGCCGCAGAAGCTGCAGCGAAAGCGCTGGACTTTGCCGAAGGTTTTGGTCACATAGAACCCTGCGGCGACGAACCAGCGTTCTTTAGGTGCGTGCTGATGATACGCACAGGCCGGGTTTGGGCAGAAATGAAAATGATGCATGAAAGCCTCCTCTCCTTATAGACGCAAGGAAAGAGGCTTTCACTTCAAATTCATATGCAGGGTTCATGACACTATGCATACATTGCGGGGCCGGGAGACTTTGAGCATGCTCAGCCGTGCTCGATAATGAATGAACGCATCGAAATGCTCGCATTTTGAAAAGATTCATGGAAAAAGCTGATGCGGTCATCCTTTTCTTTCATAGCAAGGATTGCGATAGCTGGCAGGATGTGTTCCGGCGTGGGCATCGCAGGGGAGCGTTCAAGGTTCCGAAGAGCGAATTCGCTAAGGGCAGAAGCATCGCCGGCTTGAATGATGGCGGCGATTTTTCTGTCTGCCTCCAGAGCCCAAGGGTAGGGTTTTGCTTTGATATTCTTGCTAATTTTGTACAGATTCTGAACAAGTGCACCGCTTCCAATAAGCAAAATCCTTTCGTTTCTGAGTTGTGCCAGGGCTTTCCCTACATTGACAATTTTTTTTGTATCGATATGGTATGAAAGGCTTATTTCCACCACAGGGATTTGTGCTTCGGGGAAAAGGTGAACAAGAATTCCCCATGCTCCATAATCGATTCCGCGCGTGGAGTCGCTTTTTGCATTGATGCCTGCAGTTAGCAAGAGGCTGCAGATTGTATCGGCCAGATCAGGCTTGCCTGGGGGAGCATAGCTGATCGCATATAATTCTTCCTGGAATTCGATACTGTCGAATATCTGCTTCGGGAAGGGAGAACTGGTGACTCGGACTTCGGGGGTGCTCCAGTGGGCGGAAATGACCGCGATAGCATCAGGGGAGGGCAGGCGGGTTCGGAGCGATCGGAGCGATTCGGTAAAGTCGTTGTTGAGCGCAGCGTTGATTGCAAGGCCATGTCCTACAAAGAGGGCGGGCATGACGATGGGGGACAGAGCTTTATTCATATTGTTGAGGATACTGCAGGCGGGCTGCCACTTCAACGCATTGCCCTGGTTTTAGTCGGGATCGTCCGTGGCGGGACTTGCTGACAATTTAAAAATCTGCGCAAAGCGGCTGCAATAGTCAATAAACTGAGCGTATATAAACCGAATCAAGAAAAATGCCAAAGCCGGGCGAGATGAAGGTTCACCATTCCGGAAGATGAAAAAGGGACCCCCTCGCGTTCGAGAAGAAAACGTTTCATCTCGAGTCCTCCCTGATATCCGGCGAGAGAGCCATTCGAGGCAATGACGCGGTGACATGGAATGAGGAGCGGGAATGGATTGTGCGACAGTGCGCTGGCGACCGCGCGGAAGGCGGAAGGCTTGCCACTTGCCTTGGCGAGTTCGAGATAGGTGCTGACGTGGCCGAATGGGATTGAAGCTTCCAGTGAAAGTATTGTCTGTCTGAAGCTGTTCAAATACTGCAGGCCGGGTCTGAGAAGCTTGAACGGGAATTGTGCAGGTTTGCTTTCAGCCGCTGCGCATATAGCTTCTGTTGCGCGGGAAATGAGATCAGGTAATAGACGTCTGTCATTCCATTGCTCAAGTATCGGGAAATCAGTGTGCGCTTGGCTAACGAGCGCACAATCATTGCGAGGCAGATAGATACGGCTCAAGATTGGCGCTTCTTCTCCCTGTCATACCACCACGATGCTACCGAACCGCGTGGGGACAGAGGTTGAAAATGCTTGGGTTTCTTTCCACTGTATTGGAATCATTTTTGCCCCCTCTTATGGAGATATTTGCGCGCGCAGCCCCATATTGTC
>WESA01000101.1 GCA_009768935.1 Rectinema subterraneum
GGGCCGACAAGCTCGAGCGCTGTATAGCCCTGCTCGGCGACAGCCCGGACAAACGCATCGATTCTCTTGCGGTACAGCGCCGCGTTATGCGATGCTCTCGAAAAATAATCGACAACCCTGCGAGAAATCTCCTCTATGCCCTCCGCTGTCAGCGCGTAGAGCACTTTTCGCTTGTTGAGGTGTGACAGCTTTATCCATCCGCGTTCCACAAACCGCTTTAGAAGCGCGTTCGTCATCCCGAGAGAAAGCCCCGAGGCCTGGGCCAGTTCGCGCTGGCTCGTGGCTCCCGAGGCTTCCTTCTGGGCGATTGAGGCATAAATCGCTTCGAGCAGCGAATATTCGGATTCGTGTAGAGTTGATTTCATGATTTTTTTTAAAACGGGGTCAGACCCCGTTTTTTAAATTTTTCTGGTCGGCCGTGAGAATTTTTTAAAACGGGGTCAGACCCCGTTTTCTAGTCCATAGTTTTTAAGGCTTCGCTAGATTTATAACCAGTGCAACAATGGAGAGAACCGTGGATAGAATCGTAGAGATTCTGAACAATGTATACGTGAAAGAATTCGATGCCGCAACAATGCTATCTTCCGGCTGGATCATCCGCCCTGTCTGTTCAACCTTTTTCGAATTCATGTCATAAATTGCTATTTTCTGGTTCGCATTCCTTTCGGTATCAAAGCCGCCAGCCAGCCCGATATAGTATTCCCAAGTCCTGTCGGGGATGTACGGATATCTGCCAGGATTTCGTACTGCTCCAGACACTGAGACAAAAAATTGTCTGAAAGGCACAATGAGAATATCATTCGGCTTGAGGGGTATATCACCTGCAAGATCGTAATTATAGATAAACTTTGCCAGATCAACGGGAATATAGGGCTCACCATTGCGAATGATGTATGCTTTTGACAGATCGGATACTGCAGAAAAAAGCTTGCGGTTTGCCAGCGCTGCTTGTGAGACTGTTTCTCCAGGGAAGTAAGTATATGGTACTCTCTGACTTGTTTCAGGCGAAGCCCCGGATACACCTACTCCCACTGCGCCTTCAAACCAGACAACCGGCAAAAGCTCTTGCAGAGACGGAATTGTAATAACATCATAGAGATGCACCGGTATATTTGCATCTTTTGAGTAATCAAAAATATGCTTTTCGCCAACAGGGCTTTTTTCAGATACAAAGCGAACAACACTGAGCCTTGAGGGGTTAGCCTTTTCTGTAAAGCCATCGGCATACACTTCGATCAGCTCTTTCAAACCCTCACCAGGGAGCAGTTGATAGCTGCCAGGGCGCTTCACTTCGCCTTCAATAGTGACAAGCAAGGCCATCGGTAACACTCTTATTTCGTCACCAGGGCGAAGGAATGGATCTTGCGATAAGTCTCCATATCGGTCGGCCTTGAATAGATCATAGGTTTTTTCATTTCCATCAGCTGCTTTTACTACTACATTGCGAATAGAAGAATACCGGGTGACAAGAGGATAAACAACATCGCGCAAACGGGTAAGCCCTGTAATACCGACCCAGGTTGATTTTGTGACTTCGCCCGTCACAAACACATACATTGAACCGAAAGGTATAACAAGGCGATCTTCAGGCTGCAATTCGAAATCATAGTGAAGATCATTTGCATACAAAAGGCGCTCAAGGTCGACTGAGGTTTGATTCGGACTTCCCTTTCGGATAATAAAAGCATTTGCTAGATTTGCAGAAGAAAGTATCTTTTCTTTCATCGGACGCAAAAGTGATGAGACGCTCATTCCTTTTCTGAAAGGGGCTCTGATAACGGCATAGCTGGTGGAAGTAACAGTCTGGTCTTTACTTGTTATTGCTAACTGATCGCCAGCGACTGCTCCTTCTATATACACGATCGGTAGGTACTCTTCCCGGCTCGGTATCCGCACCCGATCCCCATCCATAAGCTCAGGCAGACCCTTCCCCCCAAGGTCAAACACCACACTCTCACTCTCCGGCTTCTGGCTCGTCGCCTTCCGCGTCAGCACCACCAGATCCGTCCTCCCGCTCTCCAATGCCCCATCCCCATAGTAGCTCACTAGCTCCTTCACCCCCTCTCCTGCCAATAACTGGTAGCGGCCGGGTCTCCGCACCTCCCCTTCGATACTCACGATCCGCGTAGCCTTGCTGACTTCCACCACATCCCCGGGCCGCAAAAGTGGATTCTGGCTTGGGTCCCCAAACCGCTCGGCTTTGAAAAGATCATAGCTCCTCACCGAACCATCAAGCGCCGTCACCCGCACATCCCGCAACGACGATAGACCCGTCGTAAGCCCTTTCAACACCTCCGATAGCCGGCTGTCCGAACTCACCTCCACCAGCGTCGCCTTCTGCACCTCCCCCTTCACATACGCATAATTCAGCCCATACGGTATCACTATGTGGTCGTCCGCCTGCAGCACCACATCATCGGCTGCAGCGTAGAAATGCATAAGCTTCTCAAGATTCACCGCTATCCGGCTCGTCCCTCGCGCTATATACGCCTGGCTTAAGTCCGCTCTCGGCGACAGCTTCTCTAAAAGTGGCTTGACGACCTGCGACAGAAGCTGCCCTTTCCGGTAGGGTACGCGAAGTATGCTGTATGGCTCTTTGACGGCTTCCTGTACCCCTTGCGCCTGCGTGCCGCTTGCCTGCACACCAGCCCCTTGCCCCTGGCCAGCCGCCGCAGGCACTGCCTGCTCACTTAGTACCGCTCCTTCCACGTACACCACCGGCAGGTACTCTTCTCGGCTCGGTATCCGCACACGATCCCCATCGATAAGCTCAGGCAGAGCTTTCCCCCCTAGATCAAACACCACACTCTCACTCTCCGGCTTCTGGCTCGTCGCCTTCCGCGTCAGCACTACCAGATCCGTCCTCCCGCTCTCCAATGCCCCATCCCC
>WESA01000016.1 GCA_009768935.1 Rectinema subterraneum
CGCGCATTCTCGACCCCTCTCAAAACCTCTGCGGAGTATCTGCCTCGCTATGCGCTTGCGTGAGTTTTCTCCTACCTGCCTTCTGCAAGGTTCGTAACACTATGGACTCTTTCTGGCTTCTGTACGCTCTCGGGCTAGGCTTACACTGATCCCGCCGCTGCCCGTGCTGCAAGCTTTTCCTTCAGGTCCGCTATATCCTTGGGAATAAAGCGCCCAGCAAAGATGAAAAAGGCAAAGCATGCAGCCCAAGCCACCGTACATATAAGGAGGATCGCGTTTCCGAGCGTGCTTTTGTCGGCGATGATCCCCGCCATGAGGGGGGCGAGCGCGGAACCCGCGGCTTCGATAAAGTTCTGTACCGCGTTGGTCGTGGACCTGATTTCGGGCTCGGTCACATCGTAAAACGACGAAAGCACATTCGGCGACGCAAATGGGATGAACAGCGCGGTGGCACACAGCATGATGCCAAAAGGCAGGTGCGCTGCCAGGGGTATGTTCATGGTGATCCATAGCAGCACCGCCCCAATGGCAACACCCGCCGCACCCACGATCACCCGCCCTTTGGGTGTCTTTTTGAAGAGCCTGTCGCCCAGTGCCCCTCCCAGAGGGTAACCCGCGGCCAGAATGAGCACGGCTGGAACCATCGTCAGAAGCGTCTGCGTATCGCTGTAACCCCGCTCGGTCTTCAGGTAGTCGAAAAACCAGTAGGTGATGACATTCCAGGGGAACACACCGATGAATCCCTGCACGAAAAGAATGATGAGACTCTTTTTCCTGAAAAGCCCGCCCACGGTTTTCCAGCTGAACTTGAAACGCTCGAGATGCTCGACCGACGAAAGCTCCGGCTCTGTCGACCCGCGCGGCCTGTCCTTGACAAAGAGAAAAATGATAAAGGACACAACGATACCGAGCGAGCCCGTGAGGTAGAACACGTTCCGCCAGCCGTAGACCGCTCCGAAGGCCAGAGCAAGGATCATCCCGACAAGGTAGCCGAAAGGCTGGGCCACCTGCAGAAATCCGTAAATCTTACCTCGCTTTTTCGGCGGATAATAGTCGGAAATGAGGCTGTAGAGCCCGGGGTAGCTTGAGTCATCGATGCCGGTGCCCGCGCGTGTGGCAAGGAATATCGGGTAAGTGGGGGCTATGGCGTTGAGCCATGTCGATGCTCCCCACAGAAAAGACGCGAGCGCGATGAGTTTCGGCCGCGAGAACTTGTCGTAGAGCCATCCCCAGATCGGGTAGAAAATGGCACCGACGATCAAGGCTCCCGTGGTCACCGCTCCCATCTGGGTGCGGCTGATCTTGAAGGTATCCATTATCTGCGTGGTCAGCGGCCCGATCAGCAGCTTGTCCGCCTGATGCAAAAGCATAAAGCAGAACATGATCCAGAATGTGGAGCGCGCGCCTTTTACGGCGATTTCTTTTGTCTTTTCTTTCATAAGATTTATGATTTCCGCTTGCGGGTCATAACATCAAATATTACTGCAAAGAGCAGCACAAGGCCACGGATAATATACTGCAAGGATATATCAGTTCCGAGCAGGTTCATGCCGTTCATCAGCGACATATACACGAGCGCGCCGACCAGTGAACCCGTTACCGAACCGATGCCGCCAGCTGCCGAAACGCCGCCGATGTATGAAGCCGCGATGGCGTCCATCTCGAACAGTTGCCCCGCCTGGGGAGTGGCCGATTTGAGCCTCGCGGTAAACAGGATGCCGGAAAGCGCCGCGAGGAAGCCCATCGATGCGAATACCGCCATGGTTATGCGCTTGACATCGATACCCGAGAGTTCCGCCGCTTCCGGGTTGCCGCCTACCGCATAAATATGCCGTCCGATCACCGTGCGCTGGGTGATGAAGTAATACACGAGCACGACCGCGACCATTATCACGACTGTCCAGGACATCCCGTTGTATCCGGCAAGAATCCAGGTAATGAAACCGAGGACGACCGATATGAAGAGAAGTTTGGCGGTAAACAGGCCGGTCGAAAGCACTTCGAAGTTGTACTGCAGTTTCCGCCTGCGGTCGGATATCTGGCCTATAATGAAGAGTACAATCGCAACAGCGCCCAGCAGCAGCGTCGTCTTGTGCACGTTCGGCAGGAAGGATGCGCTTGCAAACAGGTCCGGTATATAGCCGTTCCCGATTGCGTTGAAGGATTCATTCGGAACGATGATCGTACCGGTCGCGGCTGTTACCAGCATCAAGGCGCCCCGGTAGATCAGCCATCCTGCGAGGGATGCGACAAAGGCGGGAATGCCGAGCTGCGCCACGGGGAAGGCCGTGACAAGCCCTGCAATGGTACCAAGCAAGAGCACCAGCAGTATGGTGAGCCATACCGGCCAGTTCCACTGGGTAAGCGCTATCGCCGCGACCGCGCCGAGGAATCCCGAAAGAAATCCGACCGACAGATCGATATGCCTGATCACGATGACCAGGGTCATTCCTACTGCAAGAACAGCAATGTACCCTGTCTGGTTGAGCAGGTTGGCAATATTTCTCGAAGAAATGAAAAGCCCGTTCGAAAGAATCGTGAAAACCGCCATTATGACTGCCAGCGCGATGTACATGCCATATTCGCGGACATTCTTTTTCAGTACCGTCAGCAATTCGTTCATTCTTCCCCTCCTCAGTACTGCGTGGCAAGGCGCATGACCGCTTCCTGAGTCGCCGTTTTTGCGTCGAGCTCGCCGGTTATCGTGCCGTTTGCGACAACGTAAATCCGGTCGCTCATGCCCAGGATCTCCGGCAATTCGGAAGAGATCATCAGTATGCTCATGCCTTTGGCCACGAGATCGTTGATTATCGTGTAGATTTCGTATTTTGCGCCGACGTCGATTCCTCGCGTGGGCTCGTCGAAAATCAGAAGATCTGGCCCGACAAACAGCCATTTTGCCACAGAAACCTTCTGCTGGTTGCCTCCCGAGAGATTCATCACGAGCTGATGAATTCCGGGTGTTTTTATGGAAAGGGACCTGACGAAATTGACGGCATTCTGCTTGTCGAGCTCTTCGTTGACAATGCCGTTTTTTGACACCCCCTGGAGATTTGCAAGTGAAATGTTGTGCTGGATTGACTGGATGAGCACGAGCCCGTTGCGCTTGCGGTCCTCGGTCGCGTACGCGAGCCCTGCCCTGATTGCATGGCGCGGATGGCGGAACACTTGCTTTTTGCCTTTGAAAATCATCTCGCCTGTGGTGATATAGCCATCCGGATTACCAAAAAGGCTGCGCGCAAGTTCAGTACGTCCCGAGCCAACGAGGCCGGAAAGCCCGACAACTTCGCCTTTGCGCACATGAAAATTGACATTATTGAGCACCTGGCGGCCAAGGTTGACATCGAATGCGCTCCAGTTGTGCACTTCGAGCAGGATTTCATCCGAAGGCTTTGTTGTTCTTGGTGGATAGATATTTTCGATGGAGCGGCCTACCATGTGCTTGATGAGAACCTGCTCGTTCACCTCGTCCTTTTGCCGGTCGAGCGTACAGATGGTCTGACCATCGCGAAGGACTGTGATAGTTTCCGCGATTTCAAGCACTTCCTTGAGCTTGTGCGAAATCATGATGCAGGTAACGCCCTGGCTCTTCAAAAGGCGCAGAATATCGAGCAAGTTTTCGCAATCGTCCTCGTTCAAGGCAGCGGTTGGCTCATCGAGAATAAGGAGCGATACATTGCGGCTCAAGGCTTTGGCAATTTCCACAAGCTGCTGCTTTCCGATACCCAGATCCTTGATCTTTGCGCTTGGATTGACTGAAAGCCTCACACGCTTCAGAAGCTCCTCGGCCTTGCGGATCATTTCTGGCGTATCGATGGTAATTCCGCGCCGTATTTCGTGCCCGAGCATGAGATTTTCGTACACCATCATTTCGGGCACGAGCGCAAGCTCCTGATATATAATGCCGATACCTGCCTTCTCGCTGTCATGAATGCCGCTGAAGGCAACCTTCTTGCCATTCAGGATAATCTCGCCCTCAAATTCGGTGTGCGGATAGACGCCGCTCAATACTTTCATCAATGTCGATTTGCCGGCGCCATTTTCCCCGACAAGACAGTGGATTTCCCCTCGGCGTACAACAAAATTCACATCATTCAAGGCGCGTACACCGGGAAACGTCTTTGTAATGTGCCGCATTTCCAGAATATTGTCACTCATACCGTACCTGCCTTGATACATAGTAGTACAAAGAGGAGCCGCCCGGAATGAGCGGCTCCACAAAATGCTTCTAATTAGCAATCACAGATTGCTCGACCCCGATTATTTGAGGCCGGTGAATTTGTCGGCAGGCCAGTATCCGGAATCGACAATTTCCTTCTTTACATTATCCTTTGTAACGGTGACGATTGCGGTCGGTTTGGCCGGAACGTCTTTCTTACCATTGTTGTAGTAGGAAGTGACGGGCGGGGTCTGACCCTTCATGTAGGCGACTGCCGCATTGATGGCATCATTGACGAGGGTGCGCACGTCTTTGAGGACCGTCATGGATTGCTTGCCGTCGATGATGTACTGGATGGACGCAATCTCGGCATCCTGGCCAGTGATGTAGTAGGTCTTGACATCCTTGTCGGCTGCAAAGGCGTCTGCGATTGCACGAGCGGTGCCATCATTTGGCGCGCAGATGTACACAGTGCCTTTTGCTTCTTTTGGCGCAGCGGTGAGGTTGGCTTCGGCCTTGTTCTTCGCATCGTTGAAGTTCCAGTTCGTGGTTACCTGGCCGATGATCTGGGCTTCCTCATCGCGGGTCAGCTTGGCCTTGTTCTTGAGTGCGACAGCCTTGTCCGAATTTCTTACGATGTAGGTGCCATCGGCAATCTTCGGCTGGAGGGCGCTCCATGCACCTTCGAAGAAGATGAATGCATTGTTGTCGCTGGCTGCGCCTGCATATAGATAGAGGTTGTTGCCCTTGCTGCCAGCCGGAACCTTGGAATTGAGATAGTCGCCCCATGCTTTTCCGACCATGAAGCTGTCGAAAGTAACATAGTAGTCGACGCTTGTGGTGTCGCGGATCAGGCGGTCATAGGAAATGACCTTTACACCAGCTTTATGGGCCAGATCGGCTGCGGCTGCTGCAGCGGTTCCGTCCTGCGGGCAAATAATGAGCACTTTGATCTTCTCGCTTATGAGTGCTTCAACGTTGGCTTTTTCCTTTGCGGAATCGCCCTGGCTGAAGAGTACTTTTGCGGAGAAGCCCGCGCTCTTGAGCGCGTCTAGGAAGCGGGTCTGGTCTTGGATCCAGCGAGGCTCGTCTTTTGTGGGAAGAACGATACCTACCTGCGTGTCAGCGAATACGAAGCCCGCTACCACCGTGAAGAGCAACGCAATAAAGAGGGTTCGTTTCATCAGGATTCCTCCTTTATGAACTTTCGCCGCATGAAGCGGTGAATTTGGCGTTCGGCTTTCAATGCTCCAGCCTTCGCCGTCTATAAGTTTCTTCCTGTTTTTTGAATCCCGCATCAGGAAAGTTATGATTATTCCAGGGGATTTGCGCACGGAGGTTAATGTCGGAGCACAAGATAGCACTTTTCTGACCAGATGAAGCAAAAATGTCCTGTACGAACTCAGCGCTTTACATTGCGGTACACATCTTCGCGTGTATGGAAGCCATCTTTGATTACCGTCGAGCCCAGGGTTTTTGCAGTGACAAGAATCGGCTCAAGCGCAATGTATGGCACCTTGTAATGGCCATCGTCGATCTTGTTGTCATAGCGAACTTTTTCGCCGCGCGCCATCATGACAGCAAAACCGGCTGCTTTCAACGCGAGCGCATCGATCGGCTTGTAGATGGTCGCGAACTGACTGCCTTCTGCAATGCGCTGGCACGCAGCAAGCTCCGCATCCTGCCCGGTGACTATGGTCTTGCCTACCATACGGTTTTCTGAAAGGACCGATATCACCGTCTCTGCAAGCATATCGTTCCCGCACAGCACTGCATCGATTTTTTGCCCCGGCTGCAAAAGCGTTTCGAACCTTGTCCTCACCTCATCGCTGATCCAGTCGCTTGGCCAGATCTCCCCTGCGAGATGAATCCGGCCGCTCTGTATGAGCGGATCGAGCACTGCGTGGAAACCTTTGTTGATCATGAATGCGTTGTTGTCGGTAATCGCGCCGTTCACGATGATATAGGTGCCGCTCGGCACCGCTTCGGAAGCTGCTTGTGCCTGGAGGCTGCCCACTTTTTCGTTGTCGAATGAGATATACAGGTCCACATCCGCGTTATGCACTAGTCGGTCATAGCTCATCACAGGCACGCCGCGGCGCTTCGCTTCGCGACACACTTCAGTGAGTTTTTCGGCATCATTCGGGATAATTACAAGCGCATCGATGCCCTGATTCAAGAGTTCCTTTACTTGGGAAATCTGGGTGTTGGCATCCTGGTTGGCGACTCGCAGCACAACCTCGGCTCCCAAGTCATGGGCCGCCTTAGTAAAGCTGTCGACATCGCGCCGCCAGCGCTCGACAACCAGTGAATCGAGGGAAAAACCGATGATGGGCGCTCTGTCCCCGATAGGCTTTCTGGCTTTGGAGCATGAAACAAGATTGAGGCTCAATGATGCCGCAAACAGGATAATCAACAGAGAAAAATAAAAATTCCCGAATTGATGCACGTGCCTCGGCCCATGCTGCAGCATATGTTTTGCATTATGCATCACTTTCCTCCCCGCCGGATTTCCGTGCGGAATATTCGCTTGGCGAGACACCCGTCATCCGGCGAAACAAGCGCGCAAAATAATTCGCATCGGAATAGCCGCAGAGCCTGCTCACATCGCGCACCGATACGTTCGGCTTTTTCAACATTTCTTTTGCTTTTTGCAGGCGGTAATCGATGAGCGTGCGCGCAAAGCCTTTTTTTAGCTCATCCGACATGAGCCTGGTAAGGTGGCCAGCTGAAATACCAATAGCCTCCGCTGCGCTCTCAAGAGTAATCGGCTCCTGATAATGATTTTCGATATATTGGATTGCGCGGACGACAAATGGCGAATGAGAACCCGCCGCCACGGCATACTTCTGCAGCGATGCAAAGCGTTCGCGCACTTTCGCCGCGAACAGATGACAGGCGGCTTGGTTCCAGAGCTGCTCGATATCGCTGAAATCCATAAACTCGCGATAGACCTGCTCGGAGAGAATACCGCCGCCGGCAAGCTTCAATGCAGCAAAAGAGAGAGCAGCAATGATACGGAAGAGCGAGTCGCGCGCTGCTGTGTGCGAGCACTCGATCTGCATGAGCATTTTCTCGAGAGACTGGCCCGCCATGGCATATTGGCCTTCCATAATTTCTTCCGAGAATTGCGCGTCGAGCGCACAGGAAGCATGATTCTTTTCCCATTCGGACAGCTGGATTTCCAAATTGACTTGAGGCTGGACAATAGCTGATCCTACAGCGGCGCTAATTCCTGCGATATCGGAGCCTTTTTTCGGAATCAGCGTGCTGCCGGCAAAAACCTGAACCGCTGCACTCCAAGACCGCTCGAGATTCTCCAAGATTTCAGGCTGGCCATGCGCGAGCACAATCTCGCCCGTCGCAAGCTCGGACGAAAAAGCTCCCCTGAGAATTTCCAAAAAGGCAGAAATTTCGGAAGCAGCAATACTTTCGCTTTCAAGCACTGCCTTCTTCATTGGCAAAAACCATGCGCAATATCGGTTATCCTCAAGCGGCCCGACCAGCACGACAGTTTTGTATTGGATTAATGAACAGAAACGCTCATACAAGGCACCTGCGTTTCCATCCATCGGCGAAAAGCTCGCAATGCCAAGAACACCCGCATCTTCGTTTATCTTGAGCATTTCTTTCACAAGCCCCAGGTTCTTCCTGAGCTCTTGCTGCCAGCGAACACTGCAGAAAAAAGCTGTCCGGATGAGCGGCACCAATCTCTGCTGGCGATCCCGAAATTCAAGCTCGCGCTTGTCGAAAAGCCGACTTCGGTCAAGATAATCAGAAGCGACGCGCAGCGCGATTTCGAGCCGTTCCCTTGATACCGGTTTCAGAAGGTAATCGCACACACCCATGCTCAGCGCTTCCCGCGCGATGTCAAAGCGCTCATACGCAGTGACAAGAATGAAGGCAGTGGCGCTTTTCTGCCGCGACAGTTCGCGAATCGCATCAAGCCCTGTGATGCCGGGCATCTGCACATCCATAAGGATAATATCAGGCGCGAGTTCCTTGGCCTTTTCGATCGCTTCGCGCCCGGATTGCGCAACCCCCACAACGGTATACTCAGTCTGGAAATAGCGCTTGAAAAGGAGCAAAAGCCCATTGACAATCGGCATTTCGTCGTCAACTACGAGTACCCGTTTCATATCGGTTTTCCTACTGGCAGCACGATAGTAATGCGCGTGCCATGACCCGGCTCGCTTTCTATTTCGACCTTGCCCAATCCGCCGGTTGCGAGCGCAACTCTGCGCACGACATTATGGAGCCCAATGCCGCGTTGCGGAGTTGTGTCTTCAGGATCGGCTGCGGAGAGTGCGCGAGCAATATCATCCTTTGCCATACCTTTTCCTGAATCGCTGACCGAAAGCCTGATTGTCTCGCCTTCAATGCGCGCTGACACGATCACATCACCGCCTTCTTCAATATCGCGCAAACCATGGGCAATCGCATTTTCGACGAGAGGCTGCAAGACCAGTGCCGGCGTTTCATTGCCGAGCGCTTCATCCTGGACTTCAATCCTGAATCTGTAGCGCTCGCCAAACCTCAGCTTCAAAAGCCAAATATACTGCCGTACACATTCGATTTCTTCGGACACAAGGACAAATCGCGTAGAAGGCTTGAGGGCATATCGAATAAAAGCCGCAAGTTTTTCGAGAAATTCAGCTGTCTTTTCGTTTCCTTCCGCCAGCGCAAGCTGCCACCCCGCCGAAAGCGTATTATAGAGAAAATGCGGATTTATCTGCGTCTGCAGCGCGAGCAGTTCCGCATCTTTGAGGCGGTGCTGGTACGTGAGCACGCGCATTCGTTCTTCCATGAGCGAGCGCTCGAGCTCTGCTTTTCTTGTCAGCTCGGCAAACGCTTTCTGGACGCTGTCCTGCATGTTGACAAACGCGTCGTGAAGCGTGCGGATTTCATCTTCATTTTCGTAGGGGGGAAGAGGATGGTCATATTCTCCGCGCCCCACTGCCTCCGCTGCAACCGACAAGCGCGCAAGCGGCTCGGTGATCGTGTACGAATACCTGGCAATGAGCGCGATGGAGAGAAGAAAGGCTGCAAGCAGCAATACTGCGTTCGACACCAGAGCAAGGCTTATATTTGCCCTATAGGAAGAAAATCCCTTGAGCGATTGGCCGAGGTGAATAGTATCCATTTTCGCACTCAAAAATTCAATCAGAGAAGCGGTGCGACGCGCTTCTTCGTAGAGGCTGACATATTGCGTCACATTCCTGCCACGTTTTGCCTGGACCGCCCCTTCCGCGCTCACGAGATAGCTGTCGACCAGAAAAGCAAGGTCCTTTTCCAGCAGAAACACATCATCCACCTTGTTTTCTTTGTTGAGCCGAAGCTTCATGTTCGACAGCGAAGTGGAAGTACGTATGAAATCCTTGAGCGATTCGGAGTTCTTGGCGCTGAGATATCCGGTCAGACTCTCCTGCGTCTCGCGCAGGGTAGCACGCAATTCTTCCATTGATATGGAGTTGCGAAATAAAAGCTCGACACTGCGGGCAAGATCGAACGATGCGAATGCAGTATACGATGTCGCAATGACGAGCACGAGCAAAATGATGATAGAATTGACAATAATGCGGTTGCGCAGGCTGCCCTGGCGCCTTGGCTTCCACGGACGGGCGAGAGACACAAGATCGATCATGGTGTCGTCCCCCGCTCAGGCTTGACATGATATCCGACCGAAATTCTCTCCGGCTTCCGGATGCCGATCCGCTGTCCAACCGCAAGCGCTACAGCGGATCTGCCCATTGCAGCAGCATCGCGGACAATGCTCGCATGTACGACGCCTTTCTCGATAAGCCGGTTTACTTCTGAATTCTCATCCGAGCCTATTATCACAACCTGCCCGACAATTCCCCGGTCGATAATGACCTGCGCAGCTCCGATTGTCGCCTTCGCATCGATACAGAGAATCGCATTGATATCAGGATGGCTCGAAAGCATCCGCGCGCAGGCATCTTCGCCGCCAAGGATACTCTCTTCTTCTCTTACAGCAGCAACAATTGCAGCGCCCGGACGATTTTTTATCATTTCCACCACGCCCCGATAGAATGGCTCCTCGGCCTGCGCATACCCCTGCGAAGTATCAGCTGAAAGAATAATACCTATGCGCGCCGCAGAACCGAGCAGCCCCAGCACAAGGGAACTTGCCTCTTTGCCCTGGCTGAAAGAATCCCCTGACACACCAGAGCGAGTCCATTGGGCCGGAGCATCCATTGCGAGCGGCACAAACGGCATCGCTGCGCTCTCTGCTTCGGCTGCAAATCGGCTTGTCTCCATGCCTTTGGACTGAAAAAGAATAATGCCGTCGGTTTTGCTGCGCAGAGCAATCTCGAACCATCGCCACACTTCTTCTGACGGGTTGCTTCCTTCGCCGATTGCCGATGCCGAATAATAAAAAACCTGCAAGGCCGCGTTCTGCCTGTCCGCTTCCTCGCGCAAGCCCTCGACAAGGTGACCATAAAATGGATCAACAGCGTCAGGAATAATCGCAGCAATATGGAATCGGGCTGTCCTTACAGTAGCCGGATTGCGCAAAATTGTCGAAGCGAGAGCACTGCGGCTTCTGCTCACAAGGGCGATATTGAAGGCAAGCGCTCCGATCATGGCGACCGCGAATACCACAATCGGCAGCATGCGCCATGCGGGATTTTTCATTCTACGGTAACACTCTTGGCAAGATTGCGCGGCTGGTCCACATCTCTGCCCAGCTCGAGCGCGCAGAAATAGGCGAACAGTTGCAGCGGCACGACCATGCTGAATGGATAGAAACGTGGATCTGCCTTGGGCACAGCGATGAAATCATCCGCCAGGGCCATGGCTTCAGTGTCCCCCTCGACGCCAACCGCGATGATAGGGCCGCCGCGCGCCTTTATTTCGCGGATATTCGAAATTGTCTTTTCGTGCAGATAGTCATCCGAAACAAGAAATACGCTTGGCACCTCGGGGCTTATGAGCGCGATCGGCCCGTGCTTCATTTCCCCCGCGCTATAACCTTCCGCGTGGATATAGGAAATTTCCTTGAGCTTGAGCGCGCCTTCGAGCGCGATGGGATAGAGAATGCCGCGGCCGAGGTACAGAAAATCCTTTGCTCTGCAATATTTTTTTGCAATGGCCTGGATGTGATCACGCTGTGCAAGGGCATCGCGGACCATTTCGGGCACTGCGAGCAGGGAGCGCGTGAACTTCTGCCCTTCTTCGCGGGACATGTCGCGCATGCGCGCCATAAGGAGGGTAAAAAGATAAAATGCCGTGAGCTGGCTGGTAAACGCCTTGGTGCTCGCAACAGCAATTTCTGGGCCCGAGTGAACATACACGCCACCGTCGGATTCGCGGGCAATTGTAGAGCCGACAACGTTGCAGATTCCGAGCACAGTGGCGCCTTTGCGCTGTACTTCGCGCATTGCATAGAGCGAATCGGCAGTCTCGCCGGATTGGCTGACCACGAACCAGAGCGAATCATTTTCCACAACGGGGTTGCGGTACCGCAGCTCGCTCGCAAGCTCAGCCTGCGCGGGAATGCGCGCGGCCTGTTCGAGAAGGTAGGAGCCTGTCATGCCGGCATGCCAGCTTGTCCCTGCGGCGATAATACGCACTCGATGCACGTCAGCGAGCTGGCGACGGCTTAAGTTGAGGCCGCCGAGCTTGGCGGTGGCATTCTCTTCGTCGATGCGGCCGCTCATCGCGCGCGCGATGGAATCGGGCTGCTCGAAAATTTCCTTTTCCATGTAGTGCATGAAGCCGCTTTTTTCGATTGCTCCAAGCTCCCATGTGATTTCATCGACCTGCTTGTCAAGCATGTTGGAATGCCGGTCGGTGATCGTGTAGCTGTCCCGGGTGATATCGACGACCTCGCCGTCATTGAGATAGATGACACGATTCGTGTAGGCGACCATCGCCGTGATATCGCTCGCAAGGAACATCTCGTCGTTGCCCACTCCGACGATGAGCGGGCTGCCATTTCTGGCACCCACAATGCGGCCTGGCTCATTGGCATGGATACACGCGATGCCATATGTGCCCTCCAGATGCTGAAGCGCAGCCAGCACTGCCTTGAGAAGGTCGCCTTCATAATACGAAGCGATCAGATGGGGGATCACTTCGGTGTCGGTTTCGCTTTTGAAAACCACACCTTTTTTTCCGAGCATGGTGCGGAGCGTTTTGTGGTTTTCGATGATGCCATTGTGCACGACGACAATTTTGCCGGACATGTCAGTGTGAGGATGGGCGTTTGCCTCGGTCACCCCGCCATGGGTTGCCCATCGGGTGTGTCCTATGCCCCAGCTGCCGTCGATATCCTCGGGCATTTTCTTTGCGAGTTCGGCAATCTTGCCGACTGATTTTATAATTTCGAGGCGAGGCTCTGCATTTTCCCTACCGACCGCGATTCCTGCCGAATCATATCCGCGATATTCAAGCCTTCTTAATCCTTCAAGGAGAATTTTCGCTGTCTTTCTAGGACCAGTATAGCCGATAATGCCGCACATCGAGCGCTCCTTTCTTTCTATGCAATTCTGACATGATTGTAATTCGATAGTATCATATAATGGATTTGCTGCAAGCGGCGCAGAGCAAAAGCTATCGGGAACGGCATACACAAGGTTCGTGACAGTATAAGCGGCTTGCAGCGCGCGGGCCTTTTCGTTCATTATCAATTCAAAATCATGAGTGAACCGGCATTCCTTTTTCGAATGTTTTCTCTTCCCATGGTAGGCTCGACTATGGACGAAGCCCGGCGCATTGCCGAAGAAGGTTTTCCTGGCGCAGCGCTGGTGCGCGCCGATACACAGAGCGCGGGTCGCGGCCGCCTTGCGGGAAGGCAGTGGGTCGATGCTCCTGGCAGCTCGCTTCTTGTGACAATGCTCATGCCTTCGGATTTCCGTACAGTAGAGGCGCTTCCGCTCCGCGCGGGCTTGGGCATTCTGCGCGCGATTGAATCAGACACCGGAAAAAGCTTGTTGCTGAAATGGCCGAACGATGTGCTTGCGCCCCCTCGATGGGGCAAGCTTTGTGGCATCCTCTGCGAGAATTCCAAAGGAAGGGTTCTGATCGGCTTTGGAATTAATATAAAAAAAAGCGCACATGCACGGGCAAATCCCTCATTCCCCGCTGCAAGCATCGAAGAACTGTGCGGCTTTGTCCCTTCGACATTTTCTGATCTGGATGCAGCGGCACAGCGAGTGGCTCGCTCAATTATGAAAGCCTTGCAGGACTCCGGTTGGCATGAAGCGTATGAATCCTATTTATGGGCGCGAGGCTCGTCTGTGCAATTCGATGCCGGGCACCCCGATGCTCCAAAACGAATCGAGGGCATTCTTGAAGGAGTCGATAACGAAGGCAAGCTCATTCTGCGCGTCGCCGGGCAGCGGAAGACGTTCGCTTCCGGAGAACTGTCTCACCTAAGAAGCATATGACTCCTCAAGCGCGCATATCGCCTGATATAGCATTTCATTGTAGGGACAGCGGATACCTGCTTCTTTCGAAAGGCGCACCATGGTTCCAGCAAATGCCTCGACTTCAGTTCTCCTGCCTGCCTCCACATCCTGCAGCATAGAAGTGCGTCCGAATGATGGCAGGCCATCCAGAATCGAAAGCATCCTTGCGATATCGTCATCAGAAAGCCCGGTGCCGAATTTTTTCGAGAGATTGACGACTTCGGCCATTGTCTGTTCCAGCAATGCGCGCGCATGCCGACTTCGATGGAACAGCGAATACGAAGCTCTCAAAAGCGCTGACCACTGGTTGACCGCAACATTCATCATGAACTTGAACCAGACCTCTTTGACAATATCTTCCGGAATTCGATATGGCACATTGCAAACGCTAAGGAAATCGCCGAGCACGCGCAGCTTTGATTCGCCAGCCGCAATCCGCTCTTTTTCAAAACCGAAAAAGATCTGGCCTTTTGATGTAAACTGGACTTCATTCGCATGACGATGCGCATCGATGCCCAGAATCATCGCAAAAGGAACCTTGTCCGCACCGAACTCATCACGAAGCCGGGGAACCGCGGTAATGCCATTCAACAGCGACAGGATTATTGTGTCGTTACCAACAAAGGGCTTCATTTCGTCGATCGCTTCATCGAGACTGTAATTCTTGACAGCCAGAATGACAAGATCGGCTTTGCGGCTTGTGTCTTTTTCTGCGAGCGGGAAAAAATACCGCGTGCCATTCACAACAAATCCTTCCTTTCTGTACCGCTCCTGCCGCTCTCCGCTCGCGCATACCTCTACTTCCGCATGACCGGAATCGCTCAGCATTGCTGCCACAGAAGCACCTATGGCTCCAGCACCCACAATGACCACTGAAGAAATCCTGTCCATTTCTCACTCCCCTTCTGATTCACGGGCTTTCCCTACTTCGGGATCCTCCGCGGCAATGTATTGCAGAATTTTGGATTCCATGCGCTGGGGCACTCTGCATCGCAGCCATGTGTATGCATCGTCGCTGCGCTCTTCCAGAACCGTTCCCTCCCGCATCACGAGGCTCACGATCCAGTAATCAGCGTGCGGAATGCGGAGCGTGCACGTTTTCATGTCCTTCGTAAGCGATTCCTGAATCGCTTCTATAAGCGCATCGAGGCCCTCTCCAGTCTTTGCTGATACCGCAAGGCTGCCGGGGTATCGCGCCAGAAAGGACTGCACGACATCGGGCTCTGCGAGATCAATTTTGTTGAGCACGAGAATGCGCGGCACATCCTGGGCGCCGATTTCAGAGAGCACCTGAATTGTCGTCGCAATATGGGCATCCACCCGCGAATCGGATGCATCCGCGACATGTATGAGAATATCCGCCTGCGAGGCTTCCTCCAATGTAGAATGAAAAGCTTCGACAAGCCCATGCGGCAAGTTCCGGATAAAGCCTACGGTATCGGTTAAAAGAAGGGTCTGACCCCTTGTTAACATAAGCCGCCGCGTTGTCGGATCGAGCGTGGCAAAGAGCTTGTCTTCCGCTCGCACGCTTGCAGCGGTGAGCGCGTTGAGGAGGCTCGACTTGCCGGCATTGGTGTAGCCGACTATGGCTGCGCGCGGCACAGACGCTCGTTCTCTCCTCCTCCGCTGGACTGCCCGCTCTTTCCGTACTGCTTCGAGTTCGCTCTGTATCTCATGAATGCGGCGCTCGATTTCGCGGCGGTCAAGCTCTATTTTCTGTTCGCCCGAGCCTTTGGTGCCATATCGCCCGCCTCGCTGGCGCATAAGATCATCGTAGGAGTGAGCGAGGCGCGGCAGTGCATATTGAAGCTGGGCAAGCTCGACCTGGAGGCTGGCCTCTTTTGTGAGTGCCCGCGATGCAAATATCTTGATAATGAGTTCAGCGCGATCGTACACCTTTTTCGAGGACAGCTTTTCCCAGTTGCGCTGCTGGACGGGGCTCAGAATGTGGTCGAAAATAATGGAATCCGCGTGCGCTTCCTCGGCCGCCGCAGCGATTTCATCCGCTTTGCCGGAACCAACCAGAAGCGAAGGTGTCGGATCTCTCAGCTGAATGAGCATTTCGCCCGCTATATCAAGGCCAAGGGTCCGCGCCAATCCATGCAGTTCATCGAGCAGCTCGCGCGCTTCTGCCTTGCGAATTTTATCTGTGGCCATGCCGACAAGAAAGGCTCGCTCGACGCTCTCGTTCTGATTCTTTTGCGCTGTATTCGAAGTCATTCTCTTATAGTACACATATATTGCGTTCTTGGCACTATGCTCGACCGCCCTGCGCTCGACTGCCCTGCTCGCCGCATGGTACAATACGTTTATCAATATTGGGAGGGTATATGCCGCTTCAGATTTCCGACCTCAGCAACGCCGTTCTCCATACCCATTATGCAGTACGTGGACCAATTGTCGCGCGCGCCCAGGAACTCGAGAATCTTGGCAGAGAAATAATCTATTGCAATATCGGAAATCCTCAGGCGCTGGGGCAGAAACCTCTTACCTACGTGCGCGATGTGCTGGCGCTATGCGAACAGCCTGCCCTTTTAGAAAGCGCGCCGCACGCCTTCCCCGAAGATGTGATTGAAGCCGCGCGCACCATTCTCGGCCAGTCAAAATACGGCCTCGGCGCCTATTCGGAATCCAAAGGCATGCGTTTTGTCCGCAAGGCGATTGCCGACTTCATAGCTGCGCGCGATAGCACAAGCGGTGTCATGCAGGCTTCCAACCCCGAACACATCTATCTCACCGATGGTGCATCAAAAGGCGTGCAGACCGCGCTGCGCCTTCTCATCGCCTCGGAAAAGGACGGCATTCTCATCCCTATTCCTCAGTATCCGCTCTATTCAGCGACAATCACACTCTATGGAGGCCGCCAGATAGGCTATTATCTCGACGAAGATTCCGGCTGGAGCCTGAGCGAACAGATGCTGGAAGAGGCGATGCACGAGGCAATAAAAGAAGGCATCCGCGCCCGGGCAATTGTTGTCATCAATCCGGGGAACCCAACGGGTGCCGTACTCACCGAAGAAAACATCGAAATGGTCATCCGCTTTGCGAAGCGCCACAACCTCGCAATCCTCGCGGACGAAGTGTACCAGGAAAATATCTACAAGCCAGGGGTGCGCTTTCTGTCCTTTGCCCATGTCATGACCAAGTTGTCCGAGCATGAAGTGAGCCTCTTTAGTTTCCACTCCACATCCAAGGGCTTTTTCGGCGAGTGCGGCCAGCGCGGCGGCTATATGGAAGTGCGCAATGTTCCCGAAGAAGTTATCGCCCAAATTACCAAACTGCAGTCAGTGGCGCTCTGTGCAAACCTTCCCGGCCAGGTGATGACCTACCTTATGGTCAATCCGCCGAAACCCGCCGATCCGAGCTACAAACGCTACGTCGAAGAGCGGAGCCATATCCTCTCGGAGCTCGCACAGCGCGCAAAAATCCTCGAAGAAGGCCTCAACCGAATCCCCGGCATCCATTGCCAGCCTATCCAGGGAGCAATGTATGCCTATCCTTCGATTTCGCTGCCTGCAGGCAAAACCGATGAAGAATACTGCATGGCCCTGCTGGAACAGACCGGCGTCTGCGTCGTGCCGGGCACGGGTTTCGGCCAAAAACCAGGCACCGCACATTTCCGCACGACAATTCTGCCGCCGACACGACAGATTGAGGCGGTAATCGATGCAGTCGATGCATTCCAGAGACAATGGGGGTGAGCGCATGGAAAAGGGGGAGCGGTCGGCATTTTCGATGGGCGAGAGAGATATCCAGGCGCAATAGGTTCCTTTTGGCCTCTTGATGTTCGATATCGACCATTTCAAAAAAGTGAACGACACCTATGGGCATCTGGCCGGCGATATCGTACTCAAAATGGTAGCCGGCACAATTTCGGGCGCACTCAGGCCGCTTGACACCGCTGCCCGCTTCGGCGGCGAGGAATTTGTGGTGCTCGTGCCCAACTGCAATGAAGAATATCTCTTTTTGCAAGGCGGCTCTTTCTGACGCAATGAGCGCGGCCAGAGGGCACGCGGCACTCAGATCGCCCGCAATTTTCGAAGCTGATTCAGGGCTGCCCTGAAGTCGCGCGGCAGCGGTGCTTCAATTTCGAGCCGCATGCCGCTTGTCGGGTGCAGAAACGTGACTTTGGATGCGTGCAGTGCCGATCGGGCTATGACAGGCTTTTCCTCGAACGCATCGCCTTTCCATCGTCGTTTGAGCTTGGAAAGCATAAGCGGCTTGGTATCCCCGTACAGTGCATCCGCAAGAATCGGCAGGCGGGATGCCGCAAGGTGAACCCGAATCTGGTGCGTTCGCCCAGTTTCCGGCAATGCGCGCACAAGCGCAAATCCGCGGAAGCGCTCGACCACTTCAAATCTGGTAAGGGCCGGCTTTCCCTTGGACATATCAATTATGGTCCTGTGCATCCGGTCGCCATCGGCGCGCAAAGGTGCGTCAATCTCCCATTCATCGTGTTCAGGTTCGCCTGAAACAATTGCAAGATAGACCTTTTCGACCTGGCGAGTGGAAAAGCGCTCATTGAGGGCGCGGTGCGCATCCTGGGTCCGGGCATAGAGGAGCACGCCGGTAGTATCCTTGTCGATGCGATGGACAGGCAAAAGCGTGCCGTATTCTTTTGCAAGCATTTGCTGGGCTACCGGCACCTCGGGATCCCAATGATCGGGGATGGCGAGTACTCCTGCCGGCTTGTCGATCGCAATGATCGAATCATCGAGGTACAGAATCGGAAATTGTGCTTTCACATGCCTACTGTAACATAAAGCAGCATATGCGGATACTCTGGAGGGGCCGAGATTATACTACGCAGGATGCGGAATTCGTCTTCCACTTGCCGAATTTTCTCATTTTTTATATCTTTGTTGAGGCCTTTCAAAGCCGTTCCAATATAGAACATCCGGTTCCGCGGCATCTCAAATCGATGCACATGTCGGCATCCGGAAAAACACTGCCATTTACAGGAGAGCAAAGGTATGGCGAAACAATTGTTGTTCAGCGAAGATGCGCGACGGAAACTGCTCGTCGGCGTCGAGACTATCTCCAAAGCTGTCAAGGTAACGCTTGGTCCGAAGGGCCGGAACGTACTTCTTGACAAGAAGTTCGGTGCTCCTACAGTGACCAAGGACGGCGTTTCGGTCGCCAAGGAAGTAGAGCTTGAGGATCCGTACGAGAACATGGGTGCCCAGCTGCTCAAGGAAGTGGCCACCAAGACAAACGACATCGCCGGCGATGGCACAACCACCGCAACCGTGCTTGCCTATTCCATCGTGAAGGAAGGGCTCAAGTCCGTTGCTGCCGGTATCGATCCGATGGCGCTCAAACGCGGCATCGACCAGGCAGTCACAATTGCTGTTGAAGAAATCCGCAAGAATTCTAAAGAAATCAAAGAAAAAGAAGAAATCGCGCATGTTGCATCTGTTTCCGCGAACAACGACATCGAAATTGGCAACCAGATCGCCGATGCGATGGAGAAAGTCGGAAAAGATGGCGTAATCACCGTCGAAGAATCCAAGACCATGGATACCACCATCGAGTATGTGGAAGGCATGCAGTTCGATCGCGGCTATACGTCCCCCTACTTTGTGACCAACCGCGATTCCATGACCACTGTATTCGAGAATCCGCTCATCCTTATCCATGACAAGAAAATCTCCAACATGAAGGATCTTCTCCCTGTCCTCGAGAAGATTGCCCAGACCGGCAAGCCCCTTCTCATCATTGCAGAGGATGTCGAAGGCGAAGCCCTTGCTACCCTCATTGTGAACCACCTGCGCGGCACGTTGAATGTCTGCGCGGTCAAGGCTCCCGGCTTCGGCGACAGGCGCAAAGCCATGCTCGAGGATATTGCCATCCTCACCGGTGGCGAAGTCATCTCCGATGAGCTTGGCCTTAAGCTCGAGAACACCAGCCTCAACCAGCTCGGAACCGCCAAAACCGTCAAGGTCGACAAGGACAATACCACCATCATCAATGGCGGCGGCAAGCAGAAAGATATCCAGGACCGCATCGCCCAGATCAAGAAGCAGATCGAAGAGACCACCAGCGATTATGACCGCGAAAAACTCCAGGAGCGCCTTGCCAAGCTCGCCGGCGGCGTAGCAGTCATCAATGTCGGTGCAGCCACCGAAGTCGAAATGAAAGAGAAGAAGCACAGAGTCGAGGATGCACTCTCCGCAACCCGCGCTGCAATCGAAGAAGGCATTGTGTCCGGCGGCGGCATTGCACTTATCCAGGCTGCGCTCGCTCTCGACAAAGCGGACATTTCCAAGCTGAGCGATGACGAGAAAGTTGGATATAAGATTGTCAAACGCGCCCTCGAGGAGCCCATCCGCCAGATCGCCGAGAATGCAGGCATCGATGGTTCCATCATTGCCGACAAAGCCAAGCACGAAAAGAAAGGCATTGGTTTCGATGCAGCGAAGATGGAGTGGGTAGACATGATGAAGGCTGGAATTATCGACCCGGCCAAGGTTACCCGCAGCGCGCTGCAGAACGCAGCCTCCGTTGCCGCACTCCTTCTTACCACCGAGTGCGCCATCACCGATCTGCCCGAGAAAGAAAAGCCCATGGCAAATCCCGGCGGCGGAATGGGTGGTATGGGCGGAATGGATTATTGATCTCCTAAGAGCAGGCTTTTATCGAAAAATTAAAAGCCTGCTCTTGCAGAAAAAACCAGTAAATCAGAAAAACGCGGTGCTATTTAGCGCCGCGTTTTTTGTTCTATTTAAGCTTATACTTCAAACTCAAGCTTGCGAATCCATAATAAAGGAGGCGACGCTCACGAGCACGCCACCTGCGCCTCGCCCGTCTCATCAAACTGGCTGTTGTAGAGCTCGGCATAGAATCCACACTTGGCAAGGAGCTCTTCGTGGGTGCCCTGCTCTACGATATCTCCGTGGTCCATGACAAGAATGAGGTCAGCGTCGCGGATGGTCGAGAGCCGATGCGCGATCACAAAGCTGGTGCGCCCTTGCATGAGCGTGTTCATGGCTTTTTGAATCAGAAGCTCGGTGTGCGTGTCGACATTGCTCGTCGCCTCGTCGAGGATAAGCATGGGCGGATGCGCGAGCATGGCCCTCGCGATGGTCAGAAGCTGCTTCTGCCCTTGGGAAATATTGGTCGTTTCTTCATTCAGAACAAGGTTATAGCCCTCAGGGAAGGCGCGCACAAAGTGGTCGACATGCGCCGCTTTTGCCGATTCGACAAGTTCCTCTTCAGCTGCATCGTGCTTCCCGTATGCAATATTTTCTTTTACGGTTCCCGAGAACAGCCAGGTATCCTGCAGAACCATGCCGAACCATGAACGCACGACCGAGCGCGGCAGGTTCCGAATCGGTATTCCATCGACGAGAATCTCGCCACTGTCCGGTTCATAGAACCGCATGAGCAATTTGACAAGCGTCGTCTTGCCTGCACCTGTCGGGCCGACAATGGCGACCTTCTGCCCTGGCAGCACGGTCGCGCTGAAGTCCTTGATAATAGGCTCACCGGGCACATACCCAAAATGCACATGCCTAAATTCGACCTTGCCTTCGATGCGCGCGGGGACAAGCGTCGCAGATGCCTCGGAATCGGGGCTCTCTTCCTCTCTGGCCAAAAACTCGAAGATGCGCTCGGCGGCCGCCGCTGTCTGTTGCAGCACATTCGAGATATTCGCTACCTGTGTGATGGGCTGGGTGAACGAGCGCACATACTGCAAGAAAGCTTGTATATCGCCCACTGTCACCATCTTCTTCGCCGCAAGGTAGCCGCCGGATACCGCGACCGCGACATAGCCCAGATTGCCGACAAAATTCATAAGCGGCATCATGATGCTCGACAAAAACTGGCTTTTCCAGGCCGACTGGTACAGTGTCGAATTCAGCGAGTCGAAGGTCTTGATGGCCCTGGACTCGCCGCCATACGCCTTTACCACCGTATGCGCACCGAAATTTTCCTCGATATGCCCGTTCAGGTGTCCGAGATATTCTTGCTGTGTCTTGAAATACTTCTGGGAACGAATGACAATAAAGCGCACCAGCACGAGCGAAAGCGGAATCATCACCATTGCGACAAGCGTCATCTGCCAGCTTATGGTGAGCATCATCACGAGCGCGCCGATAAGCGTCATCACCGAGGTGATCATCTGCGAAAGGCTCTGGCTCAATGTCTGGTTGACGGTGTCGACATCGTTCGTCATGCGGGAGAGTATTTCTCCATGGTTGGTGTTGTCGAATGCGCGGAAGGGCATGCGATTGATCTTTGCAAGTATATCT
The DNA here is from genome assembly GCA_009768935.1 of Rectinema subterraneum. Classification (GTDB taxonomy): domain Bacteria; phylum Spirochaetota; class Spirochaetia; order Treponematales; family Rectinemataceae; genus Rectinema; species Rectinema subterraneum. The sequence continues at coordinate 21,852 of WESA01000016.1, forward strand.
TTCCGCAAATTATACGTGATTTTTATCGCGATGCCGGATACGACCCATCCCTGTATATATTGAAGAATTGCCGAGGACAGATACAGACCGAGTACCGTCAGCAAAATGCTTCCGATTTTGGCAAAATCGATATCGCCTGTGCGAGAGAGTTTTTTAACGACGCCATCGAACAGCGTCGTGGTCGCGGTGCCGAGGACTTTCGGTCCCATAATTCCAAGAATCGTTGCAATAGTCGCAAGAATCATGACCGCAAGTATTGCCCAGCGATACGGGCCTAGGTATGCGATGAGTTTTTTCATCGTGCCCTTGAAGTCCTTGGATTTCTCGCCGGGCATGAGAGCTCCGGGGCCGCCGCGCCCCATCATGGCGCCAGGGCGGATTTTGGCTGTTCCCTGGGTGGAGCTGGGGGCACTTGAGGGTGCGCCTCCCTTGGCTGGCTCCATGCCACTGTTGGCATGGCTGGTTTGGGCCGGGCTTGCAGACTTCTGTATATTTTCAGGTTTTTGTGTGCCGTTCATGCAAGTTCCTCCTGCTTGAGCTGCGAGAGTGCGATATCGAGATACACATCGCAGGTTTTCATAAGTTCTTCGTGCTTCCCGATTCCTACTACATGCCCATCATCGAGGACAATGATCTGTTCAGCATGGCGAATAGGAGCCACACGCTGGGAGACCAGGAAAACGGTGCTGTCCTTGGCGTAGGTCTTCAATGCCGCACGGATTGCCCGCTCGGTACGGTAATCGAGGGCAGAAAAACTCTCATCGAAAATGTAGACCGGCGCTCGGCGCACGAGCGCGCGGGCGATAGCGAGGCGCTGCCGCTGGCCGCCGGAAACATTCATGCCCCCTTGAGAAATCTGGCGCTCAAGCCCTTCCGGGCTTTCTTCAACCAGGCTCCATATCTGGGACAATTCAAGCGCTTCTTTGACTTCTTCTTCTGCCGCGCTGTCTTTTCCATAACGAACATTGTCTGCAATGCTGCCGCTGAAAAGCATGCTCTTCTGGGGCACGAAACCGATCGCGCCCCGCAAATCCGAAAGCGCCAGCGTTCTGATATCAGTACCATCAAGCAGGACAGCGCCTTCTGTTACGTCATACAGGCGCGGAATGAGGCTGACGAGCGTCGACTTGCCTGAACCTGTCGTGCCGATTATCGCCGTGGTTGTACCAGGCTTCGCGGTAAAGCTGATATCATGCAGGACATCTTCCTGCGCTCCCGGATAGCGGAAGCGGACATTGCGGAATTCAATTTCGCCGCGAGTCGGTTTCGGAAGCAGCTTTGGCGCTTCAGGATCCTTGATGCTCACCGGCGTATTGACAACTTCTGCGATGCGGTCGGCAGAGACGCTCGCTCGCGGCAGCATGATGAACATCATTGACATCATGAGGAATGCAAAGAAAATCTGCATCGAATACTGCATGAAAGCCATCATATCGCCGACGCGGATCGAACCGGCCGAGACTTCGTGGGATCCGACCCATATGATAGAAACGCTGACCACATTCATGATCACGGTCATAATGGGCATCAGTACGACCATGACGCGCGTCACATAGAGCATTGTGCTGGTCAAATCGCGGTTTGCCTTGTCAAAGCGCTGTACTTCATGGTCCTGCCGGTTAAATGCGCGAATGACCATCATGCCGGAAAGATTTTCGCGCACAACGAGATTGAGCCTGTCGACCAGCTTCTGCACAGTGCGGAATCTCGGCACAACAAGGGCAAATACAAGACCAATAATGCCAATAAGCACGCCTACGGCTGCAGCGATAATCCACCACATTCCGGAGGCTTTCCCGAGCGCGCGTATGACACCCCCGATACCGATGATCGGCGCATAGAACAGCATCCGCGTGCCCATCATGATCATCATCTGAACCTGCGTCACGTCGTTCGTGGAACGCGTAATCAGCGATGCTGTGGAGAACGAATCGAACTCCGCAAGCGAAAAATCCTCAACCTTGGTAAAAACTGCCCGCCTGAGGTCGCGCGCTGTTCCTGCTGCCACTCTCGACCCCAAAAAGCCGACCATAATGGTTGAAGCCACGGAAATGAGTGTAATGATGAGCATTATCGCGCCAATGCTCAGGATGTATCCTGTTTGGAGGACTACTGTGTCGACGCCAAGCGCTTCAAATTCCTTCTGGAGTCCTCGAACAACGAGCTGCGATTTTGCGAGAGGGTCGAGGCTGTCGATCTGCGAAAGAATGGCTTGCGGACTGAGAGCCGCCGGGGCGCCTGAGGCCTGGCCGCTCGGCACTTGGCCGCTTGGCGCGGGCATGTTCGGCGCGGCTGCGCCTGGCACCGCGCCAGCCGAAGGCAATGTGCCTGCAGACGGTCCTGCGCTTGGCACCGCCCCTCCAAGTGCCCCAGCGCCACCCATCGCAGCCGCATTCGGCAGCTGCGACATCACCACAAGCTTTGGATATTCTGCAAGGAAGACCTGGCGCGCTGCATCGACAGCAGCCTTGTCCGAAAGATCCAGCGACATGACCGGCTCGGAGTTCGCGAGCGGCCATTTTTTCGAAAGCGTTTTGGCCTGATCCGAGCCGGGCGTTACGTGCGTATAGACCTTTTGAAGCGCTGCAAATTTCTCGCCTGCGCCTTCGGCCTGCAAAAGCCTGCCGAGCGCCTCGAAACTGCTTATGCGGATAACCTGCGGGAGATCCGGCTCGATGCCGCCCTGCTGAATACCGATATTGACAATTTTGGAAAGATAGTCAGGCAATGACAGGTCAGCATTCGCCTGAATAAACAAAAGCGCAATCACCAATACAATGCTGAGCCAATATGGTTTCAGATAACGGAATAACGTGCGCATTCAATTCTCCTTAGTGGCTGCTTGGGGTGTGCAGTGCGGTTTCAAGCTGCTCAGCTATCTGCGCAAACTGATTAAATAGGCCGGCTGCTTCTTTTGCTTTTTCTTCGCTGAGGCTGCTGCAAAAGTGTCCGATCCATTCCTGCCGCGCTTCAATACTGCGCTCGATAATCGTTTTTCCTTTCTGCGTGAGTAAAAGCCGCCGCACTCTTCGGTCATGGGGATCTTCCAGACGATCGACCAATCCAAGCTGTACGAGTTTATCCACCATCTGGCTCGCCGCAGCACCGCTCACGCCCAGCTCATCGCCAAGCTCGGTCACTGCACAGCGCTTATCGCCATTCAAGCGGAACAGCACCGCAATCTGCGGCATCGAAAGGCCTATCTCTGTGGCAAATGTAATAAAGCCTCTCATCGAGAGCCGCATTATCTGGCTGATCCATGCCTTCAGCGCGTTCTCGAGTTCACTATGTTCAGACATTGTTAGAGTCCTTAGAAGATAAGATGAATAAATAATAAAGAAAACTTATATTTTCGGCAAGTCCTCGGATTGGGCGCGCCATTCTCCCGCCTAGAAATACTTCCCCCTGCAGTACAGCACATCGAGCATATCGAGGCGCTGGGTATGGGTGGCGAGCCGCGTGCTGAAATCATTGAAATCGCGATTCTCGCGCGGACTCCAGAACACCTCCGAGAGCGCGCAGAGGCGCGGAAAGAGCATGTACTCAGCCTGTCTGCCAAAATACACAAGTTCGCTCCACAGGTTCGCCTGCCCGCCAAGGATGTGCGCCGCCTCTTCTTTACGGAGGCCATCGGGCACGGGATCGAAGTTGTAGGAATCCTTCAGCGTGCAGACGCCGAGATGGCCGGGCTCCTCAGGCACATCGAACTGCTTGTGATCGAGGTAGCAAGCCTTGGTCTGAGGGCACATGACGACATCATAGCCAAGCGAAGCTGCACGAACCCCAGGCTCAGCGCCCCGCCATGACATGATGAGCGTATCCTTTTGGATGCCGCCTTCCAGCACCTCATCCCAGCCGATCATCCGCTTGCCGCAGCGCGTAAGCATCTCAGCCATCCTGCCCATGAACCACGCCTGCAAGCGCTCGGGCTCGTACTGGCCGCCACCCTTGCGCATGCCAAGCACATCCATTCGCGATCTGCATGCCGGGCAAGAAAGCCATCGCGCTTTCGGGGCTTCGTCACCGCCCATGTGCACATATTCGCCGGGGAACATCGCGCAAACCTCTTCAAGCACCTCGTCTATAAAGGCCAACACGCGATCATTCCCTGCACACAAAATATCTTCGAAAATGCCGTAGTGGTCTTCAGGCTTGAAGAGGACCGAGGGATCGCTCGCGCCCCTGCATGAAAACTCGGGATGCGACGCAAGGAGCGCGGTCGAATGGCCTGGCGTCTCGATTTCCGGCACTACCATGATATGCCGCGCTGCTGCATATTCCACAACGCGCGCTACATCGGCTCTCGTATAAAAGCCGCCCTTTTCCCATTCGATCTCATACCGCATGTCCTGTCGGAATGCGCCTCGACCAGTCAGCTCGGGTTTCGAAGCAATTTCGAGTCGCCATGCCTGATCGTCAGTGAGATGCCAATGGAACACATTCAGCTTGTGCAGAGCGGCGAGATCGAGCAGTTTTTCTATAAATTCCACCCTGAAGAAATTGCGCGCACAGTCGAGCATGAATCCACGCCATGCAAAACGCGGCCAATCCTGAATCCGCAAGGATCGCAGCGCTCGGCTCTGCGAAAGCGCGAGCTGATACAGGCTTGACGCTCCTCGGACAATGCCAGCCGCATCCTTCGCTGCAATGCGAATCCCCTGCGGTGCTATGCCAAGTTCGTATTCTTCGGCCCGCTGCATTCCCGGATCGAGGCTGAGGCTGATCGAGGTCGCCGCGTTTGCCACAGGCGCCCTTGAGATACCAACCTGCCCGACTCCTTCAATTCCCGAAAGCCACTCGGCCAGTAGCGCCGCTTCTTTTTCCAGCCCCGCCGACACCTGAACACTCATCCCGGGACCTAGCTCAAAAACCCCTTCCTTCGCCTCGCAGAGCACAGGAATCGGAACAAGATCGCACCCCATGGGCACCCCCATCTAAAGCCCAAAGCCCGCAATCGCGTCGCGATAGTAATAAAAACTGAGCTTGGGCCGCCGCGCCTTGGTAATATGATCGATGCTCACCAAGCCAAATTTGCGCGTATATCCGAATGACCACTCGAAATTGTCCATGAGGCTCCAGACAAAATAGCCTTTCAGCGGCACCTCGTCAGCGATTACCTGCCGGCATGCTGCAAGATGCTCTCTCAGGTATTCGATTCTGTCATAATCGCGAATCACACCATCGGGCGAAGGCGCATCTGCAAAGGCCGCCCCGTTTTCTGTCACATACAGTACTTTTGCCGGCCAGTTCCTCGCTATATGCATTAAAATGCGGCGCAAACCCTGCGCTTCGATATCCCACCCCATCTCGGTTTTTCTTTGCCAGGTAGGCACATATTCAAAGCCATACGGATTTTCTTCGCTTAGCAGCGCTGCGCGCACTGCATCCTCGTTATAGTAATTCACCCCGATAAAATCGATCGGCGCGGCAATAATGTCCATGTCGCCGGGCTCGATGGGCATCTGGCTCCCAAAGTGCTGCATGAAAAGCTCGGGGTAGCCCCGCCCGAACACAGGATCGAGCCATAGCGATGTCCGTTCGATCGACGCACGCTCCGATGCTTCGACATCCTCCGGTCTCAGAGTCGCTGGCCTCGGCTTTGCCGCATTGATGACGAGGCCATATTCGCCTTTGAATCCGCCCTCGCGGTATGCTCTCGCCGCAAGTCCATGTGCCAAAAGAAGATGGTGCACTGCCCTGCTTGTCTTCTCCCTGTCGCGCAAGCCAGGCGCATGCTCGCCGGTAAGGTGCCCCAGAAACGCAGCGCACCAAGGCTCGTTCATGCTTGTCCAGTGCTCGACCCGATCTCCGATGGCCTTGTACATGATCCGGGCGTATTCCTCGAAACGGAACGCAGTGTCGCGATTTCGCCAGCCGCCGGCATCTTCGAGGGCCTGTGGAAGATCCCAGTGGAACAGTTCAAGCCAGGGCTCGATGCCAGCCTCCCGCAAGCCATCGACAAGCCGCGAATAGTAATCGAGTCCTTTCTGGTTGGGCTTGCCCTTGCCATCAGGCTGAATCCGCGTCCACGAAACCGAAAAGCGATACGCACCCGCATTCAACTCTTTGAGCAGCGCGACATCCTCTCTCCACCGATGGTACGAATCGCAGGCGATATCCCCTGTGTGCCCCTGAACCACCTTCCCGGGCGTATGCGAAAATGTATCCCATATCGAAGGCCCGCGCCCATCTTCGCTCGCTGCGCCCTCGATTTGATAGCTCGATGTAGAACAACCCCAGACAAAATCCTCAGGAAATCCGTCCTGCCGCTTCATGCAATGCTCCTTTCAGCCTTTATGGCGCCCGCGGCCTCACTGCAATCGCGCTGCGCCCCAATTCAATCTGAAGCCTATTGCTCAACCCTTTATCGCGCCCGCCGCCACGCCCTTCGTAATCTGCTTGCGGAAAATCATATAGAATACCAGCATCGGCACCATCCCGATGGTCAGCGCCGCAAACTGTTTCCCGTAATCAGTGGAGAGCGAGCCCGAAAACTTGTAGATGCCCAGCGGCAACGACTTGAGCTCGGTCTTGGACACCAGAATATTGATAAGCGCGAACTCGTTCCATAGCCCCGTAATGTTCAGCATCGCGAGCGTCGTTGCCACGGGCACGCTCATCGGCACAATTATCTTCAGAAAAATCGTAAAAAAACCTGCCCCATCGATGCGCGCCGACTCGACCACCGCACTCGGAATCGCCTTAATGTACTCCGTCGCAAGGTATATCCCGATAGGTAGCCCAGCCCCGATATACACAAGCAGCACCGCGAGCCTCGTATTATAAAGGCCAAGCAGATTCACCTCCAGAAACAGAGGGATCATCAGAGTCTGCGTCGTGAGCAGAATCCCGATGACAAAACTGTTGTAAATAAGCTTTGTCGCCCTCGACTTCAACTTCGCAAAGGCAAACCCCGCCATCAGCGAAAGAAAAATGATCCCCGCTGTCGCGCCCAGCGTGTAGAGCACCGAGTTCGGGAACAAAAGCCCGAAATCGCCCATTTTCCATGCTTCCACATAGTTCTGGAGTGTAGGCGCCCTGGGAAAAGCAAGCTGGCTCACCTGGAATTCCCTCGTGGTCTTGAACGAGTTCATGATAAGCCAGAAAATCGGGTACAAGGTCATCAGCGCAAAAAGGCTCATCACAATATACACAGCCCCCCGCCCCACGGCAGCGAGCGCTTTTTGCAACTTCGTTTCTTTGATCATCTCGGACATCGCTCATTCCTCCTTTCCGCCGTAGCGTTTTTCCACAGCCTTTGTGAGCACAATCAGCACTACGCTGATGAGGACCATAATGAGCGAAATCGCATTCGCAAGCGGAAAATTGGGCCTTCCCAGGAATGCGTTGTTGTACATATAAATAGAAAGAATTTCGGTGACCCGCGACGGTCCTCCGCCCGTCATCGCGAAGATAAGGGCGAAGCTCGACAGCGAGCCCGAAATCGCAAGTATCGCGGAATTGACAATCGTGCCCGACAGCGCAGGCAGAATGATGTAGCGCATGACCTGCCCCTCGTTTGCGCCGTCGATCCGCGCCGATTCGATGATCTGCGCATCGATTTTCTGCATATTTGCAAGAAAGAGAATGAGATACATGCCCGTGTACATCCACAGGATGACAAACAGAACTGGCAGCATCGCGATATCCGTTTTGGTCAGAAATGCAGGGCTCCATTTCTGCACAAAGAGATTGCTGAGCGCAGTGTAGATTTCTGAAATCGGCTGCCCATTGTACGATGCCAGCAAATCCCTTAGCTCCGGCACAGGGTCCGAAAACATTGCCTGCCCGGAAGGCCCGGCCAAGTGCAGTATTTTTTTGATGACATCATCCGAAAGCGAAAAGCCCCCGGCTCCATCAAAAATCGCCTTCAGCTGCCCCTGGAAACTGCTCGCATGAATGCTGTTCACTATTTCGGCAATAGGCCCGTGCGGCGAAAAAATCACTTGCCACAAAAGGCCAACCACAATCACCGAAATGATATTCGGCACATAGAGCACGCCCTGCCAGAAACTCGGCGCTCGTACTATTTTCGAGTAAATGAAATACGCGAATATAAAACCGAGCGGGAGCTGGCCGAACACAGAAATCAATACAATATACAAGTTATTTTTAAGCGCATTCCAGAACCACGGGTCGGTAAACACGCGGGCATACGCGGAAAATCCGGCGAATCCCCATTTTTCTCCCCCGAACATCTTGCCGCCCGAATAGTTCGAGACCGACAACATGATCGAAAGAATGATAGGGAATGCCATGACAAGAAGATAGAGAGCGAATGCCGGCATCACCATTGCCCAATATGCCCGCTTTTCTTCCAGATGTACTCTATTCAAATGCACCATAGCAACTCCAGAAATGGCCAGCGACTCATATACTGCGTTCCATTTTTTGCAGCGCTTATTAAAGCGCTTTTTTGCGGCGCCTTTGCAGCGCCTCGAGTTTTTCGTAAAACAAAACCAGGATGCCTGGCCGCACTTTTACGCGCGGCACAGCTGCATCCTGGCTCACAATTATTTATTATTTCTGGGAAGCTTTCCAGGTTTCGTACGCCTTCTGGACATCAGCAGCCACTTTTTCGGGAGTAGATGTGCCAAGGCCGATTGCGATGAGGCCATCATTCACGACATTGTACACAGCCGGGTCGAACATGCCATCGAACACATAGCAGGTTTTGGGATTCGCCGCATAGAACAGCGGAACCTTCGCAACGAGCGGCTCGACATTGGCTTTGACATTCTTGCGGGTTGGGACATAGGCGCCGGTGCTGTAGCGGATTGCCTGCACTTCGTCAGAGTACAGATACTTGATAAGCCGCACAGCTGCTTTTTCTTTCGCCGAACCAGCAGGAATCGATGCGGAAATTGCCCAGCCTGTGCCAGCGATTGCAGATAGCACGCCAGGATTCACTTCGCCGGGGATAGCCGGGAAAGGCAGCAGCGCAAAATCGCTCTCCTGTGCTGCTGGCGGAATGAGCGCTTTGCCGGATGCCTTGTCGGTAATGTAGGCACCCACTCTCCAGTCGCCATCGATGTAGATCGTTGCTTTGCCGGAGACGAAGAGTCCGGGGGCCTCGCCATAGCCGACCTGGTTGTCTTCGCGGGCAATAATGCCATCTTTGTAGAGGTTGTCGATCACCTTGAGCGAATCAACAAATGGCTTGTCGGTGAATTTTGCCTTTCCAGCGAGAATTGCATCCACGAAGGAGTTGCCCGCCATGCGCCCGAGCACTGTGGAGAAAAGGCAGGACTGCATCGGCCAGCCATCCTTGTCCGGAAGCATGATGACATTGATGCCTTTGGCTTTGAGTTTCGGCACCATTTTCTTGAGGTCATCGTAGGTCTTCGGCAGGTCGAATCCGTTGTCGGCAAGCAATTTCTTGTTCACATACATCACCGAGGTGTACGTAAACGACTGCGGCAGCATGGCCATATACTTGCCGAGCTGGTTGTTCGGATCGGTCGCTGCGCCGGAGAAATCCTTGAGGAAGTCCGGGCCGAGGAGCTTCGAAAGATCCTTTGCAAGCTTCTTCTCATGAATAACCGCGCTGCGGGCAGTCGGCCATACATAGAACACATCCGGCAGAGTTCCCGCTGCGGCATATGCCTGCAATTTCTGGTGATACGGCTCATTGAACAGCACTTCCATATTGAGCGTGATATCGGGATTCAGCTCCTGGAATCGCTTCCAGATTGCCACATCTTCCTGATACCCCGCCTGGTCTGCCTGCTGATAATTGAGCACATTCAGCGTGACTTTTTCCTGCGCCATAACACTGCCCAGTGCAATGATCAGCGCAAGGAACACAAACAATCCCTTTTTCATGAAAACCTCCTTGAATGGGCTTTTCAGCCCTTATTCCAAGACTATATGCAAGGCATTTCTGCCTATGCTCCAATCTGTTGGTCGAGATTTTTCAGTTCGACCGCAAGCCCGGGCATGCTCCGCTCTGCCATGAGCCGCTCGAATACCATGCCCGCCGCACCAAATGCAACCGCTTTATCGCCCAGGCTAGAATACCGGATTTCGACATCCTTGGGAGAAGGATACATCCAGTTTTCCTCGAGCCTGTGCCTCAGAATCGCCGGCAAATCGATATCGAGCGCTTCGATATCGCCCCCGATATACACATGCTGAAAATCCATCGTATTGATGAGCATTGCCATGTTGCGCGCGAGCTCATCGACAGTTCTATGCAAAAGGTTCTTGTCGCCTCTGAGGCACATAAGTTCTTCGCGGCTCAGCGAGAATTGCAGCTCGCCTGGCCCATCACAAAAGGCGCTTCGGAATTCCCCTGAATATCCATGGGCTCCCGTATGCACCCTCCCTCCGAGCACAACACCGAACCCAACACCAATACCTCCATATCGAATGAGCGATGTTTCATCCTGACGGTACTCAACCAGCGCGAACAGAAAATCCTTGAGTTCTTCATCTCTATTGAAGGCAAGCTCGCCCCAGGCGCAGCAATTCGCATCGTTCTCTATAAAAGCGGGAGCCTTCAGTTTCCCTGCAATGGCTTTGGCAAAATCCAGGGTTTTTTGAATCCCGAGCGGAACGGAATATTTGATTCGCCCTTTTTTCGAGTCTACCAAGCCAGCAGTGCCGACTCCGACACCCAAAAGCAGAGAATCGCTGCAGAACCGCTTCTGCATGGTATCGACGATATCAGCAACGGTTGCTGCAAAATTCTCCTGTGTGATACGCACTTCGCCTCGCGCTGTCTCGAGAATATCGCCTGCAAGATCGACAACCACCGCTTCAAAAAATCCAAGCTGGAGCTCGATTCCTATAAAGCGCCCATATTCCTTGTTCACGGCGAGGTAAATTGGCTTGCGGCCGCCTCTCGCGGATGCTTCTCCTTCTTCTTTTTCTTCGATGAGGCCATTTTCGAGCAAGTCTGCAACCTGCTTGGTGACGGTGGATTTGTCAAGCCCGAGTTTTTTGGCAAGATCGACGCGGCTTATGTTCGGGTTGCGCCAGATTGTGCGAAATATCCGCGTTGCGGTGCGCGTCCATTGATCACTGCGTGAAGACACATGCCAGCTCCTATTCAAGTTGGTTGGTTGGCCAGTTAGTTGGTTGATTTATTCAATCAATCATGGTATAGCATCACTATCTTGAGTTGTCAAGAAAAATCTTTCACAATCATCAGGGAGGCAGCGTGTGGAGATTATCAACCTTGCGGGGCAATGGCGGCTTGTCCGGCTCGCTGATGGAAGCGCGCGGCCGATGGAAGTGCCCGGCGATATTTATTCAGCTCTCATTCAATCAGGAGAGCTCAAGGATCCGTACTATGGCGAAAGCGAACTGAAAGCCCAGTGGCCGGGCAGAGAAGACTGGAAAATCGAGCGCAGCTTTACAATTCCGGAGCATTTCCTTCAGCTCGAAACAATCCGCTTGCAGGCAGATGTGATCGATACCATCAGCGAGGTGTATATCAACGGCAGCCTTGCGGGAACCAGCAACAACATGTTCCGCAGCTTCGAAGCCAACCCCAAACCTCTTCTGCATCCTGGCGAAAATTTCATTGCCGTGATCATCCGCTCCCCCGAACAAGCGGCCATCCGCGAAGCTGCCCGCCTTCACTACCCTATTCCTGCCTCGCTCTATCCTGTTTCATCGCCGCACCGCAACCTCATTCGCAAAGCGCAGTGCATGGCGGGATGGGACTGGGGCCCCTGCCTCATGACTGGCGGCATCTATGACAGCATCAAGCTGATCGCGACCGATGGGCCGGTGATCAAATATGTCCAGACACGCATGAAAGCGCTTGGACCTTTCCCCGCCACTGAAGAAGAGCCGGCATCCGGCCCCGATTTTTCACTTGACATCTTCGCCGATATCGAAGTCCCCGAAGAAATGGATATCGAAACAGAATTCTTTCTGGTCGGGCGCCACGTTTCCCATGACTGTCACCTTGTGTCGAACTATCATCTCGCGGCCGGCACGCATCGCATTTCAGCCACAATGCTGGTCAAGAAGCCTGACCTATGGTGGCCGAACGGGCATGGAAAGCCTGCGCTGTATGACCTTTATTTAAAAACGGGGTCTGACCCCCTTTCTGAAATTTCTGCTGAAGTGCATAAAAAGATCGGCTTCCGCGAGCTTCGCGTCGTATCCGAAGAAGACGACATCGGACGCAGTTTCAAATTCGTCGTCAATGGCAAAGAAATCTTTGCAAAAGGCGCAAACTGGATCCCCGCCGATGCCCTTCCCTCGCGCTGGACACGTGCGCGCATCGCAGGCCTTCTGGACTCAGCAGTAGAGGCGCATATGAATTGCCTGCGCGTGTGGGGCGGCGGCCGCTACGAAAGTGACGATTTTTACGAACTGTGCGATGAGCGCGGCATCATGATCTGGCAGGACTGCATGTTCTCTTGCGCGCTGTATCCATCGAGTCCCGAATTTCTTTCGAATGTCGAGGCTGAAATCACGCATCAGGTCAAGCGTCTTTCGGATCATCCAAGCATCGCTTTGTGGTGCGGAAACAACGAGGCACTCGGCGCTATCACATGGTACGAAGAATCGAAAAAAAATCCTGCGCGCTACATCGTCGACTACGATCGCCTCACAGAAGGCGTGCTGGGGCGGGTCATTCGCGCTCTCGATCCCGACCGCTGTTTCTGGCCATCAAGCCCGTCTGCTGGGCCTAATGACTTTTCCGATAACTGGCATTCGGATGAACGTGGCGACATGCATTTCTGGTCGGTCTGGCACGAGGGCAAGCCCTTCTCGGAATACCTCACTGTGCAACCGCGCTTCTGCTCGGAATTCGGCTTTCAGGCATTCCCTTCCATGCGTACGATCGAAAGCTTTGCACCGTCCGACGAACGAAATATCAGCGCCCCGGCACTGGAGGCGCATCAAAAACACCCCCGCGGCAACAGCCTTATTCTCGATACTATGCTGCGATATTTCCGCCTTCCGAAAGGATTCTGGGAGCTCGTTTATCTGTCGCAGGTCCAGCAGGCGATGGCGATCCGCACCGCCGTCGAATACTGGCGAAGCGCTATGCCGCGCTGCATGGGCACGTTGTATTGGCAGCTCAACGATGTCTGGCCGGCTGTAAGCTGGTCGAGCCTAAATTACGACGGTACGTGGAAACTTCTCCACTACGAAGCTAGGCGATTCTATGCGCCCGTCATCCTTGCGCTCTTTATAAAAGATGGCATTGCGCAGGCTCATATTGTCAGCGAAATCCCCGGAGAGCACACCGCAACCATTACTTTGCAGCTTCTTGATTTTCATGGGGAACCGCGCGGCGTACTGTGCACGAATAGCTCGACAATCACGAATCTCACGTCGCAGATAGTGTGGCACATGCCAGTTTCGGAACTGCCTTACAAACCAGAAGAAGCCTACATTGAGGCGGCGCTCGACGTTCCCGACCTCGGAATCAGTACTATTGCGATACTCTTCCTCACTGAACCAAAGCGCTGCAAGCTTGCGGATCCGGGCCTCGACGTGACGCTCGCGACCAATGAAAAAGGGCAAATCGAAGCCACTGTACACGCGTCAGAAGCCCCGGCTTTTTATGTTGCCCTTGAGCTTGAAGGACTACCAGGCCAATTCGAGGATGCCGGTTTCTATTGCAAAAAAGGAGCCCGAAAAAAAGTCGCATTTATCTCGGAAGAAACAGCCACGACGCGAAAGCATGCATCGATTGCGACGCAGCGGGCACACGCCGAAGCAAGCGCAATCAGCATGGCCAATGCCTCATTACAAGCCCGGCTTCGCGTATTCCATTTACAGAACAGCTTTGAACACTGAAGCGACAGTGAGATTGCGTACCCAGCGCTCTTTTGCAAGCCACCATCCGGCAACCAGCGCCTTGGGAATATCCGAAAGCTTCGCAATACCGAAAAGAGCGACAGGCCCCCAGCTCGTATACCGCGCGATGACAAAAGCCGCAGGAATAAAGAGAACATATGTCACCCCGACATCGACAAAAAGCCCCATCAGCGTATCGCCGCCAGCCCGCGACACACCGAATTGTGCATTGAGCAGGCACCACAAAGGCAAATAGATCGCAATCACGAAAATAATGCTGCGAGTGACAATGCGGGCCTGATCCGACAGGTTGCCAAAAACAAGCGGAACCACTGCAGTCGAAAGTGCGGCAAAGAGCCCCGCTGCAAGGCCGAAAAACACCGATCCTGCCATAATCCAGCGCGCCTTTGCCCTGCCTTCATCCAGCTTGCCCGCTCCAAGTGTCGATCCCACAATGACATTCGTTGCTGTGTGAATGGCTGGGAATACCAGGAAAAACAAATTTGCAACCGACCAGCCGGCAGCCATCCCAGCAACCGTTTCCGGTCCGCCACGCCGGTTATAGAGCGCGGTGATAATCGTTTCCGACACAACCCATGCAGTCTCCGAAAAGAACATCATCGCGGAGCGCGACAGCACATCAGCAAAAAACTTTCCGTTGATCCGGAATATGGTTTTCAGCCTGAACGCAAAGGCCGGTTTTCTTGCCTTGAGCATGACAATGAACGCAGTGATCTCAAGGCCGCGCGCAATCACGGTTGCAGTGGCGGCGCCTACAACTTCCAGGCGAGGCGCACCGAAGTTTCCGTAGATTAAAAACCAGTTGCCGATGGTATTTGCAATTGCCGCGGCTGTGGAGACAAGGAGTGGCACCTTTGGTTCTCCAATATCGCGGAACGAACTTCCGATAGCGCCTGACAACGCGATGGGAATAAACGAAAAAGAGACCGCCCGCATATAGCGAGCTCCTTCAGCGACAATCACCGCTCCCTGCGCGTTATTCGAAACCATAAGCGAGAGCAGCGCCTCAGGAGCCAACACACAAACCAGAAAATATGCTGTCGAAAGACCTGTCCCCATAACCAGCTTGAACCGGAATGCCTGGATCATGCCTTCTTGATTTTTTGCGCCCCGATGTTGGGAAAGGAAAATGCCTCCTGCTATCGTGACAACATTGATTATCACCATGAAAACGAAATTCACCTGATTTGCGATATTGACGCCGGCCATTTTGGCATCGCCGAGACCTGCCACCATAAAATTGTCCACAAGTGAAACAAGGCCGGTAATGAGGCTTTGCAGCATGACAGGAATTGCAAGGGCGAGCGCTTCGCGGTAAAACGTCCATGGGCCCAAAAGCGACAGCGATCGAGCAAACGGGCTGGCTGTTGTGTTCGGCATAGGCTTTTCTGTTTGTTTACCGATCATTGCATAGAATGCGATTCTACGCTAGCCTGCGGGCTGATTGCCGGACGAGGTCGCGGAAATCCTCGGGAATCCTTCTATTTGACGCATTTTGACGACGGCAGTATACTTTAGTCACTTGCAGGCCTCGAAGCGTTTGCCCTTAGAGAAAAAGCTTAAAGGGGCCATTCCACGAAAAGGAGTCTGAAATACATATGAGCGCTGAAGTTACATTGACCTCCGAAAATTTCAAGAAAGAAGTACTTGAATCAAAAATCCCCGTTCTCGTCGATTTTTGGGCCGAGTGGTGCATGCCATGCAAAATGATCGCTCCCAGCGTTGCCCAGATCGCTGAGTCATACAAAGACAGAATCAAAGTGGGAAAACTCAATGTCGATGAACAGAGCGATCTTGCATCCCAATATGGCATCATCTCCATCCCCACGCTTATTGTTTTCAAGGATGGCCAGGTCGCGCGCCAGAAAGTCGGCGCAATGCCGCGACACGAAATCGAAAAGCTTTTCCTCGATCTCATTTAGGGCATCGCATTACTTCTCTAATTTACAATCCCTGGGCTCTGGCTTCCGCTCTCCCCAATTCCCCATGCGCTCGCCCCATATGGTGATGTAGACGTGCGCACGAGGGGCCTGGAAGTTGAAGGCTTCCATAATAATGCATTTTCCCAAAGAGGCGGCACATCGAGCTTCCACAGCCCTGCATCCGCAAGTTCCCTCGCAAGAGCTATGAGCTTTGCCGACTCGAGTTTTCCGCTTTTTGAACTGTCTGCGTAAAAAATTCCGTCAATAGGTAGTGCCCCTTCTCTTTCATGCACCGTGATTGCGCCGCTTGCATCTGGCAAGCCTCCCGCATCTGACCAAAAATCCCTGCCTTGCGCTGTTGCATCGATCCCGCCTGAAAGCCCAAGCTCGCTGCCTGTTTCGTTCTTTTCTTCCGCCACCCCCTCAGGCGCCAGATGAAGGACAATTACTTCACCTGCCCGAACCTCACAGGCAGGAAAATCAAACCTCATTGTCTTAGTCGAACTCGCCCACTGCACATATATGCCGCCCAGATTGCCCGCTTTTTTTACAAGAAACTCAATATAGTCGCGATGGGGCGCCTTTTTCGAAGTATTCTTCGCAGTCTGTATTTCAGTAATGACCAGACCTGCCGGTCTGTCGTTGTACCCCTTGAACTGCACCTGCACTCTGGTGCTATTGCCGCACATGTCTTGCACAGTTCCTGCAAGTGTCACTACTTCGCCAGGCGACGGCTGAGGCTCGAATAGTACGCTCACCACATTCTCGGAACTCTCTGCCTGTGCGGCAAGCCTTTTCGGCTCGGCGGAAAAGCTGTCCTTGGGCACCCTGACCGGTTCATCAAATTCGAGAATAAACTCATACCCGCTCTCAAGCCTGGCATTTTTTACCATAGGCGGACGAATATCACCCAGCACGGCGCTTTCTATCGCGGGTGGCGAACAACCCGTCACAACCCACATTGCCAAGCCCATAACCAGTGCTCTGGTAAACAGGCGCGCCATACCTGCAGCTCTTTTCACTCTCACCCGCATCCTGCCCATTGCTCTTTCTTTCGACATTGAATCTCCCCTACTAGAAAGACGCATTGATATTTTGATACGCTTCAAATTTCATGCTTGTGAAAACGTTTTCAGTCGTATAAAATGCAGGTATCACAGAGTTAGGGGATTTACTTACTTTGTGAAAATAAATATCATGCGAGGTAGTATGAATACACACGAAATCCAGGCGCTTGAGCGCAAGGCCCGCGAAATCCGGGGCCTGACAATCGAAGAAATCGGGTATCTCGGCGTAGGGCATATCGGCGGAGCATTGTCGATCGTCGATCTGCTTGTTCTCCTCTACCACAAGCACATGAACATTAACCCGAAAGAACCGGGTTGGCCCGAGCGAGACATGCTCGTTCTCTCGAAAGGACACGCAGGCCCCGCGCTCTATGCGACACTCGCCGACAAAGGCTATTTCCCCCTCGATTGGCTTTTGACGCTCAACAAGGGCGGAACCAACCTGCCCAGTCACTGCGACCGCACAAAAACCCCCGGCATTGACATGACAACCGGCTCGCTCGGGCAAGGCCTCTCGGCTGCCGCCGGACTCGCGCTCGGCAGAGCCATGGACCGCAAACCCGGCTTTGTGTACTGCATTATCGGCGATGGCGAATCCAATGAAGGCCAAGTGTGGGAAGCTGCCATGTTTGCCGCACACCGCAAGCTTTCGAACCTCATTGCATTTGCTGACTGGAATGGCATGCAGATCGATGGACTCACCAAAGAAATTATCGATATGGACGATATCGTCGCAAAGTGGACCGCCTTCGGCTGGCATGCCCGGATGGTCGACGGTCATGATTTTGCTGCGATGGACAAGGCCATCGAAGAGGCAAAACGCCGTGCCGCGCCGGGCATTGAGCGGCCTTCGATGATCGTTCTCCGCACAATAAAAGGTAAGGGCGCCTCCTTCTGCGAAGGTCAGGTCACTAACCACAATATGAGTTACGGCATTCCGCAGACAAAAGAAGCGCTGGCAGCTCTTGGCGTACCGGCGCGCCTCATTCCGGAACTCGTTCATGGCGCATGAACGCAGTACTGCAGTCACTACTCAATTACAAGGAGATAGCTATGTCTGATCAAAAAGAAATGCGTGCTGTATATGCCGAAACACTTATTTCCCTCGTCGAGGAGGGCAAAGATATTGTCGTACTGGAAGCTGACCTCATGCGAGCCACCGGAACAACCGCCTTCGCAAAGAAATACCCCGATCGCGCCGTCAATGTCGGTGTCGCCGAGGCGAACCTCGTCGGCATAGCTTCAGGTCTCTCTGCCGCGGGAAAAGTCCCATTTGCCGCGACATTCGCGTGCTTCGCATCCCGCCGCGCATACGACCAGTTCTTTCTATCAGCCAATTATGCCCAGCTCAATGTAAAGCTCATTGGCACCGATCCGGGAGTAACCGCTGCCTTCAACGGCGGAACCCACATGCCATTCGAAGACCTCACCCTTATGCGCGTCATTCCGAGGCTCACTATCGCAGAGCCCTCCGACCCTATATCGCTCGCAGCGATCACACGCCTGGGCGCAAACCTCAAAGGCTCTTTCTACATGCGACTTCAACGGAAGCCTGCTCCCGTCATCTATCGCGAAAATGAATCGTTCTCAATCGGCAAGGCAAAAGTTCTGCGCGAAGGAGGCGATGTCACCCTGGTCGCATTAGGCACCGTCATGGTGAACGAAGCACTGAAAGCAGCCGACATGCTGGCCCAGGAAGGCATCAAAGCAACAATCATCGATGCCTTGTGGCTCTCGCCGCTCGATGAGGAGACAATTCTCGCCCATTCAGGCTGTGGATGCATTGTCACCTGTGAAAATCACAGAGTGACGGGTGGGCTCGGTTCTGCAGTCGCGGAAGTTATCGCGGAAAAAGCCCCTGGTGTGCGGCTTGCGCGAATCGGTGTTGCCGCGGATTTATTCGGCGAGGTTGGAACCCTTGATTGGCTTGCAGAGCGATTTGCGCTCACCGCCCCGCATATCGCAGACGCCGCGCGAACGCTCATCCAGCAAAAATGAGGCGAGCGGATATATGGCAAGGACGCCCCAAAAGATGAGCGCTCTTGTCCAAATTTCGTTTTTATAAGGAGAAATACCAAATGCCGGAGAAAATTGTCATTGCGATCGCAAGCGACCTTTCGGGCTTTCCCCTCAAGCGCGAAATCGTAAAGCACCTGCGTGAAAACCATCCAGAGCTCGAAGTGCTCGATTTCGGCATCGAGAGCGAAGATGCCCCCAAGCCCTACTACATCCAAGCACCGAAAGTCGCAAAGGCCATCCAGGACGGCCGCGCCCAGAAAGGCATCGCCATCTGCGGCACCGGCCAGGGCATGGCAATCGTCTGTAACAAGCACAAGGGCATCTACGCCTGTGTCGCAGATGACATCTTCTCTGGTGAGCGCGGCAGAATTATCAACAACGCCAACGTACTCACCATGGGCGGATGGATCACCGCTCCCTTCCTTGGCTGCCAGATTGTCGATGCATGGCTGTCGGTCGCATTCACCCAGAAAATGGAATTCAAAAAAGATTTCCTTACCAACGCATTTAACAATGTCCAGAAAATCGAAGAGGAGAATTTCAAATGAACGGGCAGAGCATATTATCAGAGCAGGCTTCATCAGAGCAGGCTTCAGCAGGGCAGACTTCATCGAGCGCGCCGAAAACCGACAGCGCCGACGGCCAGGCGTTTATCGCGGAGATAGTTGCCCGTGCCCGCGCAGCCCAGAAAATCGCCGCCACATGGAGCCAGGAGCGCGTCGATGAAGTATGCGTCGCCGTCGGCTGGTCCGTCTACAACGACGAAAATATCCGCAAACTCGCCGAACTCGCAGTCGCGGAAACCGGCATGGGCCGCGTCGAGGACAAAATCACCAAGCACAAGAACAAAGTGATGGGGGTCTTGCGCGACATCCGGGGAGTGCGCACGGTCGGACTAATGGAAGAAGACCCTGCCCGCGGCCTCAGAAAATATGCCAAACCTGTCGGCGTCGTCGGGGCTTTGGCGCCGGTCACGAACCCGACTGCTACCCCCGCTTCCAATGGCCTTTCGATCCTCAAGGGCGCCAACGCCGTCATCTTCGCTCCACATCCCAAGGCAAAAAAATCGACCACCCTCGCGTGCACCTTCATGCGCGAAGCCCTGCGCAAAGTCGGAGCTCCGGAGGACCTTGTCCAGGTCATAGAAGAGCCTTCCATAGAGCTCACCCAGGAGCTTATGCGCCAGGTGGACCTCATTGTGGCTACAGGCGGCAGCGCAATGGTCAAAGCAGCCTACTCTTCCGGAAAGCCTGCATATGGCGTAGGCCCCGGCAACGCTGTCCAGCTTCTGTGCGAGGACGCCGATCCTGAAGATGCTGCAAAAAAAATCGCCACATCCAAGAGCTTCGACAACGCGACCAGCTGTTCGAGCGAAAATTCCGCCGTTGTACACCGCGCAGTGTGGGACCGCTTCCTTGCCGGCCTCCAGAAAGAAGGCGGCTGGCTCTGCACCGCAGAACAGAAAAAAGCCCTGCGCCACTATCTTTGGGTTACCGGCAAGAACGGCCAGGAAAACCTCAACCCCGCCATCATCGCCCAGGATGCCGACAAAATCGCCCGCGGCGCTGGCTTCGACGTGACCAAAGGGACCCGTTTCCTCATCGTCCAGGGCGAACAGCCGATCGAATCTGACCGCTTCTTCTGGGAAAAGATCTCGCCCGTGCTCACGGTACTCCCCTGCGATTCATTCGAAGAAGGCCTAAGGTTTGTCGAACGCATCACCGACCTGTGCGGTACCGGCCACTCGTCCGGTATTTTCACCTTCCGGGAAGACTATATAGACCGGATGGGCTTATACATGCGTTCGAGCCGCATCATGGTCCGCCAGCCCATGGTTTCCGGCAATGGTGGCACCTTTTTCAACGGCATGCCCAGCACGGTCACCCTCGGCTGCGGCACATGGGGCAACAACATCACTACCGAAAACATCCACTGGAAACATTTCATCAACGTGACATGGCTTGCCATGCCGATAGAGCTGAACCGCCCGAAAGATGAGGATATTTTTGGTGACTATTGGAAACGCTTCGGAAAATAAACGAGCGGCCCGATCTGCCAGGCTGAAACCCATTCACCGACCGCTAAGTGGCCGCAAAGAGGTACCATGAAACTGCACGAATACCAGGCAAAAGCTTTGTTCAGAGAGTTCGGTATCCCGGCCCCACAAGGGGAACTGGCTGATACTGTCGAAGCCGCCGTCAACTCCGCGGAACACCTAGGATGGCCTGCCGCTCTCAAGGCGCAGGTCCTTCGTGGCGGTCGCGGCAAGGCAGGCCTTGTCAAAATCGTGCAGACCCCCGAAGAAGCCTGCACCGCAGCCCAAGCCATTTTCGCTTCCGACTGGAAGGTGCGCAAAATCCTTGTTGAGCAAGCAATTGCCCATGAGCGCGAACTGTATGTGTCGTTCAGCGCGGATTCCCGAACCGGCGCGCATCTTTTGCTCGCGAGCGCCGAAGGCGGCGTCGAAATCGAAGACCTCGCCAGAACCGCACCCGAGAAAATCCTCAAAGAGCACATCGACAGCATCCGCGGCATACTGCCCTACCAGGCTCGCACCGCTGCCTATGACCTCGGCTTCGCACCTTCCCTGGCAAAGGGCTTCGCAAGCATCATCGAAAAACTGTATAGGCTCTATGTGCAAAAAGATTGCGAGCTCGCCGAAATCAACCCGCTTTTCGTGACGCTCGAAGGTAACTTTATCGCTGCAGACGCTAAAATCTCGATCGACGACAATGCCCTTTTTCGACATCCCGAATTCGAGCAGGACCCCGCCGATTTCGATTCCGACATCGCCCGCGAAGCTGCTGCCGAAGGCATCCCCTACCTCCAGTTCGATGGCGACATCAGTCTCATGTGTGCAGGGGCTGGCCTCACCACCGCCGTCTACGACCTCGTCGTCGACTTCGGAGGCACCGTCGCGAACTACCTCGAATTTGGCGGCCCCAACTACCGCAAATCCGTGCGCGCGATGAAACTGTGCATTAAGAACAACCCGAAAGTCATTCTCATCGTAACCTTCGGCACCATCGCCCGCGCTGACATCATGGCTGAAGGCATTGTCGAAGCGATACGCTGCCTTAGGCCCGATTGCCCAATCGTCACCTGCATCCGCGGCACCGGCGAGGACAAGGCACGCGAAACCCTTTTATCAGCAGGACTCGAGCCACTCACCGACACCGAAGAAGCGGTCAAGAAAGCCGTAGAGCTCGCCCACATTGCCCGTTCCACTGCCACAGAGCGCCCCACACCCGCTGCCGCCAGCAAGCAAGGAGGTCAGCCATGAGCATCCTCGTCGACCAAAGCACCCGCACCATCGTCATGGGCGCCACCGGCTCCGAAGGAACATTCTGGACTGAGCACATGGTCAACCTCGGCACACACATTATCGCGGCGGTTACCCCGGGCAAAGAAGGCGAGCATGTCGGTGATATCCCTGTCTATCATTCCGTACACCGCGCGCTCGATGCCAGCGCACTCGGATCCCGCAGCGCCGCTGGTGCCCCTGCAGACACCTATGCCCCCGCAGATGCCGCAATGCTCTTTGTCCCGCCGCACTTTACCAAAGACGCAGTCTTTGAATGCCTCGACGCCGGCATCAAACTTATCGTTATCGTCGCGGACGGCATACCCCTGCACGACGCCCTGCAAATACGCGCAGCCTCGCGAACAGAAGGCGCTCTCGTCGTCGGCGGCAACACCTCCGGAATCATCTCGCCCGGCAAAGCCATGCTTGGCATGTTTCCCTACTGGATTGAGCGAGTCTACAAACCCGGACGCATCGGCGTGATGACCCGCTCCGGCAGCCTCACCAACGAAGTGACCGCCATGGTAGTGCGCGCAGGCTTTGGCGTGTCGACCCTTGTCGGCGTTGGCGGCGACCCCGTGCCCGGCACTCGCTTCGCCGAGATCCTCGCACGATTCCAGGAGGACAGCGAGACCGACGCCGTCGTCATGATCGGCGAGCTGGGCGGC
The DNA here is from genome assembly GCA_009768935.1 of Rectinema subterraneum. Lineage (GTDB taxonomy): Bacteria > Spirochaetota > Spirochaetia > Treponematales > Rectinemataceae > Rectinema > Rectinema subterraneum. The sequence continues at coordinate 44,626 of WESA01000016.1, forward strand.
ACCATGGAAGAAGAAGCGGCTGAAATGATTGCCTCGGGTGCATTTTCGAAGCCCCTCATCGCATTCATAGGCGGACGCCACGCCCCGAAAGACAAGCGCATGGGGCACGCCGGCGCGATTATCTCTGGCGGAAAAGGCAGCGCCCTCGACAAAATGCGCGCTCTCGAGGAAGCAGGCGCCCTGACCGCTGAACGCGCTTCACAGGTGGGGATACTCCTTGCAGAAACCCTCAAATCCCGCGGCCAGGCTGTTACCTCAGCAAAAAGCGCCCGCTCTCCCCTCAGCGCCGACTCAGCCCCCGGCGCCAGCACCCGAGGTAGCCACAATGAATAAGAATTCTGCCGCCCGCAAACTCGCCGCCATCGGCATCGCAGCCATCCTCTTTGCCGTGCTCGCATTTCTTCCCCTACCTGATTCTGTCCGCCGCGCAGGCGATGCCCTCCTCGATCCAAAAGGCCAGCGCGCCATCGCAGTCCTTGCAGGCGCACTTGTCATATGGGTGCTCGAAGCGCTCCCATTCCATATCACGGGACTCCTTGCCATGGTCATGCTCGCCCTAGTCGGCGCTGGCGACTTTGCCACAATCGTAAAAAGCGGCTTTGGCGACGATGTCGTGCTCTTTTTTATCGGCGTCTTAGCCCTCGCCGCGGCCATCGTGCGCTCGGGCCTCGGAAAGCGAGTTTCCCTTCTTGTGCTCTCGATTACCGGCAACTCGACCCGTCGCATTATTTTCGGTTTTCTTGCAGCAGGAGCCTTCCTTTCGATGTGGGTAACCGCCATTGCCTCCAGTGCCATTATCATGCCCCTAGCACTCGCAATCCTCACCGAAGAAGGCGCAAAACCAGGCGAAAGCCGCTTCGGACGCGCCCTCATGCTCGCTGTCGCCTGGGGAGCCCTCATCGGCGCAGTCGGCACACCCGCAGGATCAGGCTCCAACCCCCTCGTCGTCAAATTCATGGGCAGCCTCGCCCATGTCGATATTTCTTTTGTTCGCTGGATGACAATCGGATTGCCTATTGTCGCGCTTCTTCTGCCATCCGCATGGGGCGTCCTCGTTCTCTTTTCGCCTCCTGAAATGACCCACCTGCAGAAAAGCCGCGACGATATCAAACACGAATTTTCGAACCAAAGCCGCATGAGCCATGACGAAAAAGCCACCCTCATTGTCTTTGCGATCACTGTACTCATTTGGGTTGCTTCGCCCCTGTTTCAAAGCTTCTGGCACATCAAAATCCCGATATCGATGGGCGCAGTCGCCGCCGTTGTCCTCCTCTTCGTGCCAGGCATGACTTCATTCAAATGGAAGGACCTCCAGAAAGAGATCGACTGGTCCGGCATAATCCTCATTGCTGCAGGTATTAGCCTCGGCATGACCCTATACCAGACAGGCGCAGCAGCCTGGCTCTCCGTCGTACTCCTTGGAGGCATCGGCAACCTTCCGCTCTTTGTCAGGCTCGTACTCATCGTGCTCGCCGTCCTTACCGTGAAAATCGCCTTCTCCTCCAACACCCTCACCGGGACCATCATCGTACCCCTCGTCCTTGCGCTTGGACCCCTCCTCGGCACAGGAGCCGCAGGCCTTGCCCTCGCTGCGGGCTTTACCGCAAACCTCGCCATCATCCTTGTCACAACCTCGCCCGTCAACATCATCCCCTACACAACAGGCTATTTCAGCATAAAAGACATGGCTATTGCGGGCCTCATCCTCACCCCCCTCGCCGCCCTCATCATTGCTCTCGTCTTCAGCATCCTGGGACCGGCGATGGGAATCCTGTAAACCGGCAATTGTGCAAAGCCGGAGCCGCTTCACTTTGCCTCTAATTCTTTTTCCAAAATAAGATTGACCACCTCCTCAGACCGATTTACAATGCTTTTCAGAAGAATGTGATAAAATGCGATTTGCTGAAATGTGAACCTGTTTCGGCGGCCACTTTCACCATCGCTGTCAGAGAAGAGATTAGAATGGCGCAGAACACGCGAGCCCTGCTCACAGATTCTCCAGAGGACTGCGCACGCCCCTCTTGTTCCGCATTGCGACATGCGTATATATCATCGTCGTCTGCACATTCGAATGTCCAAGCAATTCCTGAATCGTGCGAATATCGTACCCATCCTCGATAAGGTTCGTCGCAAAGCTGTGGCGCAGCGTATGTGCGGAAGCCAGCTTCTGAATCCCCGCAGCCTGGATTGCCAGCCGAATCTTCTTCTGGATCACCGATGGATGCACATGCCAAAACGCAATCTCCCCCGTCCGCACATTTGCGCACGGGCTTTTTGCCGGGAAAAGCCAGAACCAGCTCCACTCCTTCGAAAGCCCCGGATATTTCCGGTCGAGCGCTTCCGGTAGAAAAATTCCCGGCAAATCCCGCCTTCGCATTTCTTCCCAAAGCGCACGCAATTCTCGCAGATGCTCATGCAGGACTCTTTTAAGCACGCCAGGAAGCATCGTCAGCCTGTCCTTGCCTCCCTTGCCCGCGCGCACCTCGATCGTCTCATTCTCGAAATTGATATCCTTCACCCTGAGCGACAAACACTCTTCCAGCCTGAGCCCGCACCCATACATAAGCGACGCCATGAGCCGATACGGCTGCCTCAATTGCGCAAGCAACGCAGAAACCTCCTCGCGACTCAGCACCATAGGAAGCCGCTTTCGCTTCTTCGCCCTGAGCACACTCGACAAGCCCTCAATTTCGATATGCAAAACCATCCTGAAAAGAACGAGCAGCGCATTCAGAGCCTGCTCCTGCATACTCGCGCTCACCCGCACATCAACCGCCAGATAACTCAAATACGCCCGCAGATGATCCGCAGTAATTTTCGGAGCACCATCTACAAAATTTGCCAGGCGCCTTACCCTTATAAAATCGAGAAATCGCCTTGTCCATCCCAAATATGTTTTTTCAGTCCTGAGCGATCGATGCTTCAAGCGAATGAGCTCCCGCACCTGCTTCATGGCTCTCGACGCAAACTCCTGCCATTCGCGATCTTTGGATTCGCCTGGATTTTCCTCAGAGGATGCTGAGATTGAACATGTTTTTGACCTCGAGCCGGTCGCATCTTCTCCTGACTGAGTTGATCGAGCCAGCGGTCGTTCACCCAACTCAAAATCGATAAAAGCAATAAACAATTGAACAGACCGAAGCGCCAAATTGACAATATTTGCAGGCTTTCTTCTGGACAGCGCCTCTGAAAAGCCGGCAATCGCCTTCTCGCGATTCTCGCTCCAGTCCGGATAGAAGCGCAGGAATTTTTCAACCCAGATACAGGCCCATTCCGTGCCTTTGGCACTGAAATTGCATTTAGCCATGAGATAATTCATGAATGCGGCTTTATCGAATATTATAGATCCCATAATGAAGCCCCTCCCAGGAAAAGAACAGGAACAGAGGCTAGCCCGCACCCCTGCCAAAGGCGCTAGCCGAGCCGTGCTTACATCACTCCTATATAACAATTCGCAAAAAAGCTTATCGCCGCTTCAAAACCGCATAACATTTTTTATAGAATCCTTACATCGCCGATATCTTTCGCCCAGCAGATATTTCTTTTCTTATCTCGTTTTCTGATGTAGAATATGTTAGGCAGGTTATAATTATTGCATTCCTAAGCCCATCCAACCACGGTACGGTTTATTATCATCAGCATAAATTATTTTTGATGACTTCTCAAAACCATCATTTGCATAGCCTCCAATTGTTTTTCCTGTAACTGCGTAGGTTATAAAATCTGCCGCAGTATAAACTACTGCTAGGGCTGTCCCTGCCCTTTTGACAATCCCGAGTGAAATGCCAATAATTGCATCGACTACAAAATCAGCATTTTCTCTTGCTGTTGGTCTAGCAAAAGCTGGGACAGATACAACTAACAGGACAATCAGCACACAAGCAAATATCTTTTTCATTTTTTTCCTCCAATCTATATTTTAGAGGTATTACAAAATAATTAAATAATCAAAATGTTTATTATTTATTTGGATAAACCTAATACAGATTAATATCGTGTTATGAAAAGTATTATTATTTCTCATAACAAGTTATTTACTATTTGCCTGCATAATATGTTGAATTATTTGGTTAAAGACAACAAAAATATTATAGATAATTTTGTATTAATTGTAATTGATGCTACTAGTATTGATAGCAATATAATTTTACAGAAATTATTATTAAAATATTCCGATAGTATATATAGGATATTACTAATACATGATCATGTTGATGATTTAACTGAAAAAATCGTTTATAATAGTAGAGTGGTAGCAGTTTATAATCCTCGAGCAAGTAATTCAACAAAGTTTGGCCATCTATTACAACATGTTCTGGATGGCGGAGTTATGTTGTCAAAAGAGAAACTTTTTGAATTGCGTCATACAGAATCAATACATACAAAGATCGTATTTACAAAACGTGAAGAAGAAATCAATCAATTACTCCATAATGGAGATTCCATAAAAGTTATTAGTTCGAAATTGCATATTTCTCAGAATACTGTAAAAGTATACATATCTAGAATATATAAAAAATTAGGTATCCATTCCCGTGCAGAATATTATATTAATTATGATGTCTTATCTGGCAATATGGAGGTAAAGGCATGATTTATGGAATTCTAGTATTCGTGTTGTGGTGTATCATTGGATATATCTTTTCTCTAATAACAGAGATTCCTCTTGGTTATGTAGGACCGATTGCCATACTGCTAGGAATAATTTCTATGAATATTATTAGAAAGAAGATGAAAAAATAATCAATATTTGTTTGGGTGTTTCTGCCTAACACACGCTTGGAGCCGACTCGGCGGCTGTCACGCGGTTTGCAGAAAACCAAAGTAGCCCAAAATTGTAGCCATGCAAACCGCGCGCCAGTCTGCCCGCCTCGCGGCTCACGCGCACGTTCGGTTGACGCTTAGGGCACAAAAAGTATTGACTATACGTATATCATTCATTATAATTATACGTATAGG
>WESA01000017.1 GCA_009768935.1 Rectinema subterraneum
CAGTACTTTCCGAACGAAATCCCCATTGCGGTGGGACGGACAGGCGGCTTCGTGCTAGATGTCAGTCACTGCACACGGCGGCGCTCAGGGAGCATGCGGCAGGACCAAAAGGCGAAGGCACAGGCGCTCTATTCGACGATTCGGCTCGAACGGGGTGGGATCGGGCGGTCATTCAGGGAGGTGCTGGCGACGAGCCTTGCTGTGCAGCCGCCACAGCCTCATAGGCCCTTCGTGCTGATCACCGATGAGAAGCCCGACTATGCGCGCCTCGTGCGGAAGCTTGCAGCCTACTGGGGTGAGGGAGGGGGGCGACTCGTGCACCTGAGGATTTCTTCACACCTGCCACGGACGATCCACAATCCACTCTTTTCTTCGAACTACACCGATCGCGAGCTCAGAAAGGACCTGGCGAACCACCATCGTGAGAGTGTCTGCTTCAACCGCAATGTCGCAAACGGCATGCTGCGCCTCTGGGCCTACCTTATGTGGCACAACTACCTCAAGCCCTACCGTATCCGCTGGCCGAAAGGCCGAAGACCCGCCACCCATGCCGAGGCGAGCGGCATCGATGCAACTGCGCTCGAGAACGTATATAGAAGCTTCTTCGAAGAACGGGCGTTTCTGACACGAAGCCCTTTAAGCCCGACGATGGCGAGAAGCTGGAAGAAGGAATGGCGGACACCGGGGAAGGAGAAGGCGGAGTATATTCCCAAGCTGGCGCTCGCCTAAACGGCTCACGCTGGATTGTCGAGGTGCGTCCTTTCTTAGCCGCCTTTACACAAGGTTGAGAGCACTACCTTTTGCTGCTATTCTTGAACACTGAGGAGACCATGATGCCCGATTTTAGTATCGAAACGCTTGGAAAGTGTTCGGTGGACTCGCCGCTTGGGTTGGCCGGTTTGACAGGTACAGGCGGTCCGGTTTTTGTGCGCGATGATCAGTTCATTTGCTACAACATTGAAGCACGGCCGGGCGAGCGGCCGCTTCTGACGCGCGACCAGCTGCTCGAGGTCGCAGGGCCACGGCAGAAAATCTATTTCAGTCCGTCGCATGTGCATGCGGGCATTGTCACCTGCGGCGGACTTTGCCCTGGGCTCAATGATGTCATTCGCGCCATTGTGCGGAGTCTGTGGCATCTCTATGGTGTGCGCAGAATTTCTGGGATCCGCTATGGATACAAGGGCTTTTTGCCGGAATATGGGCTTGAAGTTATCCCTCTCGATCCCGATATCGTCGATGACATTCACAAAATCGGCGGGACTATTCTGGGGACTTCCCGCGGCGGTGGGGATCGTACCTCGGAAATTGTCGATACGATAGAACAGCTCAACCTGAATGTGCTGTTCGCAATTGGCGGGGACGGTACGCAGAAAGGGGCGCTCGCGATTGCGGAGGAAATCGAGCGCAGAAAGCTCAAGATTGCAGTCGTGGGTATCCCGAAAACCGTCGACAACGACATAGAGTTCGTGGAAAAGACTTTCGGATTCGATACCGCGGTGGTTAAGGCTTCCGAGGCAGTAGCGGCGGCGCACATGGAAGCGCACTCGCAGATCAATGGTATCGGGCTTGTGAAGCTCATGGGCAGGGATTCGGGATTTATTGCGGTACATACAGTGCTCGCGGTACACGAGGCGAACTTCGTGCTGATTCCGGAAGTGCCGTTTGATCTGGAAGGGCCGCAAGGCTTTCTTCCCATGCTGGAAAAGCGGCTTGCACGGCGAGGGCATGCGGTTATTGTGGTCGCGGAGGGAGCTGGACAGCACTTCTTCACTCAGGAAGTGAAATTCGACGCCTCGGGCAACCGGAAGCTCGGCGACATCGGGCTCTTTCTGAAAGAAAAAATCGAAGAATACTTCAAAGCGAAAAATAAGGAAATCAATCTGAAATACATCGATCCAAGCTACATGATCCGCTCGGCGATTGCCGAGCCTGTCGACTCCATGTACTGCGAGCGGCTGGGCAACAACGCCGTGCATGCTGCGATGGCCGGCAAGACGAAACTGCTCATTGGGCTGGTCAACAATGAATTTGTGCATATTCCGATTCGTGCAGCCACTTCAAAGCGCAAGCAGGTGAATCCCGAAGGCAGCTTGTGGCGCGATGCAATCGAGGCGACCCAGCAGCCGATGAGTATGGTGAATCCGAAGTAAGAAACGCGGGCGGGTGAAACGGCGCGCAACAGAGTGGAGCGGGTTCGCCATGGCGGCCGGATTGACTCCGGGCGCCGTAGTACCGCGCGATTTTTTCATTTTTTCTCTTGATTACTACACAAACGTATAGTATATCTATAGCATGAACGATGAAGGGCTGTATGTCGGCATTGTGACCCGCGCAAAAAATACCGGGGTTGCGCGTCCGGAGGCATGGCTTGCCGAATGTGGCTGGGATGAGTGGCACGCGGGCCGGGGCAAGAGAGAGGAGACGCTGAACAGTGCGGGAGCGGCGCAGGCATTATGCGTACGGCTGCCCCGCTGGGTGCGTGGATTTGGCGCCGCAAAACCGGGCGCTACCAACTTGCGCCAGACTCTCAAAGCTGTTCGAAATGCCGTCGAAGCAGATGTGCGCGCAGGGCGTGTCATGTTTCTTCTGGCCGAATTTCCTCATTCGTTTACTTACAGCGTAGGAAATCGCTTGTGGCTCGACCGGGTACTGGGCGAGCTTGAGGGACTGCCCCTGGTGGTCGGTTTCTGGTCGGCCGAATGGTATACCTCGCGACTCATCGAAGGGCTCAAGCAGCGTAATGTCGCACTTTGTCTCTACGACGCGCCACGTTTGCCGGGGCTGCCGCCGGCAGTGGAAGTGCTGACGGCGGATAGGGTGTACGCCAGGTTTCTTAGCCGGAATGGGGCGGCATGGAAGAACGGGCAATTCGGGCATGTACTCGACTATCGCTATACAAAAAAAGAACTTGCAAATATTGTGCCTCGGCTGTTGATGTGGCGGCGCAAGGCTGAAGCGGTCGGCATGGTGTTTGCCAACGGGCGCTGGGCGGCGGAAAGTGCCGCGCTGATGAATAGATTGCTGTCGGCCCACGTTGAGGCGCAGCTTCCGAAAGGGGGCGGGCCATGACAAGCGGCACCATTATCCATGTCAATGTGATCGGCCTTATGGCGGCGGTTGAAGAAATAGTCGACCCTGGCGTGCGCGGGCGACCATTTGTGGTTGCGCGGCCCGACATCCCGCGGGCGATCGTCCTCGATCTCTCGCCGGAGGCGTATCGCGAAGGGGTGCGGCGGGGCATGCTGGTGCAGACAGCGTGTGCCCGGGTGCGTGCGCTCAAGGTTGTGCCGCCGCGCCCCGAGCTCTACGAAAAAGTCGACCAATCTCTTTTGGAGGCCGCCTTTTGTTTCACGCCGCTTGTCGAGCGGGCGGGGCGGGGGCACCTCTTTCTCGATGTGAACGGGACTCGCAGGCTTTTCGGTGCACCGGAGGACGTGGCGAGGCGACTTCTCGGGGAAATCGCCGATCAGACAGGGCTTGTTCCCACCGTTGCGCTTGCGTCGACCAAAACGGCCGCAAAGGTGGCGAGCCGAGTATTCAGGCCCTTCGGGTTTGCGCCGCTTTCAGTCAACGACGAAGGGGAACTTGTGGCACGCCAGCCGGTCGAATTGCTTCCCGGTGTGGGAGTCAAGCTTTTGCCGCGTCTCATTTCGCTCGAAATTGGGGAAATCGGAACACTTGCCTCGCTTTCGATGGACGAAGCTCAGGCGATAAGCGCTCGCGGGCCAGAATTGGTGCTTCGCGCTCGGTGTGTCGACGATTCGCCGGTAAACCCGGAGCCTCCCTCGCGGCGCATGCTGGCAGGCGAAACCGTGTTCGAGCCTGATTGTGCAGATCCGGACTTGCTCGCGTGGCGGGCAAGGGAAATTGTGGCCGAACTCGGTTTTCGAATGCGAAAAGAGGGTTTTGGAGCGCACTTTGTGATGGCAAAGCTTGTCTATACTGACGGCGCGGTTGCGTCGAGGAGCGTTCGGGCTGGGCAGGGGGCCAGTTTTGTGGCCGACATTCAGCTTTGCGAGGCGGCGGAACGGGCGGTGCGGCAAGCGTGGGAGCGCAGGGTGAGGGTACGTAAACTGCAGATCGAACTCGGAGGATTCGAGCCGGCAGGGCCGGAACTGGACTTGTTCGAACCGCTGCCATTCTTCAAGGCGGAGCCCGAAATCGACTCGACAGGCATTCAGACGCGGCGCATTGCCATGCACATGCGGGTACAGAGCGCTCTCGATCGCGTTCATGGCAAATATGGTCAGTCAGCCATCGTGCCGGCCGCCGCCTTTCTATATAGAGAAGGAAGTCTTGTATGCTGACGCCGCTTGTTACGCATTCGGCGTATTCGCTGCTGTGGGGAGTGTTGACGCCGCAGCAGCTTGTCGAGGCAGCAGCTTCGGCAGGCTGGAATGCGCTCGCGCTCACGGACTGCAATGGGATGTATGGGCTTCCTGTTTTTCTCGATGCCTGTAAGGAAAGAGGTCTGCGCCCGATTGTCGGGGTTGAGTGTACAGGCGGCTGGGGCAGGGTGGTAACGATTGCGCGTACAAAAGAGGGGTTTTCACGACTCACCAGGCTTCTGAGCGCGAGGGCGGCTGTCCTGAATGAGGCTGGCCTGCCAGCTTACACAAGGTTCGTGACACTAGGGAGGGACAACAAGCAGCATAGCGAGGCACTTGCAAAGGCGGACACGCTTTTGTGGTGCGAGCTTGCCGCGATAGCAGCCATGTCTGACCCCGGGCTTTTTCTTCTTTCCGACAGCCCTACATTCTTGCGCGAGGTACCATGCTCGCCATGGCTTTTTGCCCTGCTCTCGACCGCGCATGCATCACAGTGGCGGGCTCTGCTGAAGACGGGCCACAAGCCTGTGCTGAGCCCTGAAATTACTTTTCTCGAGCCCGGCCAGCGCGAAGTGCAGCGCTTGCTTGCGGCCATCGGTCTTGGTGTGACTGTCCGTGAAGTGCCGGACTCGATGCTTGCGCCAGAAGCAGCAGCATTTGAGTATGCGCGAGCGGCTGATAATGCGGGGGAGATTGGGCTCAGCCTTGCGAGCGACAATTCCGGCTCAGCCGCCTGGCTTGCAAGTGCGCCACTCGAATCGCGCTTTTGCGATTTGGAAAGCAGCCTTGCCGAAGCCGCTACTGCCAACCGGTGCATCACCGAAGAAGCGCTTTCGGAACCTTTTGGTGATTTTGTATTTCCAATGTGGCAAGCGGCGGGGGCAACCGACGAGGTCGCGGGCACTTGTGCTCCGAATGATGGTGCTGGCGCTGGCATATCTGCTCCTGTAGCTCTTCGCAGACTCGCCTACGAAGGGGCTGCGCGCCGGTATGGCAGCCTTCCTCCGGCAGTGCGCGAAAGGCTCGAATATGAGCTTGGCATTATCGAAGAAAAAGGCTTCTGTGATTATTTTCTTGTAGTGAATGAAATAATTAAAAAGGCAAAGAGAATTTGCGGCCGCGGGAGCGCTGCGGCGAGCATTGTCTCCTACGCGCTCGGTATCACCGATGTGGACCCGATAGCCCACAACCTCTTTTTTGACCGCTTCCTCAACCCCGGCCGAAAGGACCCTCCCGATATCGATGTCGATTTTGCATGGGACGAGCGCGACAGCGTTCTCGAAGAAACCGTGCGGATGTTCGGGGCGGAACACTGCGCCCGCGTCGCGAACCACAATTGCTTCCGTTTCCGCGGCGCGCTGCGCGATACAGCCCGAGCCTTCGGTATGCCGGATGAAGAGACAAGCGCCATAGAACGCCGCATCGAACATAATCGCGATGCAGCACTGGCAAGCGCCGACTCAGTATGGAAAGACATTTTTTCGCTCGCCATTCGCATTACGGGCTTGCCGCGCAACCTGGGAACGCACTCAGGTGGGATCATCATCGTGCCGGGGAATATTGCTGACCATGTGCCGGTCGAACGGACAGGTTCCGGGATTCTTGTCACCGCATGGGATAAAGATGGTGTAGAAGATGCAGGCCTTGTCAAAATTGACCTCCTTGGCAATCGCTCGCTCGCCGTGGTACGAGATGCGATCCAGAACCTGCACGAGAACGGCATTGAGCTCGACCTTGAGCGCTGGCGTCCCGAGGAAGACGCCGATACTATTGCGATGATCGCGCGCGGCGACACGATGGGCGTGTTCTATGTCGAAAGCCCTGCCATGCGCCTCCTTCAGAAGAAAACCGGTGTTGGAGATTTTGCGCATCTTGTTATTCATTCATCAATTATCAGGCCTGCTGCCAACCGTTACATCGAAGAGTATATCGAGCGCCTTAAAGGCAAAGCCTGGAAGCCCCTTCACCCCGTCCTGGCCGAGCTCTTCTCGGAGACGTACGGCATCATGTGTTACCAGGAAGATGTATCGAAGGTTGCAGTCGCGCTCGCGGGCTTTTCTTCCTCGGATGCCGACGCCATCCGCAAAGTGCTCACCAAAAAGGATCGGGGCCACCGCCTCGAGATGTGGAAACAGCGCTTCTACGAGGGCTCCGCGGCGCACGGTGTTGCCCCCGATGTCATCGATGCCGTCTGGGACATGATCATGTCCTTTTCAGGCTATTCGTTTGTAAAAGCCCATTCGGCGAGCTATGCAATGCTCTCGTTCCAGTCTGCATGGTTGAGGGCACATTATCCAGCCGAGTTCATGGCAGCGGTTCTCTCGAACCATGGTGGCTTCTATTCGACACTCGCCTATGCAAGCGAAGCACGGCGCATGGGCCTTGAGCTCCTTCCTCCCGATGTGAACGAAAGTGCGCTGCGCTGCAAAGGGAAGGGCGGCGCGATCCGCTGGGGCCTCGGCATGATTGCGGGGTTAAGCGAAAGCACGCTGAAGGCGCTTGTTGAAGCGCGCGGCGGGGATACGACACCGCGCCGCTCTTCGATCTTCCGCCCCTTTGTGTCAGTCGAAGATTTTGCCGCGCGCGTCCCCTTTTCGCGCGAAGAAGCAGAAGCCTTTGTCGGCTCGGGTGCGCTCGACAGCATCGCGAAAGGCATGGGTAGACCCGCTGTGCTCATGGCTTTGCTAAAGGCTTGCACGGCTCGAGCAAGACACGCAGGGCCAGGGCTTTTTGAAGATGCGGAGAGAGTTTCGAGGGGCGCGCATATTTCATCTACTCCGCATACACGTATCTCGTCAGAAGGCTCTCCCTCAAGCTCGAAGACCAGCGAGCGCCGCATTGCCCTTTCCCAGATGCAATGGCTCGGCACCACCTTGAGCTGCCACCCTTTGAGCCTCGTGCCGGGCGCGCTCCAGATGCCGCGCCTCCAAGCTGCCGCTCTCGATCGGCACATCGGCGAATATGTACGCCTCGCTGGCTGGCTCATCACCGCCAAAGAAGTGCTCACCACGCATGAAGAGCCCATGGAATTCCTCACCTTCGAGGACGAAACTGCAAGCTTCGAAACAGTGCTCTTTCCTGCTGGCTACAAGCAATTCCGCCCGGCCCTCCTCGAAGGCGGTGCCTTTGTCGTCGAGGGCAGGGTCGAAGAAAGCCATGGTGCGATCACCGTAACCATCGCGGCTCTTCGCCGCCTGCCAGCCATTCCGAAGCTCGCTGAAACGCCAAGAGCGCCGCCGCCAAGCGGTTTCGGCTACGCGAGCAAGTTCGGCTATCAAGCAGCCAGCCGGAATTGATGCAGCAAATCGGACATCGGGGTCTTGATTTTTTCCTTGAATGCACTATAATAGGATATAGATATCCTAATTTACAGGAATTCCAGAGACTACCATGGACAGAATTGTTGCTGTTTCGGACACGGTCAATGCAGGGATACACGCACTCGCTCTCGCAGAGGCAAATGGCGGGAGCATTTCGGCGCGAGAAGCTGCTGAGCGCCTGCAGGTATCGTCCTCGTACTTGGCGAAAATAATGCAGAAGCTGGCTGCAAAAGGGCTGTTGACGCCTACCCGCGGGCTCGGCGGCGGCTATGCCCTCACAAAGCCGGCAGAGCAGATCTCGTGCCTTGAGGTGCTCACGCTCCTTGAGGGAGACTTACCCCGCCGCGAATGCCTCTTTGCAAAAGCAGTCTGTCGCACAGGCACCTGCGCCCTGCGCACTTTCTGCGCTGACACGGAAAAGCGCCTCCGGACTGCGCTCGAAACAATCACTGTCGCCGCCGTCGCGCGGAGTTTCTAAAATTCATTTTTTGAGAGGAGAACCATTATGTATTGCAATCAGTGCCAAGAAACAATGAAAAACACCGCATGCACCCTCGCCAAAGGAGTCTGCGGCAAACCGGCCGAGACAGCGATCCTGCAAGATCTCGTGCTGCATGTATGCAAAGGGATAGGCTACTGGGCCAGCAAAGCGCTTCCTCTTGGTTTTTACAGCGAAGACGATGCCTTCTATGTCACCCGAATGCTCTTTGCGACCATCACGAATGCAAATTTCTTTACCCAAGATTTCGAGCACTGGATCGCCGAGGGTCTCGAGCGCCGTGAACGCATCCGGCTTGCGTATGTCGCAAAAGGCGGCGCAATCGACTCCACCCCGCCCGATGCCGCGACATGGAGCGCCGCGAATGTTGAAGCGATTCGGACCGCCGCCGCTGCTGGAAAAGGCGCTCTCACCGAAATTGCCGATGAAGACATCCGCGCGCTCAAGGCGCTTGTACTGTACGGACTCAAGGGCATGGCAGCCTATGTCGAGCACGCCTATGCAATCGGCATTTCCGAGCGCAGCATTTTCGAGTTCATGCTGAAGGCTCTCGCCCAGCTCGCCGACGAAAGTTCAAGCAAAGACACGCTCATTTCGCTTGTCCTCGAGACGGGCAAAGCTGGCGTCGATGCCATGGCACTTCTCGACAGGGCGAATACCGGCGCGTATGGCAAGCCGCGTATCACCAAAGTGCGGACTGGCGTGCGCAACCGCCCGGGCATTCTCATCTCAGGGCACGACCTGCGGGATCTGCACGACCTCCTCGAGCAGACAAAGGGCACGGGCATCGATGTCTACACCCACGGCGAAATGCTGCCAGCCCACTATTATCCCTTCTTCGAAAAATACGACAATCTCTACGGCAACTACGGCAACGCCTGGTGGAAGCAGGATGTCGAAATCGAAAAGTTCCACGGGCCTGTGCTTTTCACCAGCAACTGCCTTGTGCCGCCCAAGGAGAGCTACAAGAAGCGCGTCTTTACGACTGGCATCGTAGGCTTCGAGGGCTGCACACACATTCCCGACCGCGAACCCGGCAAAATGAAGGATTTTTCCGCCATCATCGAGATGGCGAAGACCTGCGAGCCGCCCGAGCAGCTTGAAGATGGCACTATTGTCGGAGGCTTTGCGCACGATCAGGTATTTGCGCTTGCGGACACCGTTGTCGAAGCAGTAAAGAGCGGGGCCATCAAGCGCTTTATTGTAATGGCCGGCTGCGACGGACGCCAGCCGAAGCGCTCGTACTATACCGAAGTGGCCGAAAAGCTTCCCGACAACACTGTCATTCTTACCGCTGGCTGTGCTAAGTACCGCTACAACAAGCTCGACCTCGGCGATATTGGCGGCATCCCGCGCGTCCTCGATGCCGGTCAGTGTAACGATTCCTATTCCCTCGCGCTTGTCGCCCTCAAGCTCAAGGAGATTTTCGGCCTCGACGATGTCAACAAGCTTCCGCTTTCCTTCGATATTGCCTGGTATGAGCAGAAAGCGGTCCTCGTCCTGCTCGCCCTGTTGTACCTCGGCTTCAAGAACATCAGGCTCGGACCGACGCTCCCCGGCTTCCTTTCCCCGCGCGTGGCTGAGATTCTAATCGAGAATTTCGGTATAAAGGGCATCGCGACGGCGGATGAGGATGTCGCGGCGATGGTGGCCGGCAGGTAGTGTTCTCAACCTTGGGTAAAGAGGCCCTTCTTGTCCAGGGAGCAACATTTGATCAAGCTCTATATTTTTGACGAGGGTGGAGTGCTGATCCGCAACCATACGATTGTCGATAAGGTGGCGGCGGTGCTCAGAATGGAATCGGAAGAGTTCCGGAGGCTCATGCTGCAGGATATTCTTGCGCTTTCGCGGGGCGAGATCGACAGTGCGGAATTCTGGAGGCGATTTGCGACCCGAAGCGGCATCGAGCCAGCCGAGGATTATCTGCGGACGCTGTTCAAGCCTGCGCGCGACGAGCCGACATTCGAACTGGTGAAGGAACTTGCCCAGCATGCGCGCGTGGTTTGCGGCACGAACACAATAAACAGCCATCACCAAATCAACATCGAGCTTGGTATGTATGAGCCATTTCATTCTGTCTATGCATCGCATCTTCTCCATTACGCAAAGCCTGATCCTGAGTTTTGGCGTATCATTCTGAAGGCAGAAGGCGTGAGCCCGGCCGAAGCGTTTTTCACTGACGATAGCCCTGATAATATTGAAGCCGCGCGTAGTCTGGGTATCCATGCGGTTTTGTACACCGATGCAGCGGGCTTGCGGCGGGAATTGGTGGCGCTCGGAGCGCCTCTGCGTTCACCCTTCATACGTTGAGATTTCCCTTGCGCAATAGTGATTTCATATGCAAAATACAGCTACACACTACCAGGAGGAACAATGAGCGAATTTCATCCATGGCTCTATGAGGCGCGCGGGCAGAAAGCTGTCGCCGCACTCGCAAAAAATGGCTTTGATGCACTCTATCTTCCAAGCGCCGCGCAGGCAGCTGAAAAAGTCCTCGAGTATGTCGGGCCGGGAGCGAAAGTCGGCTTCGGCGGCTCGATGACCATCAAATCGATGAACATTGCCGCGCTCGCCGAGCAAAAAGGCGCAATTATTCTCGACCACAACAGGCCGGGGCTAGGCGCTGAAGAGAAAATGGAAATCCTTCGCGCCCAACTCACCTGCGATGTCTTCATTTCGAGCGCCAATGCCGTCACCCTCGAGGGTTTTCTCTTCAATGTCGATGGCAATGGCAACCGCGTTGCCGCGCTCAGTTTTGGCCCGAGGAAAAACATCGTGGTGGCGGGCATAAACAAAGTCGTCAAGGACCTCGATGAAGCCTACGAGCGGCTCAAAGCCTACGCTGCTCCCTTGAACAACAAGCGCCTCAGCAAGCCCAACCCCTGCACCACCGCAGGCTACTGCGCCGACTGTGCCCTGCCTACGCGTATCTGCCGCATTTACCACATCCTCAAGCGCAAACCCTCGCTGAGTGATTTCACGGTTATCATTGTGGGAGAAGAGCTCGGATTCTGAATTATTTGCCTGATCGTAGGGCCCGCTCTTTTGCGGTGGACCCTATGGCACTCCGCACAATCAGCCGCCCGCCTCTGCATGATACATATCTGCTATCTCTTCCCAGTGTTCGAGCACAGCATCGACCATCGTAGGGTCGAACTGCAAGCCTCGATTCTTTTGGAGCTCTTCTTTTACCTTTTCCGGAGGCATTTTTCCCTTGTATGGTCGCTTGGAGAACATTGCATCCATCGAATCGGCGATGCAGACGATTCTTCCTTCAAGGGGAATCGATTCGCCCTGCAATCCTTGCGGGTAGCCGGATCCATCCCATCGTTCATGATGAGAATAGGCGATCGATTCGGCAAGCTGCAGAATTTTCGTTTGTGAGCCATTCAGTATCTTTTTGCCGATGATAGTATGTGTCTTCATTGTCTCGAATTCATCATTGTCCAGACTTCCTGGCTTGAGAAGAATTGTATCCGATATGCCGATTTTGCCGATATCATGCAACGGGGCTGCCTGGGTAAGAAGATAGATATATTCGGCATCTTTTCCGATATATTGTGCAATCATGGCAGCGTTTCGGCCAACCCTCCTGGTATGCTCGTAGGTATCGTCATCCCGGAACTCTGCTGCGAGAGAAAGCCTATACAGCAGTTCCGCGGACAGGGAATAGTTTTCCTCAATGCAGGCGTTGATCTCTTCTTCTTTAACTCCGATAAGCATCTTATTCTCTATGAGGAGTTTTGATCGCGCGACATGAAAGGTTCTGGCCTTTTTGGCTAATTCAATTCGCGCCTTGAGCGCATGCATCTCTACAGGCTTGGTGAGATAGTCATCGGCGCCCGCTTCGGCCGCTTCCTCCATTGCCTTCTCGTCGCCAAAGGCAGTCAGCATGATGACAATGGAGTCGATTCCTTCCTTCTTGATCTGCCTGGTGGCCTCTATGCCGTTCATTACCGGCATGGCGACATCCATCAGAATAACCTCAGCCTTCTCATTCTGGAGAAATTCGACAGCTTGCCGCCCATTGCTGGCCATCGCGGCATGGTAGCCCATCGAACGGAGCGTGGTCATCATCATTTCCCTCGTGAAAGGGTCGTCTTCCACTAATAGAACCTCGATCATGTATACCTCATACCTCCAAAACTACATTTTCCTTCGAAAAATAGGTCTTTCGCCTGAATATGATATTCTCAATCTTCTGTTGCGACTCGGAGTCAGTCGGGGTGAGAAAATACGCTTCATCGAAAAGACAGCATAGCTCGGACAACCCTGGCTCTGAGATATCTATTTCCACACTGTCGCGTCCTGCCAACTGTGTACGCACAATTCCCTTCGCCCTGTCGAGCCTTTCTTCGCTTTCACCTTTGCAGAATACAAGAGCAATTGCATCGTTCCGTATTGCCATGAGGACCTTAGCCAAGTGCTGCAAGTCGATATTCCCTTTCTCGATGACAGGGATGTCATCAAGCGTAAGATCACTGCTTCTTCTGCCAGTCAAAAGAAGGAATTTCCTGTCCGCTAATTCGGGGTATGTTCTCATCCGCTTGATAAGTTGATCTCCTGTCGTCCTCTGCAGGCCAAAATCTGTTATTATCATGTCTGGAAGCGTCGACAGAGCCGCAACGATACCCTTTTCGTCGGATTCAGCCTCTTCTACAACAGAATCCTTGAGCAAAATTTTCAGCATGTCCCTTGTTGTCTTGTCAGGCTCTATCAGGAGAAAATCCGCTTTTTGTCCTTTTGCGACTTTCGACACATCGATTTTCGGCAATGGCGGAATTTCGATACGGAAGGTACTCCCTGTCCCCACCTGGCTTTCAACGCTTACCTTTCCTCCTATCAATTGGGTATAGGCCTTGACCAGGCTGAGTCCAAGCCCAAAACCGCCTCGCGCATGCTCACCCTTTTTGAATGGCTTGAAAATGGCATCGATTTCTTCTGCAGGGATACCTGTACCAGTATCTTTCACCTCTATCATGATACCCCTCTTGTCATCGGCTCGCGCGAAAACTCTTACGTGTCCTTTGTCTGTATATTTCACCGCATTGCTTGCAAGATTGGATATGACCAAACCGAAAAGTTTCGGATCGACAGAAATTTCCGGTTCTCCATCGCATTCTATGACAAAATCCAAATTTTTGAGGAGGGCATTTTTCTTTGCTTCGACAAGAATTCTATTGAGGAAACTCTTGAGCTGGATGCGATCACATTTGACCGAAACAGCACCTGATTCCGCTTTTGCCAGATTGAGGAGGTCGTTGATGATCTCGTTGGATTTCTTTACTGATTCGATCATTTCATTCAAGGCGGTTTTGGCTTGTGCGCTCATCGCGCCGAATGCTTCAGTGGAGAAGAGCTGGAGATATCCATAGATGACATTGAGCGGCGTTTTGAGCTCGTGCGAAAAACTGCGTAGAAAATCGATTCGGTATTTTTCTTCTTCGACAAGCTTTATGTTGAGCAAAGCAATTTGTTTTTTTTCCAGCAAGTTTTTTTTCGCCAAATCTATGAACAAGAAGAATGGTTTGTATATGTTCAAATAAAATCCCGACTCTTTATCGAGGAAGACAGTGGTGCCGTTTTTCATATCGATTCGTTCAAATTGCTCGGGCAAATACGCACTCTTTTCTTCGGGAAGTCCAGGATCGTTCTTGAAGAGCAGCCTGTCTTTTTCGAACTTGGCAAGCCGGATTGTCTTTGAAGGATCGGCAAAAAATTCTCTCTCGAGGCTGAGGATGGCATCGATGGAATTGCATTGAATTATCTTTTCCCTGCATTTGATCATCTCGTTCCATCGTTGCGTGAGCGTCTCATAGGTGCTTTTCAGCCCCTGGTTTTCAGCGCTGTACGTGCGCTGGACCTCTGCCATTTCCTTAAGCGGCATAAGGAAATATTTTTTAAGCGAAAAGAGACCGAGCGCCAGAAAGCCTGTGGCTTTCAGGATATGGCCCAGGATAATCCTTGGATCTGTTACGTTTACATATGTAACAAAAGCAATCTCCGAAAAAGCGAACAGGGCTCCTGCAATGAAAGCCTCTGGCTCATGCCTCATCAAAATAGCGAACAGCAGAAATAAAATGGCATAGAGTATTTCGAGGTTTGCTTTGAGCGCTGTCGTCCCTTTCCCTTCGATGAAAAAGATACCAGAAGGCAGAACATACGACAGGATAAAAAGGCCAATGCCTGCTGTAATGGGCAAAAGAATCGAAAGAGTCGTCGATGTCTTCTTCCCTGCAAGAATGTCTTTTCTGGTCGCAGCCGCGATCAGGCCAAAAGCCTGCAGCCCTCTCGCCAGCACCCAGAAGGTGACGCTCGATGGCATGTCGCTTGTGCCGGGAAAACCGGAAAAACGCACCGCATGCACTACATCGAGGAGCGATACGAAGAGTAAAACAATTCCAAAAATGATGAGCCCTTCGCTTTGCTTCCACCTCGGGGCGATCACATAGAGAACAAACAGCGTCATGGCAAAAAATATGGAAGAAAACTCGAAAAGCAGATGCTCCATATAGCCGAAATGCAGGTTTCTCAGAAAGAAATACAAAACTGCAACGACCGCGCTATAGAAGAATGCAGAACGGAGGTATGCTTTGATTTGCTTTTGGGCTGTATTCATATTTTTATTATAATTATTCAAGATGGCTAATACAAGTTAGTCGGTGCTGCGCTTCATGCAATCTGCTTGCTTTTTCATGATTGGCATATTTGCTTGATACTGACATTATAATATACAGCCTGAAAGGAGATGCGGCAGTTCATGCCTGGATGCTTCGAACTCAAAACATTCCAAAATTCATTTCGGTTATTACGTACGGTGAATTGATCTATGGGGCGAGAAAATCGAAACACCCTGAAAAAAACATGGCGACAGCGCTTCGCATTGCTGAGCTTTTTCCTGTGATTGACATTCATAGAGGCATTATTGAAATCTTTGGAGAGCTGAAAGCGAAACTTGAAACTTCCGGAAGCAGAATTGATGATATGGATTTATTGATAGCTTCTACCGCGATGTATATGAACTTTTCGCTCGTGACGAATAACAAGGGCCATTTTGGCAGGATTGAAGATTTGCCGCTCGAGAATTGGAATAGAGAAGATATCTGATAGCTGCTCACGCGCCGGACGAACCACGTGGGCCGCCCGCCCATCCGCCTTTGCCGCCTGCATGCCTGGGCTGATGGCGCGCCTGCCAACAGCGGGCAAGCCCTCCGCCCGCCAGTTTTATTTCTCTAGTAACTCAACTCCGCCCGATGCCGCTCGGCTCCTCGCTCATCCCTGAACACCAAAACCAATCGGCCCGGCAGCACTTCGACATCGAGCCAGCCGAATGCGCTGACTGCCAGCCACTGCGACCATGGCGAGCGATAGCTCGGTTGCGGGTCGGGGATGCCGCCCATCGAGCCGACAATGGCATAGGCGATTCCGTTGTGTGCGAGTAGTTCCTGATAGTGGTTGTGCCCCGAGATGACAAGGTCAACACCGTATTTCTCGAAGAGCGGCACGAGCGCCGGGATATTCTGATAATGATCGTACCAGGGCGAGCCGAAATCGGGGTCGTCGTATCCGGAGGCGTAAAAATAGCTGTGCGAGAGAACAATCAACGGCTTGTGCGGGTCGGCTGCCGCGAGCGTTTTTTCGAGCCAGGCTCGCTGGCGGGCCCCGAAGTTTTCGGTTCCCCATGGCAGGTCGACTGCGACGATGGTCGCAGCACCCGCATCGATGCTCCAGTAATAGGGCGAGCCTGAATCGCTCGAGAATCCCTTGGGGAAGAAAGCTTTGCGGTACAGGTACTGGCCGCCGAAGAGCGCATCGTGGTTGCCAAGCAGCGGGCGCACCGGTACATGCGGGATCAGCGCCTCGAGGTCGGAAAGTGCAAAATTCCACTGGGTGGCACTGTTGCCGGTTTCCACCGTGTCGCCGAGCATAAAGAACGCGTCGGGCTTGCGCTGCGCAATCGACTCGAGAATCTGGGTGCGGGCTTGAGCATTCGAGGTATCAGCTCCCCAGTGCGGGTCGGAGGAGAAGGAAAGGCGTAAGAGTGGCATGTCGAGCGGAGACCGCGCCTGTGCGATAATGGCGGGCTGCAGGGCCGCGGATTGTGGTTGTTGCAAAGCAATCCCGGGTTGCGCGGCGCCTTTATTCGTCGTCCCCGCACTGAAGCTCGCTTCGGCGGGCTGCGTACCCAGCGCATGAATGCCCTTTGCAGGGTCGATGAGCTCGAGCCGCGCCGGCTCCAGCGAGCCAATTCTTGGCACAATAATGAGAAACGCAAGCAGCGCAATCGAAACCGCGCCGACAAGAATCGAAGCGGCCATCGAAATCCAGCGCATAACCAGCATCGGCCACTTTTTTGCCAGCTTTTCCAGCGGCAGCGACACAATCGCGATCGAAATCGGCACAAGCCCCATGAAGAGCAGAATTTTCAGCGCAAGCAGGGGGTGCCACACATACAGCCCCCGCGCACCTTCGAGGCTGTAGTGATAGGAATTCATGATAATGCCAAGTACGAGTGCGACGAGCGCCGCAATAAACATCGTGCGCCGTGCGGGCATTGCGCCTGGCTTTTTTCCTTCTTGATTCATACGATTACTATATCAGAAATCTTTATGGCGCATAAGCGCTTTTTTCTGCCTATTCTCAATTGCATAATCAGGCTCTGTACTGGGCCGCTCGCGCATGCATCATATTTCCAGCATCGAGATCGCTTTGCCGCCGCCATATCCTATCCAGCGTGTCTCCCAGGGAGAGAGCAACATTTCGCTGTCTATTCCGTGCTGAATCAAAATTTCAATCTTTGGCGCAGTACGAAGGTCAAATTTAGCTTGATTGTTGCTCAAGTTCTGTATGCAAAGCACATAGCGTCCACTTGGGTCAGGCCCTCTTGCCAATGCAAAGACTGAGCCTTCAGCAGGCAGGATTTGCTGTGGTATATCGGGGGCAAAGGATCTTTCGCTCTTGCGGAATGTAAGCAATTTTTCAAATCCAGTATAAACGGATGCGCGCAGCGAGTGCTCATCATTCAATGCTGTTTCGACGATGTCTTTCCGAGGCTTTTCTCGATTTATTGCTCGATTATATCCAAATAACTGAGGCCCTTCCTCCCATTGTTCAGATCCAACCCAGCTATGAAAATACACCGCGGGAAGTCCTGCAAATGCAAAAAGAACACCATGACAACATAAAAAGGCCCGGGCCCTCTCCTTGCTGGTTCCCAATGAAAGCGGCGCTACTGCACTCAAATACGAGCAATTTATCTCATAAGGGACAGGGCCAGATTGGGCATCTTTATACGATACAAGAGCTCCCCGCTCTATGACAGTATTCAATGTCTTTTTAAAGCTTAAATCATCTACAAGACCATTGATTGGCAGCACACCAATTCCATCGTGGCTTGCAAGGAAATTAAAAAATATGGGTCCTTCTCCAGGCTGCGGCAGTGTATTGGCCCATGTTCGAAGCGGGCTTGCATCTCCCGATACTGCGGCATGCAGCACAAGTGGCGGCAGCGCAAAATTATACACCAAATGTGCTTCATCGCCTTTGCCAAAATACGACAAATTTTCTTCATTCGGGACATTTGTTTCTGTGAGAATGAGCACATCAAGTTCCAGATAATCGATGAGCGCTCGCAGCAATTTGACAATGGCATGTGTTTTCGGATGATGGATACAGCTTGTTCCGTCTTCTTTCCAGATATACGCAATCGCATCGAGGCGCACTATCCGCGCTCCATGCTCGATATATTCAAAGAATATTTTTATAAACTCCAGCAGCACTTGCGGATTGGCAAGATTATAGTCGACCTGATCTTCGCTGAATGTCGTCCATACAAAGACTACAGAGCCATCTTTTCGGCAAAATGGGGTCAGGAGAGGATGCATTCTGGGGCGGAATACAGAGGAAACGTCGAAGTCCGCCGGTTTTGTAATATACCAGTCTCGATATGATGCATTATTTTCAAGAAATGATTGAAACCACGCGCTCTGTTTGCTTCCATGATTGAGCACAAGGTCAAAAACAAGTTTATATTCTTTTGCGAGCGCGGCAATATCATTCCAATCTCCAAGAGCTGGGTCTATTTCCCTGTAATCTATTACCGAAAATCCGTCATCCGACGAATAGGGATGAAATGGCAAAATATGCAGATAATTAAAGCTTCCATGATTCCATCGCTCCAGGAATTCTTTCAGTTGCTCAAGCGCGGTCTGCGAATGTGTTTCCGGCTCTTTTTTTGAGGGTTGCAGCATATCGCCATAGGTAATAAGGCACGTGTCTTTTTCTGTAAGTGAATCACGGAGTTTGGCGGCCTTGCTGCTTGTTGTTTTTTTCGGAATAAGCTGCTGCAGCGAATCAAAGGTGAGCATACCCTGTCCGCGGCCATAGATAAACATAAGCAAATCTTTGATCTTATTCATGTAATATTCATTCATCTGCTTTTCCTTCAATGATTTGCTCAGAATCTAATACCATATCGAGCACGATTGTGGACCAGCTCTGATTTCGGGGACAGCTCTGGCCATATTTCTCCCCCGCCTTACCCGTAATTGGATCAAAAAATTCGCAGAATCCAGAGTTTTGCACTAAGGAAATGCTGTCTTCAAGAATGGTATGCGCCTTTTCCTTGTATCCGTACGAAAGCAAGCCTCTCCATATGAGCCAGTTCACAGGAAGCCATACATTGCCGCGCCAATATTCTTTTGGATTGAATAACGCATCAAAGCGAGAGGTCGATGGCACTCTGAATGGCGTTGCATAGCAGTCGGCTGATCTGAATAATTGTAAAGAAATCGATTCGGCTTCCGAGGCGGAAAGACATTGGCAAAACAAAAGCACGAATTTTCCTGCATGATCAACAGCGCTTTTTTCCTCCGAAGCGCCAAGCAAATCGTGTACAAAAAGCTCGCCATCTTTAAAAGAAATCATTTTATCATGCACTGCTTGCTGAACAGCCTTTGCTCGCATTTCCAACTCCCGCGATTCTGCAATTTTCCCTAATTCTCCAGCGATTTCTGCTAACGCCATCAAATCAGCTGCGCGTATTGCATTGAAATCCGCAGGTTCCGCGTAAAATCCTTCAGGGACATGTGCGAGCGTTTTTGCATCATATTTGTGGGCGGCAAGTATCGAAACTAGGTTTTTTCTTTTTTGCTCCAGTTCGAAAAGCTCTTCTTTTGTACAAGCATGCAAGCCCATGAGGCTATCCCAGCGCTGAGAGGCATCCCACCCGCTTTCCCAAGGATGAATAATTGCTGCAAGTCCATCATGATCATCATCGCGGCGCCTATCGAACCAATCATGATAAGCTAGCAATTTCGGATAGAGTTTCGCCAATATATTTTTATTTGGTGCTTTTTTATGCACAGCGAGTGCTGCGATGGAGATAAGCGGCGGCTGCGTAATAGTGCTTGAATTTTTATTCTGAAAAAGCTGCTGCGCAGACAAGGCCCCATTTTCAGCCAAATGCGACATATGCGGCACCATGCCTGTGTCAGGGCCTTCTTCAAATTGATGCATTAGAAGGCTCTGCAGCTCCTCCCAAGCCATGTCGGGATCGAACCAACGATACACTATTGCATGAAAACAAGAATCCCATAGCCATTGCGGCAGGTAGGTTCCCTTCTCTCGCGCAGGACATGTATAACGATAGTGAAGCTTTTCAAGCACATTTTGCTCTGGGAGATTCTTTCCTAGAACGCATGCGCATCGTTCAATCCACATTTGTTGGATATGCATAGATAGTAACTCTAGGAAAAATTAACCCGTTTTTTGCTTTGTGCATCGAATAGCATGATTTTGCCGGGATCTATTATTAGCGATACTTTTTGCCCAATTCGAATATCGATATCACCCTCGAGCATTATCTTCCACTCGCTTCCGAATACTTTGGTAACGAGAATCGTATATGCTCCCTGAGGTTCGACAATCTCGATCGATGTTTCATTTATCCCTTTAGGTTCGCTGATATTGATGTTTTCTGGTCGAATTGCCAGGAAAATTTCTTCTCCAATATAGCGATCAATTCCAGGAAAAGCGCTCTGGTTCCCCAAATCAAGAGAAAATTGTGTTTCTGCGTTTTTATCATTTGCAATCAGCCGCTCCTGGTTTGATATCAACGAGACTTTTTGAATGTTTGCAGGAGGTGTTCCCATAAATTGAGCAGTGAAGAGACTTCCGCACTGGTTATAGATTTCACGTGTCGAGCCCACTTGCTCAATTTTGCCTTCATTCATGACTACGATACGATCGGCAAGCGCCATAGCTTCAGCTTGATCATGCGTTACAAAAATAGTTGTAGCTCCGGTATTTCGATGAATTTCTTTAAGAAAAGTCCGCACTGAAGTGCGCAGCTTGGCGTCCAGATTAGAGAGTGGCTCATCCATTAACGATAGTTTGGAGTCGACTGCCAATGCCCGGGCTACTGCAACTCTTTGCCGTTGTCCTCCAGAAAGCTGTGCAGGATAGCGATTCAGGTAATCGAGAATATTGCATATCCTGGCTACTTCTTGCACTTTTGAATGAATTGTATGTTTGTCCATTTTTCTCAATTTAAGAGGATAGGCAATGTTTTCTGCTACAGTCATATGCGGCCATACTGCATATGACTGAAAGATCATAGAGATATCTCTTTGCCTGGGAGGCAAATGAGTGATATCCCTTCCATTAAGGATGATTGAGCCATTTGTGACCTCTTCGAGACCGGCGAGCATGCGCAGCGTAGTTGTTTTGCCGCACCCTGAGGGCCCAAGAATTACAACAAATTCGCCTTTTTCAATCTCCAAATCGATATCTTTTACTGCTGTAACGCCATTGGGATACGTTTTTTTGAGCGAATTCAGTTTCAGATAAGACACCATCTTCCTCCATCAAAGTTATAAAGCCACCTTTCCCCATAGCTGATTGATATAATTCTTGATAATGAAAGTAAAAATAAGCGATGGCACAAGAAGCACAACTGCTCCTGCAGCAGGCAGGTTGGGAATCGTGGATGAACCAACCGTTCTGTAGACTAATAATGCAAGTGTCGGATTATTGTTCGTCATTATAAGAGCCGTTATTGAATCATTCCATGCAGCAAGAAAGGCATACAAGGAAGAAGCAATAATTGCCGGAAAAGCCAAAGGAAAGGTAATAGTCATCAGCGTTTTGAGCCTTGTTGCACCAAATACCATAGCGGCTTCTTCCAGCTCTACGCTTATTCCTTTGAAAATTGAACTGGTGATCCATGCCGTTAGCGCAATATTGGGCACTGCATACACAATTGCCAGAGCAAACGAGGTGTCATACAAATTCATTTTCATTATGTAGACGACAAGAGGCAAAGACAGCGCAACTGCTGGAAACATTCTGACAACAAGTAAGCTGGTGCTGAATGTGTTGCTGAACTTGAATTTATATCGAGCCATTATATAGCCGGAAACCCCGCCTAATATGAGCGAAATTAAAATTGTCCATCCGGCTGCCTTCAAAGAATTGAACAAAGCACACATCGAGCCCTCAGCCAGAATAAAAAACACAATATAATTGCGGAAGAAATCTTTCTTTAATTTTATTGGCAGAGCGTGATCGGTATTTTTTGCTTTGTTAAAAAGTTCCTGTACCGCAGCGCTCGAAAGCAGAACATTCAACTGGCTCTTGCAATAGAGCGAAAAATCCGAAACATCCTGCGTTGTTTTTACAGCTTCGTAGGTTGAGCCTTTTTTTAATAGCAAAGTATAGCTATCTTTTTCGGCATTGTATCGAAGCTGTGCGGAATAGGAAAAAGTTGGGAATATTTTGGCCGGGAACTGATATGCTTCGTAGTTTGATGCAAACGATATAGTAAGGAAATACAGAATTGGCAATATTACTGTGCTCGCGATAGTTGCCAGAATGAGCAGAAAGACTGTCCGCGACCAGAGCTTTCCGGGGCGCATGCTCATGCGATTTCACCTCCTTTCTGCTTCTCTCCAGAAACTCGGAGGTAAATGGACACTGAAATCAGGACAATAGCAGCGACAATGACAGAAATGGTATATGCATCTTTGCGGGCATATTTTGCAAAAGTGATGACATCGACATTGTAGGCAATTCGCTCAACCAGGAACGGCACCACATTGTAGCCGAAGATCATAACAGCAATGAGCCAGACTTGTACTGCTGCGATCATTCTCAAAATCATCGCAGTGATAATAGTCGGCTTCATGATAGGGAATACAATATCTTTAAGGGTTTGAAATTTATTGGCTCCAAAAACCCAGCCGGCCTCTTCGAATTCTTTGTTGAAATTCTGAAGACCCGCTAGAAGAATTATCATCACAGAAGGAAGAACGGTCCATGTATCGATGATAATAAGTAAAATAACTGCATAAAGATTTCGGAAGGACATCCAATCTACGGGATTCGCTGGATTCATTAACCCGAGCGAGCATAGGAAAGAATTTATCCATCCAAAGCGATAGAGCCCCGTTTTCCAAAGAATACCGACTGCTGCTGGCGGAAATGCCATAGGGATCAGCGTGATGAAAAGCACTAGATTGGAAAAGCGGAATTTTTTATTCAGCCAGAGCGCCAGGGCAAACGCAAGAATAAACTGAAGAATTGCAGAACCAAGGGTAAATAGTATCGTGTTCAGAAATGCTGTTCGCATTGACTTTTGCGAAAAGAGCCGCACATAATTTGCAAATGAAAAAACGCCTGATTTATCGGTAAATGACTCAATAATGACGCTGATGGTTGGCCTTATCCAAAATGCAGCATAATAAATAATGACCGGCACCAGAAACCATATAGGACTTTTGAAAAATCCAGCCCGCCGCATTCGGTTCATGCTCTACCTCGCCGAAATTAATTGGTGAATGCTGCCCATGAAAAGGCAGCATCCACCGCTTTTTGTTTTGAGCCAATTATTCCGGCTCTTTCAATTTACTTTAAGACTTTCCAATTCCTTTTGCTTTGCATCCAGATATTGCTTATTTATATCTTTGCCAGCCAGGATATCTCCAATAACCTCTTCGTAAAGCCTCTTGACCTGGCCCCAGTCCTGATATTCCGCAACTCTGACTCTATCGATAAGCGTAGGGCCTGTGAGCGTCGCCAGACCCATTTTCATAATCTGATCGGAAGGATCATCTTTAAGTTTGGAGGTGATTTCCGCTTTTGAAGGAATCCATGGGCCTGTGTTTTTCATTACTGCATACAGGATATCATCGCGCAGGAAAAATTCGACAAATTTTTCGGCGGCGGCTTTATGGGTTGAGCCAGCGATAATACCGATGCCATGGCCGCCAATTATAGTCCCGCGTTTGCCAGATCCGCCGATGGGCACAGGAGCGACGATAAATTTGTCTGGTGCCTGGCTGAATGACGCATTTGCGTATGCCTGATGGAACACAGTGATCCACGCTTCTTCTGTGGCTAGTGATGCTGTGGGGAAATCGATTGTCGGAGATGAAGGAAGAATACCTTCTTTCATCGATGCAACAAGCTTGAACGCTGCTTGGGATGCAGGAGTGTTAAAAGCCGGAACGTACTTGTCGCCATATGCAAGCTG
Source organism: Rectinema subterraneum (assembly GCA_009768935.1). Classification (GTDB taxonomy): domain Bacteria; phylum Spirochaetota; class Spirochaetia; order Treponematales; family Rectinemataceae; genus Rectinema; species Rectinema subterraneum. Next base: position 23,680 of record WESA01000017.1, read on the forward strand.
CACAGCATTGAATTCATATGTGGCAAATTTTCCAGCTAGGGCAGGGAATACATATTTCGGCAGACCAGTTTCTTTTTTGATCAAACGAACCCATTCAGCCAGCTGCTCCCATGTCAGATTATTGATGTCATATCCAAGTTTCTGCAGGTAAGGAAGCGCTTTTCGGTTGGCAATGGTTAAATACACATCAGCTTGAAGAGGAACGAAATACCGCTTTCCGCCCTGAACAAAATTATCATCGAATTGCGTGATATATGTTCCGGCCGGAATTTTGGTATAAGGCTGCACTGCTCTGTATTCCTGTACTATAGGAACAGCAGTTGAGTCGTGTGCGATGAGAATATCTGTGCTCCATTTTCCGGTCTGTTGCTGAGCCTGGATCACTTTGTAGAGTTCGCTGGCGTTGGCTACGACTTGCAGCTCCACTTCGATGCCTGTTTCAGCAGTAAATTTAGGAAGTATCTGCTCCTTTATATACTGCTGTTGTGCAGGGTCATAAAACATCTGCGACACAATTTTGATTTTTTCTCCTTTTTGAGTGCCCTGGGCCATAACAAAAAAGGGACTTGCAAGGCCAATCAAAATGAGAAAAACCGCAATGAACGTCACTCGTGACTTTGCCATTTCTTCTTCCTCCTTATATATTCACGGTTTCCCGTGTGGATACACCATCACGCTTGTACGCATCCATGTTGATAAAAATTCCTTTTTTTCTCGATTCCTCAGCTGCGAAAGCCATCCAATGGCCCTCAAGTGATTCTTCGATAGATGATTTACTGTTTTTTATCTGTATTGTTTTGTTTGTCTCCGGGTCGGGAGAGTCATCAATTTGCTTGAAAATGCTGGCAATATCGTTCATAAGGCCGACATCCCCGCCATTATGTCCTCCAACGGAAGAGCCCAATTGGATGCGCTCTTTTGTTCCATGCAAAAATGTGCGTACTTCTATCCAGCCTTCATCGAGATCGCCGACGATTTCGCCTTCTGAGCCCGATATCTGGATTATTCTTGTTTTGTTGTATGTCAGGGCATTCATGCTAAAAGAGGCATTGATGCCATTTTTAAAGCGTATCAGCACATCCTGATGATCCATGACATCGTTGTCGCAGCGATATACGCATCGCCCATAGGGGCCAGTCTCAATAGCCTGCATTCGAGATGCAAGGCTAGTATCATCACTGATAACTGATGTAGGCCACCCTGTATTTTCAGTGAGATAGAGATCCGGCGCATACCATGGGCAAGTATCTGCGTGAGGGCAACCATCCAAACAACGATCCGGCGCATTCTCTGGTGAATTTTCTTTTTTAAACCAGCTTAAGTCGCCCATGGAAACAACAGTTTCCGGGGGTGCGCCTGCAAGCCAGTACAGAATATCTAAATCATGGACACTCTTTGCCAAAATCGAAGGACTTGAGAGCGAGGCATTACGCCAGTTGCCTCGCACATAGCTATGCGCAAAATGATAATAGGCAATATTTTCTTGCAGATTGAAGGTAATCGCCCTGCCGATTTTGCCTTTGTCGAGAAGCCGCTTTAATGTTGAAAAGAATGGTGTGTAACGCAAGACATGGCAAACAATTATATTTGTATTTTTCCCCAAGGCTAATTTTGACAATGTTGCGCATTGCTGGGTGTTTACCACTACAGGTTTTTCCAGAACGATCGAGCATCCTCGCTCTATAAGAGCAAGTACTTGCTCATAATGAAATCTGTCAGGACTGCAGACAAAAACAACATCGCGAGGCGTTACAAATTCTAATAGCTTTTCCCACGAGTCTGTACTTTTTTCTTCAGAAATATCATGCTGGGCGGCAAAATTGGTTCTTCGAACAGGGTTGGGCTCCGCTACTGCAGTAAATTTAAAAAGCCTTGGATGCGCAAGAGCAAATCGGCCATATGTTTCAGCTCCTCTGTTGCCAGCTCCTATGAGTATGCTTTGAATTGCCCCTTTTTGAGCATTCATAAAGAAACTCCTTCTCTGCGCAAACTTTGCCTAAGCAGCCCTTGCTGACCTTGCCATTTCATTTTCAATTGTAGAGGCATTGCGTCAAAATGCTTGTACTATTTTGCATCGAATGTTGTACGAATTTGCACGATTTATCAATTGACAGTATACTGTTCGATATGAATCCAGTACGCGAAATTATATATCCGACGCCTGGTTATTCTTTTTGTATTCAATACTTTGATGATAGACGACTGCATTTTAACTGGCACTATCATGAGGACATTGAGCTTGTACTAATTAAGAACGGTGAAGGCCAAGCTCATATAGGTGATTTGGTAAAACACTACAAAGCACCAGCAGGTTTTCTGCTTGGCCCTTCATTGCCACATGGTTTGCTGAGCATCGGTTCTCTTCAGGGGTGGATTATCCAATTCCAGGAAAAACATATCAAATATCCTAATGCGCCATCTGAATTCATCAATATACTGAATGTTATCGGTGAATCGAAAAAAGGATTGTCATTTAGCTCTCCAGCGATTGTGGATTGTCTGCCGCTCATGGAAAATTTGAATAGCTCGAATGGATTGGACAAGTGGTTATGGCTCTTGAAAGTCCTCAATGTGCTTTCGCAAGACAAAAACAGGGAACTATGTTCATTGCTGCCTCACAATCAAGAAGTGCTGACTGACCGATTTGAGCAGGCAATAACTCAGATATTCAACGAGATTGATAAAACCTATAATCTCGAAGAAGTAAGCCGAAAAGTCGGAATGAAAGTCAGCAGCTTCTGCAAAACTTTTAAAAAGCGCTATGGGCTATCTTTTATAGAGTATATTCATTCGATCAGAATCAACAATGCAAAGAAGCTGCTGATCCAGACAAAATTCTATATCGACGACATATGCTATGAATCTGGCTTCAATAATGTTTCCTTCTTTAATCGCAAATTCAAAGAAGTGACCGGGTTGACGCCTTCTGAATATCGAAAGCGCTATAGAGAAGCATAATTTTTCTATTTTCCCTTGTCTCCTGCCGAGGAGGGGGGTATAATAGCTCTTGCACCAAATACTATTTGAGGAACAGAATCTTCAATCAAAACAAGGAGGTTTGCGATGTTACAAAGAATCGGGAAATTTGCCGTGCTGGTAGCGGCAATTTTCACGCTGGCATTCACTGGCTCGCTTTCCGCTCAAGGGAGCCTGCCGAATCTGCCGGGCAATGTCCAGATTACTTTTGCGCATACAAATGATATGCACGGGCGCATTGTCGAGAGCAAGACTGAACTCGGATTCCCGAAGATCTACGCGGCTGTCCAGGAGCTGAAAGCGAAGAATCCGAACACCTTGCTTGTCGATGTGGGCGATACGTTCCATGGTTTGCCTGTTGTGAATATCGACCAGGGTCAAACAGCGGTCAAACTCATGAATGAGCTCGGCTATGCGTATATGACCACCGGCAACCACGATTACAATTACGGCTTTGCTCGCCTGCTCGAGCTTGCCAAGATGGCGAATTTCAAGATCCTGGCAGCAAATGTCTACAAGGATGGCCAGCGCGTCTTCCCTGCGTATGATATTCGCGACATGGGCGGGGTGCGTGTGGCTTTCTTCGGCCTTGCAACGCCCGAGACCGCCTACAAGACCGATCCGAAAGGCATTCAGGGTGTCACTTTCTCCGATCCGATCGTCGAGGCAAAGCTGGTTGTCGCGGAGCTGGCTGGCAAATACGACCTTCTCGTCTGCCTGTCGCACCTCGGCGTCGATGATTCCAGCGATCCCACTTCGATCACGCTCGCAAAATTCGTACCGCAGATCGATATTATCCTCGATGGGCACAGCCATACTTCTCTTGCAGATATCCAGAAAAAGAATACTACCAATACTCTTATCACGAGTACGGGCGCGTATGGTTCTGGGCTTGGTGTTGTTGATGTCGTTATAGGGCCAGACCGCAAGGTTATCTCCAAAACCGCCCGGACGATTACGCCGCAGAATTCCCCCGATCTCAAGGGCGATCCGCGCATCGCAACCATGCTGAGCGATCTTGTCAAAGCGCAGGATGCGGTACTCTCGCAGGTTGTCGGACAGACTTCGGTTCCGCTCGAAGGCAAACGCGAAATTGTCCGCACTCAGCAGTCGAATCTTGGCACCCTGATTGCAAATGCCATGCTGTACGTGACCGGAGCTGATTTTGCTCTCATGAACGGCGGTGGTATCCGCGATTCTATCCCTGCTGGCAATATCACTCTCAAGCAGATTTACACTGTCCAGCCCTTTGGCAATTACATCCAGACCGGCAAGGTTCTCGGCAAGGAAATCGATGCCATCCTCGAAAATGGTGTCGGCAAACTGCCTGCGCCCGATGGCCGCTTCCCGCATCTTGCGAACCTGACCTACGCGCTGGATGCCTCGAAGCCCGCTGGCGACCGCGTGTCTGACATCAAGATCGGCGGCGTGCCTGTCGATCCGGACAAGGAATACACTATTGCCACTTTGAACTTCCTCTTCAATGGTGGCGATGATTACCGCATGCTCGTCGGAAAGGCCAAGAACGACTTCCCGTCCGATGCCGAAGTTTTTATTGCATACCTGAAGCATCTCGGCACGGTGACGAACGAGAATATGGTGTATCAGAAATAAGGTTCGTGGGTGCGCGCTGCGGAGCTTGCATAGCAGGCTCAGTGGGCAACACCTGAACTATAGTCTTTGAAGCAAAAGGAGGCTGCTCCGATATGTGGGGCAGCCTTTTTTTGCTCGGCTGCTATTGTATTTTTGCGGTCAGTTTGCTAAGTGTTCTCAACCTTGTGTAAACCGTAGCGCTCATGCAGCGCAGCTTCGATATCGGCTTGTGTGCCGGCAAAAGGCCCGAGCGCTTCCATTTTAAGACTTGTGAGCGCAGCTGACCAGAATGTCGCCTCGTCTGGCGGCATGGTTATTCGCACTGCGAGATACGATGCAAGGCAGGTGTCTCCTCGCCCGCTTCGGCCCACAAGGCTTTTGGGCTTGAAGGGTGCTTCATGGAAAGAGCCCCCAGCGTAGACAACAACTCCGTCTGCGTGCGTAAGCACAAGTTCCGCAACACCAAAGCCGGCAAGCTCTCGCGCCGCCTGGCGCAAATCGCGCGTTCCAGTGAGGATTTCGGCCTCGACTACATCCGCCTTGAACACATCGACGAGCGAGAGCACCTCTGCCTTTTCTGGCCACTCTCTGTCGTATGCAAGCATGCCATCACGCACGACTCGCACAAAACCCTGGGCATCAAGGCCGATTCGCGCACCTTTTGCTTTGATCGCTTTGAGCACATCGAGGCTTACTTCGCCGCGAATCGATGCCCCGATCGACCAGACCGGCGCTGCAATCGAAGCAACATCCGCAGGCTCGAAAGGCTCCGCAACCGAAGTCACCGAAAGCACGCGCTCATCGGGATTGTCGGAAGGATACAAAAGCTGAAGGCAGGTAGACTTCTCTGTCGGAATGGCTTTGACTGTCACTCCGCGCTCGAGCAAGAACCGGAAGCTCGCAAAATCGCTCGCAGCGAGCCGCGTAATAGCTGCGACCTTGAGCCCCAGAGCCGCTGCTGCTGCAGATCCATAAAAATATGCCCCGCCATCGACGATGCGCGTCCCTGATTTGGTAATAATCGTGTCCTTTGTGTATTGTCCCAGAAATGCGATGTCAAACTGGTGCTCTGAAGGTTGGGTAAAGGTCATGCTCTGTGCTCCTGCTCGTCGGCCGGCAAAAGCCGGGCTGATTCGAAATCGATGACAATGCCGACCGCAGCCCCTTCTTCCAGAATCTGGGACGCCCCGGGGTTATAGCTTTCGATGAGGAGCGGCGCATTCTCTGTCGACACTTCGTAGCGCGCAATGTTGCCGAAATAGGTGAACCGGTCGATGCGCCCTTTGAGGGCGGCGATTCCAGGGGAGCCACGAGCGCCGCCTGCAGAGAGATCCGCTTCGCTGGCGCTCTCACCAAGCGGCACAAGCTTCAGCGTCTCTGGTCGCACCACAAGCAGCGCCTTCCCGGCCTTGGGTGCAACGGCTCCCGGCCGCGGCACAACGAATTGCCTTCCTTCTATTTCGATGCGAGCTGCTCGTTCGGCGGCTGCCGAAATTTCTGAGCTCCCCGCGCCTTCTCTGCCTCCCAGCCCAACCGTCTCGCCCTCCATGCCTAGCACATTCACATTGATAAAATTCGCCTTGCCCATAAAATCCGCCACAAACTTCGAGTGGGGATACGCGTAGATTTCGCGCGGCGTGCCCACCTGCTGGATGCATCCGTCCTTCATGATGACAATGCGGTCCGAAATGGCCATGGCCTCGCTCTGGTCGTGCGTCACATACAGGCTCGTGATACCTAGGCGCTTCTGCAGCTTTCGAAGCTCATCGCGCATGTACTCGCGCAGCTTGGCGTCGAGGTTGGAGAGTGGCTCGTCGAACAAAAGGACGCTCGGCTCGATCACAATCGCGCGCGCCAGGGCGATCCTTTGCTGCTGCCCGCCCGAAACCTGGCTCGGAAACCGCCTCGCCATCGTTGTCAGCTGCATAAGCTCGAGCGCGCGCTCCGTCCGTTCCCGTATTTCCTGCGCGGGAAGTTTTTGCACGCGCAAGCCATAGGCCACATTCTCGTAAATCGAGAGGTGTGGGAAAAGCGCGTAGCTCTGGAACACCATCGAAAGCCCGCGCTTGTTGGGCGGAATCATTGCGACATCGCGGCCGCCAATCAGAATCGAACCCGATGTCGGATATTCGAATCCCGCGATCATCCTGAGCGTGGTTGTCTTGCCGCAGCCCGATGGACCGAGAATCGTCACGAGCTCGCCCGCCTGAATCTCCAGATTGACATCATTCACTGCTACAATTTCGCCCGAGCCATCGAGGCTTCGGAACTTTTTGGTAAGATGTATGAGGGTTACATTCGAACTTCTTGCACTGAAATCACGTACGCTCACTGTTGCCTCCACTTGCTACCGTGCCGCTGTTGCCCAGAAGCCCGACCAGCAGGTTCAGCCCGCCGATCGCCACGACGATAATCACAATCATCACTACGATATACGCAGCTGCATCTGAATATTTGCTTGCTTCGAACAGCGAAAAAATGCTGATGGTCGCCAGGTTCCACCGCGGCGAAATGAGAAAAATCACCGCGCTCACCGCGGTCATCGCACGCACGAACGAATACACGAGCCCCGAGAAAAACGCCTGCTTGAGCATCGGCAGGCTGATGCGGCGGAACGTCACTGCGCCCGTGGCTCCGAGAATCGTCGATGCCTCCTCGATCGATCTGTCGATCTGAATCAAGGTCGAGGTCCCCGACTCGATGCCCACCGGCATGTTCCTGAAGGTAAAGGCCATAATCAGAAGAAAAGCCGAGCCTGTCCACATGAACGGTTTGTCATTGAATGCGAGGATGTAGCCGATGCCGACCACCGTGCCCGGCACCGCAAATGTCAGCATCGAAACGAATTCCATCGCCCGCTTGCCAGGGAACTCCTTGCGCACCACCAAGAACGCGATGATCATTCCCAGAAGCCCCGCAATCGGCGTCGATGCTAGAGCCAGAATGACCGAATTGCGTAGAGGCTGCCAGCCGAGCGTCATGACATACTTGAAGTGGCTCCATGTAAAACTGAAATTGATGCCCCAGATCTTCACAAAGGCGCCAACCAGCACCGTCCCATAGAACAGAATGATGATCGCAGCCACCAGCATGCAGAATGCAAAGAGCGGCCAGACCAGCTTCGGATCCCTGCTCTGGGCGCGCGCTGTGGTCGGCTTGCCGGTCACGGTCACGAAGGATTTTCCCGCAAGCCAGTATTTCTGCAACACAAACGCGATAAGCGTCGGCGCCAGCAGCATGAGCGCCATGAGCGAGCCGCCCCGCATATCATACATGCCCGTGATCGTCCGATACGCCTCAACCGAGAGCGTCGAGAAACTGCCCGAAATGACCGCGGGATTACTGAAATCTTCCATCGACTGGATGAATACGAGGAGGAGCGAGCTCAATATCCCCGGCACCGAGAGCGGCAGGGTCACCGTGCGAAAAATCCGCGCTTTCGAGGCCCCAAGGTTGAGAGCAGCATCCTCGACCGCCGGATTGAGCTTGGAGAGCGTCCCTGTCAGCGTGAGGTAGGCAATAGGGAAAAATGAAATCGTCTGCACGACGACAAGGCTGTGCATGCCATACACATTGGCGTCTTCAATACCGAGTAGTTTCCTCGTGATGAGCCCGTTGCGCCCGAACAGAAAGATCATCGAGAGCGACAGGATGAATGGCGGCGAAATGATGGGAATCGTCGCAATGGTCCGGAAAAAGCCCTTGAGTGGAATGTCGGTCCGCGTGAGCGCATAGGCGAAAATATAGCCGATGAGCGTTGCAAGGACTCCGGTCGTAATCCCGAGGAGCATCGAATTGCCCAAAGGCCGCGCGTACGCCTTCGATGTGAACATATCGATCGCTGCCTGGAAGCTCAGCCTTCCTTCATTATTTGTTACGCTGTAAACAAATATTTTATATAGCGGAAAAAGAATGAACAGAATAAGGCCCGTAAAGACGAGAAGAACGAGAAACAGAAGTACAGGATCGCGCACAAGATGCGCTATCGAAAAACGCGTATTCTTTCTCATGGATGCAGTGGTTTCCTTTTGTATAATAGGGCGCGCAGAGCTCTGAACCCCGCGCGCCGGCTAATTGCCTGAATACAGTCCAGGCTATTACGTGGGCTCGCGACTTAATTTCCCGCGCGCCCGCTTTCGCGCGCGCTTGTGCGCGGCAGCTCACTCGTCGCCCGCAGGCACTTACTTGAGGTTGCTCGCGGCCGCGACCACTTTTGTAAATTGCTCGACAAGGCGGTTTCTGTTCTGACCAGCCCAGACGGCATCGTAGTTGATCACTTTGAGGCTGTCGACAGAAATCGCGCCCTTCGGCGGCGTTGCAAGCGTATTGACCGGAATCCGGAACGACTTCGAGGTCTCGAAGAGGTCTTGACCGCGCTTCGAGAGCATCCAGTCGATAAAGCGCTTGCCGTTCGCGGTTTCTTTTGCGGGGCCATTCTTGATGAGCGCCATGCAGCCGATTTCATAGCCGGTTCCATCCTTCGGGAAGGACATGGCGACAGGGTAGCCTTCGAATGCAGGCTTGAGTCCATCGTGTGAGAATGTGATGCCGATCGCCGCTTCGCCGAGGCCGACATCCATTGGCGGAGTTACGCCAGATTTGGTGTACTGGCGAATGTTCTGATTGAGGGCGGTGAAGTATTTCCATGCTCCCTCTTCGCCGCGCATCTGCACGATGGTCGCAAGGATTGTGTACGATGTGCCCGAAGTTCCGGGGTGCGCCATCGAAATCTGGCTCTTGAATTCGGGTTTCAGAAGGTCATCCCAGCTTGTCGGATAGGGCAGGCCTTTTTTCTTGAACCATTCGGTATTGCACGCAAAGCCAATTGCGCCGACATAGAAGGGGTTCGCGAATCCTTCAGGATCCCAATAGACCTTCGGGATATTCTTGAGTTCAGGCGACTGGTAGGCTTCGAGAAGCCCTTCCTTGCTCGCTGGAACGAAATTGTCGTACGAGCCGCCAAACCACACGCTGGCCTGCGGGTTGTTCTTCTCCGCACGCACGCGGGCGAGGAGCTCGCCGGCAGACAGCCGCACATACTGAATCTTTATGCCCGTATCCTTTTCGAATTGACTGAAATAGGTGGGAAGTTCAGATTCGGGCAGTGCGGTATATACCGTCAGTAACTTGTACTCCGCTGTTCCCTGTGCCCCGACTGACAGAAGAGGGATCACACAGAACATGAGAGCGAACATCGACAGAAAAATCTTTCGCATAGGTTGCCTCCTTTCAGGTTCCTCGTCTATTATAGAATAAGTTTTGCAGAATGCAATTGAAATCGTTTGCAGAAATCTAAAAACGTTTTCAGATATATGCTATACACCCGTAAAGGAGAAGCGCGTGAAGTACGACATCATCATGCTCGGCCATATTTCAAAGGACATTATCATTGACGAAAAAGGGCAGGAGAACAGGCTGTATGGCGGAGCGCTTCTGTATTCTTCGATCTCCGCCGCCCGCTCGGGGGCGCGCGTGCTCGCCATCACAAAAGCCGCGAAAGGGGATTTTGGCGCACTCGATGTGCTCAAACAGCAAGAGGGGATCGAACTTGTCGTGCTCGAAAGCCCGGCCTCGACCTCGATCCGCAACGTGTTTCTGTCGAGCGACCATGAGCGGCGCCAGACGACCCTCCTTTCGAGAGCCGAGCCTTTTTCGGCAGCGGACATTCCTGAAGAAGCAGAAGCCGAAATTATCGATCTGGCGGGGCTCTTTGTGGGGGAGTTGCCTGATTCGCTCATCGAAGAGCTTGCTCAGCGGGAACCAGGAAAGCGCGCGTCTGGAGAGCGCAAGTCTGGCAAGCGAGCCAAAATCGCGGTCGATGCACAGGGCCTTCTGCGCGAAGCCCAGCCTGATGGCAGAATGATCTTCCGCGACTGGAAGAACAAGCATCGCTATATGCCCTACGTGAGCTATTTCAAGGCAGATGCGGCGGAAGCGGAGATCCTCACCGGGCTTACAGACAGAGAGAAGGCGGCGCGCGTCATTGCGTCATGGGGAGGAAGCGCTGGAGGGAGCCCTTGGGCCGGGCGCGAACCCGAAGTCATGATCACCCACAATACAGAAGTGATTGTGCTGGCAGGCGGGCAGATCTATCGGGCTCCATTCACACCTTCGAATCGTTCCGGGCGCACCGGACGCGGCGATACGACATTCGCAGCCTATCTTGCTTGGCGCCTTTCACATGGGCCGGAGGAATCGGTGCGCTTTGCTGCAGCTTTGTGCTCGATCAAAATGGAAACGCCCGGGCCATTTTCGGGTACAATAGAAGATGTATTCAAGCGAATGAGGTGATGTGATGCTGGCCATGATTCTGGGAATTATCCTTGCATACCTCGCGGGGTCTTTCCCGACGGGGCTTGTCGTAGGCAAGTTATTTTTTGGCAAAGACCCACGGCAGCAAGGCTCGAAAGCGACGGGCGCGACGAACGTATTCCGTGTATTCGGCGCAAAAGCGGCCATTCCCGTGGCGCTTGTCGATGTCGGCAAAGGGGCGCTCGCGGTGTTCCTAGCCGCATGGGTGGGGAGGAATGCCGCGCTTCCGCGCGAGGCCTTGCAGGTTGCGGGAGCCGTTGCAGCGATGGTAGGGCATGTGTTTCCGGTTTTTGCCGGGTTCCGCGGGGGGAAGGGGGTGGCAACGGGGGCGGGGGCGCTTATCATGATGGCGCCAGTGGCGGCAATTTTTTGTGTGCTCGGGTTTTTGCTTGTGGTCGGACTGACGGGTATCATCTCAGCTTCATCGATTACGGCGGCGCTCATCCTTCCAATTGCAATTGCACTTGGCGCGCAAGGCTCACCGCCTAATCCGTGGCTTTTGGGTCTCGGCATCGCAATTGCGATTTTCATTGTTTTTACTCACAGAGCGAATATTGGCCGCATCCTGCGCGGGGAGGAGAAATCCTTCGAACAATTCAGGTTTCTGCGCAGAAAAAAGCATGATTGATGCGAAAGCTCGGTCGACGCAGTCATGCTCGCTCGACGATAGCATCAAATGAGAAACAAGCTGGCGCGCTGATTTGCCCAGCCTTGCCTTTTGACATAGAATGCAATATTGTAAATTTGATGAAGATTTCCTATCTCGATGGACCTCGATTGAGCCGCGCGCTCACAGCCGGATCTCAGACCCTCATTCAAAATTCCGCCAGCTTGGACGCAATCAATGTATTCCCTGTGCCCGACGGCGATACCGGCACCAACATGGCGAGCACTGTTCGCGCAATCACCTCGTCGCTCGCGGCATTTCGCCCTAAAAATGCCGGCAGCGTGCTCAAGAGAGCAGCGCAGTCAGCACTTGCCGGCGCAAGAGGCAATTCAGGTGCGATCCTCGCCCAGTTTTTCTCTGCACTCGCGGAAGAGCTGCAGCATGACGCTCGTATCGGTGCAAAACGACTGGCCAATGCTGCTGTTTCAGCTGCAGAAAAAACGCGCAGAGCACTCTCGATTCCCAAAGAAGGCACCATTCTCACCGTACTCCATGACTGGGCGCATGCCATGCATGAAAAGGCCCAGCAATCGGACGATATTCTCCATGTATTCATAGCCGCATATGAATCAGCCAAGGCTTCCCTCGCCAGGACAAGAAACATGCTCCCCGAAATGAAACGCGCGGGTGTTGTCGATGCCGGTGCAAAAGGCTTTGTGCATATGCTCGAAGGAATCGTGCAGCTCATCAGATCGGGTTCCCTCAAAGAAGCTGCGCGAGCTGACAAAAGTCTGCAAGCTTCAACGGGGGCGATGCTCGATTTCCAAGCGCCGAATGACGTTGATGTCCTTTTAGCTTCGAGCGATTCACAATTTCGTTACTGCACGGAAGCGCTGGTTCACGGAGAGGGGCTCGACCTCGATGCAATCAGAACCCAGCTCTCTCAGTATGGAGACAGCGTCGTCGTCGCAGGCACTGAAAGCCTGGCCAAGATCCACGTGCACACCGACGCGCCGTATCAAGTATTCGATTTCCTTGACTCGCAAGGACTTGTCGATTCCCATAAAGTCGACGACATGGAACTGCAGAAGCTCCTTGCACACCGCGCCCAGCTGGCTGGCCAGAATCAGCGCGCAGCGGCAACTGAAAAACCCCAAACCTGCGCCATCGTCACCGATACCGGCTGCGACCTCCCCGAAGCGTTTCTTTTCGAGCATGGCGTCATCAAAGTGCCAGCCCTCATCACCATCGACGGCAAAACCCGTCCCGACGGCCCCGCGCTCGACATTCGCGCCATGCACCGGCTTATGAGAGAGCACCCCGATTTTTCAATGTCCACAAGCCAGCCCACCGATGCGGCTTTTTCCAGAGCATTTGCGATCGCTGCGGGTCACTCGAACGAAATTCTTTACATTGGTTTGACAGCCGCGCTATCTGGTACGTTTCAGGCAGGCGTGCGCGCCGCAACAAGCCTTTTCCGCGGCAGCGCAGCTCCGGCCGGGCAAACCGGGCAAGATGGGCGCACCGAGAGAGCGGGCCACACTGAGCAAACCGGCCAAACCGAGCGGAGCCCCCAGACGCCCCCACACTTCGTTGCCTTCGATTCCAGAACCGTAACCGCAGCGCAGGGCATCCTTACCTCGCGGGCTGTCGAAATGGCCGAACATGGCCTCTCTGCAGGCGAAATTGCGCGAGCCCTCGAGACGCTTCGAGACCGCATGGTTTTCTTTGTCGCGGTACGAAACCTCTCGAGCCTTATCCGCTCGGGGCGTTTGCATGGCGTCAAGAGCGTTATCTTGAGGAAATTTGGCTTGCGGCCCCTTCTTACAACGAATAAAGAAGGAAAAGCGGAGACTGCCGGCATCTACGCGGGCGAGAAAAATACTGTATCTGCCCTCCTGTCAAGGATAAAAAAGGCATTTTCTGCCGGCTCGCGCGCTGAACTGCACATCTCGCATGTCGATGCACCCGAGGAGGCGCAGAAGCTCGCTGACCTCTGTGCGGCGTATCTGCACCCAGAGTCGAAAATTGTCATTTCGGAGATGGGGCCGGTGCTCGCTTCGCTTGCCTGGCTGGGCGCGATCAGTGTTGCGGGCCTTCCGGAGAGTGTTCCGAAGCTTGTGTAAAGTCAGGTGCCCCGCGGCCGAATGACTTCAGGTGCGCAACGAGGGAGCATCAAAAGCGCGCCTATTCAAGTAGCTGCATGTCCGCCCTGGCAGCGCTACCGCGCCGCTGGGCTGTTCCGCCAGAGCTCCAGCATCTTAAGTGCGCGGTCGGCAGTGCGGAATACCGGCACGCCATACTTTTCGAGCTCGCGGCAGAGCGGATCGTACAGAGGGCCAGTATCGACAACCGTCACAAAAGGTTTGTCGGTTTCGCGCATGAGCTTGCCATAGCGCGCTGCGATCGAATCTTCGCGTGTGACATCCTCGCTGTGGACCGCGGGATCGGCAGCGAGCGTATTCATCATCACCGTGAGCGGAACAATCCCCACAATCCCAAGATCCGCGCTTGGATCGAGCAGCGCCGCCCGGAAAGAGCCTTCATATGCATCGTCGCCCGCCATTGGAGTGAGGTCGAGCGGGTTGTGGATATCGACAATTTCGGTAATGCGCGCAGCGCGGAAGATTTCCTCAAGCTCGGCCTTTGTCGCCTCGCCAAACGAGGAGAGCACCATGCCTCCAAGGTTGTCCGCAATCGCGACACATTCGAAGCCCGCATTCGAGACCGCCGCGAGGCGATTGCCGCGCGCCTTGCGCCCGTCGAGCAGAGTAAATAGTGTGATCGCATCATCAAACTCATCGAGGCTGTCGCAGACAATAGCTCCCGCTTGTGCAAACAGCTGGCGGGTGACCGGATAGTCGCCCGCAATGCTTGCAGTGTGGCTCGCAGCAGCCCCCGCGCCTGCCTGCGTTCTCCCGGCGCGATAGAAAATCACGCTTCTTCCCGACTCTGTGATGCGCCTGCAGGCTTCGAGCGTTTTTTCGCCATCGAGCGGTTTGAACCCTTCGACATAGACCGCGATGACATGCAGATCCGGATCCTGCGCCAGGTAATCGAGGTAGTCGCCAATAGTGAGATCCATCTGGTTGCCGCAGGTGATCGTGTACTTCGGGTTGATGGCAGGGTGTTTCGAGATGCGGCAGATGGCGAATGCGCCGGACTGGGAAAGCACCGCGAGCGGCTCGACCTTTCCTTTGGGCATGGGAAGCTTGTGCTCCGGAATGAAGAGCGTATTGTACTTGCCGGGGACCGAGCGGATGCCCAGGCAGTTGCCGCCGTTGATGAGAGGACCTTTGCCTTGCCCGCGGGCTTCGGAGAGCGCTCGTCGCATCTCGGCGACGATAGATTCCGAGCCCGCCTTTTCCTCGAGGCCTCCGGGGATGACAATGACCGACCATGCTTTGTCATAGGTGGCAATCTGCGCAAGCGTCGCCGGTGTCGATGCGGCCGGGATAACGAGGACAAAAAGATCGACTTTTTCGGGCAGAGATGCGACATCCGGGACACAGCGGCAGCCGTCGATGGATTCGATACCGGCCTTCACCACATAGAGGTGCGACGTATCAAAGCCATTTTCGATGAGGTTCCGAAGGATAATGCGCCCGTTGTTCATGCCTTTTTCGGACACGCCGATAATAGCCGCGCTGGCGGGCTTGAGAATTCGCCCTATTTCCTGCACGGGGCGGGTTTGCTGCGCCATATTCACAGGAAGCCCGTCTTTGTCCGAGGCGAGTCCCATCGACGAGAAGTCTTTGAGGGTTACGAGGCAGTCCAGCGCGACAAGCTCTCCTGCATGCGAGAGCACCATCGGATTCACTTCGAATTCACCGATACCTGCTGCCGCGAGCGCATCCGCAGCATCAAGAAAGTGCTGGATGGCGCGCTGCAGCGCTTCTGGTGCGAGCTCTGGCTTTGTGTTTCTGAGGCCAGCGCAGAGTAGTCCGTAGATCACGTTTTCCCTGAGCAAGGCCTCGAGCGCCTTCGGGTTCGAGACACGGGGCGAGAGAATGAGATTCGCCGCGCCCTGCCTGAATTTTGTCGCAAGGTACTCGGTATAGATGCCTCCCGGCCCGAAACTCACGACCGGACCGAAGTCTGGAGCGAATCTATAGCCGAAAATCATCTCGTGCCCGAGCTTGGGCTCGAACGCAATGAATTCATTGACTGTAAAGCCGTCGAGCCTTGCGCCTGCGAACCGCCCTTCCATGCGGCGAAGCGCATCGACTATGCTGGCGGTTGTATTGTCAACTATTTCAACGCCCTGCACTTCGGTTTTGTGAAGAATTTCAGGGCTTATTACCTTCACGACCGCTTTTGCGCCCGGGAAGGGCCCCGGCATGATGCTCACATTCGAAGAAGTCTTTTCCCCCAGGCGGCCGAGAAACTCATCCGCACTACTCACCAGCCAGTACCTTGGCGTCCGGATGCCCATCGCCGAAAGCAGTGCCATGCCTTCGAGCTCAGTGAGCGCGCTTCTTCCTTCGGCCTTCGCGCGGGCCGCTATTCGGATAGCCTCGTCGCGGAGCGCACGAGCTTTTGCATCGAGCCGGACCGGGGTCAGACCCCTCTTGTATTTTTCAGCCATGCTGAATGCTCCTGCCATATTCGAATGCCTTCAAATTCGCCTGAACAACTGCCTCGCCCTTGCGGGAAAACAGCGCAACAATTTCCTTTTCGATTGCTTCAGGAGGTACCGGCAAAAGATCAGCTGCAGCGCCCACCAGCACAAGATTCGCGCTGCGCACATTGCCAGCCTGTTTCGCGAGACTGTCCGCATCGATAAGGCGCGCCCGCGGAAGCTTGCGGATTTCCGCCAGCACTGATTCGATATCCGGATAGCTCGGAATATTGCGGATCGGCGTCGTGGCCGCTACCACCGTCCCGCGTTCCACCGAAAGCCACGAAAGATACCGCAGCGCTTCCAGAGGCTCGAAAGCGAAGATTATATCTGCCTTCCCCTTTGGGATCGTCGGGCTGAAGATTTCTTTGTCCGAAATGCGCAAGTTGGCGAGCACTTGTCCGCCTCGCTGGGACATACCATGAATTTCTGACTGCTTTACCAGAAAGCCGGAAGCCATTGCCGCCCGTGCAATGACCACCGAAACGGACAAGCCTCCCTGCCCGCCGACACCGCACAGAATGATATCGCAGGTCATGATTTCCTCGCTTTCTTGAGCCATTCGATACACTCGCGGACCATTACGATGACCGACACACCATCGTACGCAATTTCCTCGCGGATAGCTGCGACATTCGTATCGAGCGCGCGCTTATGCGCCTCGAGCACCCGGATGTGTTCCTTTTCGACACCGAGCCCTTCGAGCAGCTTTGGCAGCTGCGACGTTCCGGAGATGGTGGGCTGTGCGCCGGTCATCCCCGTCGTTCCGTTGTCGAGAATAAGAAGCGTCATCGGCGTTCGATATCTGACCGCATCGATGAGATTGGTCATGCCAGAATGGTAGAACGTCGAGTCTCCGATTACGCCGATCGCATGCTTCTGCCCGACGGAGGCAGCACCGCGCGCCATACCGACGGAAGCACCCATATCGACACACGATTCAACTGCATTCCACGGAGGCAGGGCAGAAAGCGTGTAACAGCCAATATCGGAGGCCGTAAAGAATTCTGCTTCACCCTCAAGTGCTTTTTTAAGAGCTGTGATGGAATCAGCGTGCGGACAGCCCTGGCAGAACTGCGGCGGCCGCCCCGGCACCTCGATACCGGCCACAGCGGAACCTTCGCGAGCCTGCAAGCCTAGTGCCAACCGCACAGAATCTGCACTCAGCTCGCCTGCAAGTGGAATTTCGCCCGTCATCTTGCCCGCAACCGGCACTGGCGTACCGAAAATCCCGCGCAAATCCCGCTCGATATACGGATAGCCCTCTTCTATGACAAGCACGCGCTTGACATGTGCGACAAGCGCCCGAATCTTTTCCGCCCCCACAGGATAGCGGCCAATGTGCAAGTGCGACGGCCGCTCGCCGCCATGCGCCCGCGCCCACTCATCCTCATTTTCCTTATAATACGCGCGCGCCAGCCCGCAGGTAATCACCCCGAGTTCTTTCGACCCCAGCACCAGCCGGCTCGCTGCTTCCGCGTCCGCCCTGAATATAGGCTGCTTGTCCAGCAAGGCCAGCCAGCGCCTGCGCGCCATTTCCGGCATCAGAATCCACGAGTAGGGATCGGTGCACTTGCCGCGGGCTGGAACATCGCGCGCAGGCGCCATTGTTACCAGCGCTCGCGCATGCGCAAGCCTCGTGGTCAGCCGCACCAGCACCGGCACCTCATGCTCCTCCGAATAATCAAAGGCGAGCCGCGTCATGTCATACGCTTCCTGCTGGTCCGACGGCTCGAAACAGGGCACCCGCGCAAAATCCGCCAGCAGCCTTGAATCCTGCTCGTCCTGACTCGAGTGCATGCCCGGATCATCCGCAACCACGACCACAAGCCCGCCGTGTATCCGCACCAGCGCCGAATTCGTAAACGGGTCCATCGCCACATTGAGGCCGACATGCTTCATCGACACCATCGCGCGCTTCCCCGCGAAGGAAACACCAAGCGCAGATTCGTAGGCGGTCTTTTCGTTTGCGCACCATTGCGCCACGCGCGGCGCGGTTCTTACTTCTAAAACGCTGCCTGTCTCAGCGCTGCCATCTGCATCCCCCGCGCCCGCCCGCTTATCCCCCAAATGCTCTTGCAAATACTCCATGATCTCCGTCGAAGGCGTGCCGGGATACGCAAAACCTCCCGAGAGCCCCGCATCGAGGGCTGCCTGCGCAACCGCTTCGTCGCCGGATAGAACCATTTCTGCCATTGGAAACCCCTTTTCTCGTACAGAATATTAGGTTGGCCCAGCAGCGCGCCCACGGGCATGCCTGCCAGACCATGTGTCCCGCCCGGACTGTCAGCAACCCGGTTTTCCCGACATCAGAAAAAAATGGCGCGGGCAGAACCCGCGCCGAGAATCTGTGCCTCAGTCAAAATAGAGCTCGTACTCCTGCGGCACGGGTGCATTGTACACATACGAAGCCTCTTTCTCCTTGCGTGCGATCCATGTTTCGATGAGCTCGCTCGGGAAGGCTGGCTCGAGATAGGAGCGGTCCTTCTTGAGCCCGCTGAGCACATGGAAAAGCCCCATTGGAAAAATGTGTTTTTCTGAAGGTTTTTCCTTTGCATAGCCGAGTGCGACCGGGTCGAGCCCTTTCTGGATGCCATCAAGGCCTGCAAGTAACATCGCTGCAAGAAAATAATACACATTCGCCGTCGCATCGCCCGTGCGGAATTCGATGCGCGCCTCGCCTTTGCCCAGATACCCCGGAATCCGCACCGCCGCAGCCCTCGAACCCTGCGCGAATGTCGCGCTCACCGGAGCCTCATAGCCCGGCACCAGCCTGCGATATGAATTCGTCGAAGGATTCGAAAACGCGAGCAAAGAACCTGTCAGCGCATGGCTCAGAAGCCCCGCCGTATAGGCAAGACCCTTGTCCGAGAGTCCGTAGAGCCCCTCACCAGGGAATATCGACCTGCCATCTTTCAGAATGAACTGATGCACATGCATCCCGCTGCCGGCGACCCCGTACATCGGTTTGGGCATGAAGGTGACATGCAGTCCCAGCCCTTCCGCCTCATTGCGCAGAATCCACTTGGCGAGCGAAACAGCATCCGCAGCCTTCACCATCGAAATGAAATCGAGCTCGATTTCGAGCTGGGCAGCCCCCACTTCGTGATGATGATATTTGACCGGAATGCCCACATCGATCATCGTCTTTACCGCACGGTTGCGCAAAAGCTGATAGCGATCCTCAGGCGCCATGCGGTGATACCCCTGCGACATCCCCAACCGCGGCGTATCACTGTATTCCTCGCCGATGCCCTCGGAGCTCTCGACATAGTAATACGAATGATGCGCGGTCGTGGAATACCGCACATCCTCGAACACATAGAACTCGAGCTCGACCAGCATTTTCGCATCATCACCGATGCCTGACGCTTGCAGCGCATGCTGGGCGGCGCGGATCACCGAGCGCGGATACTGGGCAAAAAACTGCCCATCCATCGTCTGCACATTGCAGAATACATGGAGAATATTGAAATTATCTTTCTGCTCCACGAAAGCCGATTCCATATCAGGAACCGCCACCATGTCGGACGCATGCACCTTGGCGTACCCGAAATTCGAGGCATCGAACCCGATGCCCTTGCTGAGCACCGCCTCGCTCGCATACGACGAAGGAAGGCTCACCGCTCTCATCCGCCCGTCAATATCGATCACAATAAATGACACATAATCTATGCCGGCAAAATCACCGTTCCATTCGGATAACTTCATGGTAAACCCCTTTCCGAGGAGCGCACCGCATCATCCGTGGCCGCAGCCGTTTTGGCTTGCATGTCCGCCCCCAGTCGTGCTCGCAGCAATACCCCCTGCCGGTTCAGCTCGCATACCCGCGCTTTAAAAGAAGGACCTCGGCTGCGCCCCCAGCATTTCAGCTCGTGCGCCAGAATATTGTACCCCGGCTTTCCTAATCCGACAAGATATGAAACGATAGTATCAAAAAATGAAACGCAGACAGAAAGCATGCGCGCCGGCCGTGCCCGCAATTAGCGTCAGCGACCATCGCTCGCAGCCAGCGCGCGAGAATAGCGCCCCCGCAGCGCCCGCAGCCGCTATTGGCTTCTGCCTTGACATCCGGCGCTTTCGCGCGCTATAAATACACCCGCTCATGGCTTGCGCTAGCGGTAAAGGCGCTTGTGCTTTGCATATGCCCGCGCAACGCCAGCGTTCGCGCCCGCGCTATGCCAGCGCCCGCGCGCAATCGAGCAAGCTCTGTGCCCATGAACGTTACGCCCAGATGGTGGAATTGGCAGACACGCTAGATTCAGGTTCTAGTGCGAAAGCATGGGGGTTCAAGTCCCCCTCTGGGCATTTTCAGGCTCTCTTCGGAGAGCCTTTTTTATTGCCCTGAAACTGCATTTCAGCCTTATTTTACAAGCAAATACGCATAGTGCATAACTTCTGCGCTTTTTCTCCCTTGACGTCCGTTTGACCCCGTTTTACCATGTTCACGTAGCATATTTGTAGCATAAACGTAGCATATAGAACCTTCTATAAGGGGGCAAAAATGGGTGCAAAAATCAGGCTACGCGGAAAGCAGAAGTACTTTTACCTGGATATTTGCCTGAACGGAAAGCGGCGCTTCGAAGCTCTGCACTTTGCCTTGCCAGCTGACAGGCAGGGGCAGCGCGAAGCATGGGCACTGGCTGAAGAGATCCGCCGCAAGCGAGAGCTGCAGATCGCGGCGGGGCGGTACCAGCTCGTCGACCCCGTAGGCTCGAAAATGACGCTCATCAAGTACGCGGAAAAAATCGCCGCGGAGTATGATAAAAAAATGCACTTGCCAAAGAGCCTGAAGTACCTTCGACAATACGCGGGCGATACTGCGCTTGTCGACGTTGACGAGCGCTTCATTGACGCCTATCGGGCATTCTTACTCAAACAGGGCGAGCTGGGCGCAAAGACTGCGCAGCACTACCTGGCCGCGCTGAAAGCGGTACTTGCACGGGCAGAGCGCGAACGACTCATCGAGCGCAACCCTGCGAAGGGCGTCAAGCCCATTCGAGCGCCAGAGCACGAGAAGCCATATTTGACTGTCGAGGAGATCCAAAGGCTCTACAATACGCCAGTAGAAGGCGAGCTTGCCGACGAAGTACGGCGGGGCTTTTTGCTCTCGTGCTTTACAGGGCTGCGCCTCGGCGATATCCGCTCTCTGCTATGGGGCGATATCCGCCGCGAGCCTGAACCGATGATTAAAAAGCGCCAGAACAAAACAGGCGATATCGTGAGCATCCCCCTCGCGCCGATTGCCTGGGAGCTCATCGATGACAAGCGCCTGCATCGGCAGGACGAGCTTGTCTTTCCGCGCCTGACTGCTACGAAAGGCGTAAATCCTCATCAGCCGCTCATTGCCTGGCGCAAGCGGGCGGGCATCGAAAAAGCCTTCGGCTGGCACGCAGGGCGCCATAGCTTCGCCATGATGACGCTGGAAGCATCAGGCGATATCTACGCCGTGAGCCGACTACTAGGGCATAGCGATATTAAAATCACGGAAGTATACCTGCGGATGACGGATCAGCGGAAAAAAGAGATCATTGCGAGCCTTCCGCAAGTCAAAAAAGATAGCGAGCGCATTATAAAGCTCGCTGCAGAAAAAAAATGAGAATACTGGCTTGACTCTGTTTGACCTTGTCTGTATACTAAACAAAGATTGGTAGGACGCCATGATGCCGAAGCTGAAGACGAATATACCGATTGAAACATTCACAAAAAAGGTTAAATCATTAGCTCACGAGGACGCTGGAACAATACTAACCCCATCGGGTATTGACAGGGGTATACTACCACAAGATGCGGGAACCTTACCCGTGCGGATTCTTCAAAAATATTTACGCGGCACTGCTGGGCTTGCGTATATTCAGCGAAAAAGCTTGAGGGCATTTCGGCAAGAAGAGCATTTATCACGAACAGATCTTGCAAAGCTTTTTAATGTGAAAGTATCGCAAGTTGCACGATGGCTTGCGCCTAAAAAAAACGATAACGATTTGATCCCGATTCTTGTAAGTGATCTTATGAAGGCAAAGATTTACTTGATTCCTAAAGATCTAGAACGTGTATTTTCGAGCATCACCAAAGTTGCCGATGACTTTAAAGGATAGGTGGATCGCTGGAAAATATAAACGATGTTTAGCGGATAACCGGCGGGCTGACGGCGCAAAAGCCTGTCTTGCCTATGCCGGCGCAATGTTTTAAGCTCTATATCACTGTTAGCGAATATAGTGCTGAAAAACATTGGGGTGCGCCTCCGCAGATTTTCTCGCCCTGATTGCCGTCAAAACGGCAAGGGGTAGATTATCTTCGGAGGCGTCTATGTCAAACGCCACTTTCATTTCCTCGGATGAAGCCGCAAGGCTTCTGGGTATCAGTAAAGCTTACCTGTACAAGCTCACGCACCAGCGCAGGCTACCTTGCTACAAACCGCGCGGCGGCGTGCTGCTCTTTGACGCGCAGGAGCTCGACGAGTACGTGCGCGCTGGCCGAGTAAAGCCTCGACAAGAGCTCGTAGCCCGTGCTGAAGACTGGCTGAACGACAGGGGGCGAAAATGAACGCGGCGGGCTATAAAAAAAGCCCGCGGGGCTGGGGCGGGCACGGGGCAAAGGGAAACAGCAGAACTATAATTAATATTGACAAAAATCGCGAAAATGTCAAGCTGCCTGACTGGATGAGGCGAAAGATCGCAAAGATCGCCGCGCGGAAGGATGACTTTGCGCTATTCGAAGAGCAAGCAGTAATCTTGCTTGCGGCGGAGTGTAGTACCTTCCCTAAACAGGCGGCGCGGATCCCTGAAAGCCTACGGGAAAAATTGACCTACCAGAGGCCGGACATGCTCGACCCGCTCGAGAGGGCATCAATTGCGATAATTGCAGCGCAGGTTGAGGATCTGGCCGACATCTTCGTTCAGCACCCCTACGAGGACTTCTTCGACCTCAAAGCGCGGGCGCTTGCCATTACGCTCGAGGAAGGGGGGCGAGTATGAGCTCGGATCCTTACCTCGACACTGTCGATGAGCTCGGCGCGGAAGAGCGGGCGAAGAAAGAGCGCCTCGCGAAGCTCGAGATCGTGAGCGGCGCTGCACTCTTGACGACTCATTATGAAAAGCCCAAATACCTCTGGCAGGGCGTACTTCCTGACGCGGGGCTAGCTATCTGCGCCGCATCGAAGGCATCGGGGAAAACGCTCTTGCTGCTGCAGCTTGCTGACGCCATATCGCGAGGGCGCGACTTCCTCGGTATACCTACGACAGAATCAAAAGTCCTGTACCTACAGCTCGAGCTCTCGCAACGCAGGACGGCGCAGCGGCTTTTAAAAATGGGCATCGTGCCTTGCGCAAACTTCGACTTCGCTTTTCGCTGGCCGACGGGTGCCGAAGGCTTGCAAGCACTGGCCGACTCAATAGAGGCGCAGGGCTATCGACTCGTTATTGTGGACGTGCTGCAGCTATTATGGCCGATTGAGGCGGACGCAAACAGTTACCAGGACGTGTACGCAGTCCTTGCGCCGCTTCGCCAGCTTGCAAATGACCTTGGCGTGATGATTGCGCTTGTTACACACCGCCGCAAAATGGAAACCGCGGACTACCTCGACGGCGTCATGGGCTCTGTTGCAATGCAGGCGAATGCTGACGTGCTTCTGACGCTCATTCGCAGCCGCGGCGAGGAAAACGCCGTGCTCTTTCTTGACGGCAACGATATCGAAGCGCAAAAACTTGCGCTTGACTTCTGCACGGATCCGCTCGGCTATCGGCTCTCTACAGCTTCGCCGGAAGAGCTGCGACAGACACCAGAGCGCCGCAGGCTCATCGAGTACCTGCGTGAGCATGGCGGGCATGGGCGAACTAGCGAGATAGCCACAGCCCTAGGCATCGACGACTCGACGGTATCGAGGCTCTTGCGGCGGCTGGCTGACAATGGACTTATCGTGCGCACGCAGTACGGGGAATATACTTTGCTACAAAAAGGCATACAAACTGTACAAAGTGTGCAAACTTGAAGCTGAACTTTGTATAGATTGTATAGTTTGTATGGTACTTTGAGAGGGCTGGCGGGCTTTGTGCCCGCCGCCTCTTCATTGGCGAGGGCACCGGTATGCATTGCGGAAAAAGAGGGGCTCGGAAAAATACAGCCAAAACCGTGCTATCGCACACAGACGAATTGACAAAAATTCAAAATTTGTCAAAAGTCTGGTCGCGATTTTTGCAAAGCTCGTAGCATATACGTAGCACTAGAAGGTTCTAAAATGGGGGAAAGCCTGAAAAATAAGGCTAAAAATAAATAACTGCATGGGGGTTCAAGTCCCCCTCTGGGCACAACAAAAGGCTCCCGCGAGGGAGCCTTTATTGTTTTGGCTCTTCCGGCATTCCTGCTGGTCAGGTCATGATGTCCGCAAAAAGAGAGAACTATTTGATCAGGGGCTCCTGAACAATCATTAAAATACTGTATAATAAGATAATAAATGATATAATATCCATATAAAGTTCACGAAAAACGATGGAGAAGGCCCAAAACCCGTGCACTGCACTTGAAAGGGACAAGATGTACCAAAGACCTGACAAAGTGCTTGAATGTGGGGAAAAGCTGGAATCAATTGGAGACATATTGCATACACATGCATGTAAGTGTTATCATTATGTCTGTATGGAACAGAACAAAATCAAAAGGCTTTTCCTGGCTAATGGCGGCTACCTCAGGATGAGTCAGGCTATCGCAGCGGGCATGTCGCGTCATGCATTCTACGCGCTTCGCGATAAAGGGGTAGTCATACAGGAATCCAGAGGCCTTTATAAGCTTTCCGGACAGCCTGATCATCCATATCCCGACCTCTGCGTTATGAGCCTCCGTTATCCCAAGGCGATCCTTTGTCTTGTCTCAGCCCTTTCTTTTCATAACGCGACGACGCAGATTCCAAAGGAAGTGAATATCGCTCTTCCTCGAGGGTCTCGAACTCCTGCTATGCGATACCCTCCTCTCCACGCGTATTTCTTCTCGAAGGCTTCATATGAAACTGGCATCGAAGAACATATAATCGAAGGAGTAGGAGTGAAGGTCTACGATCTGGAAAAAACGATCATCGATTGTTTCAAGTTTAGGAATCGAATTGGAATGGATGTGTTCCTGGAGGCGATAAAACTCTACAAAGCGAAAGCGAAGGTTCAGCCTTCCCGGCTCGCCGAGTATGCAAAGATCTGTAGTATTGAAAAGGCAATAACTCCGTATCTTGAGGCGATTCTATGAGCAGACGAGCCTGTAAAAAAATCTGTGTAAACAGCTATACTCAAAGAAGGAGAGAGTATGGCTATCACGAAGGAAGTGTTGGATGAGCTTCTGAAGGAGTACAAGGGGCCAGAGGATCTGACAGGCCCTGAAGGACTTCTGAAGCAGCTGACAAA
>WESA01000018.1 GCA_009768935.1 Rectinema subterraneum
CCTTATGAAAATCCTTGCCGGCCTGGAACTGCCGGACGCTGGAACAATAGAAATCGAAGGCAAGCCAGTACATATCCAATCTCCTGCTCATGCGCGCGAGCTCGGGATCGGCATGGTGCACCAGCATTTTCTTATGTTCGATGACCTCACGACGGCTGAAAACATTTTCTTCGGTCTCGAGCCGCTCCGCGTTTCGAAAATACCGGGAGTATTGGGCATTCTCGACAGGCAAAGTCTTGTCGAGCAGACAAGGCGCATCGCTGCGGACTACGGATTTGTGCTCGATCCGATGGCTCAAGCAGGAGATCTCAGTATAAGCGCGCGTCAGCAGGTGGCAATTTTGCGCCAGCTTGCGCGCAATCTTCATATCCTTATCCTCGATGAGCCGACTTCGGTACTCACAGAACAAGAAACGACCGCGCTTTTTGAAAAATTGGCAGAAATCCGCCGCATGGGGCATACGATTATCATCGTCACGCACAAAATCGACGAAGTGATGCGTATCGCCGACAGAGTCACTGTCATGCGCCAGGGAAAAACCGTCGGCACCTATGATATTGCGGCAACAACTGCCAATGAACTTGCCTGCCTGATTATGGGGACGAATGTCTGCGAAGAAATTAGCCCGCGCACAGAACCTGCAGCGCAAGGCCCTGTCGTATTCCAGATCGAGGGCTTGAGCGCTCGAGGCCATCATCATGGTGAAACTGGTGTAACTGATCTGCACTTTGCAGTGCATGCAGGCGAAGTTCTGGGTGTCTGTGCTCTGAGCGGAAATGGCCTAGCTGAGCTTGAAGATGCGCTGGGCGGTTTTTTGGTTCCCTCAAAAGGCTTCTGCATTTTCGATGGATCGCAGCTAGATATTCGACGAATCCATGAATACCGCCAGCTCCTCAAAAAGGGAGCAATCGGTTATCTGCCTTCGGATCGCATGCGCCGCTCAATGGCTCTTTCGCTTAGTGTGCGCGACAATTTCATGGCAGTATCCCGTACGCGCTATTTCCACAGAGGCTGGTTAGAATCGACTCTCGCGACAAGACAGACACAGGATGCGCTTCACAGCTTCGATATTTCAGCTCAACCGGAACAGAAAACAGTCGAACTCTCAGGCGGCAATATCCAGAAGCTTGCGATAGCTCGCCTTTTCTCTAATCAGCTGCCCAAATTGCTCATTCTCTGCGAACCAACATGGGGGCTCGATATCAAATCGACAGAGAATGTGCACCGGCGAATACTCGATGCCAAAGCCGCTGGCTCGGCTATTCTCATCTTGTCCTCCGATGTCGATGAAATTCTTGCGCTCGCTGATAGTATTATGGTTCTCTACCGGGGGAGGGCTGTTTTGCTTGCGTCCAACAGCGGAGAGCTGAATCGCGAGCGCATCGGTGAGTATCTGCTCGGAGCAAGGAGCGAATGATGCACTCCGAAAGAGAATTGCCTGCAGGTGCCAGAATTGCGCTTGCTGTGGCGCTGTCTATTGCGCTCGCTGCGGCCGTGCTTGCGCTTTTTACAAAAGATTTTTCCCCGGCGCTGGGACAGTTCTTTTTCGAGCCATTTGCAAATCGTTATTTTTTTGGTAATTACATTGCAGATTCCGTACCGCTCATGATTGCGGGCTTGGGAGTCCTCATCGCGTTCCGGTCTAGGAATTTCAACCTGGGCGGCGAAGGGCAGATCTATGCAGGAGCAATTGCTGCGGGAATGCTCGCACTGTCGTTGCCGGAACGCATACCACCCGCTCAAGCATGGCTTTTTGCTGCACTTGCCGGCATGGTGGCCGGCGGGCTGATCGGCGCGCTCTCCGGGATTCTCAAGGCTCTCTGGCATGTTTCGGAGATGATTTCTTCCTTTTTAATTTCCGCTATCGTGCTCAATGTCGGAGACTATCTTATAACTGGTCCTTTTCAGGATCCTGCGAGCAATTTCCAGACAACACGGCAGATTTCCTCGCAGCTCCTTTTGCCCAGGATTCTCGCTCCATCAAAACTGGATATATCGGTATTCATCGGATTGGCGCTTATCGCTGTCCTTGCAATCATGAGCAAGCATACAAGGCCGGGGTTTGAATTGAGAGTGTGCGGCGAAAACGAAGAATTCGCGCGTTATTGCGGTATTCCTGTGGCGTTGTATCAATCAGCGGCCATGGCCATTTCGGGAGCGCTCTATGGCTTGGCTGGCGCGCTGATTGTGATGGGTCCGCAGGCGCGTGTCATGCGCGGTTTTTCGAGCGGGCTGGGATGGAGCGCAATTTCGGTGGCTTTGCTTGCCCAAAGCAGCGAAGCAGGGATTCTGCCCTCTGCCCTTTTTATTGCTTACCTCAAAGCAGGCTCTGATCATGTCATGATAGGATCAGGAGTTCCTTCCGAAATCATTTCGATTCTGCAAGCGGCTGCAATGTTCTTCATCACTGCGCGCCATTTCCCGGTCCGCAAGAGAAGGCGCCCATGAGCACCCCAATCACGATTCTGGCAGACATCCTCAAGTATACAATTGCAGCAGCTACCCCCCTTTTATTCGCTTCGATCGGAGGGCTGTTTTCCCAACTCGCGGGCATGCTGAATATTGCCCTTGAAGGACTCATGGGGTTGGGCGCTTTTTTCGGAATGGCTGCAGCAGGAGCCTCGGGGAGCCTTGTTGTTGGCGCAATGGCCGGGGTAGCCGCTGCGGTTGTCGGCTCCTGGCTTATGGGGATTATCACCATCAAGTTCAAGGCGAACCTGTTCATAACAGGGCTCGCGGTGAACCTCCTCGCGGTTGGTGTAACCGCTGTGCTCTCCCAATCCTGGTTTCACACCAAAGCGGTTGTGGCTTTCGACATCCCGCGCGTGATGCTCGCATTTCCCGCTTTCCTCGGACGAATTCCCTTTATAGGCCCTGTCTTGTTTTCCCAGAATATTCTATCCGCAAGCGCGTGGCTGTGGGTGATTGCTGCGGCGTTCATTATCAGGAATACGCGCCATGGTGTGCGAATCCGCGCGACGGGGATGAATGAGGAAGCGGTGAATGCGCTGGGCTATCGACCCGACCGGTACCACATGGCCGCGCTGATCTGGTCGGGAGTCGGGAGCGGGCTTGGCGGTTTTGCGCTTGGCGTATCAATATCGGCCTTTGTACCGAACATCACTGCGGGGCGGGGGTGGATTGCGCTCGTTGCAATGTATCTCGGGCGCGGAAAACCATTATGGATTGCCGCTTCCTGCTTATTGTTCGCTCTTGCAGAGAGCTTGTCGAATTATGTACAGGGGTTCTCTGCAATTCCGCCTTTGCTGGTGCTCGCGCTTCCCTATGCGGTGACCCTGGTTTCGCTCGTTGCTGCGGCGGCGGGCAAAAAAGATTAAAAAGAACAAGAAGCCGCTAGCTGGCTTTCATGCCAATTTCGTCCAGTACTTCCGGCAGCTCATAAATCGTTTGGATACGTCGACAAGGCAGGTCAGGAAATCGGTTCATCTCGTCTTTCAGAACAGCGGGACCGCCGAGATCGGCATATCCTTTGACATATTTCGGAAGATCATCCACAAACAGCGTCTCTCCCAGCGCAAATCCGGAAGCATCGAGCGCGCGAAGGTAAGCCTTCGGATTCGGCTTGCCCAACAATTCATTGAACCAAATATCATAGACCCCAATAAAACATTCTGCTATTCCCAGTTTCGCAAGGATGCGCTCCGCGTGCTCCCGGGGTGCATTCGTAAGAACAGCTTTGGGCAGCGGAATCGAATTCAGCATGAGGCGCAGGACATGATCCGGCTCGAGGCAGTCTTCTTCGCCTTCGGGATGAATATAGCTGAAATAGCGCTCCGGTTCCGCGAAGCCTTTTTCGCGCATCAGCCATTCAAGAGTAGTGCCATACGGCTTTGCATGCTCGCGACGGAATTTTCCTGCCTCGGAGAATGGCAGATTGAATATGTCGGCCACAAACTGAT
This sequence comes from Rectinema subterraneum, assembly GCA_009768935.1. Lineage (GTDB taxonomy): Bacteria > Spirochaetota > Spirochaetia > Treponematales > Rectinemataceae > Rectinema > Rectinema subterraneum. Next base: position 3,921 of record WESA01000018.1, read on the forward strand.
TCATGCGCTGCAACACGCCCGTTTCAAGACCCGTGGCTTCCGAATAAAGGGTGTTGTCAAGATCGAAAAGCAGCGCTCGTATCATTTGTGTATTGTAATACCATGGATGCCGCGCCGGGGGCAAGAGCGACCGAAAAGCCCCTATACAAGGGCAGCCCGCGCCTGGCGGACTTGCTGAATGCGCTGCCAGCCGAATCGCTAGCCTGCAAGCCGCTCCTGTGGTATTTTTAACCTGTCGCTAGCAATAAAACAGGAGCAATCAATGATACCGATTGGTGATGACAATTCCGGAAGGCGCGGCAAAGCTGTTGTGAACTGGATCCTCATAGGGCTGAATGTCTTTGTATTCGTTTTTATACAGAAATTTGCGCTCGACGATTATGCGACGCTGGCGCTTGCAGCCATTCCGGAAGAGATCCTGTCGGGGCACCGGCTTTTCACGCTTATCACAAGCCAATTCACCCATGCAGGCTTTGCCCACATTCTTGGCAACATGATCTTTCTGGCTGTATTCGGAGACAATGTCGAATGCCGCATCGGAAAGCTCCGCTATATTCTTCTGTATCTGCTTTCCGGCACGTTTGGCATGCTGCTCCAGATTCTGCTTGCGCTGATGGCGGGTGGTGCAGCCTTGCAGATGCCACTTGTCGGCGCCTCTGCAGCAATTTCCGGCGTGCTCGCTTCGTACCTCGTCCTGTTTCCGGGGAACAAGGTTGTGGTCCTTCTTTTCTATTTCATTCCGACAGCCCTGTCTGCGTGGGTTGTCATCGGTTTCTGGTTCGTGCTCCAGGTTCTTGGCGGGTTGTCCGGCCTCGCCAGCATCCAGTCTGGAGGGACGGCGTATTTTGCGCACATCGGTGGTTTTGTGAGCGCGTACCTTTGGTCGCGAGGGTACAAGAAAAAAGAACTCGAGCGCATTCTGGCATGGCGCAAGCGCAGGCTGGCGGGCGATAGCGATGGTTTCCACTGGTGGATTGTAGACGATTGAACGATGGCTGAACGAAACGAGCGGTATCGAGGTCTCTTTCTCCATGCAAAGGATACAGCCCGAGGCGACAGGATTGTCACATTTCTTTGCAAAGAAGGTATTTTGTCGCTCTTTCTTTTCGGCGGACCCAAAAGCTCGCTCAGATCTGTTGCGACTCCCTATATTCTCGCAGATATCGAAGTCTATCATGACCGTCGCAATGATTTTTCGAAGCTGACAGGAGCCACGATCCTCGAGACGTTTGACAGCCTGCACACGAGCTTTTCGCATATGCAAGCCGCCGCTGCTGCTGCCGAGTTTGTGATTCGCACATCCGCGTTTGGTGGTGAATACGGCCTCGCTCTCCAGATGATAACGACATTGCTCCGCGAACTCCCTTCAATCGAAGAAGACTCAGCCCCCTATGCCATGTATGCATTCCTCTGGAATGCCCTGGCTCCGCAAGGATTGGCGCCTGACATCAGCGCATGCGAGCATTGCGGCAAGCGATTCACAGAGGAAGGCGCGCTTCCCGGGCGCCTTTTGGCGGGTGAGCGGAGTTTTCTCTGCGCCAGATGTGCGGAAGAGCGACGAAGGGAAGGGTTCCCGGCCTCGGCGATGATATTGATCGATGCAATGGTGCTCCAATGCTTGAGGGAAATTTTAGATGTTTCGTACAGCCAGGCCGCCCGGTGTATGAGCGTAAATCCATCGCTTCTTCATATCGAAGCGATCATCGAATCGCTTGCGGAATCCGCAGCAGAAGGTCCGTTGCAGAGCCTTCGACTGTTCCATTAGTGCTTTTACATATCAAAAAATTGAAGTAATATACATATCTATTGCGACATAATTAAGAAGCAGCCAAAGCAGGAGACAGTATCAATGAGAGCAGTCGATATCTTGATGAAAAAGCGGGCGGGCGAAACCCTCACCGAAGCCGAAATCCGTTTTATTATCGATGGATACGTAAAAGGCGAAATACCGGATTATCAGATCTCCGCCCTTTTGATGGCGATATTTTTCCGCGGCATGACAGCGAAGGAAACCGCTATCCTGACCGAGACAATGCTCGATTCCGGCGATCGGATGGATCTGTCCGGTATTCCCGGCCCTTTTGTCGACAAGCACTCTACGGGCGGCGTGGGAGACAAAATATCCCTCCCCCTTGCCCCTATGGTTGCTGCCTGCGGCGTCAAAGTCCCGATGATGTCCGGGCGCGCGCTTGGCCACACAGGGGGAACGCTGGACAAGCTCGAATCCATCCCTGGCTATCGCACAGGCCTCGAGCTTTCCGAATTCCGTAAAGGCCTCATCGAAGACGGTTTTGCGATGACCGGCCAGACTGCCCGCGTTGTACCAGCAGATAAAAAGCTCTATGCGCTTCGCGATGTCACTGCAACCGTTGAATCGATTCCGCTCATCACCGCTTCGATTCTGTCCAAAAAAGTAGCCGAAGGCGCTGATGGCATTGTATTCGATGTAAAATGCGGCTCGGGAGCCTTCATGAAGACCTACAACGACGCCAAAGCGCTTGCGTCGAGCCTTGTCGCAACCGGCACCGCAATGGGCAAGCGCGTCGTCGCTGTCCTCACCGACATGTCCCAGCCGCTCGGCTACAAGGTCGGCAATTTTCTCGAAATCGAAGAGACGCTGGATTGCCTTGAAGGAAAAGGCCCCCAGGATGTTATGGAACTCACCTTCAGGCTGGGAGCCTGGATGCTCGTGCTCGGTGGAGCTGCAGAGACAATCGAAGAAGGACGCGCCCGCTGCGAAGAGGCAATCAGCTCGGGTGCAGCTCTCGAGCGGTTCTATCGCAATGTCGTAAGGCAGGGCGGCAATGTAGGCCAGATGCTCAAGCGGCGCGGGTCCTGGCGATCGGATTTTGCGCGCGAACTCAAGGCCGAAAACGATGGATATATCGAATCGATCGATGCGCTGGATATCGGGCTCGCGGGGGTCTATCTCGGCGTCGGCAGGAATCGTACTGAAGACAATGTAAGCCCCACCGCAGGTTTTATTTTCGAGAAAAAACGCGGCGACCTCGTAAAAAAAGGCGATCGCATCGCGATTGCATATGGAAAAGACGAAGCGAGCCTCGATCCCGCAATGGCTCTTGCTCGCAAAGCTGTATCGATTTCAAAAGAAGCGCCACAGCCACTATCGCTCGTCATTGAGGAAATCACTGCCCCATGAAATGGACAAAAAAAGAAATCGACCCGACTTTGGTACGTGAAATCGCACGGCGATATCAGATCGACACATTGACTGCATCCATTCTCGTAAGAAGAAACATCACCGAACCGGAGCAGCTGCGATTTTACCTGGAAGATGACCTTCAACTGCTTCATAATCCCTTTCTCTTTGCCTCGATGGAAGATGCAATCGATCGCCTTCTGATGGCGCATGACGAAGATGAGAAAGTGCTCATCTTCGGCGATTCCGATACAGACGGCATAACATCGACCGCACTTATGACAGAATTGCTAAGAGATTTCGGTCTCGAAGTCTTCCATAAAGTCCCGGAAGGTGAAGAACCGTATGGTCTTTCGGTTTCGGCCATCGATTTTGCGGCGGAAAACAATATAAGCCTTATTGTCACCGTGGATTGCGGCATATCGAACCACGATGAAGTCGCGTATGCGCAGCGCAAAGGCATTGATGTCATAATTGCAGATCACCATCACCTGCAAGCGCCCGCCCCACCCCAAGCTATAGCAGTGCTCGATCCGAAACTTCCGGACTGTGGCTATCCCTTCCGCGATCTTTCAGGCTGCGGCGTTGCCCTCAAACTGGCACATGCCCTTGCAATTGCCCGCCTTGGCATGTACAAGGAGCCTTTCGCTTTGCTGTATGCAGGCAGCGCTCTTTCGTTGGATGAGGCTGCCGGGCTTGCTGATGACGCCGGCGGTGCTGACAGTGCCATGGTCGCAGATTCTGTTTCTGCGCTGACCATCGAAGCTGTCAGGCTCGATAATCTCATCGAGACATCCCGATTGAAGATTCGCTCGGGCAGTGATGGCGTGTTCCCATCGGACACCCTGGAAAAGCTTGAAAAATTCCTTCGCGGCCGCGTTATCATTGCCTGGAACAAAAAAGAAATACATTCATTTTTCAGAGAGCACTTCGGCAATGCCGCCGAGCTCGATGTAATGGATCTGGGCCAGCTCTCGGCCGGATTCTGGCCTGCAATGGCGCGCAGTCCATTCGCTTCGCTCGTCCGGGCTTCCAGGCTTAAAAAATACGCAGGCAGCGCGCATTCGGCTATCGATACGCTCAAAGGCATTTTCAGCGCCTATGTCCTGCAGACGCTGCAGAGCCAAAACCTGCTGACAGAGCGCATGTTCCAGCTTGCGGCTCTCGGCACCATAGCCGACCTCATGCCGCTCAAGGATGAAAATCGTATCATAGTCCGCAAAGGTGTAGAAAGCATAAATGCTTCACCCAGCAACGGCATTCGGGAACTCAAATCGGGCCTCGGACTCGCAAAACCTCTCGGAGCGATCGAAATCGCCTGGCAGATTACGCCGACAATCAATGCGGCAGGCCGCCTTGGCACGCCTAAGCTCGCCCTCGATCTTTTGCAGGCGAAAACTGTCGAAAGCGCCATTACTGCGGCATCGGCACTCATTCAGGCGAACAGCGAGCGGCGTCGGCTCGGTACCGAAGCATGGGAGAATATCCGAGAAGCCTTGAATCAGAGCCTCGAGAAAAGCGGCGGCAAATATGCGGTAGTGGGCAGCTCTGAAATCAAGCCGGGAATCACAGGGCTCCTCGCATCGAAAGCAGCCAACATAATGAAAGTGCCGGTTATCGTTGCGGTATTCAAAGCGGACGGCACCTGCACCGGCTCTATCCGCGGCGGCGCGAACTTCCCCCTTACCCGTCTTCTGGCACATTGTGCGGATCTATTCCTGGACTACGGCGGACACGATTCCGCCGCCGGATTCACGCTCAAAACCGAGCGCTGGCAAAGCTTTCTTGAACGCCTCTCGGAATTCATGGCTCAGACAGAATATAATGCAGAAGAACCGGAGCTCAGCATTGATGCGGAACTTCCACACGCATATGTCACGCCGGAGCTTGTAAACCTCTGTCGACTTTTTGAGCCCTTCGGCGAGGAGAATGATCCGCTCGTTTTCTGCTCGAGGCAGGTGAGCATGATCGATGCCCAGGTCGTTGGCAAAAATGGCAAAAATCACCTCAAGCTCACGCTCGATTTCGGAACCTATAAATGGCCTGCAATGCTCTGGGACGGAGCCGAAAGACTCGAGCGCGATTTTTCTTTCCGCAAAGGCGACAGGGTCGACATTCTGTACAAGGTGACTATGAATTACTGGAATGGAGAAGAACGCCCGCAGCTCGAGCTGTATGACATTCGCCGCGCCGAAGGCTGAGATCGGGCGTAAGGCGGAAACGGGTGCGGCGCTTTCACCATCACTCGCTCAGCAAAAAGCTCTTGACCAAAGCACGAAAAATCGCTATGGTACACCCATCATTCCCCGGTTGTGTAATGGTAGCACGGCAGACTCTGGATCTGCTTGTGGGGGTTCGAATCCTCCCTGGGGAATTTTATTTTTAATCAAGAATTATGCAGATTGAGGCCCCTTCGTCTATCGGTTAGGACAAAAGATTCTCAATCTTTAAAGAGGGGTTCGATTCCCCTAGGGGCTATGTGAGAGCCGGCTTTTGCAAGCCGGCTTTTTTTGCGCCCTCTTGACCGCGCATAAGAACTCAATATACCCTGACTCAGCTTCAGGGGCCTGAGGAATGCGGTGAGAATCCGCAGCGGTCCCGCCACTGTAACCGGGGATGGATGCAGCAGGTCGGTGTCAAGCCGACAGCCATTGCGGCATAAAGCCGCGAGAAGGCGCTGCATTTCAGATGATCCGGAAGCCAGGATACCGCTCTGGGGCGAGCCCGGTATCATGTATCGGGCAAAACTTCGAGGTTTGAGGAACTCTTCATGCGCTGTCGCCCTAATCCCAAAACTCCCACGCGTTCAAAAGGCCGGATTTTACACGTATTTCTGGTATCACATGAACAGATGTGCGGACGCATCGTGAACCTCTTCCCTCGGATTTGCAAGGAGGCTCGCAATGCGCTCGACCTGTCCGGTCAAATTTTTGCTTTTGGGCTTGCTTCTTGGTTCAGCAAGCGTGCCGCGCGCGTTCTCGCAGACTGTTGAGCTGCCCGCTGTCATAATTGAAGAAACTCTGCCTTTTGACCTCCTCGCCCCTTCTGCCGGCACAACCATCATCGAAGAACACGCAATCCAGACGAGCGCAGCGCCAGATTTGCCCTCTCTCCTGTCATCTGTTCCCGGCGTTATTCTCTCCCCTACCGGATCGGAAGGAGCCCAGGCCAGTGTTTCCCTGAGGGGATCCACTTCGAACCAGGTTTTGGTCCTCGTCGATGGTGTGCGCGTGACAGACCCGGCTACGGGGCTTACCGATTTCTCGCGCCTTGGAATACCGCTCGACCAAATCGTACAGATCGAAGTCCAGCGAGGCGGGCTTTCGGCACAGTATGGCGCGGATGCGGTGGGCGGTGTCATTCACATTCATACGCGCAGAGGCTCGAAAAACCTTTCCGCACGCATATCGCTCGAGAATACTTCGTTCCTTCCTTCCTCGATTACCATCGGGAATGGGCTTTCGGCGATTACTGTTCCTTTTGTCGGGTCTGCGTTGATCGATGGCCAGTCTCTCTCCCTTGCTGCCGAGAATCAGTGGCTTTCTGCATGGGCAAAAATCAGCCGGGCGGCGAACGGTTATCCGTATTACGATACAAACGGAGAGCGCAGGCGCAGAGAAAACGCAGGACTTTTTGCGGCAAGCGGGGGCTTGCAAACCCGGTTTCCGCTTTCGGCCGGAGAAATATCGTCTTCAGCAAAGGTTTCCTATCGCTCGGTCGGTATTCCCGGCTCACTCGATATACCGACGCCAGAAGCGCACCAGGAGGACTGGAACGCAAACCTCACTATGCAATTTCGCACCGATGCCCTTCTTGCAGGAGCGCTCGCCCTCGAACTGAGTCCTTATGCGCAGGCAGGAGGAATACGCTATCAGCAATCACAGACGTCGGCAGTCGATTCTCACATTTCGTACCGGGCCGGACTCGACTCGAGCCTTTCCTGGCTTCCTCCTTGGAATGGCGAAGTAAAGGCAGGCGCATCTTTCCGGTACGATAGGCTTGAATCGAGCGTAGTCAAGGGCGCCGACGGCAGTGCACCTGAGCGTTTCTCAGGGGGGATATTTGCTGAGCCTTCATTCGGATTCGGCGCGTGGACCGCGGTTCCAGCGCTCAGGGTCGATATAACGAACGATTTCCCTTCCGGCGTTTCCGCCAGTTTCGGGCTTATTCACGACTTCAGCAAACAGACCGCAATACGCGCCACAATTTCGAGCGCATACCGAGCCCCTTCCTTCGACGATCTCTACTGGCCTGCTTCGGGAGGCGCTGAAGGCAACCCCTCTCTTAAGCCTGAATCAGCCATTTCCAGCGATATATCGCTCACACATAAAGAAGACGCATGTACATGGTCGGTCGGGACGTTTGCACGCTATGCACGCGATGTCATTCTCTGGCAGCCAGATGATGCAGGAATATGGAAACCTTCCAACTTTGGCAATGCGCTGTACCCCGGGATCGAAGCGGAGAGCTCCTGGAAGGCGGGATCCTGGAATCTGGGCGCAAACTACACATTTCTCTATAGCTATGTGCTGTCAGGCAATCTTTCTCTCGCTGACGACAGGCGGGTTCCTTATGTCCCGGTGCATGCAGCTTCTCTGAGCGCAAGCCGAACCACAAAAGCTTTCAAAAGTGCTTTCTTGTTCACCTACCAGAGCCTTCGCTTTATCACTACAGGGAATAGAGCATTTTTGCCTGCGACGCTTATTGCGAACGCAAAATTGACCTGGGAACTTGGTCCGCGCTCTGACTTTGAGCTTTCATTCCAGAATCTGTTCGATGAGCGCTACGAAGCGGTAAAAGGCTACCCGATGCCTGGCTTTTCGGTGTCGGCCACCGTAACGCTGCGGTTCGAAGGGGCAAGGCCCGAGCAGAACTAGCAAAGAATAGAGAGGCTATCTCCGCAAAAGGGAAAATTGGGCTGCGGCCCATTTTAAATATACATGAGGAGGTTGAGCATGAACAAGTTGTGGCAAAGGATCGGGCGCCCGGTTCTGTTTGCAGGGATGATCGCGATGCTGCTCGCAGGACTGGCGGGCTGCGATCTGTTTTCGTCGCCGCAAGGCTCGAGCGCTGTTGTCTTTGCGGTAGATTCGAAAAACGGGAATGTGTACGAAATCGATGCCGACAAGGCAGAGAGCGCTGCAGTGCCGCTTGTCAGCACACAGCAGAACGCGACCGGCAAGATGATCATCAGCGGGACAAAGGCATTTCTTGCGGTAGCAAGCTGGCAGAATACAAGCCCCGGCCTGTATTGGTTTGATCTTTCGTCCAGCAAGCCTTCGGTTGTGCAGGCAGGGCAGAAAATCAGCGCACAATACATCTGTATTGCATCCAGCACAAAAGGCTATGTGAGCTCGGCGGATTGGGGCGGCACCTATGCCAACGCGGTCTATCCATTCAACCCGAGCAGTCCGTCTGCAGGGTTCGGCACAGCGATCAGTGGCTTCGACGCTGGTTTCTTTCCGCAGGATGTCGCGTATGTCGATGACGGCAATGGCACAGACCGCGTGTTCGTCGCGGACAATGGCAATGGCAAGGTTTACCGGCTCAATGCAGAAGGCACGTTGGTCGAAAAGAGCTTTGCTGCATCTGCGGGCGGCACGACCGGATTGCTCGCCGGTGAATTCGACAGCAATGGCGATGGGGTTGCGGAAGCCGGCGTGTTCGTGGCAAATTCCGGAGGCTACGATGCAAATTGGAATCCGCTTCCTGGTTCAATCGATTTCATTCCCCTTGGCGCCTCGAGTGATGCTGATGTGGTCGTTGTCCAATCTGACCTCTCGGCCAGCGCGCTTGCCTTCTTAGATGCTACCCATCTCGCCGCAACTAGCTACGGGCACACCTGGCTCATCGATCTGTCCAAGCTTGCAAGCGACGCTTCCCGCCTCACCGAAATCAAAACCAGCTCTGGCGTCTCCTTTGGCTCAATGGATATTGCGGTGCGAGAAGGCTATGCCTATGTGCCTGACGGAGCACAGACAGTGTACCGCTTCGGGCTGAACAGCCCGACAACCGCAATTCCTACAGGAAAATCAGGCGAAATGATTACGAATATCGCGGTCAGGCAATAGCCGCCGATATGCCCGATTCACCTGGGAATCCGATATTCGACAGGGATGAGGAGCGAAACAGCAGTCTCCAGCCTGATGTGCAAGGGGAAAATGCTCCTGACAAGCTGGAGCGCTGCCTCATCGAGAATCGCGCTCCCAGACCGGGATTGAATGGCCAACGAAGCGAGGGTGCCGTCCGGCGCAACTTGCAATGCAATCCGGACAGTGCCTTCGCTTTTTCTTTTGAGGGCTGCGGCGGGATATTGCTTCTGAGCGGCAAGCTTGCCAGCAATTGCGGCGGCAAGAGATTCAACAGTGTCATAAGTGGCCGGTGCAGACTCCATTGAGGCTGACTTTGACCAGGCTGGCTCTGTTTGGACCGACTCTGTTCGGGCTGGCTCCAATGGGTCCCTCTCAAGCGGCTTTTCCAGAATCAGCGGGCTTTCGGCATCTAAATCAGAAGCGGAAACGGTGCTTTTGGGAGATTCGGGAGCATCGATTCCGGAAGGTTCGGACGCGTCACTCCTAGCGAGCGCTCCATCTGCCCGTGACTGCTCGCGCACCTCGACGACTGCATTCGCTGAGCCAAAGTCGTTTTGGATTGCGCGCTGGTTTGTCAAAGAAGCACTTCCTTCAGCGCGAGCCTCCAGAGAACCAGCCGAAGAGGCCTCTGCACTGCCTTGCGCTATAGGTTGCAACTGGCTTTCATGCAAGCTGGCTGGCACCAAAGCGCTTTCCGGCTGTTGCTCTCCCTGAAAGGCAGCCGGGCTGCCAGACTTTCGCTTTGCAAGAAAATCATTTACATGCTCGGCGCGAATTTCTTCGGCATCGTCATGGAACACGCCTTCTTGCGGAGCTATGGCAGCTGAAGATGGAGCTGAAGATTGAGCTGCCGATACGGAAGACCTTGAGATTGCTCCCTTGGCCTGCTTCTGGCCGGCAGGCACATCTCCTGAAATGCTTTGCGGGAGCGCTATAAGGCTTGAAGCAAGGCCCTCCCGAGAAAGAGCCAGCTTTGGCTTCGCCGGCAAGGGTTTTTCTGCTTGTGGAACAGATAGCGCTTGGCTGGGCGTTGGCTGCAGCGCATCCACAGGAACGTCCGAAAGTGTCGGCTCTGTTGAGCGCGCTGCTTGAGGCGCTGCCTGTGCAAATGCTTGCGCTGCTTGGGGTGCTGGTTTGGCAGGCGGTTCTGCTGGCGCAAATTGTTGTACTTCAGACTCCGCTATTGGCACTGCTGGTGCTTCTATCGGCACTGCTGGCGCCGCTGGCAGCGTTGCCGACGCTTCTATTGGCATTTCAGACATTGCCCGCGCAGGCGCAGGCGCTTCTTCCAGCGCAGAAGGCCCAGGGATTTCGCGAGCGATTTCTGCTTGAGCACTCAGCGGTTCCTGTAAAGATTCTTTTGCTTCTATTGCCTCTGCAGCTGCGGGTATATCAGGGATGTGTATTTCAGGCGCCTCTGCCTGCGGCAAAACCGCTTCTTTTTCGAAAGGCTGCTGAGTTGCTTCAGGCACCTCTGTCTGCTTCAAAGCTGTTTCTTGCTTGTCTTGCTTTACCTGCTTGACTTGCCCGACAGGATCTTGAATCACCTTCGGAGCCTCACGAGACAGCACATCGGCTTCCCGCAATTCATCGATGTTCAAAGACACCACAAAAGGCTGCCGTACTGCGCGCATTCCAATTGGCGCAAAAATAATGAGCGCATGAATCGCCAACGACAGCGCTAGCCCCGCAGCTCGATAGACAAATAGCTGATTCCTCCTCTGCCTCATGCCTTTTTCCGATGAAGAAGCTTTTTGATCGCCGCTTCTATCTTGTTTCTGAAAAAAATACCCAGAATCATTGCTATTGCAGTCACAACGGCGAGCACCACCACAAGGCCCAACTTGTCCTTGTAAACCGCACTCCCCGCCAGTGTTGTTCCGATGATGCCCGGCATTCGCGCAAGCATCGACGCAACAATGAAATACAGAAATTCGCGCTCGCCAGCCCCGGCAAAATAACACAGCACATCCTTCGGAATCCCCGGAATTAGAAACAAAAGAATCAACCCCGCAAAGGTTCGTGCGTCTTTCGCATATTGCTGCAGCTTTTCGTACTGCTCTCTGGAAAGAATGGCCATGAGAAATTGCGGCCCCAGCGCTTTCCCGAGAAAAAAATTGATTGCGGATCCGATGCCGATTCCAGCCATAGTCAGCGCCAGGCCGCCCCAGAAGCCGAAAATGAATCCCCCCGAAATCTGCATAACCTCGCCAGGAATTATAAAAATCACCACCTGCAGAATCTGAAGCGATATGAACACAAGCCATCCGAATGCGCCAAATGCCAGCACCCATTCGCGCAAGGCTTCTTTTTTCGACAAGAGAGGCGCAAGCGCGCTGCGGAGCAGAAATCCTGCCACAACAAACAGCACTAGCAGAATCGGAAATGCAAAACTGCTCAAGCCCGGGGCCTGCTTACCCTGCGGCTCCGGCTGTTTTTTCTGCGCCTCCGGCTGCGACACATGCGGCTGCAACGCTCCCGACTGTAAACTAGCCTGCTTCTTTTGCTCTTTCTTATTGCTCATAGTCGGCACTAAGATACTCTCGCTTATGGGGCTCGCACAAGTCAGGAGCAATTCGGCGGAAGCCGGCTATCGCTTATTGGCTCTATCGTGCAATTCTTTTTGCTATTTACGATTTTTGCAGAAAGCTGTGCCGAGGTTTTGACTGTTATTCATTTTTCTGCTATTATAGCTAACCTATGCCAAATGACCAGACAACAGACTTCCAAATCGACCAGCGAGTCGTCTATCCGAGCCAGGGCGTCGGCCGCATAATGGAAATACGGGAAAAAGCATTCAACGGCCAGAAAACGCTGTACTACATCATCTATCTCGAATTTTCCGACATGACCGTTATGGTGCCAGTCGACAAAGTCGAAGCGCTCGGCATTCGCCCCCTTGTCTCCAGAGAGGAAGCGGAAACAGCGCTTGAATATATCTCTCAAGCTGCATCCACTATTCCTTCCGACTGGAAGCTGCGTTACCAGATGAACCTCGACCTTCTCAAGAAAGGCTCGATTATGGATATCGCCGCGGTCGTTCGTTCGCTCTATCAGCGCTCGAAAATCAAGGAACTCCCGATTCTGGAGCGTAAACTCTATGAATCCGCACTGAACCTCCTGCAAGACGAGATTGCTTTTGCGCTCGATCGTCCAAAAGAGGAGATCGTCAAGATTATCCGCGCCAATCTGGATAAATGAGTACCTCGCTTTCCAAGCCCATCCCTGCTCCTTCGCTCCCTCTCGACGGGCGCGTCTTTGCCCTCATCACCGCGGCAGGTTCAAGCACGCGTTTCGGAGGACAGAAAAAGGAGCTCGAGCAGTTTGAAGGCTGTACGGTGCTCGAACGCGCTATCGAGCCATTTATCGAGACGTGCTCCGGCATCGTCGTGACATGCCCGCCTGGCGCAAGAGCGGAATTTGAGGCATTTTTTGCCCAGTCTGCCTTGAGCCCCGTCATCGCGCGCCTCGAAAGAGGCTTTGCGATCGTCGAAGGCGGCTCAACGCGCCAGGATTCTGTGCTCTTTGGCCTGCGGGCGCTCAAAGAGCTTGGCTGCGATCGCGACATCGTGCTCATACATGACGGAGCGCGCCCCTGGATCTCAGCCGATCTTGTGCGCACGACAATTGAGCAGACTCGCATGCATGGAGCATGCCTGCCCCTTGCGCCTCTTGTCGAAACACCGAAAATAGTCAAAGGCCAGGTTGTGCATACACACCCTTCGCGCGCGCATGTCATGACTGCACAGACACCGCAGGCATTCTCGTTTCCGGAAATCCTGGCTGCTCACGAGCTTGCCGCGCGCGAAGGCTATGTTGCTACCGACGATGCAATGATCTGGGATCATTATGTCGGGCCGGTTTTCTGGATCGAAGGCGAGCGCCAGAACCGCAAAATCACGTATAGAGAAGATTTGTTCGGATCGCCAGCTATGCCGGAGGCCAAACCGGCGGCCGCTCCGACTACGCGAACCGGCATCGGATACGATATCCATCCGTTGATTGCGGATCGTCCGCTTCTCCTTGCTGGAGTGCAGATCGAAAGCGATCGCGGCGAAGCAGGTTACTCGGATGGCGATGTCCTCTGGCACGCGCTGATCGATGCACTTTTGGGCGCGGCCGCGCTTGGCGATATCGGCACGCATTTCCCGCCCGGCAAGCCCGAATGGAAAAACGCCGATTCCACCGCGCTTGCGCGCAAGGTCGCTGCGATGCTGCACAGGCAGGATTGGCATATCGTGAATATCGACTGCACGGTCATCCTCGAGAAGCCTCGTCTCGGCCCTTATCGGGAGCAGATTTGCAGCGCAATCGCACGCGCGCTCAATATCCCTCAAGGCTCTGTTTCCTTCAAAGCCAAAACAAAGGAAGGTTTTGATGCAGTCGGGCGCGGCGAAGCCATAGAGGCACATGCAATCGTATTGATTGCAAGGTAAGGCATTGGCCCCTGTGCGCAGCTAGCCGTTTTTCATGTTCCTGACTGCTTCGCTGGCAACCCCTTGTCACAAAGAAATCAGAATAATCGAAACGCTGATTCCCAGAAAGGCCAGGATCTGCTGGGGATGCAGCGGCACCGACGAGACAAAATACGTTGCGATAGATGGATAGAGCACAAGCAGCCCATAGAAAGACGGCGCGACCGCCGCCATTCTCCCTCGCTCAAAGGCGACCTGCTTGATCGAAAAGGACGAAATGCCACAAAAAATGTAGACATAGAGATACGGCGAGAAAATCCAGCTCATAAAATCAGAACCGCGGGTCATGCGCAGCGCTTCCAGAGCGAGCACCATGAACCCCCCGAGCGCCCCTGCAGCGCTCCCCAAAAAAATGCCTACTTGTGCGGGTGTCATTTTCCTGTTGGCGAGCAGCACAAGCATCGCAAAACCTGTAGGAATAAAAAAGGCAGTCCAGAAGGCTTCGACCTGAAATTGCTTGGATGATTCCTGACCGACAAAGCCCGCGAGCGCAAGGGATCCGGCCATCAAGGCTATCCACGGAATTTTCCCCGCAGGAATTCGCTCGCCAAGCAGAAAATACGAGAGGATGATCGTGAAAACGATATTCGAGCCGCCGATCGCTGCCACAATATTGGGAGCAAGCTTGCCCAGCGCCAGATAGTTGAATATGGGCTGCAGGTTCATGAGGGTAAAGCCGCTTAACCACCCGATGATTTCGCCGCGCTTGATGCGTACGCCTCTGCGCTTTGCCGAAAGCCAGCTCACATACTTTTTCTGAAGGGAAAACCCCAGCGAAAGCAGGAAATTCCCGAAAAGCGCCAGAAAATACGCTGCAAGGCTTGTCATAATCTGCTCGCTACCTGCCGAACTGAATCGAATAGCCATGAATACTCGCTCTCTGCGCGATAGAAAAGCGCAGGAGCGCCCGCTGGTGCATGGACTGTTACCCTGCCCGAAGGATATATCCTCGAAGTCCAAAAATGAACCCATTCACCTTCCGGCAACACAAGGGAAGCTAGCTCGCCTTTTTCTTTCAAATTCGGCGCGAAAACCATATCGGCGCCTGCCATCAATAGATCGTCGCGGCTCTCTAGCGCCACATCCTGCGGATACAGGAGCGAAGGATGCAGCAGTGCCGGTATTCCATCTTCGGTCCATCGCATTCTGCAGAACTCCCAGTATTTTTCGAGCCCGGCACGTATTTTGGCATAACGGTTCTTTAGCCTTGCAGGCAGGATATCACCAAGGGATATAAATGCATTGCCAATTTCCCGCCTGAATTGCGCAGGCAGCGCGATATCGGGCTGACAGAGCATCAAATTGGCATATTTCCAGATCGATCCTTCGCGAACTGCCTGAGCGACTGCCATATTGAGCTGCTGATAATCCTCTGGTCCTGCTCCGGAAAAAGACAGCGAACCCAGAAGCCCTGCAGCTTCTTGCGGGATGACCACAGAATGCGCGCGCGCCGCTGCTGCGATCAGAGTCTGGCTTGTTCCGCTATGCACACCTCTATGCGATTCATCAGGATTTTCAAGGAAAGAATCCAGGCTGCCAAACGAATACCGCCACAGGCGGCAAGCTTCTGCCGGCGTGCGGGCATACCCAAAATGGACTTCTGCGGGTAGATCCAAATCGAAAAGCATCTCTGCCTCGCCAAAACGGAGCTTTCTCTCCCCGCTGGAGCTACAGAGAATAAATCGACCGTCCATTGCAAAGGCAGCGCTCCGCGCGCCTAGGGGCAACGCTACCGTCCCGCGCGCCAGGTGCTGTTCCCGCGGGCCAAGGCCATTCCAATGGACTTTCGGCATGTCGTGGAAACGCAGGCGCACTGAATCGATTTCTTTATCCAGAGAAGAAAAATACAAAGAAAAAATGGCAGTGCTGTAAGCACTTGAATAATCCGCAAACGCCGCGACAGATCGCGCATCGCGCAATTCTTCGCGCATGTCGAGGCCGCTTGAAAACCGGAACAATGCGCTGCGCCCGGATGCCATTGTGGGCAGGCAGGTCCCTGCCGACCGCCACGCTGATCGCATCTCGCCGGCTCTATGTACAAAAACTGCCGGCCTTTTTGCGGAATGCCACAAAAGTCTCTGGCCGGCAACAGTAACAAGGAAGCCCTGTTTCCAGTTTTCGAATGAAATCAAAGGCAGACTCCGATATCTATTCGATAACCTCCCAGCCAGCGATCTTTGCCGCAATTCTGAAAGGTTCGATATAGTTACCATATACGACAGAAGCGTGATGAGCAACACCTTTGCCAATGACTTTATCGAGAACCTGCTTTACCGGGACATCGAATTTTGCTTTGAGGTAGGTGCCTTTGAGCTCTTTCTCCATAGGAATAGCGCGAGCTCGCTGAAGGAAAACGCGGTATTTGCCTTCCGAAGAATCGAGTCTCAGAACCGAAAGCTCACCTTCCTTGAGCACGAAATCAGCAGTAACTCCTTTGCCGCCTGCAAAATAGGTATCGAGAGAGCGCACACAGCGCCCATCCCAGAGGTTGCAGGGCGCAACGCCGCAGTGCCAGAAAAGAGCAAAATCCTTTTCAAAATCAACCTGCGAGAAATCGAACAGGAAGGGCGTTTCCGCTCCTACCGCGCGGTGCATGAGCATCGAGAGCCCGCCTTCCACATCGCCTTCGCATGCAAGAATACGGTGCTCGCTCTGCAAAAGGCTCATCGCAGCGCAGGGCGAGATGCCATATTCTGCCGCGAATTCCGGCCAGCATCGAATAGCGAGCGCATCGAGTGCATATTTATCCAGAAATCCTTGAAGCTTGACCGCGAGCATGGCGACTTTGTGCAATTGCTCTGCGGTGATACCGGAAACATCGAAAATGCCGCGAAGCTGCGTGGCACGAGCCTGAACCGCTTCGTCCGAAGCAGGAAAATTCCATACTTCCGAAAGCTCGTAGTGATCGATGAGAATGCCTGTCTGGCGATAGAGCGCAAGGTCAGCCACGCTCAGGTTGAAAAATCCATGTGCGCGGTAGCCCAGAATACCGATATGCGAACGGGAAAGTACTTTCAGCACGCGGATTGCGTCGACCCAGTTCATGTCGATATGCTCGCCTATCGTCACATGGTAATTCTGCACGCCCGACTTGTAGAGGTTCGATGCATTCAGATTCACGCCACAGACCGAATTGAGGCGGATTTTGCCGCCATTGTAGGGAAGTTCCGGCAGGCCCCAGAGCAAGACTGGCGTATGCACTGTTTTGACAAGCTCGAGCGCCAGATGGCCCAGGTGAAATGTACCGGAAATAATGACAAGCCCATCGACCTGCGCGCGTGCGAGCTGCGAAGCAGCGGCTTTTGCCTCGTCGACCTCGAACACAAGCGCGCGGGGCGCAACAATGCGGACATTCTCTATTGCTTCGAGATCGCTGCGAATTCCGTCCCACAGCTCCTTTGCTGCTGCATAATCGAAGGTTGTGCGTGCAAGGCATACAACACCGAGCGTTATCGCTTCTTTCATGAATTACTCCCTGCGCATCGAAAGCCTCGATGCAAATGCCCGAGCAAACGGGCAGGCAAGTCTCCCAAGAGGCGCAATTATTTTCAATAAGTAAGTAAAACACAGCGCGCCATATGTGTCAACAGCGGTAATAATGGCGGGCATTTTTGCATTGCATTCTCGCGCAAGTCAGTGTATAATTTTTATGTCTCAGCTTTCATTTCATGCAGAAAACACTATACAGGAGGTAAAGAAGCATGAAGAAGATCTTCGCTATCGCTCTCTGCCTGGTGCTTGCCACCAGCGTATTTGCGCAGCAGCGATTCCTCACTATTGCCACTGGCGGCACAGCAGGAACCTATTTCCCGCTCGGTGGCGCACTTGCAGACATTTGGAATAAAAATATTCCAAAGATGAATGCAACCGCACAGTCCACCGGCGCCTCTATCGCAAACATCAACTTGCTCAAGGGCGGCAATGTCGATGTCATCTTCACCCAGAACGATGTAGCCAACTACTCCTACAATGGCACCGAACTGCTGAAAGATCAGGCCTACAAAGACCTGCGCGGCATGGTATGCCTCTACAACGAGACAATCCAGCTTGTGGCGCTCGAGTCCTCAGGGATTAAAACGCTTGCCGATCTCAAAGGAAAGAGAGTATCAGTTGGTGCTGCCGGATCCGGAACCGAAGCGAATGCCCGCCAAATTCTCGAAGCTGCCGGTCTCACCTATAACGACATCAAGGTACAGTACCTCTCCTTCGGCGAGTCTGCCAATAACATGAAAGACGGCAACATCGATGCAGCATTCAACACTGCCGGCATACCGACTGCCGCTATCCAGGACCTTTCCGTTTCCAAGAAGATGGTTCTTGTCCCCGTTGACAAGGAAGCAGCCAGCAAGCTTATGGCCAAATATCCGTTCTATGCGGTGCAGGTCATCCCCGCGGGAACATATCAGGGACAGACCCAGAACGTAACCACGGTCGCTGTCAAGTCCATGCTCGCGGTCAGCAGCAAGATGCCCGCCGACCTCGTCTATGAACTTCTTAAGACCATGTTCGACCACACCGACAGACTGATCGCCGCTCACGCCCAGGGCAAGAATGTCAAGCTCGAAACCGCGCTCGAAGGCATGTCGATTCCTCTGCATCCGGGTGCCGAGAAATTCTACAAGGAAAAAGGCATCCTGAAATAATGCATCTTTTTTTCACAGAAAGTTTTGCATGAATGACGGCGCGGGACAATCCGTTCCGCGCCGTTTGTTAGATAAGGCTGGTATGGAAAGAACGAGGAAGCGAAGCCGATGGTTCATTCTTGCAGCGGTAATTCTGGGCACGGCAATTGCAGGCGCGGCTCTTCTTGCCTTCCTTTTCAATGTGCGGCTTGTTTCGGCATTGATCATCAAGGACAGCACGGGAGCGATCATAGTAAGGCTCCCCCTTCAGGATGGGCAGTTTGTCCATCATTACATTCATTCGATACACAAGACACCGGTCGATGAATATTTTGAGGTGCATGGCTCTTCGCTCGATCTGACCAAGGTAAAATATGACACGTATGGCGTTGGCATGCCATCCGATGCAGGCGAAGGTTTTTCGATCGAAAACGGACGTTTTGTCGTTGTGCTGCATCGGTCTTTTTCAAGTATTCCGATTCGGGTATCGATTGTTCCGGATCACGGGGTGATAATCGGAGGGACGCTTTTCCCCTTCACCCGATGGGTCCCGCAAGAATCAGCTATCACGCTCTCCGCAGGGAGAATGTTGATATTTCGCAATGGGAGGATTTCTCCAAAATGAGTGATTCCCGGAAAACTGTTCCAGAAGAAAATGCAGCTGTCGATGCGCAGGAAATTCTCAAGAAATTCGACAAGGAAGCGAATTATCGAACGTATGTCGGATTTTTCGCCAAGGTTATCTCCGCGATCGCGATTTCATTTTCGGTATTTCAGCTCTATACCGCTATATTCGGCGTTCTCGATGCTATGATCCAGAGATCAATCCACCTCTCGTTCGGGCTGACTCTCATTTTTTTGCTGTATCCGACAAGCAAGAAATGGTCGCGCTCAAAGCTGCACCCGGTGGATGCAGTGCTCGCAGTGATCGGGGCTCTGGCGCCTATGTATATCATAGTGAATTATCAGAAGCTGGTGCTCCGGGCAGGGACAGCGACACCTCTGGACATCGTGTTCGGCGTCATCGGGCTGTTGCTGGTACTCGAAGCTGCGCGGCGCGTTGTAGGCGTCCCCATGGTGGTCATTGCGCTCGTGTTTATTGCCTACGCGTTTGCAGGCCCCTATATTCCCGGCAAGCTTGCGCACCGGGGAGCTAGTTTCGAGACGCTGATTCAGCACCTGTATTTTACAACTGAAGGCGTGTTCGGCATTCCGCTGGGCGTTTCGAGTACGTTTATTTTTCTCTTTATTCTGTTTGGTGCGTTTCTCGAGCGTACGGGACTAGGGCAGCTTTTTATCGACCTGGCGAACGCGGTGGCGGGTTGGGCAGCGGGCGGCCCCGCAAAAGTTGCTGTGCTTTCGAGTGCGCTTATGGGAACAGTCTCCGGTTCTTCTGTGGCGAACGTCGTCGGTACTGGCTCCTTTACCATTCCAATGATGAAGCGGCTTGGCTACAAGCCTGAGTTTGCAGGCGCGGTAGAGGCAACAGCCTCCACTGGCGGCCAGCTTATGCCGCCTATCATGGGTGCTGCCGCCTTCCTGATGGCGGAGTTTACCAATATTCCGTACGCGCGCATCATTGGCGCTGCGGTTGTACCTGCCATTCTCTATTATTTCGGCGTGTGGGCCGGCGTGCATTTCGAGGCAAAAAAGAGCGGGCTGAGGGGCATGAACCGCGACGAGTTGCCGAAACTCAAAAACATAGTCCTCGAGCGCGGCCACCTTATAATTCCTCTCGTAGCAATTATTTACCTTCTGGTCACGGGGTTTACGCCGATGAAAGCCGCGCTGTGGGCGATTATTCTCTCTATCGCTTCATCGTGGCTCAAGAAAAGCACGCGGATACCGCCGATCGAGATCGTGCGCGGACTTGAAGCAGGAGCGCGCGCGGCACTTGGCGTTCTTGCAGCAACCGCATGTGCGGGCATTATCATCGGAGTCGTAACCTTGACGGGGCTTGGCCTCAAACTCGGTTCGACACTTGTGGAACTTGCGGGCGGGCGCATCGTTCCTACGCTCTTCTTTACGATGATCACCTCGCTCATTCTTGGCATGGGTGTGCCGACGACAGCCAATTATGTCATCACATCGACGATTGCAGCGCCTGCGGTTATCATGCTGCTGTCAAAGCAAGCGGGGCTCGATCCATACGCTGTCGCGCCAGCAAGCATCATTCTGCCAGCGCATATGTTCGCCTTCTATTTCGGCATAATAGCGGACGTCACGCCTCCGGTTGCACTTGCTGCTTTTGCTGGCGCGGGTATCGCAAAGGCTAACCCGATGAAAACAGGCATCAATGCGTCCAAGCTCGCAATTGCAGCATTCCTCGTGCCGTATATCTTTGTCTTGAACCCGCAGATGCTGCTGTTCAATGTCAATGCCGTTACCTTTATCTGGATGCTCATCACGAGCCTTGTCGGCATCATCGCCATTGCAGCGGCTGTGAATGGCTGGTTGATAACAACAACACTATGGTACGAGCGACTCATCGGTTTTGCAGGCGGTATTCTGCTCATTTATCCGGGGCTCACCACCGATTTGATGGGCCTGGCCCTGGTCGCTGTGATGGCTATAAGCCAGATTGTGAGAGCTCGAGCTGCGCGAGCGCTGAAAGCACGCTGAAGCTGCGCTGAAGTCGCGCCGCCACGATTTGCCGCAGAATGAAAAGGCCGCGCGTTCCGGAATGCCCGGAATGCGCGGCCTTTCTTTTTTATGGCTGCCTTGCGGCAAAAAGCCGCCTTACAAATATGATTCGGCAGTTTTCAAAATATCGGCAAATACGCCGCCTGCAGTGACATCAGCGCCTGCGCCGGGACCCCGGATGACAAGCGGATTCTGTGAATAGCGCTTCGAGGTGATCACGACCATATTGTCGGTGCCTGTCAGGCTGAAAAAGGGGCTTTCCGGCCCGTACTCAGACAACGACAGCGAGGCCCCTTCTTTTGTAATTGCCGACACATAGCGGAGCACTGTGCCATGCCGGGCCGCATCGCTGCGCCGCGCTTCGATTTCAGCATCCATTTCGGGCAAAAGCGCCATGCATGTTTCAACTGTGGGCGCCTGCGCAATCCTCTTCGAAATGAGCGGCTCGATACGCACGCCTGCTTCTTCGAGCGGAAAACCGGCCTCGCGTGCAAGAATGATAGTCTTTCGCACAATGTCCCTCGCGCTCAAGTCATCGCGAGGGTCGGGCTCAGTGTACCCGAGCTCCTTCGCTTGCCTGACGAGCGCAGAAAATTTAAATTCGGGGTCAGACCCCAAATTGTTAAAAATAAAGCTGATTGTCCCGGAAAGCACCGCTTCGATTTTGAAGATCTCGTCGCCGGATGCGACAAGGTCCTGAATGGTGCCGATGACAGGCAAGCCGGCGCCGACTGTTGTCTCATATCGGTACGGGACATCCATTTCGCGCGCAACCCGCATGAGCCTCTGGTAGCGCGCTAGTTCGCCGCTGTTTGCCCGCTTGTTGGGCGTCACGATGGAGATGGAGGCGGCGAGGAGGGTTTCATAATAGCGAATGGGCGCGTCGCTCGCGGTACAATCGCAGAAGCAGGCGTTGGGCAGATTGAGATGGGTCAATTGCCGAATAAAGGTTTCGAGATGTGTTGGTTCTCCTCGCTCGGCGAGTGCAGTTTTCCAGTCGCTCACATCGATGCCGTTCGCATCGATGAGCATGAGCCGCGAATTTGCAATGCCCGCGACGCGCACGCGAATCGAATGATCTTTGAAAAGCCTTTCATGCTGGGCTTTGACCTGCACAAGAAGAGTCCCGCCGATAAGCCCCGTGCCGACAAGAAACACGTTGACTGTGCGCACGCCGGCGAGGAAGAATGCGTCGTGGATCGCACTCATCGCTTTGCCGCGGTCCTGCGCGCTCACCACGATGGAGATGTTGAGCTCGGACGAACCCTGTGCGATTGCGACCACGTTGATGCCATTGCGCCCGAGCGCCTTGAATACGCGCCCGGAGATGCCCACGCGGTGCTTCATCATCTCGCCCACCACAGCGATGATGCTCAAATCTTTTTCGATGGCGGGCCTCTGGATGGTACCTGTGCTGATTTCGTACTTGAATTCTTCTTTGAGCGCTCGGGCGCCGTTCTCGGCGTCCTGAGGGAGCACCGCGCAGCAGATCGAAAGCTCGCTCGACCCTTGGGTGATGAGAATGACGTTGACACCGGCGGACGCGAGCGCTGCGAACATGCGGCCTGCGATGCCCGTCACGCCGGGCAGACCCGGCCCCTGCAAGAGCAAAAGAGAAATCGAAGGAATTGCCGCAATGCCGCGCACGGGCCAGCTGCTGGGCGCCGCTTCGCGGACAATTTTAGTGCCTGGCGAGCCAGGATTGAAGGTATTGAGGATGCGCACCGGGATGCCCTTGGCCATGGCAGGCAGGATTGTCGGCGGATGCAGCACTTTCGCACCGAAATGCGACATTTCCATGGCTTCGAGGTAGGAAATTTCGGGGATGACAAAGGCATCGGGCACCGCGCGGGGATCTGCGGTGAGGATGCCGTCGACATCCGTCCAGATTTGTATTTCATCTGCATCGAGGCAGGCGCCGAGAATGCCTGCGGTAAAGTCAGAGCCGCCGCGGCCGAGCGTCGTGGTGATGCCATCGGCGGTAGCGGCGATAAATCCGGTGACGACGGCGACGCGGGGGAAGGCGGAAAAGAAAGCGAGGGCACGGCGCTCTGTTTCAGCTTGCAGCCAATGGGCGGAGCCGAATCGCGCATCTGTAATGATGAATTGCCTCGCATCGACCGGTTCGGCAGCGATCCCCGCTTGCGAGAGCGCCTGGGCGACTATGAACGCGCTCAGCCGCTCACCAAACGAAGCAACGAGATCAAGCGTTCTGGCCGACAGATCCCGGACAAGCGATATGCCATACAGCAGAGAAGAAAGCTCATCAAGAAGGGATCGCACATACGCGGTCGCAGTTTCCGAAAATGACCCTTCGAGCAGCGCGTCAATCATCGAGTGATGGCGATTAGTAATCGTCTCGAATATCGCTCGCCATTCTCCACCCCCGCTTGCGAGCTTCGCAGCCTCAAGCAAAGAATCGGTTATACCTGAAAAAGCAGAAACGACAATGATGCGCTCGCCTGAGTCTTTGACTATGCCGACAAGCGCGCGGACAGCATCGGGGCTCCCTACTGATGTGCCGCCAAATTTCAGAATTTTCATGCAATGCTCCGGATGCCGGCATTTTGGCCGGCTTTCCCGGGACTATATCATAAACATGCAGCGCGAAGGAATATCTTTGCGATTATTCCAGCACCGTAAGCAGCACGCCCGCGGCTACCGCCGAACCGATGACGCCCGCGACATTCGGCCCCATCGCATGCATGAGCAAGAAATTCGTCGGATCTTCTTTCGAGCCGACAACCTGGCTGACGCGCGCGGCCATAGGCACCGCTGATACGCCCGCAGAACCAATAAGCGGATTGACCTTGCCCTTCGTGATCCAATACATGATTTTGCCGAAAATCACGCCGCCAGCGGTTCCACAGCTAAACGCAAAAAGCCCCAGGCCAATGATCATCAGGGTCTGGGGGTTCAAAAATCGCGCGGCGCTCGCGGTGGACCCCACCGACACACCAAGGAAAATGGTCAGCGTATTGATGAGCGCATGCTGTGCGGTATCAGACAATCGCTCGGTTACACCACTCTCCCTGAAAAGGTTTCCAAGCATGAGCGCGCCGACAAGCGGAACCGCAGCTGGCAGCAAAAGCCCGATCAAAATGGTCACAAAAATCGGAAACACCACGCGCTCTGCCTTGGATACTTCGCGGAGCTGCGCCATCTTGACCAGGCGCTCTTTTTTGGTGGTGAGCGCTTTCATGATCGGCGGCTGGATGAGCGGCACAAGCGCCATGTACGAATAGGCAGCGATAGCAATGGGCCCCAGCAGCTCGGGCTTGAGGCGCGAGGTGACATAGATAGCAGTCGGGCCGTCCGCGCCCCCGATGATGCCGATACTGCCGCACGACTTAAGATCAAATCCCATGTAATAGGCTGCTATAAAGGGAATGAAAATACCGAGCTGCGCGGCAGCACCGAGCAGAAGACTCCAGGGGTTCGCGATGAGTGGCCCGAAATCGGTCATCGCACCGATGCCGAGAAAAATGAGCGGCGGATAGATACCGAGCTTGACTCCCTGGTATAAATAATAAATAAGCCCACCAACCAACCCGTCTTTTGGACCGTCGGTAATGCCGCTCGCAGGCAGGTTCGCAAGGAGCATGCCGAACGCGATCGGAACCAGCAACAGCGGCTCATACTCCTTTACAATGCCGAGGTACAGAAGGATACAGGACACCGTCAGCATTATGAGCTGTCCCCAGGTCATGGCTATAAAGCCTGTCGAGGAAATAAAATGGGAGAAAAATGCTTCCATGGAGGAATCTCCCCTCGCCTACGCGAGATCGACGAGCGGATCGCCGGTATTCACTGATGCGCTTGCAGGGACACGAAGTGCGACGACTGTGCCGTCCTGCGGAGCGACAATTTCATTCTCCATTTTCATAGCCTCGAGCAAGAGCAGCACATCGCCGCGCTTTACCTGCTGGCCGACGATGACTTTGAATGCAAGAACAGTGCCAGGCATGGGTGATTTGACGGTAATCACTGTTTCGCCATTCGAAGGCGCGGCGGCTGGCTGGACAGAAGGCGCTGCCGGCAAGGAAGCCGATGAAACTGCTGCAGGCGCCTGGCTTACTGCTGCTGCACCAGAACCATGACCGGGCCTGTTGAGATCTTCTACGGTAACCTCATATGTCTTGCCATTCACTGTAATTCTGTAGTGCTTCATATCGATACGCTCCTGTTGTTTGCTTTTATTCAAAATACATCATTTGAAAAAACATCATTTCCGGGAGAGGCGTTCAACGCGGCCCCATACCGGCGTATTGAAACCGCAGCCTTCCGCAGCGGCCTGTTTCACCTGCGCAATCGCAAAAGAGCCAAGCTCGGATCCCCGGGCAGCGGCAACTGCGGCAGTCAGAACAGCAATAAGCTCTTCATCGTCCTCGGCTGGGCTTTGGCTTAACAAGCCAGCCTGCGCCTTCTTTTTGGTCACTTCCACTATTTCTGGCAACGGCGCGAGTTTCTTGTGCTCTTTTTTCTTCAGCGCGGAGAAAAACTTGGGAAAGCCAAGCAGAAAAAGAATAATGAGGAACAGCGCCACAAACACCGTTATGACGCCGACCAGCATAATCATCCAGGGATTTGTCATGGCCAGCCCCTTAAACAGGAATATTGCCGTGCTTGCGGGACGGCATGCTCTGACGCTTGCCCAGAAGCGTGTTCAGCGCGTTGCACAGCCGCATGCGCGTATGAGCCGGATCGATGACATCATCGACATAGCCTCGTGCTGCCGCCTTGTAGGGATTGGCGAAGCTGCGCTTGTACTCTTCGATTTTATCCTTGCGGGCAGCTGCGGGATCGGGTGCTTCTTCGATTTCTTTCTTGAAGATGATGTTTGCTGCTCCCTCGGGGCCCATCACTGCAATCTCGGCTGTCGGCCAGGCAAACACCTGATCCGCGCCGAGGTGGCGCGAGCACATCGCAATGTACGCCCCGCCATATGCCTTTCGCAGAATCACGGTCAGCTTGGGCACCGATGCTTCGGAATACGCGTACAAGAGCTTCGCGCCATGCCGTATGACGCCCCCATGCTCCTGCCCGACGCCCGGCAAATACCCCGCGGTATCCGTCAGCGTAAGAAGCGGAATATTGAAGGAATCGCAGAACCGGATAAAGCGCGTCGCCTTGTCGGAGGCGTTGATATCGAGCACGCCCGCCAGGTACTTTGGCTGGTTGGCGATAATACCGATCACCCGTCCGGCAAGCCTCGCAAAGCCTGTCACAATGTTTTTCGCATAGTTTGGCTGTACTTCGAAGAAATCGGCGGCATCAACAAGCCGCGCAATAATGTCGCGCACATCGTAGGGCTTGTTGGGCGAATCAGGCATGAGGTCAGCAAGCCCTTCGTCGATGCGGTTCGGATCATCGCCGGTTTCTGCAACGGGCGGGTCCTCGACATTGTTCTGCGGAAGATACGAAAGCAGCTTGCGAATCGCCTCGATCGTGCTCTGCTCGTCCGGAAAGCTGAAATGCGCGACACCGGAGACCTCGGAATGCACACGCGCACCGCCCAAATCCTCGGAGCTCACTTCTTCGCCCGTCACTGCCTTGATAACCTGAGGGCCGGTAATGAACATGTTGCTCGTGCCTTCGGTCATGAAGACAAAATCGGTCAGCGCTGGCGAATAGACCGCTCCGCCCGCACACGGGCCCATAATGACCGAAATCTGCGGCACAACGCCGGACGCAAGTGTATTGCGGTAGAAAATCTCACCATAGCCGGAGAGCGCGTCAACGCCTTCCTGGATGCGCGCGCCGCCAGAATCGTTGATCCCGATGCAGGGGCAGCCGATTTTGACCGCAAGATCCATAATCTTGCAAATCTTCGATGCATGCATCTCGCCCAGGCTGCCACCGATGACGGTAAAATCCTGCGCAAACACGCACACAGTGCGGCCGTTGACAAGCCCATAGCCTGTCACCACGCCTTCACCCGGGGCATCGATTTTGTCCATGCCCAGTTCGGTGGCCCGATGCTCGACAAAAGCATCCAGCTCCACGAAGGTCCCCGGATCGAGCAACATTTCGATCCGTTCGCGAGCGGTCATTTTGCCTTTGTCATGCTGAGCGGCGACACGTTTGGGGCCGCCGCCGGCACGCACTTTGGCCTGCCGCTCTTCCAGCTCCCTCAGCTTTTCTTCCATAATAAACCGTCCTTATATCATTACCTCCAGCGGGGAGGTTGCTTTTCAGAACCAAACTGTAATTGCAATTATGACAATCAGCTGCGCGTGGCTGGCCGCGGCCTTTGAAAAACCGAACTCGGCCCGGCGCCGATTGCACGAATCTTATGCTCGTTCGCAAAGCTCGACAAGCACTCCCCCCGTTGCTTTGGGGTGTATAAAAGCGATTCGTGCACCGCCCGCGCCATAGCGCGGCGTCTCGTCGATGAGCCGCACACCCTTTGCCTTGAGTTCGGCAAGGGCCGCTTCGATATTCGCCACACGGAATGCGAGATGGTGCACCCCCTGCCCTTTTGCGGCAAGGAATTTCCCGATGGGGCCTTCGGAATCAGTGCTCTCGAGGAGCTCGATTTCGCTCTCACCGATGGGCATGAAGGCGGTTTTCACCTTCTGGTCGGCGACTTCCTCGATGCCATGCAGCGGCAGGCTCAAGATGCCTTCCCATACAGGAAGCGCTGCATCGATTTTTTCGACCGCGATGCCGATATGATCAAGCTTGAGGGTGTTCATGGGATGCTCCTTGTTCGATGATAGTGTGAAAAAGCGCTATGCCGGCGCTGTAGACATCCATTTTGCGGGAAAATACCTTGTGAGCGAGCTCGTCCTGCGCGGCTGCAAGCTCAGGCAGACTCATGAGGTGCACAATTTCGTTGGAGACGAACTGCCCTAGCTGGTAGCGGATGGATTCGAGCCGTTTTCGTTCGAGTTCGCCGGTGCGGGAAAGAGTTTCAAAATGGCTGAAGATTGCGTCGGCGAGTTCCTTGACGCCGTCGCCGGTTTCGGCAATGGTCTTGAGGACGGGGGGAATGATTAGTGCTGCGGAAATTGTGCCTGCTTCCTGATTAACTAGTGCTGCCGAAACTGTGCCTGCTTCAGGGAGGACACCTGGTTTAGGGGTCGTAATTGATTCCTTCTCGCCAGGGGCTCCTGACTCATTGCCTGCTTTTGGCTGCCAACCTTCTGCCAACCCCGTGTGGTGCAGAAACTCTGGCGCTCTCGCCGCCAGGGTATCGGGCCCGCCCTCGGGGGTCTGTCCCCTCTTCAACTGGGCCTGCAGCTCCAGCATTGCGCGAATTTCGCGCACCACTCTGTCGGCGCCATCGCGGTCAGCCTTGTTCACCACGAAGATGTCCCCGATCTCCATGATGCCCGCTTTTATGACCTGGATATCGTCGCCAAGTCCCGGCACCGACACGAGGACGACCATATCCGCAACGCGCACAATATCGATTTCGGACTGGCCGACGCCGACCGTTTCGACGAGCACGATATCGTAACCTGCTGCGTCGAGCACGCGAATCGCCGCATGGGTAGCCTTGGAAATGCCGCCGAGACTCCCTCGCGCCGCAAGACTGCGGATGAACACGCCGGGATCTGTCGCATGCCCTTGCATCCTGAGCCGGTCGCCAAGAATCGCGCCGCCGGAAAAAGGACTCGATGGGTCGACCGCCAGCACGCCAACTTTGAGCCCGCGCGATCTGAATTGAGCGATGAGCTTGTCTGCGAGTGTGCTCTTGCCCGCTCCCGGCGGCCCCGTGATGCCGATCACCTGCGCGCGGCCCGCGTGATCCTTGAGCCGGTACAATGCGGCATAGGCCTCTCGGTCGCCGCTCTCGAGCAGGGTAATAAGCCGCGCAACAGCCCGCACATCGCCTTCGATACAGCGACGAATTAAATCATACATGGGCACAGCACTCCGAATTTCACAAGGCGGCTCAGTTCAGCGGGCGCTTGAGGTTCGCGCGGATGAACTCGATCGTCTTCGAGGTCGGCGTGCCGGGGCCGAACACTTCTGCAATGCCCTTGGACTTGAGGAAGGGGATGTCCTCTTCGGGAATGACGCCGCCGCCGAAGACAAGCACATTTTCCGCACCACTCTGCTTGAGGAGCTCCACCACACGGGGAAACAGATGATTATGCGCGCCGGACAGAATCGAAAGCCCGATCACATCGACATCTTCCTGGATCGCCGCGCTGACAATCTGCTCAGGTGTCTGCCTGAGGCCTGTGTAGATCACTTCCATGCCGGCGTCGCGGAGGGCGCGGGCGATGACCTTCGCCCCCCTGTCGTGCCCGTCGAGGCCTGGTTTCGCGATAAGCACCCTGATTTTGCGTTCCATTTCGGCTTCCCCCTCAGAACATCACGTTCGGCTTGTATTCGCCGAATTCTTCGCGCAGCACGCCGCAGATTTCGCCGAGCGTGGCATACGCCTTGACCGCTTCGAGAATCGGGAACATGAGGTTGTCGGCACTGCGCGCCGCGTTCCGCAGCGCCGCAAGCGTAGCATTGACCGCACCTTGGTCGCGCGAAGAGCGGAGCGCTGCAAGCTTCTGTTTCTGCCGCTCGCCCACGGCTGGATCGACGCGCAAAAGCCCCTTGGGCGGGTTCTCCTTGACCTGGAACTTGTTGAGGCCAACGATGATTCGCTCGTTCTTTTCGACGTCCATCTGCCAGGCATAGGCCGAATCCTGGATTTCCTGCTGAATGTAGCCCTGCTCGATCGCTTTTACTGCGCCGCCCAGATCGTCGATGCGCTTGATATACTGCAGTACTTCAGTTTCGATGCGGTCGGTGAGGCTCTCGACGTAGTACGAGCCGGCGAGGGGGTCCACAGTTTCGGCAACACCAGATTCGTACGCGATAATCTGCTGGGTTCGCAGGGCGATGCGCACAGCCTCCTCGGTGGGGAGAGCGAGCGCCTCGTCGCGGGAGTTGGTGTGCAGGGACTGCGTGCCGCCGAGCACGGCAGCGAGTGCCTGCAGGGTGACGCGGATGATGTTGTTGTCCGGCTGCTGGGCGGTGAGCGTCGAGCCGCCGGTCTGCGTGTGGAAGCGGAGCATCCAGCTCTTCGGGTTCTTCGCACCGAAGCGGTCTCGCATAATGTGCGCCCAGACTCGCCGCGCCGCGCGGAACTTTGCAACTTCCTCGAAGAGGTCGTTGTGCGCATTGAAAAAGAATGAAAGACGCGGGCCGAACTCGTCGACATCGAGCCCGGCCTTGATCGCCGCCTCAACATAGGCGATGCCGTCCGCCAGGGTGAATGCGACTTCCTGGACCGCCGTGGAGCCCGCCTCGCGGATATGGTAGCCGGAAATGGAAATCGTGTTCCAGTTCGGCACATTCTTTGCACAATATTCGAAGATGTCGGTGATGAGCCGCATGGACGGAGCGGGCGGGAAAATGTAGGTGCCCCGCGCGATGTATTCCTTCAGGATGTCGTTCTGGATGGTGCCGTTGAGCTTGTCCGCGCTCACGCCCTGCTTTTCAGCAACCGCGATATACATCGCAAGGAGCACCGCCGCGGGCGCGTTGATCGTCATGCTCGTGGACACCTTGTCGAGCGGGATGCCGCCGAACAGCGTTTCCATGTCCGCGAGCGAATCGATGGCCACGCCAACCTTGCCGACCTCGCCCTCGGAAAGCGGGTGGTCGGAGTCGTACCCAATCTGCGTCGGCAGGTCGAAGGCAACCGAAAGCCCGGTCTGCCCCTGCTCGAGCAGGTACTTGTAGCGCGCATTCGATTCCTCGGCGGTGCCGAAGCCTGCGTATTGGCGCATCGTCCACAGACGCCCCCGGTACATGGTCGGCTGCACGCCCCGCGTATAGGGAAATTCGCCCGGCAGGCCGAGTTTCTTCTCGTAGTCGAAATCCTTCTGGTCGAGCGGCGTGTAGACTCTTTTTACCGGCGCATTCGAGCCGGTCACGAACTGCTTTTTCCGCTCGGGGTATTTTTCGTTGGCTTTTTCGACTTTGGTGGTCCAGGTATTGAAATCCTGTTCGAGTTTTTCAAGGTCTGTCATGTCCCCTCCTTAGTGCTTCCAACCTTGTGCCGCGGAGGTCAGGCGCGGGGTCTGACCCCGGACGCGGCCAGCTGGGCTTTCGCTTCTTCAGCGAGCGCGAGGCCGGCTTCCAAGGCCGCCAGGTTGAGGTCCTCGGTTCCTTTGGGAACGCGGCTGCGGACCGCCTCGCGCAGGGCCTTTGGTGAAGCGACGCCAGAAAGGCCCCCCAGCACGCCGAGGGCCACCATGTTGGCCACAACGGCACGGCCCAGTTTCTTCGAGGCTGTCTCGAGGATGGGCAGGGTGATTACGGGGACGCCTGCGGTTAGTGCTTCCAACCTTGTGCCAGCTGAGGGCAGGTCGGCGGCAACGGATGTATCGGTGATGATGATTCCTTTTTTCATCAAAGGCCCGTATGTGCGGAAGGCGTCTAGAGTCAGCGCGAGCAGAAAATCGGGCTCGGTCGCCTTCGGGTAATCGATATCGCCATCGGAGATGACCACTTCGGCCTTGCTCGAGCCGCCTCGGGCCTCGGGTCCGTAGCTTTGGGTTTGGACTGCGTTCTTGCCGTCCTGGATTGCGGCATCCGCAAGCACGATACCTGCGAGCAGAAGCCCTTGGCCGCCTGAGCCGCTCAGTCTGAATTCAACTCGCATCCTGGTACTCCTTTGTTTCGTGCATAGGTGGGGTTAGCGCGCTGCACTTTGGCGATGACTTCGAGGTATTGCTGGGTGAATTCCGGCTTTTCGACATTGTGCAGCTCGCCGATCAGAATTTTGCCCTCGCGCTTTTCGGGCGGAAGGGCGGCGGCTGCTTTCACGTTGATGGTCTGGTCCTTGATCCAGTTGAGTGTTTCGACTGGCCCGCCGATTTTGTTCTTGCGGCCGAAATATGTCGGGCACTGCGAAAGCGCTTCGACGACCGAGAACCCCTTGTGCATGATCGCTTTTGAAATGAGT
This sequence comes from Rectinema subterraneum, assembly GCA_009768935.1. Lineage (GTDB taxonomy): Bacteria > Spirochaetota > Spirochaetia > Treponematales > Rectinemataceae > Rectinema > Rectinema subterraneum. The sequence goes on from WESA01000018.1 coordinate 35,840, forward strand.
TCTTCGAGGAGCACATAGTGGTAGGTGGTCGCCCGCGCGACATAGGTAGCGCCCGCCGCTTTGGCGAGCTCGCAAAGGTCGAAGTTGTATTCGACGTTGCCGTACGGGGCGGTGGTGCCGAGCATGCCATGCGGGGTCATGGGCGAGGCCTGCCCGCTCGTCATGCCGTAGGTGTCGTTGTTGATGATGATCGTGGTGATGTCAATGTTGCGCCTGGCGGCGTGGATGAAGTGGTTGCCGCCGATCGCTGCGCTATCGCCGTCGCCGGTAATCACGATTACCTTAAGGCGGGGCCGCGCGAGTTTTACGCCGGTCGCAAACGCGATTGCACGCCCATGCGTCGTGTGCAGCGTATCGAAATCGAGGTATCCAACCGATCGGCTCGAGCAGCCGATACCCGAAACCATGACGATATTGTTTTTATCGATGCCGAGCTTGTCGATAGCCCGAACAAGCGCACCGGTCACCGTGCCATTGCCGCATCCGGGGCACCAGATATGCGGGAGCCGGTCCTGTCTGAAGTACGAAAGAAATTCAGCCATCACAGGGCCTCCTTGATTGCGGCGAATACTTCATCGGGATGAAAAAGTTCGCCATTGACCTTGCCAAGCCGAATGACGGGGCGGTCGCAGCCGGCTGCACGCTCTACTTCCAGCGCAAGCTGGCCGAGGTTCATTTCAGGTACAATAATTTTTTTTGCGGATGAGAGCAGCCCGCGTACTGTTTTGGTCGGGAATGGCCATACGGTTTTGAGCCTGAGCATGCCGACCTTATGACCTTCGCTCCTGGCTCTGCGCACGGCCGAGAGGGCTGCCATCGCTGAGGAGCCGAACGAAACGACTGCAAGCTCGCAGTCATCCAAGCCTTCTGCAAAGTAATCCGCCAGCTCTTCGGCTCTGCTTCCAACCTTGTGCTCGAGGCGGCGCATCAAAGTCGAAGCTACCTCAGGCTTACTGGATGGAGCGCCATTTTCGTCATGGAACAGCCCCGTGCAGTGCCAGCGATACCCCATCCCGAACGGCGCCATGAGCGGCACACCCCCATTCGGGTCCGCGGCATAGGGCTTGTATCCGGCTGGGCTTGCCGGCATCGCGCGCACAGGAATCTTGTAGTTTGCAGGATCGGGAAGCACCACTTTTTCGCGCATATGCCCGATCACTTCATCGCTCAGCACAATTACGGGAACACGATATTTTTCCGAAAGTTCGAAGGCACGGAATGTCAGTTCGTAGCACTCTTTTACGTTTCCGGGTACGAGGGCAATCACCGGATGATCGCCATGCGTCCCCCAGCGCGCCTGCATGAGGTCGCCCTGCGCAGGGCTTGTCGGCATGCCTGTCGAAGGGCCGACACGCTGGACATTGATAATCACCACAGGAATCTCGCAGAGGCTCGCGTAGCCGATCGCTTCCTGCATGAGCGAGAATCCGGGCCCCGAAGTCGCTGTCATAGCTTTTGCGCCCGTAAGCGATGCTCCGATGCAGGCTGAGATCGAGCCGATTTCATCTTCCATCTGGATAAATTTGCCACCAACCTTGGGTAATTCTTCCGCGCACATTTCGGCGATTTCGGTGGATGGTGTAATCGGATAGCCCGCGAAGAACTCGAGCCCCGCAGCAATGGCAGCCATTGTGCAGGCTTCGTTCCCCTGCATGAGTTTTGCTTTTTCAGCCATGGTGTGCCTCCGGAGGAAGACTCAAATCGATGTGGTTGATGCTTCGCTCGGATTCTTGCTTTTCTTCGAGCGGTCGCACTTCGATTGCAAAATCCGGGCATCGATACTCGCACATCCTGCATCCAATGCAGACTTCAGCTCTCGCGGCAACGACCTTGCCGCTTTTCAGCTCCAGCACCTGCTTGGGGCAGTAGGCCACACATATTCCACAGCCTTTGCAGTAATTCTCTCGAATTATATGAAAGAATCGTTTTTTTGGTTCGGCCATACCTTTGCTCTTTTTTGTTGTTCGCCGCACCCAATCTGACAGACTGAGAAGAGTTCCTTCAAGAAATTGGCAATGTTACAGGAAAAATTTGCGCACTAGGAACACAAAACGACGTACCTTCATTGTACAGGTAATTCCCGATTTTGTCAAAATCTATCGATTTTATGCATAAAAATATTATCCTGCCGATACTTGTCCTTCCCGCGTCTTTGAAGTAAAACTGAGGAACATATCGGTGGAATACAAAGGAAGCACATATGGCGAAATACATAAAAATACGGGATGTGACCCTCCGCGACGGACAGCAATCGCAGTTTGCTACGCGCATGAACAATGAACAGGTGAAGGCGGTGCTCGACGACTACCGCGCGAGCCACTTCTACGCGATGGAAGTGTGGGGCGGCGCAGTTCCGGATTCCGTCATGCGGTACCTGAACGAAGATCCGTGGCACAGGCTTGGCACCATTAAGCAGGGCATTGGCGATGCATCGAAACTGACTGCGCTCTCGCGCGGACGGAATCTTTTCGGCTACAACCCTTACCCTGATTCAGTCATCGAAGGTTTCTGCAAGAATGCCATCGCAAGCGGTGTCGATATCATGCGCATATTCGACGCGCTCAACGATATCGACAACATGAAGTCTTCGATCCGATTCGTAAAAGAAGCAGGCGGGCTTGCCGACTGCGCGGTCTGCTACACGGTGGATCCGCATTTCTCCTTCAGGGACAGGGTGAACGCGCTCTTTTCAGGTAAGAAGATCCCGCCGAAGATTTTCACCGTCGATTATTACGTCAAAAAAGCGAAGGAACTCGCGGCGCTCGGCGCGGACATGATCACCATCAAGGACATGGCCGGGCTCATCGACCCGGTCGCAGCAGCTCAGCTCATCAAAGCCCTCAAGAACGAGCTCGAAATACCAGTGGATCTGCACACGCACTGCACGCCGGGTTTTGGCGTCGCGAGTCTCCTCGCGGCAATGGTGAACGGCGTCGATATCGTCGATACGGCGGTGCTTTCGTTCTCGGGCGGTCCTGCTGCTCCTGCGTACGAAATCATTCGCGTGTTTGCCGATAGGCTCGGCATCGCCACTGGTGTCGACAATGCCGCAGTCGCCCGAATAGACAGGCGTCTACGCGAAATCCGCAAGGAACTGAGTGCCTACGACCAATATAAAAAACTTCCTCCGGAGCTCGACCTGTCCAAAGACAGCCTCCCGCCGCAGGTCTCCAAGCTCTTCGATGATGCGCTGGAAGCCGCGGTCGGCGGAAAGTACCAGAAATCCCTCGCTATCTGCCAGGAAATCGAAAAAGCATTCAATTACCCCGAGCCCGACGAGATTGTCCGCCACGCGCAGATTCCGGGCGGCATGTACACCAACATGATGGCACAGCTCAAAGAAGCCAAGCTCGAACAGCATCTGAACGAAGTGCTGCATATCGTGCCCCGCGTACGGCTCGACTCAGGGCTGCCGCCCCTTGTCACTCCAACCAGCCAGATCGTTGGCGTCCAGGCCGTCAACTGCGTGATCGCAATCAACCAGGGCAAGGACCTGTACACCAATGTTTCGAAAAATTTCGCCGAGCTCATTGCGGGCTCCTATGGCAAGACCCCCTGGCCAGTCGACCCAGAGTTTCGTTTTAAAATCTGCGGCACCCGCGAGGAAACACCGTACGATACAAGCAAGTACAAGCCGCAGCCCAACCCGCCCGTGGCCGAGGCTGGGGGTGCACTCCTGGCTATGAATGAGAAAGAACAACTGCTGCTGGAATTGTTCCCGTCGGTTGCGACGAAGTTCTTAAGAAACAAGCGAATCGAAGAATGGAAAGCAGCGCACCCCGAGGAAGCAGCCAAAGCTGAGGCGAGCGCAGCGGTGCGGGCAGCTGGGATGGCAGCCGGCAGCGCACCAGGAGGCCAGGAGGATAGCGTTCTTTCGATATATGAGTCGGCTGATTATGAGCCAGCGGATGGGGAGTCGCCTGAGTTCTGGGAGGAGGCGCCGGGGTGGGCTGGAGGTTAATGCTTCATTAATGCTTCCAACCTTGTTCCAAATCTGAAGCAGAAAGGCGATTTGCTGCATCTATCTCTATGAAAAGGTTTCTTATTCTTTTCATGGAGGTAACTACCCATGCAACAATTCCCTTTCTGTCCCAATCCTCGTTGTCGCTGGCACAAGGAGGCTCCTAAAGGCAAATGGGCGAAGGCGAAGGGCTTTTATACTACCAAAGCTTTCGGCCGTATTCAGCGCTTTCAGTGCAGGGCATGCCATACTACCTTCTCTTCCCAGACTTTTTCTCTGTCCTATTATGTGAAACGTCCAATCCCCCTGCCAGATGTTCTCGGCCGCATCACCAGTGGAGAAAGTCTTCGCGCCATAAGCCGCAATCTCTCTGTTTCCTTGCGCCTGGTTACCAATCGCATCGATCGTCTGGCCCGTCAGGCGATCGGTTTGCATGCACAGGCGCTGTCAGCCAGGGTGAGTACCGATGATATCTGTATCGATGGTTTTGTCTCCTTCGATGGTTCACAATACTTCCCCAGCGAGATCCCCATCGCTATCACGGCACACTCTCAGTTCGTCCTCGATTTCAGCCATGCATCCCGTCGCAGGTCGGGTTCCATGACACCTGCCCAGAAAGAAAAGGCGAGCCTTCTCTATGCCCGCTGTCCTCTGGAACGTGGAGCTATCGCACAATCGTTCCGCGAAACGCTCGAAAGCGCCCTTGCCCTTCAGCCGCCTTCTCCTCATAGGCCCTTTGTCCTCATCACGGATGAAAAGCCTGACTACCGGCGCGTGCTCCACAGGCTTGAAGCATTCCGCAACCAAACCGAAGAACGCCGTCTCGTCCACTGGACCATCTGGTCAAAGCTCCCTCGTACCATCCATAATCCCCTCTTTTCTTCCAACTACATCGATCGCGAACTCCGGAAGGACCTCGCGCACCATCACCGGGAAACAGTCTGCTTCAACCGAAATGTTGCGAACGGGATGATGCACCTTGCACTCTACCTGCTTGCCCACAACTATCTCAAGCCGTTCAGAATCCGTGCGCCGCGAGGGAGCCGTCCTGGTTCCCACGCCGAAGCGGCGGGTATTCCTGCTTCCTGGGTACGGCAGTTTGCCCACTCACTCACCGGCGGCATGCGGATGTTCCTGAGTCGCTTAAGGCTCTCCGCAACACTTAAGCGGACCTGGGAAAAAGGCTGGAAGACACCGGGGAAAGAGAAAACTGAATATTTGCCCAAGTATGCATTTATGTGAAGCAGGGATTGGAAAAGGATGATGCGTCTGCGAGATTCCATTTTCCCAGCGCGATTTGGCGAGCTGTGCTCTTCTCGCGTGGCACAAGGTTGGAAGCAGTAATTTCAGCCCTTTATCACGAGGAGGGGCCTCGTGCGCGCTACGACCCTGGCGAGGCCTGAGCCTGTCACCGTCTCCACTACGGCGTCGACATCCTTGTAGGCAGCTGGAGCTTCTTCGCAAGCAAGGCGCTTGTCGGCGGCAAGCAGCCTTACCTTCTGCTGCCCCATCTGGCGCGAAAGTGCCTCAAAGCTGACCTCTTTTGCTGCTGCGTGCCTGCTCATCTTGCGGCCTGCGCCATGCGCCACGCTGCCGAAGCTCTCGCGCATGGCGCGCTCGGTTCCGACAAGGATATAGCTGCCGCGCAGCATGTCGCCGGGAAGCAGGACAGGTTGGCCTGCGTCGTGCGCCAAATCGAGCAGTTCGGGGTGTCCCGCAGGGAAGGCTCTCGTCGCTCCCTTGCGGTGGACGAGGAGGCGGCGCGAGGTTAGTGCTGCGGAAATTGTGCCGCGTGTCTGGCTTTCGCTCTTCCCCACTATATGATCCTCGAACTTGGCGATATTGTGCGCTACATCGTATAATAGCCTCATGCCAAGCGAGTCCGCGGGCTTTCCAAACTCCTCTGAGAAGACCTCGCGCACCGCATGCGTGATCATCTGCCGATTTATCCATGCAAAATTCGCTGCTGCAGCCATGGCGGCCAGATACTCGCCCGCAAGCGGATCGCGCAGAGGAATGCTCACAAAATCGTGTTCAAAAAGCTCGAGCTTGTACTGCGCCATTTTTGGCCGCATACGCGCGATATAATCTGTCGCTATTTGATGCCCGAGGCCCCGGGAACCAGTATGAATCCAGACGAGGACCTGCCCCTCGAAAAGGCTGAATTTTTGTGCGGTCTCGGGGTCGAAAATCTGCTCCACCCGATCGATTTCAAGAAAATGATTGCCTGCGCCAAGCGTGCCGAATTCTTCTTTTCCACGGTTTACCGCTTCATCGCTCACCGCGAGGGGGTCAGACCCCTCAAGACATCCATGACTCTCGATTGCCCGCAGGTCTGCCGGCTCTGCGAACCCCTTGCCCAGCGCCCAGGGGACGCCCTCTGCCATGGCAGCACGAGCTTCCTTCGCGCTGAGGCGTATAAGGCCTTTCGAGCCAAGCCCTGACGGCACGCGCGCGAAGAGCTTTTTGCCGATTGCATCGAGCTTCGGGCGCACTTCTTCTTCCCTCAGGGAGGTGAGAATGACGCGCACGCCGCAGTTGATATCGAACCCCACACCGCCCGGCGACACCACACCCTCATCCACATCGAAGGCCGCAACCCCGCCAATCGGAAACGCAAAGCCCTGATGCATGTCCGGCATGCCAAGCGCATAGCTCACAATGCCAGGAAGACGAGCCACATTCACAAGCTGGTCAAGCGCTTTATCCTGCTTTAGAAGAGAAAAGAGCTGATCCGAGACATACAAGCGCGCAGGCACGCGCATTCCATCGTGCGCCGGAATGAGGCAAGTAAAAGGGTCAATTCGTTCAATTTGCATGAACGCCTCCCTTGGAGGGTGCGCTAGACAGGGCTTGTTCGCACATGATTATTGGGGCTCAGATTCACGATGTCGAGCGGCGCGCCTGCTCGGCACAAGCTTCGCACCACTATCGGGCAGCTGCAAGTGCTCTCAAAGTTGGGTAAAGCGCTGCGCGGGCGGAATGCCGAGCTTGTCGAGCATTTGCCGATAGGCGGCTGGGTCGCCCGACGTGATCACTTCCAGGCTGATGGCGCTCTCCTCGCTGGCAAGCTGTGGGGACTTGGCTGGGGCGGTCGCCACCCCCACGGCCCTCAGCACTTCATTCGCTTGAAGCCCTGCCGGGTCGATAAACCGCATATCCGGCGCCAGCTCCTCGAACACGTTCTGCACAATCGGATAGTGCGTGCAACCCAGAAGTACCGTCCGCACCGGCCCGACCCTGCGCATTTTCGCAATCATAGATGCAATTTCCTCGCGAATCGCCGCTTCATCCCAGGGCACCGAGTCGATAAGCGCCGCAAGCCGCGCGCTGGCAACGCCATGCACCTCAACAGAGGGATTCAACTCGCGCACAAGTTTTGCATGCAGGCCCGACTGAACTGTAAATTCAGTCGCAAACAGCCCTACATGCAGCTCGCTAAGCCCGGCCATTGCTCTGGCCGCCGGCCGGATGATATCCACAAGCGGAATTTTGCTTCGGGATTCGAGCATATCCACTGTCGCCGAAATCGTGTTGCAGGCAATGGCCACCGCCTCAACTCCGCGCCTGTCCAGCACATCGAGCATGCGCTCTGTCAGCGCGACAATTTCGGTCAGGGGCCTGTTTCCGTAGGGGACGTTCGCGTTGTCGCCCACGTAGACGATGTCGAGCGGCACTCCTGCCAAGCACAAGCTTCGCACCACTGTCAAGCCGCCCATGCCGCTGTCGATTACTCCGATTCGATGTCGTTGCATGCGAGCATTTGAGACACGCAAGGCCTTTTCTGTCAATCGAGGCAGGCTGGATGGTGCAAGCAGACTGGCCGGTACAGGCAGATCTGGAGGCTCAGTGGCTACTGTTGACCAGTATCTCGAATTCGACCGCCACCGCCACGCTGATCTCGAGCTCGCCTGCGCTTACAAAATCAGGGCTGGCTGCTGCTTTGAACATCATAGCCTCGCCTGCATTGCGCGCGGAAAATGAATCCTGCACGTCCACCGAAATCGGCGCGCCCAGCCTGAGCCCGGCTCCGTTCCCGGCCAGCCCGCGCAGCGCAGCCTGTGCCTTCAGCTGCGCATCCTTGCACGCCGCCTCGATGAGCTGTGCCTTGAATGCTTCCATGTTTTTGCGATCAAAGTTCAACGAGCGAACTGCATTCGCCCCGGCATTCATCGTGAGGTCCACCAGGCCCGCCATAGCCGGAATGTCTGAAATTTCAACCTGAATCGTGGTTTCGGCCTTGTAGCCGATAATGACATTCTGTTTGTCCTGCTTTGTGCTGTAGACCGGCGAGACGCGATAGTAACTTGTTTTTATTTTGGCCCGGTCGATGCCCGCCCCGGTCAGCGCCGCGAGCACTTTCGAAGCGCGGTCCGCGAGCTGCCCTTGCGCCTTGGCCGCGGTGTCGGACTGGGTTTCGACACCCAGCGTGAGCATCGCGATATCCGGCTCGACAGACATCGACGCCTGGCCCTGCACGCGAATGCTTCGCTTTTCGACGGCGCTTGGGGAGCTCGGCAGCTGGGGTGCCGGGGAGCCTGGCATCTGCGCCCATGCGCCCTGCACGCCTGTCAGCATCAAGGCTGCTATCATAAAGTAAAAAATGGGGGTCTGACCCCTTTTCTTAAAAGTTTTCATTGGCTTTCTCCCTTAGGGGTCTGACCCCCTGCAGAATTTTTAAGAGGGGGTCTGACCCCAAGTCTTAAATTTTTGGACGGCATCGTGTGAGGCGCACTCGGGTTGGGTTGTCAGGATGCCGGCTATCTGGTCGAGCGCCTGCTTGGATTCGCGGATTGGCATGAGCATCCAGACGTGCATCATGTGCTCGTATTCATAATAATCGAGATGGGCGCCGGTAACGAGGCAGATATCACGAAGGCGGCGGCAGTCGGCCCACAGGATATCCTTGGTTCCGATAAAGAGGCTCATCGGGGGAAGGCCCTCAAAATGGCCGTAGATTGGGCTTATTTCCATTCGGCGGGGGTTGGAGCCGCCGGCCCAGGCTGCACCGGCTTTGCGCAGGGCTTCCACGCTCAAAAACGGATCAACCTCGTCGAGCGTTTGGATGTGCGGATTTTCCATTGTCACATCGAGCCAGGGGCTCAACATAATCACCGACGCGGGCATGGTCAGATGTGCATCGCGCAGCGCCTGCACAAAGCCGAGCGCAAGCCCGCCGCCAGCCGAATCGCCCATCAGCACGACGTCCTTGTGCGGCAGCGCCAAGCCTATGCTCTCCCACAGCGCGAACAGCATCCGATACGCATCCGCCCACCGATGCTCAGGCGCAAGCGGATAATCCGGCGCAATAATGACGCTTTTGGTTCGCTCGGCCAGCTTCGCCAGAAAATTCCAGTGCTGGCGCGTAAACGTCGCCACATACGAGCCGCCATGCAGATACAGAATGCACCGCGCACAGCCTTCGAAACGGGGCGTCAGCACATGGACGCGAGAGCCAGCTACTGCAATGCTCTGCACGCCGAGCCGTGCACGAATATGCAAGGGCGGTTCCGCAGAAAGAAGACTCTTCGCATACTGGCGGGTAATGAATCGCGGTTGTTCGCTGTCTGAGGATTCTTTTACGCCCGCCCGCCGGAATGCCCGTTCGAGGAGCATGCTGCGCGCGCTTTGAGGCTGGCGATGGATGAATATCATCGGGCTTTTTCACACTCTGCGAAATACTGCTCGAAGGGCTTTAAGAGTCGATCGTAGGCCAGCGCAAGATGTGCTTCGAATGTTTGCTCATCGACTGGCCCGCACCCGCTGTGAAAATTCCGAACCAGCGCGCCAGCAAGCACTTCATACAGGTAGATATGGCGATGCAATTCTTCTTCGATGCTCTTGTCCAGAAGGCGCTCGGCGGTTTTGCGGAACGCATATTCATAGCGCGATTGTATCGATGGATGATCCGTGTACGGGCGCAGGTCCATCATAAAAAGGAGCGCGTACATTTTGGGATACTGCACAGAAAAATCCTTGAGCTTCCGGCCGATTTCGACAAACCCCTTGAGGGGGCATGCTACGTCGCCTTCAAAGTATTCCTTGAGTTCATTCTGAATCGCCGAGAGCGCTTTGCCGTACGCATCGGCGATCGTGGCTTGCACAATTTCTTCTTTGTTTTCGAAATAGTTATACAGCGTCATCGGCGATATACCGAGCTTTGCGGCAAGGCGCCGAGTCGAGAAATTCTCGTACCCGATCTCGCTGATGAGCGATACTGCCGCATCGATTATGCGCTGCCGGTCGTCAAAAAAACGTTCTCTGCTCATGATCTTGTTTCACATTCTGGATGAAGCATGCAGCGCTGTCAATATAGAAAACATTACGTATTGTGTATGAATTCATTATGCTGAAAATAAATAGTTGAGCAATTCAATATGGATTTCTGTCATTCGCAGAGGTCGCAGGGTTGGCCATTTGTTGCCTGGATAAGGATTTGCACGGTTATGGGGACGCCGGTGGCATCGTTCCCGGCGGCCGGATAGATGGTATCCCAGCGCGCAAGGCTTTCGTCAATGAATATCTCAATGTTTTCGATTCCAAAGGGGCAGACTCCACCGGGGCGAAAACCGGTCAACGCGAATGTTTCATCGGCATCCGTCATCGACATTTTTTCGCCGAACAGTGCCTTCATTTTTCTCGATGAGATGCGCGCGTCGCCTGCGCAGACTATCATCGCCACCCGCCCCGACTTGCCTTTGAAAAGCAGTGACTTCGCAATCTGACCGGTCTGCACGCCGATGCGCTGCGCGGCGGTTTCGGCGGTGGGGGTCGAACCCGGTTCGAACTCGAGCGCTTTGAGATTGTGTCGGTCCAGAATCTTCTGCACTTTTTCGGGAATCATGGTGGATATGCTAGCTTGCTTTGTCAGGTTTCAGCGACATCGCGTAGCGAAAGAGGATGAAAAGAATCCCAATCGAAATCAACATGAGCAAATACCCAAGGCTCTGCGGCATGGATGCGGCAAGGAATACCGCCGCCACAAGCATGATTGCTGCAACATCCAGTACTCCGATCACCGCGAGCGGTCTATAGCCCGAGTCAGCGAAGAGATAATGGATGTGCTGGCGGTCCGCCTTCATCGGGCTTACACCCTCGCGCACTCTGAGCGCGATGACCCTGAGCGCGTCGAAAACCGGCAAGCCCAGCAATGTTATGGACGGGATAAGGCCAAGCCCTGCCTGGGCTCCCTGAGTTCCGGCTCCTATCCCCACCGCTCCTGCTTGCGCCTGCCCCAAAAACGGCATAACGGCCAGGCAAAAGCCAAGAAAAAGACTCCCTGAGTCGCCCATGAATATTTTAGCCCTTGGCGCCGGAAAATTGAAGAACAAAAACCCGACTGCTGCGCCTGCGACACTCAGACACAAAAACGAGCTCGATGCATCGCCAGATTGATAATAGAAAATGCCAAACGCCATCGCCGCAATGAACGAAATGCTGCCCGCAAGGCCGTCAAGCCCGTCGATGAAGTTGATCGCGTTTGCAACGCCAACAATCCAACCTGTGTAATGTAAGCTAAAACTCCCCAGAAAGATCAAACTGGAATGGCCAGAAAAATCGTCAAAATTCCCCAGAAAAA
>WESA01000019.1 GCA_009768935.1 Rectinema subterraneum
CAATCAGCTTCGCGCCAGTCAGCAATCAGCCCCGCGCAGGGCTTCAGTGCACTGGCTCGTCGCGCTGGTGTTCGCGCGCCATCTCAAAACGATCGCCAGAACTTCCTCGAGAACAGAATGAGCACCGTGTACACTTCAAGCCTTCCCACCAGCATCGCGAACGCAAGCCACAACTTTGCCCACCACGGAAAGAACGCATAGTTGAACGCAGGTCCAACTTTGCCCAGCCCAGGCCCAATGTTTCCCAGATTTGCGATGACCGCGGTCACGCTTGTCAAAATATCCACACCTGAAAAACTGATCACAATAACAGAAATAAAAAAGAACGCAAAATACAGAAACACCAGCGCTGCAATATCATAAATCACATTTTTGCGAAGCGCCTTGTTCCCCAAAAATATCGCATACACTCCCCGCGGATTCGCGACATAGCGCATTTCGGTTACTGCCATCTTGAACAGCACGACAATACGGATCACTTTGATACCGCCGCCAGTTGATCCCGCGCACCCGCCTATGAACATCAAAAAGAAAAGAATGGTCTGAGAAACTTCCGGCCATTGTCCAAAGTTCGCAGTCGCGAATCCCGTCGTTGTGAGAATCGATGAAACCTGAAATGAAGAAAATCGCAGAGATTCTCCGAAATTCCGGTACATTCCGGATACAAGCAGATCCACACCAATAATAACCGATGAAATAGCAAAAATCGCAAAATATACTCTGAATTCAGTATCTTTCAGAATACTCCTTAAATTCCCGCTAAGCAGACGATAATGCAATGTGAAGTTCATTCCGGCCAGAAACATGAAAATCGTGATCACTGCATGCACAAAGCCCGAATTGTAATAGGCCACACTTGCGTTTTTCGGACTGAAACCGCCTGTGGCCATCGTCGCAAAGGCATGGCATATCGCATCAAAGAGTGTCATTCCGCCGATAACCAGCAAGAGCACTTCCAGCCCGGTCAGCCCGAGATAAATCAGCCAGAGCACTTTTGCTGTGCTTGAGATATGCGGCGCGATACGATCGATAGACGGCCCTGGCGCTTCCGCTTCAATTACCCGAATCGCGCTGAAGCCGAGCGTGGGCAGAATGGCGACAAGCAGTACGACAATGCCCATTCCTCCCAGCCAATGCGTGGTGGCACGCCAGAGCAGGAGCGCGCGCGGAAGGACCTCGATGTTGGTCAGAATGCTCGCTCCCGTCGTGGTAAATCCCGACATTGTTTCAAAAAATGCGTCGATGTAGGAAGGAATGTACCCGGACAGTACAAAAGGCAGGGCGCCGATTGCCGACGCGAATACCCAGCTCAGGGTGACAAATAAAAACCCGTCGCGCTTTGTAAGAAAAGGTTTAGAATCCTTGCGGCAAATGAAGAGCATGAAAAGAAAAAAAGCCAGCCCCACCCCGGCAGGAATAAAGAACGAGACGATCACACGCACCTGATTCTTTTCTGTGATGGAAAAAAAACCGCATGCCAATATGAAAAGCGAAACAATCATGAGAATAGCGGAAAGCATCCGGAGAATTGATTTGAGGTGCATATTACGCTCCGAAAATACTTTCGAGCCTGCCAATCTGCTCTTTTTTGACAATAAGCCCTACCAGGTCATTTTCCTGGATGCGGGTATCTCCTGTCGGCACAATCGTTTTGCTTTCATGAATAATAAACGTCACGAGGAATCCCTTTGGCAGATTCAAGTTGCGTATTTCGAAGCCAAGACGCTCAAACGATTTTGAAATTTGAATTTCGATGAGCTCATATTCATTGCGGGGGAAGCTGTATAGTCTGCGTATTTTCGCCTTTCGGACTCTGTCCAGAATTGTGCCTGATACTACGGTTTTTTCGTTGATCACGATATTGATATTGAGCGGGTCGAGAATATTGCTGTAGAGATCATTCGTGACAAGGGCAAGCGTGCGGCGGGCTCCTGCCTCCTGGGCAAGGAGAGCGGTCAGAATGTTGATGCTTTGATGCGAGGTGAGGCAGAGCACAATGTCTGCGCTGCCGATATTTTCTTCATCTATAAGACGCTCTTCGCTCATCTGGTGATTTATGGGCTCGATATCGGGGAAGGTTGTGGAAAGCGCTTTCAATGCTTCGCGATTGCCGTCGATTACCTTGATCCTCGGATTCCCCAGCAATGAAAGCGCGCCCCTATCCCTTGAACGCCGCGTATGAGCAACAATCTGCTCAATACCGAGCTCCTGAAGAAGAAGCGATGTCAGCGCTTCCGCTCCAAAAATCACCAAGGAACTGAATTTTCTCAATGTGCTCTTGCAGGGGCCAAAAAGCCGGTCGAGCCAGCTGGGCTCACCCAGAATATATGCGGAATCATCTTCTTCAAACACAAAGTCGCCTGCAGGGACAATGAGCTCCCCTTTTCTCATGACAGCAGGCACCATAAATTCAGGGCCAATAAGCGACCGCACGTCTGAAAGCGGTTTGCCGATGATTCGGGCCTGCGAGCTGCAATGGATTCGCCTCAACTGAATGCCCGCTTCCTTTACGTCGATGATTTCAGGCGACATGCCGCGGAAAATAATACGCGCAATGGCTTCCGCGGTTTCCGCCTCCGGGTTGATGATGTAGTCGACGCCCAAAATTCGCTTTCCGGTATTTTTGAAGGACGCGAAATAGGGATTGCGCGTTCTGGCTATTGTTTTGACATTCTTGAAGGCTTCAGCGACGATGCCGCAGGAAACAATATTGGTTTCATCGCTGCCAGTGCAGGCAATGAACCAATCGGCATCGGCTACGCCTGCTGACATGAGCGTATCGAGACGTTCCCCATCGCCTTCTTCGACAATGCAATCGAGGTCGTTCGATATGGCTTTTGCGACATTCGGATTCTTTTCAATGATGACGACATCGCGGTTCTCGGTGATCAACTCGTGGGCTATCAATGAACCAAGCAGGCCTGCGCCAAGAATTGCTATTTTCATCGCTAGAAGTATAGGAGAGGAACCGCATACTGGCAATGGCCGATTGAGCAGCGCAGGTATTTTGTCTACTATAGTACCAGGAGACCAGCGTGAGTATTCGCATCCAGATCGGGAAAGAAAAATCGCTCCTCATTCTTTATTTTACTGGACTTATTGCTGCTGGCACCATTCTGTTCTCCATGCCCTTCGCGACGAAGACCGGGAGCATGCGTTTTGTTGATGCTCTTTTTACCGCGACGAGCGCCGTGTGCGTGACTGGTTTGACCACAGTCGATACACTTTCCTTGACGCGCGTTGGGCAGTTTGTGCTGATTTTGCTGATTCAGCTGGGCGGGCTGGGGATTATCGCGTTCTCCACCCTGTACCTGTTCTCTCCGCGCAAAAGAATTTCCGTTATTACGCGGGGTTTTACGGGCGATTATACTGTACCTTCGGTCGAATTCCGCACGAGAAAGATCATTACGCAAATTATAGGCTGGACAGCAGGATTCGAGCTGCTGGGAACGCTGATTATATGGCC
This sequence comes from Rectinema subterraneum, assembly GCA_009768935.1. GTDB lineage: Bacteria > Spirochaetota > Spirochaetia > Treponematales > Rectinemataceae > Rectinema > Rectinema subterraneum. Next base: position 3,467 of record WESA01000019.1, read on the forward strand.
TGTACTCTCCAGGAGCGGCTATACGCTGTTCGATTCGCTGTTTCACGCGATATCGGCTTTTTGTAATGCCGGTTTTTCGACCCTGAGATCCGGAATGGAGAATTTCCGCGATGAAGCTTTGATGAATGTAGTAACAATGATTTTGATCATCTGCGGCGGATTGGGTTTCATTGTTCTGCAAGATATCGCGAGGCTGATACAGAAAAAAAAGCTGCATCTGACGTATCATTCTTCGATTGTGCTCCGCACGAGTGTGGGCCTTATCATTATAGGAGCGATCCTGTTCTTCATTCTCGAGAACAATCACGCGTTCAAGGGAATGAGCGGCGCATCGAAGATAATGGCTTCTTTCTTTCAGTCTGTTACATCGAGAACAGCAGGCTTCGATACAGTGCCGCAGGCCAAATTGACGAGCGCGGCCCAGTTCGTCACCATCATACTCATGTTCATCGGCGCTTCTCCGGGATCGACTGGCGGCGGCATCAAGACAACAACATTTTATCTCATGCTGCTTGTTGCCCTCAGATTTCGCGAAGGAGGGGGCGTTCTTGTGGATCGAAATAGAGCTGTAATGCCGTATTCGATTTTCAAAGCAGCAGCGGTTGTTGTAAGGGCGGTAATTATTGTGCTGGCAGTGACTGTAGTGTTGTTGATTGCCGAGCAAGTGCACGGGAATCCGCTCGGGATCGAAACAGCTATATTCGAGAGTGTTTCCGCCTTTGGTACAGTCGGACTTTCAATTGGCATTACGCCGCATCTGTCGGCTGTTTCGAAGCTTGCTCTGGTAAGCGCAATGTTCATGGGCAGGGTTGGCCTCTTCGCGATGGCAATTCCGAGCTCGAAATATTCAACAGAACGGTATGCCAGGTCTCCGCGGGCGGATATTTTATTATAGAGTATTCTAATATTGGGAAGGATGGTGCGTTATGCGGCAATTTGCATTTGTCGGACTTGGGTCTTTCGCAATGTCAATGCTGGAGCGCATTGCTGAAATTACTGATCAGATAATTGCGGTGGACGATGACCAGGCAAGGATCGAACACGTCAAGGAGATGGTTTCGACTGCATATACAATGAATTTGCTCGATGGGGAAGCTTTCGAACGAGTGTTTCATGACCCTGTCGATGTGGCCATTGTCGATGTCGAATCCAATGGCGCCGCGGTTTTGCTTGTGACGTTCCGTTTGAAAAAGCTCGGTGTGCCTGAAATTATCGTTAAATCCAATTCCGAGGAATATGAAGAGCTTTTGCGCCTCGTGGGAGCTACGCGGGTTGTGAATTCCGACAGAGAAGCCGCCACCAGGATTACTCCGCTGGTGCTTTCTTCGTCCCTGACCAATTTCATGCCGATAAGCGGTGACCTCGTGCTTGCGGAAGTGATCGCGCCGGATTTTGTTCTTGGCAAGACCGTAATAGAGACAGACTTGCGGCGCAAGCACCATGTCAATGTTGTGGCGGTCAAGCATTCTTTGCAGAGAAATGTCAACGAAGAAGCTGAAGGCGTTTTCAACGATCTCGATATCGCATATCGCTTTCAGGCAGGGGATGTGCTTCTTGTGACTGGGAAGGAAAGTGATGTCTTCGTCTTTTCCGGCGTCCAGAAAACAGCAGAGCACGAGAAGAAAAAGGTCAACTTCAGCGTATTGCTAAAGAGCATGTTCAGCCGCAAAAAACAAGACGACACAAAAAAATAGCGCTTTCCCCTGACAAGTTGATTCCTTTTTGTCAAACCATTACAATCAAAGTAGCGGCACAGGTCTTGATATACAGCCTGTGCGCTCCGGCGGCGCTTATGCTTCCGGCGAACCGCGTTGCAGACTGAATCTGCGCGCAACAGGGAGGTCCACCTATGGACATTTTTCAAAAATGTTTCGATTTCGACCTGGACAAACAGGCCATGGAAAAGGGGCTTTACCCCTATTTCCAGCCGCTCGACGGGCTTGAAGGAACCGAGGCTGTTTTCCATGGCCGCCGCCTTATCATGATCGGCTCCAACAACTATCTTGGCCTTACGATGCATCCCAAGGTCAGGGAAGCTGCGCGTAAGGCTCTTGAAGAATTCGGCCCATCGTGCACGGGCAGTCGCTTTCTGAACGGCACGCTCAAGCTGCATGAGGAGCTTGAAGCGAGGCTCGCAGCCTTTGTCGGCAAGGATGCGGCGCTAGTATTCTCTACTGGCATGCAGACGAACCTAGGAGCGATATCCGCCCTTATCGGACGCAATGATGTGGTTATTACCGATAAGGATGACCATGCATCGATCGTCGATGGCTGCAGACTTGGCATAGGGGAGATGAAGCGCTATGTTCACGGCGACCTCGACCAGCTCGAGCGCATTCTCCAGAAAATTCCGCCGGAATCCGGCGCAATGGTCGTTGTCGATGGTGTGTTCTCCATGGGCGGCGATATCGTGGACCTGCCGAAACTTGTCGATGTTTGCCATCGCTACGGTGCGCGGCTCTATGTCGATGATGCGCATTCGCTTGGGGTGCTCGGTGGTGGACGCGGAACCGCATGGCATTTTGGGCTTACTGACAAGGTTGATCTTATAATGGGAACGTTCTCGAAGAGCTTTGCTTCGCTCGGTGGCTTTGTTGCAGGAGACAAGGATGTCATCAACTACATCAAGCATACCGCGCGTTCCTTCATTTTCTCGGCATCGTTGCCGGCGCCGAATGCGATGGCTGCCTTTGCTGCGCTCGAAGTCATGGAGACCGAGCCTGAGCATGTCCAGCGGCTCTGGGAGAACGCGCACTTCATGATGAAAGGCTTTCGCGAGCTTGGTTTCAATATCGGCAACACGCAGACGCCGATTATCCCCGTCATCATCGGCGAGGACGAGACCTGCTTCCGCTTCTGGAAAGAGCTCTTCGACGGCGGCGTCTACACCAACCCTGTCATAAGCCCAGCGGTGCCGGAAGGCATGGCGCTTTTGCGCACGTCGTACATGGCGACGCATACCAAGGAACAACTTCAGCGCGCGCTCGATATCTTCGAAAAAGCCGGGAAGAAGTTCGGCATTATTTGAGCCTTGTCGCGGTATTGTTATTAAGCGGCGCGCTGTCGCAATCCGGCAGTGCGCCTTTTTATTTTGTCGGCGCAATCAGTCCATGTTCCACAAAGCTGAAATATCCTGTTTCCGAGAACACAAGATGATCCAGCACCGGAATGCCCAAAATGTCTCCCGATTGCCGCAGGCGCTTGGTGATGTCCAAATCCTCCTCTGAAGGTTCGAGATTCCCGCTGGGATGATTATGCGCAACAATGACCGCGCAGGCCCTGTCGGTTATAGGATCAGCGAAGACCTCGCGTGGGTGGACAACTGTCTTGTTGATCAATCCCTTGGTAATTTCCCGCACCGCATTGACTTCGTGGCCGCCATTTAACGATATGACAATAAAATGCTCTTGCCGCAGATCTGCGAAATGGATGAGGAGCGGATATGCGTCCTTGGGCATGGTAATCCGCGTGCCGCGTGTCGAGAAGATGCGACGGCCCAGTTCGATTGCTGCCGCAACGGCACAGCTTTTTGCTTCTCCCATGCCGGCAATCACCATCAATTTATTGATATCGAAGGAATGCGTACTCTGAGTGATCTGATCGAGCACTTCCCTCGCAAGCCTTCGGACCGGTTTGCCAGGTATTCCTGTACCAAGAATCGCGACCACAAGATCAAGATTCGATATGGAACCACTGCCGAAGCGCACCATTCGCTCGCGGATATCCAACGGCGAGGTGCTGCTTTCGATGCTCAGCGCTGCTTTTTCATAAGCCTGCCATTCTTCCATACTGCTGTCTCCTACAGTAAAGACGCGCGCGCAAGATTTTCTGATTCAATCCTTGGCGGTGTATTTGCGTTCGGGCATCGAGTGGCATATAATACAACAAGACAGCTTGGTGTATTAGAATTTTATCAGACGAACCACAGGAGGAAACTATGAAAAGTCTGAAGGGCACAAAAACTGAAGTGAATCTTCTTACTGCATTTGCCGGCGAATCGCAGGCGCGCAACCGCTATACGTATTTTGCATCAAAAGCAAAGGAAGAAGGATTCATCCAGATCCAACTGATCTTCGAGGAAACCGCGAATCAGGAAAAGGAACATGCCAAGCGCCTTTTCAAGTTCCTGGAAGGCGGAACCGCAAAGGTCACCGCTGAATTTCCTGCAGGAGTCATCGGTACCACGCGCGAAAACCTGGCCGAAGCGGCTAGCGGCGAGAACTACGAATGGAAGGAAATGTATCCCGGCTTTGCAAAAGTAGCGCGCGAAGAAGGGTTCGATGCTATCGCGGCTGTTTTCGAAGCAATTGCGGTAGCCGAAAAACAGCATGCAAAGCGGTACGAAGCCCTCATGGCCAATATCGATGCCGGCAGAGTTTTCAAGCGCGACAAGAAAGTAGTGTGGCGCTGCCTCAACTGCGGGTATCTCTTTGAAGGGACAGAGCCGCCCAAGGTATGCCCGGCTTGCGCGCATCCACAAGCGTATTTCGAGCTTTTGGGCGAGAATTGGTAAGAAGAAAGCCGGCGGACTGCCGGCTTCGCAAACTGAATGGAGGTTAGAAATGACACAGAAAAAGCAGATTTACAAATGCATGAAATGTGGCAATATCGTTGAAGTGCTGCATGAAGGCGAAGGCGAACTCGTATGCTGCGGCGAACCGATGAAGCTCTTTGTTGAAAACACAACCGATGCCGCAAAAGAAAAACATGTCCCGGTTCTGGAGAAGACGAAGGACGGGTGGTGGGTCAAGGTCGGCTCGGTGCCGCATCCGATGGAAGAAAAGCATTACATTGAATGGATCGAGCTGCTTGCTGATGGCAATTCGTATCGCGCGTTCCTTGCTCCAGGGCAGGAACCCAAAGCCTTCTTCCCTGTAAAGGCTGAAAAGGTACAGGCAAGAGAGTACTGCAATCTTCACGGGTTGTGGAAAGCATAGAAACGAAGCAGAATTGAAAGGAGCGCTCCATGAAGAAGTACGTATGTGATGTATGCGGCTACATTTATGATCCTGCTGAAGGTGACCCCGACGGTAAGATTCCAGCAGGCACCCCGTTCGACCAGCTGCCTGATGACTGGGTCTGCCCGATGTGCGGTGCGAGCAAGGACTCATTCTCGCCGATGGATTGAATTAGCCGCCTGAACAGGACTTTTCGCATCAAAAAGAGCGCAGCGCCGCGGCGTGTCTGCGCTCTTTTTTGTCTGCATGAGCGCGGTTGCGAAGGCGCCCCCTGACCATTTGCCGTTTTCTTTGTTATCTTTAGAACTACGGAGTGAGTATGATTTCCCGCGAAGATTTTGTTTTCTGCATCGGATACGATGGCGACACCGCAATAGTTGACGCCAAGGCAAAGAAGGAATTCGGCCGCCTTTCGACTATGGAATTGGCCGAAAAGGGGCTGTACCGCGCTGCATTTGCTTCGGCTCTCTATTCGGAAAAACCAGAAGAGATGCAGAGCTTTATCGAATTTTTCAATAAAAAAGCCGGCACTCAATATACAGAGGCAGGCCAGCTTTCGAGGCTCTTCGGGGTTTATCTCGAATCGGTCTCGAAGGTGAAGGCGCTGTAGGCCGCGTTCACACTACCTGCACAATCCTGCATTTCAGATAGCGCGACTCGTCATAACCGCTCAGGATGGGGTGATCGAGATCCTGTGTTCGCTCTTCGAGGATGTGCAAACGCCGGTTCGAATCAAAGGCTGCGTCTGCGAGAACGGCATCGAACATCTCCGGAGAGAACCAATGCGAGCAGGAGAAGGTAACAAGTACGCCGCCCCGCTCCAGAAGGTGCATCGCGCGCAAGTTGAGCTCTTTGTAGCCGCGGCGAGCGCTTTCGAGGGCTGCGCGGTTTTTTGCAAAGGCAGGCGGATCAAGGATAATGAGGTCGAAGCGCTGCCCCATTTTTTCAAGGTCGCGCAGATAATCGAAGGCGTTGGCCTCCACAATCGTAATTCGATCGGAAACGCTGTTGAGCGCGGCATTTTTCCTGAGCAGGGCAAGTGCGTCACGCGAGCTGTCCACCGCAAGCACCGAAGCCGCCCCTGCTTTGGCTGCGAGTACAGAAAAGCCCCCCTGGTTGCAGAACATATCGAGCACGCGCGCGCCGATAGCCTTGTTTGGGCTATCCGCCCACTGTGCGCGTGAGACATACTTTGCTGCTGCCGCGCGGTTGGCCCGCTGGTCAAGGAACCAGCCTGTTTTCTGCCCACCCAGAAGATCGATTTCGAACAGCGCACCATTTTCTTCAATAACAATGCGCTCGGGAACGGAACCCCACAGAACCCCGACCGATTCAGGCAAGCCTTCCAGCGCGCGCACAGGCGCATCGGATCGCTCAGCAATGCCATCAGGATTAAAAACAGAGCGGAGGGCTTTCAGAATTTCTGCCTTGCGCATTTCAACGCCAAGGCTCAGAAATTGTACAGAAAGCCAGAGGCCTTCAGTACCCGTGGCACCCACGAATCCGTCTACAATAAGCCCCGGCACCGAATCCGCTTCACCATAGACAAGCCGCAAGCTCAGGCGCCTTTCGATTGCAGGCTCACCAAAACAAAATTTGCGCCATTTCCAGGCCGCTTCGAACGCGCGCACAAAAAACTCTTCATCAGCTTTCTTTGCGGTCCGTGAATACACGCGCGCACGAATTTTTGAATTCGGATTGAAAAACGCGTAGCCCACGTGGAGCCCTCGCGCGTCGCGCACTTCGACCTCGCCGCCGGGCTCCGGCTCGCCCTCAACGCGTGCGATTTCGTTGTCATAGATCCATGGGTGCCCCCGGCGGATGCGGATATCTTCTTTGGATTTGAGAATAATTGTGGCCATGGAGATACAGTAACGGTTCCGGGCCGAGGGGGGCAAGGAGGGGAACGAAAGGAAGGTGAGCAAGGAAAGGAAGGCGCAGAAGGTAAAGAAAGTAAAGAAGGCGCGGCTCCTACTAGACAAGCGATGCTTTAGTATTTCAATCTGATAGTACGTTTTGAAAACCATCCCCGGAGAGGTCCATTATGCCAAGGCCCATGAAATACAGGATAATCAACGGACGCCCCATTACAAACATATTCAAGCCCGCAGGGATCCCTCAGCGCGAGCTGGAGGAAGTCATTTTGACACTTGATGAACTGGAAGCGCTCCGGCTTGCGGACCTGGAGAGGAAGTATCAGGAAGACGCAGCGAAACTCATGGGCGTTTCGCGGCAGACCTTCGGCAACATTATCGCATCAGCGCGCAAAAAGGTGGCCGATGTGCTTGTCAACGGCAAGGCGCTTCGCATTGAAGGCGGATTCGTGGATATTTCCGGTGGATCTTTTGTCTGTCTCGATTGCCGGCAGGAATGGAACATGCCTTCCGGAAGCGAAACGCCGCATAATTGCCCTCACTGCGGAAGCAGCAATATCAGGTCGCGCACCTAGTGCCCAGATAAACTGTTATTCAATACTCAATTTGAGGAGTCCCCGCAGCCATAACGCCCTCTTTGGCATTTGACAGGACCATTGTATAGTGATATTATTGGCATATGCTAATAACTAAGCTCTCTGCTGCTGTCGTTGGAAATGCATTTCTGCTGGATTCAGTAGAAGGAGGTGAGAATGCCATGGGTTGATGCTTCGAAATGTTCGGGTTGTGGCATTTGTGTGCCAAAATGCCCTGTCGACGCAATTGCCATGAATTCAGAGAATGTTGCAGTGATCGATAATGCCAAATGTACCTATTGTGGCATTTGCTTCGATGTTTGTCCCCGCCAGGCCATACGGCCGAATTCGGAAAATCCTGCGATGCGCGGGCAAGGCATGGGGCGAGGCCTAGGTCGAAGCATGGGCGGCGGTGGTTTGGGCAGAGGGCAAGGGCATGGGAGAGGTCTTGGCGGCGGAAGAGGCGGGAGGTAGCCCATGTATGCGTACGGCCCGGTTCCATCGCGCAGGTTAGGCCGATCAGTCGGTGTAAGTCCGATTCCCGAAAAAACATGCAGCTACTCGTGCGTGTATTGCCAGCTGGGCCGCACAAAAACCCTGACAACAAAGCGGCATAGTTTCTTCCCAAAAGAAGCTGTGTTTGCCGATATCGAAAAAGTGGTGCGCGCGAATGAAGGCAAGATCGATTATATAACCTTTGTCGGAGATGGCGAGCCTACTTTGAGTCTTGACCTCGGAGCTCTAATTCACGAATGCAAACAGAACTTTCCTTATAAAGTGGCAGTGATCACGAATGGCTCGCTCTTGTGGATGGAAGATGTGCGGCAGGATCTGCGCGAAGCCGATGTGGTCAATATCACCATGGCAACGAGCGATCCGGACACCTTCAAGGGTATGCACCGGCCGCACGGTAGTCTTCGGTTTGAACAGGTCTGGCAAGGCATCCAACAGTTTGCCGCAGAGTTCAAAGGGCAGATCTGGGCTGAAATCATGCTCGTCGATATGGTCAATACGGATACCGAAGCCATGAAAAGCTTGAAGACCCTCATCGACAGTGTCCATCCGGAGCGAACCTATGTGATGGCTCCCACAAGGCCTCCTGCCGAGCCATGGGTACACATGCCGCGACCGGAAACTATACTCGAGGCCCTTGCGCTGTTCGGCGGAGAAAATGTGACGCAGCTTGAAGAAGGCAGTTTTGGGCTAGATGAATTTCATAGCGCTGTAGAAGCTATCTCTGAAATCTGCAGGCGCCACCCTCTGAGGATTGCCCAAGCACGAACGATCGAAGCATACTTCGCACAGCGAACGCTCGACCGGCTAATCGCGAGCGGAAAATTCAAAATTATCAGCTATCAAAACCGCAAATATGTGCTTCCGTCCGAATTTGTCTTTGGGAAGCAGGAACAATCATAGAGCGAGCGAAAGGAACCTAATCTTGACAGTCACTATCATGAGCGGCAAGGGCGGCGTTGGCAAGACAACGGTGGCCGTCTCGTTTGCGACACAACTCGCCAGGCGTGGTGAGAAAGTGCTTCTTGCTGACCTCGATGTCGAAGAGCCGAATGCGGGCCTTTTCCTGCAAAAACAGCGTAAGGATTCGGTCGATGCAGTTGTGTACAGGCCGAAATGGAGGGAGGACCTCTGCATTTTTTGCGGTAAATGCCAAGGCTTCTGCAAATTCAACGCAATCGCAGCACTCCCGAAGTACATTATTGTATTTCCGGAACTGTGCCACAGCTGTTATGCGTGCTCGGACCTTTGCCCTGCCTCCGCGCTTTCCATGGTACCGGCAAAAATCGGCCAGATTCAACAATATTCCGTCAACGAGAATCTTGTTTTTATTGAAGGACGCCTCGATATCGGCCAGGAAATCGCCTCAACCCTCGTGAGACAGACCCGCGACAAGGCCTTGCGAGAAGCGCAGACCGCAGGCATTCAATGGCTTGTTTTCGACGCAGCGCCTGGAACCGCCTGTGCCTCTCGCGAAGCAATGATCAAATCCGACGCGGTCATTCTCGTGACAGAGCCAACCCCGTTCGGCCTGCATGATATGAGCCTTGCATACCAGCTTGCAAAAGCGAGCCGCAAACCCTGCGCCCTTGTGATCAATAAAGACAGCCCCGGGTATGCAGGCATCGAGAAATTTGCGAATGAGGAGAAGGTGCCCATCATCGCTCGGATACCTTACAACTCTAGACTTGCGCAGTCGTATTCTGAAGGCAACATTCCGGTAGGCGCATTCCCGGCGCTCGAACACGCGCTCTCCAGGATTGCATCATGGCTTTTAAAGGTCAGAGCAGGAGGCCAGCCATGATACGTATCGCGATACTCTCCGGAAAAGGCGGGACAGGGAAGACTTCCGTTGCGGCTTCGTTCGGTTATCTTGCCGGCAAACGCGCGGTGCTCTGCGACTGTGATGTGGACGCATCGAATCTTGCTCTTGTAGCAGGCGCACAGAATATTCAGAGCCGGGAATATTCGGGCGGAATGGTTGCTGTCATTGATCCGGAAGCCTGCATTGGCTGTGGTGCCTGTGCGAGAGTGTGTCGTTTTGATGCCATCGAAAAGGCGGGTCCGAAATATCGAATCGAAGCAGCTTCGTGCGAAGGATGCGGCTATTGCCCACGCGTATGTGCTTTCAATGCAATTTCCATGGTCGAGCGCAAAAGCGGCGACATTTTCACTGGCCAAAGCAGATTTGATAGCGCAATTGTCTATGCCGAGCTGTCCATCGGCGCTGAGAATTCAGGTAAGCTTTCGACGCAGGTGCGCCGCCTCGCCGATGAAATCGCGGAAGAAAAGGGCGCCGAAGTGATTATCATCGACGGCCCACCGGGTGTCAGCTGCCCTGCAATCGCCGCTGCGACAGGCACCAATTACATTCTGTTCGTGTCAGAGCCCACGCGTTCCGGTGTCTCCGACCTGGAGCGCGCCATGGAAATGGCCAGAAAGCTGAAAATCCCTGGGGGTGTACTTGTCAATCGTGCTGATATCAATGAAGTGCTGAGCAGAAAAATCGAAGCAATAACGATGCAGACCGGCAATGATTTCTGGGGCGCAATTCCTCTCTCCTCTGATTTTGTGCGCGCTGTGCGTAATGGCAAAACAGTGCTAGAAGAAACTGACGACGAGCGCATAACCTCAGCCTTAACACAGACATGGCGCTCGATATTGGAACGATTTCAGAAATGGCAATAACGGCAATTATGACTAAAACAACTATGGGGGGCAAATTGAAGATCATATTCAGCGCAAGCGAAAACAAAGGCAAGGATTCGTTCCTCGATGACCGCTTTGGCAGAGCCGCGGGTTTTGTGGTATACGAAGAAGAAACAGACCAATGGTCATGGATCGACAACGCGAGCAATGTCAACGCGGCAGGCGGAGCAGGCGTTCAGGCTGGCCAGGCGGTGGTGAATTCAGGCGCAACGGTCTATATCGGCGCCCAGCTCGGCCCCAAAGCCATGGCTGTTCTTGCAAGAAGCACGATGAAGCTCTTTGCAGGCGTCCCCGGCAAGACCGCCCGGGAAAATTATGAGCTATTCAAGGCCGGGAAACTCGAAAAAATAGAATAGCAACCTAGTAAGCGTCATGCTATTGAACCTGCCCGCCCCCTCGTATACCATACACTGAGCATGAAAAAGCCATCGATCATTTTTCGCTGTTCGGCGTGCGGCCATGAGGAGCCGAAATGGCTCGGGCGCTGTCCGGAATGCGGGCAGTGGAACACAATGCTTGAAGCAAAAACTGCAGGCCGCTTCGAAAAAGACAGTTCTGCATTTTCTCTGCCGCTTGAGTCGGTGAATCCTGCGCTTGGCACGAGAGTATCTTCGGGAATTTCCGAGCTCGATCGGGTACTGGGCGGCGGATTCATGCGCGGCTCGGCCATTCTTATAGGCGGCGAGCCGGGCATCGGCAAGAGCACGCTGCTTCTGGAAGCAAGCGCAAAGCTCGGCGCAAAGGGCAAGGCGCTCTACATTTCGGGCGAGGAATCGGCGGCGCAGATTCGCCTGCGAGCCGAGCGCATAGGGGCGCTTTCGAAACAGATCGAGATTTTCTGTGGGAATGACCTGCACGCGTGTCTGTCGGTTATGGATTCGGTGCATCCTTTGCTCACGGTGGTCGATTCGATCCAGACCATCCATTCGCCGGAGGCGGGGGCGGTTCCTGGCACGCCGAACCAGATCAAATTCTGCACGCAGGAGCTTGTGGAGTGGGCGAAGAGCCATGATTCGATAGTAGTGCTTGTAGCCCATGTCACGAAGGACGGGATGATTGCCGGTCCGAAAGCAGCCGAGCATCTTGTCGATGCCGTGATCAGTTTCGAGCAGGCCGAGAATGCCCTGCGGGTGCTGCGGACGAGCAAGAATCGCTTCGGCTCTTCGGATGAGCTCGGGTTTTTTCTCATGGGCGGGGAGGGACTCGCTGAATTGCCCGATCCATCAGGCATTTTCATGGTGCGAAGGGAAGGCCATCTGCCGGCGGGCATTGCGGTGGCGATTGTGCATGAAGGCTCTCGGATTTTGCTCGCCGAAGTGCAGGCGCTCACGATTCCATCGAAATCGGGCATCATGCGGGTCTATTCGGACCGGATCGACCCGCTGCGCGTATCGCGCATCGCGGCGGTGCTTGAAAAGCAGACGCGGCTCGATTTTTCGAGCCAGGAAATCTATGTGAACGTGGCGGGGGGCTTGCGGCTTACCGAGCCAGCGGTCGATTTGCCGCTTGCCTGTGCGCTGTATTCCGCGCGGACAGGGCAAGCGCTTCCTCTAGGCTCGGCGATTGCGGGAGAGCTTTCGCTTGCAGGGGAAGTCCGGCCAGTCCGCTCGATGGACAGGCGCGCGAAGTCAGCAAGCCAGCTCGGGTTTGAGCGGATTATCGGCCCTGGCGTGCTGCTTCCCGGCGAAGGGCTCTCAAAAGGTACGCTTTCTGATCAGGCAGCACGCGCTGCCCAGCATGCTTCTCAATCTTTCCGCTGGACGCGTGCTTCTTCTCTCAAGGATACGCTCCGCCTGCTCTGGAACCAGGAGAATCGAACATGAAATGCATACATAATAACGAACGAATCAGCGGGCTTGTCGTGCCGCTTCTCTCGCTCAGGAAAAACAAGAGCGCCGCGTGCGGCGTATTTTCGGATTTGACGGAACTCGCCAAGCTTGCGAAGCAGTGGGGCCTTTCACTCATTCAGCTTTTGCCGCTCAACGATACAGGGAACGGCACCTCTCCATATTCAGCATTGAGCGCGTTTGCTTTGCACCCGATCTATATCTCGCTTCCAGAAGTTCCCAAAACAATGGAATCGCTGGGGGCCCCGCTCGCTCAATCTGCAATCGATATACTCAAAAAGGCCGAGAACAAGCTTGCGCGCGCCCATGCCGGAAACAAACGAGTTGCCTTCGAAGCAGTGCTTTCGGATAAGCTTGCTGCGCTTCGCTCGGTCTGGAATGAGAGCCAGGAATATTGCCGCCCCCTCGCCGAACTCTTTGCAGCGCAAGAAACCTGGGCCAAGTCCTATGCCTGCTTCATGGCCCTCAAAGAAAAATATGGCCTTGCCCCCTGGTGGGAATGGCCCGAATATCGCGATGTCACGCCTACCGATATCGAAACCCTCTGGGACAGCAGCGAAACCGGCGAAGAAGCCCGTTTCCGTCTCTGGTTGCAGATCCTTGCGCGCGAACAACTCAAGGATGCTGCGCATTCTGTTGCCGGGATGAGCATCGACATCATGGGCGACATCCCCATACTACTCGCAAAAGATTCTGCCGACGTCTGGTGCGATCGCGACATCTTTATCCTCAATTCCCAGGCTGGGGCGCCGCCCGATATGTATTCGCCGCGCGGGCAGAACTGGGGTTTTCCGCTCTACAACTGGGACGCTCTCAAGGCCGGGGATTATGCGTTCTGGCGTCAGCGGCTTGCCTATGCCGACCAATTCTATACAAGCTATCGTATCGACCATGTGCTGGGCTTTTTTCGCATCTGGGCGATCAGCGCATTCGAAAGCGAAGCGTTTCTAGGCGAGTTTGAACCTTCTGAGCGCTTGGCGCGGTCAGAGCTTTCTGCCCTTGGTTTTTCTGACGAGCGGATTACCTGGCTGTCAAAGCCGCATATTCCTGAATGGAAAATCCAGAACATGGAAGCCCGTTGCATCGATGCATTCAATCGCGCAGAGGGCGCTCCGCACGTTTCTCAAGCGGGAGATACCAAAGCCAGCGCGGATCGCAGGATATCCCTGGTGCAGCGTCTTGACCACCTGCGCCAGGTTTGTTTTTCGCGCATCAAGAATGAGCCACTTTTTCTGTTCAGCGCCCAAATCCGCGGCAGCGCCGATATCAACTCAAAAGTGGCCGCCCTCAAAGGAGATTTTCCGCAGGCAGCCAGCGCCCTGTCAGACTACGCGCAGAGCATGTGCGAATGGTGGACCGACCGAGCTCTCTACGAAGTCGAGCCCGATCGTTTTGTATTCACCTGGGAATACCACAACACAACGAGCTGGAAGAGCTTGAGCATGCAGGAACAAGAAGCGCTTGAACAAAAGGCTGCCGAGCTTGCTTCGAAGTCCCTCGCCGAGTGGGAAGCGCGAGGGCGCGAACTTCTTTCGATGCTTGTTGCTTCGACTGGCATGCAGCCCTTTGCCGAGGATCTCGGCGCAGTTCCCCCCTGTGTGCCGAAAGTGCTCAAAGAGCTCAAGATTCCTGGCTTGCGCGTTCTGCGCTGGGAGCGCGAATGGGATAAGCCCGGCCAGCCTTACATTCAGCTCGAAACCTATGAGTCTTTGTCGGTCGCCTGTACTTCCGTGCACGATTCTTCGAGCATGCGCCAGTGGTGGGAAGAAGAGGCTGACCGCGCACAGCTCTGGGCGATGTTCAAAAAAATGGCGGAAAAGGATGCGCTGCTCAGTTCTCTGCTTGCGAATTGCTCGCAAGAGGCGCCAGAAGCACTTGAGCCATCGGCTGCTGCGGTGCTTGTCCGGGCCCTTGTCCTCTCTGCCTCGAATGTTGTGGTGTATCCCCTTCAGGATATTCTCGCCTGTCATCCTGAATGGCGAGAGCCCGATGCCAGGGATGAGCGCATCAATGTGCCAGGCACAACGCTCCCATCTAATTGGAGTTATCGCGTCCGCGAAAACTTGAGGACGCTGGCAAGTGACAAGGATTTTGCCGCGTTTGTGTCGAGAATCGCTGTTCGGGGAGCCTCGAAGTGAATTTTTTAAAAGACGAGCTGCGCCGCATCGCGGGCAAATCCCTCAAGCGCACCATCGACACTTCATGGTTTCTTATAAAAATCATGGTGCCAGTGAGCCTTCTAGTCACCTTGCTCGGCTGGAGTGGGCTTCTTGCAAAAATAGCTGTGGTTTTGCGCCCGCTTATGCGCCTTCTGGGTCTGCCAGGCGAAGCAGCCCTTGTGTACATCTCTGGCGCCCTCCTCAACAATTATTCCTCAATCGCTGTCATGAGTTCCATGAATCTGAGCCTGAGGGATGCAACCATCCTCGCGGTCATGTGCCTCATCTCGCACAACCTGCTCGTCGAGACGGCCGTTATGAAATCCATCGGCTCTTCGGCGCTGAAGATGGCTCTCTTGAGGATTGGCACTGCGATGGTTGGCGGTTTTCTGCTCAACCTCATTCTTCCGGCTTCATTTGCCCAGATACAGCTGTTCAGCGCTTCGGCAACTGCTAATAGCGCATTCTGGCCAACGATGGCTTCATGGGCGCTCTCGACGCTCAAGCTCACTGCAAGGATTATCGTGTACATTTTGGCGCTCATGTTCGCCCAAACCCTGCTCGAACAATTCAACCTTATGGAGTGGCTCTCGAAGTGGCTCGGCTGGCTTATGCGCTTGTTCGGCCTCGAACCCTCGATGGGCTTTATGTGGATTGTCATCAATATCGTGGGCTATGCGTATGGCGCGGGCATCATCAAAGCTGCGCGCGACGAAGGCCGCATGACCCTGCAGGAAGGTGACCTTTTCAACCACCATGCGGCGATTTCCCATTCGCTCCTCGAGGATACCGTGCTGTATGCGGCGATTTCGATACCGGTGCTATGGCTTATTGTACCAAGGCTTGCGCTGGCTGTTGTTGTTGTATGGGGTGAGCGGCTCAGGCGCTACTTATTCAGGCGCTCGTTGAAGGCCGGGGTGGTATAAGAGATAAAGAGAGCGAATTGCAGGCAAAAAAATTGCAGCGATGCACGGAACGAACCATGGCGCACTCAGTGCAATATTTTCAGGCCATATTTTGTGTATGCATCGGCTTTTCCATCCGATGACAAAAAGAAATAATCCGAAGTGATGGCTTGCCAGACAAGGATGCGGTCAAAGGGGTCTCTGTGCTCTATTGGCAGCCTGTAGAATGAGATGAGTTCGTCGTTTGTAAAAGTGCGGCATCTGAGGAAGCTGTTTTCTATTTCGCGATAGAGATCTTCAGGGCTTATTCCCTCGAAAACAAGCTTCCCAAGGTTATATTTGATCGAGATTTCCCAGAGGCTTGCTTGGCTGTAGAAGATTTCGTTGTCTTCCGCAAGAATGATATCCATAAGTCTTTTTTCTATTCTATACGTATCGAGGAATGCCCAGAGCAAGTAGTGGGTGTCGAGCAATATGTTCATGAGTTCAATAATTCCTCATCGGAGATGGTCCAATCCTCACTGATCCGAATTTTTGCCTTGCCTTCAAGGGTCCCCAATTTTCTTTCTTTCATTTTTTTGTACTGTTCAATAGGCACGATAACCGCTATGGTTTCTTTCTTTTTCCCGAAGGTAATTCCTATTTCGGAGCCCGCCTCGACTTCCTTGAGGACAGAGGAAAATTGAGCTCTGATTTCGGCGACTTGGAAGGTTTTCATAATGGTAGTATATCGAATTAGTACATAATGGTCAAGTTGTACATTTATCATGCCCGCGCGAGCCCCGCCGCCCACAGCGCAGCAAAAATCTCAGGCTAGATTCCCGTAAACGTGAGCCAGCCACCGATAATCCGCACCAGGCCAATCGCTCCTGCTATTTCGAGGATTGCGAGCACGAAAAACAGCGCAGAAAGAAGCCAGGGAAGGGTCGGGCGCCGCGTAGAGCCGGAGTTCGCTGTTGTTTGAGGCGAAGCAGGCTGTGTCTGGTCCGGTGCTATGGCCTCTTCTTGCAAGTGCGTGCGGCGGCGATTCAGGATTACCCTGAATGAGAGCGCCGCGAATAACAGCCAGACAGCAGCGCCAATCAATCTCGAAAAGAAAGGAGAAGAGGCATCAAAGCTCAAAAGCACTATTCCAGCCTGGGCAGCCAAAGCAGAAATGCGCGAAACCGAGCCCAGCACCATCACGATACCGAATGCCACAAGCAACAGGCCCGAGACAATGCGAACGCCATTGCCATGTTTTTTCAGAAAGCCCAGAAGCGGCGAAAGGCGTTCAAAAAAGAGTGCGCTCGCGATAAACGGGATTGCGAATCCTGCGGAGTAGGCAACCAGAAGGAGGGCTGCGGCTGCAATGTTTGCATTTCGCGCGGCCATCAACAAAATCGATGCAAGAATAGGCCCGATGCACGGCGACCAGCCTGCAGCGAACGCTAATCCCATCAGGAAAGAATTAACCTGACCCCGACCTTTACCTGCAAATTTCTGGATGAGCCGGGCATCATTGTTCAAAATCCGGATAAAATCGAACATGATGTTGAACCCGAGCACAATGACAATGATTCCAGCAATTTGCCCGAACAGTCTCGAAGCCCCGGCGCCTGCAAAGCTCATGCCACCCGAGAAAATGATGCCCAGCAGTGTAAATGCGAGCGTAAATCCGGCGGAGAACATGAGGCTTGCAGTGAGTAGCTTTGCCCGTTTTTGCTGGCCCGAAAGCTCTTTTATCGTAAGTCCTGATAAAAGAGAAAGATATGCAGGAAGCAGCGGGAGCACACAAGGAGAAATAAAGGAGACAAGTCCTGCGGCAAAGGCAGCGATCAGGTCGGGTTGATTCATTTGCGCGCAAGCTCCTTCATGATGCGCACAAACTCGGGATTGTCGTATTCAAAAGCACCGATAATGCCCGCGATGAATTTCCCATTCTTGTCGAGAATATAGGTTGTGGGGATGCCGCGGGATGCATACAGCGCGGCAAGGCTGTTTTTCGGGTCGACATAGACAGGGTAGGTGATCTTGTTCTGTTCCAGAAACGTTTTGACACTGGCAGGAGGCTCGCCAAGATCAATTGCCATGATTTCGAATTTTTCGCCTTTCATGGTTTCGTGAAGCTTCTGAATGGTGGGGATTTCCTGCTTGCACGGTGGGCACCAGGTTGCCCAGAAATTGAGGAGAGTGATATTGCCTTTGGTGGAAAGGCGGCTTTTCAGGCTCCCGTTGATTGCAGCAACACTGAAATTGGGCTGTTCGAAGGGCTGGTCGAACACATAAAAACCGAGGGCCTCGAGGCCGGAAGCATACCATGGCCGCGTTTCGGCAGCTGCGGCAGGCTGTGCGGAGGATAGCACAATAATCAACGAAAGCAGAATGAATGATGATGATTGAAAGATCAATCTGGAACTGAGCGGGCGATTCTGGCTGTGTGCCATAGTGTCTCCTGTTCTTGGCTGCGCTATGTACGCGCCTTTTTTAAGTCAATCAGTTGCGCGGGGCGTGTATAGACACAAGCGATCGGCGCAACGCAACATATAAAGTTTAATATATAATAAACAATTGAGCAACTGAGTTACAGGGTTTGAAGGAAAGAAGGGACAAGGAAAGATCGAAATTTTACGTAAAATTTTTTGTTACGTTAAGTTTTTGGCGGCGCCTTCGTCGTGCCGTTGCCGCTTTGCTCCGAAATCATTACTATTCAATCGGATCTTTTTAAATTGATGCAAGGAGTCCTTAAAAAAATGAAACTCGCAGAGCCGCAGACTACCGAAACCGAAGCCAAACGGCCCGAAGAACCTTTGAGCGAACGTTTTCTCAAAACCCGCACTGTCCTTCTTGTCGGCGAGGTCGACAAAGATCTTTCCGAAAAAGTGGTTCGACAGCTCTTGCTGCTCGACAGTATGTCCGAAGAACCAATCACGCTGCTTATCGATTCCCCGGGCGGCGATGTCTATGCCGGATTCTCGATTTTCGATGTGATCCGCTTTATCAAAGCGCCGGTGCGCATTGTCGGGATCGGTCTTGTTGCTTCAGCCGCAGCGCTGATTTTACTTGCAGTGCCCAAGGAGCGGCGTTTTGGCCTGCCCAATTCGTCGTATCTGATTCATCAGCCTCTTTCGGGGATGAATGGGGTTGCTACCGAAATCGAAATTCATGCGCGTGAGCTCGAAAAAACGCGCGCGCGAATCAACGAGATCATCGCCGAAGCAACCGGGCAGCAGCTCGAAAAAATCACCAAAGACACTGACAGGGATTTCTGGATGAATGCGCCCGAAGCGATGCAGTATGGGCTTATCGGCAAGGTGATCGCCTCCAGAAACGAACTTATATAGAACGAAAAAGCGAGCGCCCGCCCCTTCAAATTTGAAGCGCGGAGCATGCCGGATGCGTCTTCCTTATGGAGAATAAGGAGGAAGTGTGCGTCCGGCATTTCTTTTTTTCGCAGCAATTGCCATGCTTGTCATCAGTTGCCGCTGTTCGCTCGGCTCTGTCGATCAGGCGCAAGAAATTCGCATTGTTTCGTACAATGTCCACAATCTCTTCGATGCCGAGGAAAGCGGCAACGAGTACCCCGAATTCAAGCCATCGAAAGGGAAATGGACAAAAGAGCTGTATGCAAAACGCCTGGCGAGTGTCATCGAAGCGGTTCGATCGCTTGGCAAGGGCAAAGACTCAGGCTCCGCGCAGGCCCGGGATCCTGATATTCTCTGCGTCCAGGAAATCGAGAATGAAAAAGTGCTTGCAGACCTTGCAGAGCATTTCCGCAAAGGGGCTTATCGATATTGGGCGATAAGCGGACCGAAGGACAGCATCATCCATACAGGGGTTCTTTCACGCTTTCCTGTGACAGCAATGCACACCCATTCGGTAATGGATGCGTGGGGATTTGGTCCTTTGCGGGACATTCTCGAGGTCGAGCTGGATACTAGCGGCGCAACGAGTGACGCAGACCGCATTTTGCTCCTCATCTGCCACTGGAAATCCAAACGGGAAGGCGAGCAGGAAACCGAATCCGCGCGGCGCGCCGCCGCAGCTTTGTTGGCCCAACGAATTCGCGAAATCGAATCGGAAAAACCAGATTTGCCAATTATTGTGTGTGGCGATTTCAACGAGTCGCCGGATGAATATCTCAGGATAAGCAGGCGCTATCCCACTGCCCTGATGCCGCTTGAATCTGGCTCTCCACCAGCAGCAGCCGAAGGCGAGCCACTCTGGGTTTCCCAAAGTTTTTTGCAGCCCGGTGGTTCATCACCCGATGATGCATCAAGAGTAGCGCTCTACAGCCCGTGGGCAGAAAAACCCGATGGGTTCAGCATTGCCTATCGCGATAAGCGTGAGCAGTTCGATGGATTTCTTCTGAATGCAGCCTTACAGGATGGGTTCGGGCTCGAGTATGAAGGTTTTTGTACTTCTGAATCGCCTGTTCTTTTCGATGCATCCGGCAAACCTTTCGAATGGAATGGCAGTTCCGGCTATTCTGATCATTTGCCTGTCTGCCTTGTTCTTCAGAAAAATGCCGGGCAAGCCCGGGTACGCTACTAAATGTATCGATGCAATATAGTCAATATAACTTGATGAAGCGTAATTAATAATTGCATCCCGAAATAACGTGTGCTAATCTTGCTTCCAGGAGGCATATATGGTTTCAGGTGTTGTTGCGTTATTGCTTTTGTTGCTAGCGGTAATTCTCATCATCATCCTGACGGGCAGGTACAAAATGAACGCCTTCCTCGTACTGATAGGCGTTTCTTTTGTCTTCGGACTGCTCATCGGTCTGAAGCCGCTGGATGTCATCGCGGGCATTAAAAATGGGTTCGGCGGCACGCTGACGAACATCGGCATTGTCATTGTGGCGGGCACCATTATGGGCACAATTCTCGAAAAAACAGGCGCAGCGCTTTCCATGACACAAGCTATTCTCAAGCTGGTCGGCAAATCCCGTGCTCCGCTCGCGATGAATGTCGCAGGCTACATTGTTTCGATTCCAGTGTTCTGCGATTCGGGATATGTCATTCTGAATCCTCTCAACAAGGCGCTTGCAAAGGAATCGGGCATTTCGATGGCTGTCATGGCGGTCGCTCTTTCCACGGGCTTGTACGCGACCCATACGATGGTTCCGCCGACTCCCGGCCCGATTGCAGCAGCGAGCGCACTGGGTGCGGATCTCGGGAAAGTGATTCTGCTCGGCCTCATTGCTGCAATCCCGGCATCACTGGCAGGGCTTCTCTGGGCAACCAAATTTGCGAAGAGGTATGAAATCGAGCCGGAGATTCACGAGACCTATTCGGAAATTGTAAAAAAATTCGGCAAATTGCCAGGAACTTTCCTATCGTTTCTTCCAATTGTACTGCCCATTGCGCTCATTCTTCTGAAAAGTGTGGCAGAATTCCCCTCGAAGCCTTTTGGCAATGGCGGTTTCCGTATCTTCCTTTCGTTCATTGGCGATCCCGTCACTGCGTTGATAATCGGTGTGCTTGTTTCATTGCTTCTCGTACAGAAAGGCGAACTGAAGAATGCTATTTCTGGCTGGATGGGTGAAGGCATCAAGGAATCAGCAATAATTCTTGTTATCACCGGCGCGGGCGGCGCATTTGGCCAGATTATCAAGGCCAGCCCCATCACTGAATTCATCAAGACAAACATGGCGGGCATGCAGCTCGGAATCTTCCTGCCATTTATCATTTCAGCTGCTCTCAAGACAGCTCAAGGCTCATCAACCGTCGCGATTGTAACCACTGCCGGCATTATGGCGCCTTTGCTGCAGACACTCGGCCTCGATCCGGCACTCACCACGATCGCCATTGGCGCTGGTTCAATGGTGGTCTCCCATGCAAACGACTCCTATTTCTGGGTTGTATCACAATTCTCTGGAATGCCAGTAAATATCGCATACAAGGCATATACTTCCGCGACCGCAATAGAAGGCGCAGTCGCCTTCATTGCCATTCTCATATTGTCCTTGTTCGTGCATTGATGTAGTCTTTGAGGTCGATGAACAAGCTGTATGCAACATTGTGCGAGCGATTCGGCCTCAATGCCTACATTGCAGGCGACTATGCCAAAGCTGAACGTTGGTTTCGAAAACTTGAGCAATCGGAGCCGAACTCGATTCGCGTACTTCGCAATCTTGGGGTAATTCTCCTAGCCCAGGGCAGGTCCGAAGAAGCCGAACGCTATTTATTAAAAGAAGAAAAGCTGTACGGCTCTTCGTTCTATCGACATTCAGCGCTTGCCGATCTTGCATATGCGACCGGAAAAAGAAAAGAAGCGGAACGACGCTATCGCAAAGCGCTTCAGGAGCCAGAATGTGCCGAAGGAGGCAAGGCTTTCCATATGAGGCTCCTTATGGAAAAGCGGCTCGCGATATGCGAAGATGAAAAAAGATTTGCGGCCACCAGAAAAGCCATGGAGCTTTTCAAACAGGCAGAAGATCTGAGAGAAGCTGGTGCTCATGAGGATGCAGTCGCCATGTTTTTAAAATCGTTCGAATTGGATGAGACAAACTGGCCGGCGCTGAACAATGCAGCTTCAATCCTTTTCAATAAGCAGAGCAAGCCCGAAGAAGCAAAGCCGCTGTTCGAAAAAGCATTCGAACTTTCGCACAGCATCCAGGTAGCCCGCAATCTCGAGCTTTGTCAGCAATCGCTCAATAGAACAAAAAAGAGGAACTCATGATGAATACAAAAACCATGCTGAACCTGCGCCAAGATGCCGAAGCGATCTTTCGGGCTGCAGTGGAGCGAGTGCGCCCCGAGCGCCTTTTTTCGTATAGCCTGTCGCTCGATGGCTCGAAGCTTGTTGTAGGCGATGGCCAGGCCGTGCGCGGATACGATCTCGACAAGTACGAGCGAATAGTGCTGGCTGCTTTCGGCAAGGCATCGATTCCAATGGCTGCAAGCCTTGCTGCACTTCTGGGTGAGCGGGTTTCACAGGGGCTTGTTATCACGAAAGCTCCCGAAGGAGGCCAGCCTCTGGCGTTCGATCCCGAAACGCGCACGCTTTTCACCGAGCGCTCCATCCATATAATCGAAGCAGGACATCCAGTACCGGACCAGCGCTCCATGCTCGCAGGCAAGGAGATGCTTGCGCTTGCCTCGCAGGTGCGAGAATGGGAAAAGCGAGGCAGCCATACGCTCGTATGCGTGCTCATATCCGGAGGTGGAAGCGCTTTGCTCAGCAGCCCTGCCGAAGGTTTGACGCTTGAGGACAAGGCCGCAGTGACACGCCTCTTGCTCGCATGCGGTGCGACCATCCATGAAATCAATGCTGTGCGGAAGCATCTTTCGGCGATAAAGGGCGGGCTTCTGGCGCGTGCGCTATTTCCAGCCGAAACACTCGCTCTCGTGCTGTCGGATGTGATGGGCGATGATCTGGATGCCATCGCTTCCGGTCCGACTGTGCCGGATACCAGTACCTGGCAGGATGTAAAGGCTATTTTCGATCGGTATGGACTCTTCGACGCATTGCCTGAATCGGTGGTTCACATAATTGAGGAAGGCTGCGAAGGCGAGCGCCCCGATACTCCAAAACCGGGGGACCCAATCTTCAGAGCTTGTTCAACGATACTGGTAGGCACCAATTTTCATGCAATTATCGAGGCGGAGCGCAAGAGCAAGGATCTCGGGTATCACACGCTGGTCATAGGCACGCGTCTTTCCGGCGAAGCACGCGAAATCGCTAAGGTGTTTTCGGGCGCTGTCCAGGATATCCTGCTCCACAAAATTCCAGTCGCCACGCCTGCCTGCATCATTGCGGGAGGCGAAACGACCGTGACAATTCGCGGCCACGGAAAGGGCGGGAGGAATCAAGAGATGGCGCTCTCTTTTCTTGAAGAGCTTGCGCACTATCCATCAGCATTGCGTGGTCAGCTCGATCGAATTGCATTTCTCTCCGCGGGAACCGATGGAAACGATGGCCCCACCGATGCGGCCGGCGCATTTGCTGATGCCGCGGTTATCGAACGCGCAAAGGCGCACGCCTTGAATCCTGCTCACTATCTCGCGGAGAACGACTCGTACACATTCTTTGACAAGGCAGGAGCATTATTCAAGACCGGCCCGACCGGCACGAATGTGTGCGACATACAGATTCTCATTGTAAAATAGAAAATTACTCAGGAGAAACATGATGAAATCAGACTCGCAGCTAAAGCTTGCGGTCCTTATCGATGCGGATAATACGCAGCCAGCCATTATCGACGGGCTTCTGGCCGAAATTGCCAAATACGGAATAGCCAGCGTAAAAAGAATTTATGGCGACTGGACAAACCCGAATCTCCGGGGATGGAAAGAGCGGCTCCTCGAGTATGCCATTCAGCCTGTCCAGCAGTTTGCCTACACAACCGGCAAGAATTCCACGGACAGTGCGATGATCATCGATGCGATGGATCTGCTCTATACCGAAAATCTGGACGGCTTCTGCATTGTATCGAGCGACTCGGATTTTACCCGCCTTGCCGCGCGTCTTCGTGAAGATGGCAAACTGGTGCTCGGCTTTGGCCAGCGCAAAACTCCAAAGCCCTTTGTCGCAGCATGCGACAAATTCATTTACACCGAAATCTTGCAGGAAAATGTGGGTGAAACTGATGAGGAGCGGGAAAGCCATCCCGACAAGGATGCTGCAAGCAAACGTGCCGCCGCCCAACCCGACATAAAAGATGACAAGAAGCTCAAAGCGCTCCTTCTGAGCGCCGCCGAAGAAGCTGCCGATGAATTCGGATGGGCATACCTTGGAGAGGTTGGCACCTATATCGCCAATCGGCTGCCGGAATTCGACCCTCGAAACTATGGATTCCGCAAACTCGGAGAGCTCATCAAGGCGACAAATTTATTCGAAATAGATGAGCGTACGAACCCCATGGTGCCCGGCAAGCAGGTGTATTTGCGAATAAAGCATAGGGGGCGGAGCTAAAACCCCAAAATTGTGGTGCGGTTTTTTCTGCCGATTTCGGCGAGCATCGCATAGGTCGCGCCCGGATCCGAAACGCCCGGGTTCGGGACACGCGATGCCTTTTGTGTATTCTGAGCCTCTTTTGGGTCGACCATCATCGCTCTGCGAGCATTTGCATACTCGATAGCGAACTGGTTCATCGAAAAATGCCGAAAAAGCCACACGCGCTCGCGCAATTCGAAAGGCGCCCCAAGGCATAATGCGCGCAACTCTTCAGCCCAGGGTCGGAAAATACCTTTGGGCCTGAGCTCGCCAATACCCGATACCCACAACGGACACTCAAGGATTTCTAGCAAATCGAAGGCAAAGCGCGCCATTTCTCTTTGGCTGTCAACCAGCAGGTCAGCAAGCTCATCGCTGCGCGACCCGGCGGCGCGCACCAGTAGGCGAAGTTCCGCAGTTTTCGGCGTGTGAATTGGCGTCTTGTTGATGATAAGCGTTGAAGACCTGAAATCGATTCCCAGATTTTCCCGGAACCACGATACCGCGAGTTTCCCTGATTGGCCAACAAGATAACGGTGGTTTTTGGCCTTCTGCTCCTGAATGCCGGGATTGTCCGCAACGATGATAAAGCGTGGCTCGGACTTGGCAGTGATATCTTCCAGCGCGAGATTGTAGACGACAGGGGTTTCCAGATCTGCCTCGTAGTAGCCACGGGCATTGTATACTGTTCGCTGGGCTTCGAGGATCCACTGCGCATTCTCTGATATCGACGAAATATAAAGCCGGATTTTTTCGCGCACATCGCAAAAGCGCGCGAATTGCGTGTCGGTCATGTAATATCCTTTGGCTCGCCCTTGCATATTACGGCTGCTTTAGCGCAGGCGCGGTTCAAAAAACGTTCGAAGCATGCTATTCTGCCATTATGAGAGTTTTTTCTTTGATTGCAACAACTCTTGCGGCGGCGTTTGCCTTTGTATCGAGCTCGGCGTGTGCCGCGCAGAAAAACGATACTCTTTCCAGGTTGCCTGCCGATATACGCGCTGAAGCTCAGGCGGCGCTGTCGGCAGTGCGTCTTGGCGATGAAGACCGCAGTCGCATCGCGGCCGCAATCAATCAGGCTCCTTCGGAATTTGCGAGCCTTTTTCATGAAGTGCGCGCAGTCATGAATGCAGACCCGAATCTTTTGCGCCGCGTGGACAAGACGGTTGCGCTGCCTGCTTCTTTCATTCCCGGCGACCTTGTGTCGCTCGATGGCGCCTTTCCGTATGCGGTTTCGAAAAAAGGCATGATGCTTCGTAAGCCTGCGCGCGAAGCGCTGGCGCGCATGGCAGAAGCCGCCCGAAAAGACGGTATCACGCTCGTTGTCTCGTCTGCGTACCGCTCATATGAGTACCAGAAAACAGTATTCGAGCGCAATGTCAAAGAAATGGGCAAGATCGAAGCGGAGCGGGTATCTGCTCCTCCCGGCATGTCCCAGCACCAGCTTGGCACCGCCATAGATTTTGGCTCGATAACCGATGCATTTGCGGAGACTGCTGCCAGCAAGTGGCTTGCAGCGCATGCTTCCACATTTGGCTTTTCGCTTTCCTTCCCGAAAAATATGGAAGAGGTGACCGGCTACCGTTGGGAGAGCTGGCACTACCGCTATATCTCGCCCGCTGCGGCGCAGATGCAGGATAGGTTCTTCCTCGGCGTGCAGCAGTATCTCATCGAGTTTCTTTCGGGGGTCTGACCCCCTTTTTTAAATTTTTAAAAAAGGGGTCAGACCCCATTCCAGAATGTCAGCGACCGCGTCTTCTTCATTTGTTCGAGCCGAAACGAAGCGGGCGATCGCGCGGATCTCGTCGGCCGCATTCGCCGGAGCGCATCCCCAGCCTGCTTTGAAAATCATATCGTAATCGTTCCGAGCATCGCCTATTGCAAGCACTGACTCCATATCAAGCCCGAGCCGCGCAGTGAGGCGCTCGAGCGCCGCTCCTTTGGTTGCACCCTTAGGCAATATTTCGAGAAAATAGGGTTTTGATGTCACAATCTCTGCCCGATCGCCGATGCGATTTACAAGACCCTGGTAAAGAGCCTCGATTTGTTCAGGCTCACCGCACACCAGAATTTTGGTTTGATCCTCGCTCAGGATTGTGTCAAAATCGCGGATGACCTCGAGCGGCTGGCCTGTGAATTCCTGATCCATAATCGCCCATTTGTTCATTCTGTTACAATAAATTTTGCCGCCGATATAGAGCTGCCATAAATATCCTTTGCGCTCAAGGTCCGAAGCCACTTCCTTGCAGAAGGCTGCAGAGAGTTTGAGGTCTTCTATCAACCTGCCCGAGCTGGCGCGTATGAGCTGCGCTCCGTTTGAGCCGATGAGATAATCGCCTCTGCGGTGAATAAAAAGCTCTTCTGCGTAACGGCGCATGGAGTGGTAATTTCTCCCCGACGCGAGCACAATATGAATTCCCAGATTCTCAGCCCGCTGCAATGCCTGCTTGTTTTGTTCCGAAATAGTGAGATCAGCGCGTAGCAGCGTGTCATCGAGGTCGAGCGCGATGAGCTTGATCGGCGCTGCTGGTTTGTTTCTGTTCATATGCACCAGTTATACAAGGAAGAGGCGCCTCGGTTAAATAGGGCGAAGGGCCAGCGCCGACGGTCCGCAGCAATCAAATGCACCCAAGCAAAACACGGCAAGCTGCCGGCGCCCGAAGCCTGCACTCATCAATAAGGCGTTTCGGTTAAATAGGGTAAGCTGCCGGCGCGCCGATAGCCGCTACTTCACCTTTGCGCGCTCTTGAAGTAGGCTAGCGGCAATGGCCCCGCAAGAAAATCACGAAAACAGCGCAGCCCGCGCATCGACGCCGGAAACAGCAGCATCGACGCCAGCACCGACGCTGGAATCAGATGCCGCATCGGCGAAAATGGTGCGAAGCGCCGGCATGCTTTCGGTGCTGACCATGATTTCGCGAGTTCTTGGCCTTATCCGCGAGATGACGAAGGCGCGCTTTCTCGGCACCGGGATATATTCCGACGCATTTACTGTTTCCTTTATTATACCGAATTTCACGCGGCGCCTTTTTGCGGAAGGCTCGATTACCGTCGCGTTCATTCCGACCTACAAAGGCTATCTCCATGCGCAAAACGACGAGGAGACGCGTACCTTTCTCTCCGCGAGCCTGACGGTTCTGACTATCTGTGTCACCGCAGCTGTGGCACTGGGAATTGCCCTTGCCCCATGGATTGTCAAGCTTTTTGGTTCCGAACCGGTTGAAACGGCGCTGCTCACCAGGATCATGTTTCCATTCCTGGCTCTTGTTTCTTTTGCTGCTCTTCTGCAGGGAATCCTGAATTCGCATGAGATTTTCAATCCTTCGGGGCTTGCGCCGATTCTGTTCAATATTTGCTTTATCGTGGTTCCCTGGCTTGTCGGGAGCAGACTCGGAAATCCTGCGCGTGCAATGGCTGTGGGTGTTGTGATTGGTGGGCTTGCACAGGCGCTCGTGCAGCTGCCAGCGGTGCTCAGGCTGGGAATACGTTTCGGATTCATGAATCCAGCGCGAGCGTTCCTGAACCCGGGCATGCGCAAGGTGTTTGCGCTCATTGCGCCGACGATTCTCGGCATGGCGGCATATCAGGTGAATGACCTGGTAAGCACAGCATTTGCGTCGCGGGCAGGCACAGGGGTTGCCTCAAGCCTCCAGTATTCGCTGCGGCTCCAGGAATTGATTCTCGGCATTTTTGCAGTTTCGGCGGGGACGGTGCTCTTGCCGCGCCTTGCGGATGCAGTTCGGGAACATGCCTGGCGCGACTATTCCAGCACGCTGGGGCGGACAATGCGTTCTCTTCTTCTGCTCACAGTGCCGGTTGCAGTGTTTTCCATGGCTTTTCCGGAGCGCATCGTTACCTTGCTTTTCAAGAGCGGAGATTTTACCGATGTGTCGGTTCGCCTCACCGCAAGCGCTTTTTTCTGGCACCAGACGGGGCTTGTATTTATAGCGATGAACAGGCTGATTGCGCCAGCGTTCTATGCGCGCAGTGATACAAAGACGCCGACATGGGCGGGCATCGCGAGCTTTGGCGTGAATGTGGTGCTGGTTCTGGCGCTCGCGTTTCGGTTCCAGGGGCCGGGCATTGCGTTCGCGCTTTCGTTTTCCAGCGCGATGAATACCGGACTTCTTGTGTGGGCCCTCATAAAGGGAAATATCGAGGGTGTGCGGCATGAGCTCTGGGACGCCCTGAAGTATGCGATCAGGATGGCAATTTTTTCGGCCGTTGCGGTTGTGCCGGCTTTGTTTGTCGACAGGGCGGTGTACGCGAAGGTTGCGGACGCCCACTCACGGCTTATCTCAGCCGGCGTCCCGCTGGTTGCGGGGACGGTTGTGTTTGCGGCGGTCGGCATTGCGCTCCTTGTGTTGACAAAAGATTCAGTAGCTGCTTCAATAACCAATGCATTCTCTCGAAAAACCCGCGGGAGAGGTAGATAGCGATATTGACATATCCCTCATCGAGTGATATATTCGCCAAGCTCTATTTTGCGCCCCTGTAGCTCAGTTGGCAGAGCATATCCATGGTAAGGATAAGGTCAACGGTTCGATTCCGTTCGGGGGCTCGAATTCATTTTTGATTATCCCGGCGTGCACGATTGTGGATCGCCGCGAAAGGATTGGGAGCCATGGCATCCAAGAAAAAGCAGAATGTAGAGATTATTGCCCTTCAGTGCACCGAGTGCAAGCGTCGCAATTATACAACCAAGAAGAACCGCAAGACGACGCAGGACAAGCTCGAGCTCATGAAATACTGCAAGTGGGACCGCAAACACACGCTGCACAGGGAAACAAAAGTAAAATAAACTGTTTAGGCCAGTAGCTCTAATGGTAGAGCGCCGGTCTCCAAAACCGGATGTTGTGGGTTCGAGTCCTACCTGGCCTGGGTTTGAGAATGAACGCAATACGCTGTGCATGCGTACAGCGAAAAAGCGAAAGGGGTCCAAGGAGCCGCCATGAAGAAAATCATACAGTTTTTTAAAGACAGCTATGCGGAACTTGCAAAAGTGGTGTGGCCGTCCAAAGAGGATGTAATCGCCTCGACAAAGATTGTAGTTATTTCAACAGTCGCGGTGGCCCTGGTGCTCGGCCTCATCGATTTCCTCCTTGTGTTGGGAATTGAGGTCGTTTTCCGATAAGGCAGAAAAGGGATGGCAAAAGCCTGGTATATTCTTCATGTTTACTCTGGCTACGAGAATAAAATAGAAAAGACAATCCGCATGCTCATCGACTCCGGTGAGCTTTCTCGCGATATAGTCACGGATGTGAAAGTCCCTGCCGAGGAAGTGGCCGAAATAAAAGACGGGAAAAAGCGCACGGTTTCCCGCAAGATTCTGCCTGGCTATATTCTGGTGGAGATGGATCTTCCTGAGAATGGCTGGAAAGCGACCTGCGCAATTATTCGGAATATTACAGGGGTAACCGGTTTTGTCGGTTCCGCTTCCAACGTGAAGCCTGTGCCCATCACCATGGAAGAAGTGAAGCGCATTCTTCAGCGCACGGGAGAGCTCAAAGGCGAGCGGCAAGTCCACTTCCGTCAGACCTTCACTGTGGGCGAGCAAGTCAAGATTATCGAAGGACCATTTGAGTCCTTCTCCGGCGTTATCGATGAGGTGAACGCCGAGAAAAGCAAGATTAAAGTGAGCGTTCAGATCTTCGGCAGATCCACGCCGGTCGAAGTCGACATGGCGCAGGTCGAGAAGATGTAAGCAGGTGCCCCGCCGAGGGGTCCAGTGATCTTTGTACAGCGGCAGGCCGGCGTTTAAGCCGGCATGCTTCTCAGATAAGGGGTTTATCCTCCGAAGATGGGAGTCTCTGCGCGACAGGGACGCTACCCCGGCTCGTTGGAAGTCGGGTATACCACAATAGGAGAACGGCTATGGCCAAAAAGAAAATTACTGCAATCGTCAAATTGCAGTGCCCCGCCGGCAAAGCGACGCCAGCTCCTCCCGTAGGACCCGCCTTGGGTCCTCATGGCGTTTCTGCGCCCATGTTCTGCCAGCAGTTTAATGACCGCACGAAGAACATGGAGCCAGGTCTTGTCATCCCGGCAATTATTACAATTTATCAGGATAAGAGCTTTACATTTATCCTGAAAACGCCTCCTGCCAGTGTGCTCATCAAGAAAGCCTGCGGCATCGAGAAGGGATCAGCGCTTCCTCAAAAAGACAAAGTGGCAAAGCTTTCGAAGGCGAAGCTCGAAGAGATCGCGAAGCTGAAGCTTCCGGATCTCAACGCAAACGATCTTGAAGCCGCGAAACGCATCATCGCAGGTACCGCCCGGGCTATGGGCGTTGAAGTGGAGTGGTGAGATGAAACACGGCAAAAAATACAACGAAGTCGCGAAGAAAGTTGATCCTTCGCAGGCATATGAACTGGGGGCCGCGTGCGCTCTGGTCAAGGAGCTCAAAACCGCCAAGTTTGACGAAACTGTCGAAGTGCATATCAGGCTCAACCTCAAGAAGAGCCAGTCAGTGCGCGACACAGTGGTTCTTCCACACCAGTTCCGCGGCGAAAAACGAATCCTCGTCTTCTGCCGCCCCGAGCGCGTAAAAGAAGCCCTCGAAGCCGGCGCTACCTATGCGGGCGATGCCGAACTCATCGAGAAGATCAAGGGCGGTTGGCTCGATTTCGATATCGCAGTCGCAACCCCCGACATGATGAAAGATGTCGGCAAGCTCGGTATGATCCTTGGCCGCCGCGGCCTCATGCCGAATCCCAAAACCGGCACGGTCACCAACGACCTCCCTGCGTCGCTCAACGAGCTGCGCAAAGGCCGCACCGAATACCGCACTGACAAGTCAGGCATCATCCACCTGCCGGTTGGCAAGGTTTCCATGGAGCCAGAAAAGATCGCCGAGAATCTGAACACGCTTGTCGAAGAAATTAGCCGCAAGCGTCCTGCTGATGCCAAAGGCGATTTCATCGCTTCCATATACTTGACGCCGACTATGGGGCCGAGTGTCAAAGTCGTACTCAACAAGTCGGAAAAGAGGTAAGACTATGGCCATAAAAGCATCAAAACTTCAGCCCAGGAAAATCGAAGCCATAGGCATGCTCAAAGAGATGATCTCCAGTTCGAACGATTTCATCTTCACCGAGTACCGCGGCCTCACTGTGGAACAGATCACAAGCCTTCGGCGCCAGCTTCGCGAAAAAGGCGTTGAGCTCCATGTGGTAAAGAACAATTTTGCTCGGCTTGCATTTGAGGAATTGGGATTTTCGCAGGATGTGGCGCCTGTGCTTACCGGTCCTACCGCTGTCGCATTTGTAAAAACCGATTCCAACGAAGTGGCGAAAGTCCTGCTCGATTTTGCCAAAGAGACGCCCGCGCTCGTCATTAAGGGCGCAATGGTCGGTCGCCAGTTCATGGATTCTCATCAGGTCGAGGCTCTCAGCAAGCTTCCTGGCAGGAATCAGCTCATCGCGATGCTCATGTCAGCGATGCAGGGCCCGGCACAGAACCTCGTGTATGTCATCAACGCGATACCGACGAAGCTGGTTCGCGTGCTCAAGGCTATCGAGGAGAAAAAGGCGCAGGAGAACGCATAACTTGCGTGTGCGTCGTACGCTGGCAAGATGCACGCACCCGTCCAGCGCCGCCGCATCGTTTTAAAAATTGATTCCGTCAGGCTTCGGACGCTGCCGTTCCTGTCGGAATTCGATAAAAAGTCCGTTCGTTGTGGCGGGCTATTATGAAACAAGGAGAAGATAATATGGCAGCATTGACAAAAGAGCAAATCATCGATGCGATCGCTTCGATGACCGTCCTCGAGGTTTCCGAGCTTGTAAAGGCGATGGAAGAGAAATTTGGCGTCACCGCAGCCGCCCCTGTGGCCGTTGCCGCCGCTCCCGCTGCTGGCGCAGCAGCCGCCCCTGTCGAGGAAAAGACCGAGTTTACCGTCGTCCTCAAGGGCAACGTGCCTGCCGACAAGAAAATCGCCATTATCAAGGAAGTCCGCGCTATTACCGGGCTTGGTCTTAAAGAGGCGAAGGATCTCGTCGAAGCTGGTGACAAGCCGCTCAAGGAGAATGTCTCCAAAGAAGAAGCCGAAAAAGTCAAGAAGCAGATTGAAGCTGCTGGCGGCCAGGTCGAGGTGAAGTAATCGCACTGAAAATCGAGAATGCGATGAATCCGGCGGGGACCCTCAGGTCCCCCCGTTTTCAGGATGCATTCCCGGGCGCCATGGATGTGCCGCACAGGGGATGCCTCCTGATGACGGAAATGAGAAGGCGTTGCAGCGGAGAGGCAGCAGCGCATGGACCTTTGACCCGCGCGCACGGGCGCGCATGGAGGGGTGACGGATGGCGTATACCGAACAGAAGATCAAGCGCATATACATCGGGAAGGATTATCGGGATGTCATGGACATTCCCGATCTGATCGATATTCAGGTTTCTTCCTATGAGCGCTTTCTCCAGCGGGATAAGCTCAGAAAAGGGGAGCCGCTCGATTTGATCGGTCTTGAAGAGGTGTTCAGGGGCACCTTCCCGATCGAAAGCCCTTCCGGCGATCTCGTAATCGAATACGAGCATTATTCGCTGGATGAGAAAGCGATCAAGTACTCGGAGCTCGAGTGCAAACAGAAAGGCCTCACATACTCGGTTCCTCTCAAGGCAGTCATCAACCTCGTGTTCAAGAAGACAGGAGAAATTCGCCAGAAGGAAATTTATTTGGGCGATATTCCTCTCATGACCGACCGCGGCACGTTTATCATCAACGGTGCAGAACGCGTCATTGTCTCGCAGATCCACCGTTCGCCCGGCGTTGTGTTCAGCCACGAGAAAGGCGTATTTTCTGCGCGCATCATTCCGTATCGCGGTAGCTGGCTTGAGTTCGAAATCGACCAGAAGCACGACCTCATCCATGCAAAGATCGACCGCAAACGCAAAATTCTCGGCACGCTCTTTCTGCGCGCCATTGGCATCCAGACGCGTGAAGACATCATTGCCGCCTTCTACACGACCAAGCAAGTTGAGCTTTCGGAGAACCAGACCGAAAAAGACGCGCTCGTCGGCAAAATCCTTGCCAAGGCAGTGTACATTGAGCTGGATGGCGAGAAAAAGCGCCTGTTTCGTGCTGGCGACAAAATACACCTCCATGAAATCGATGAGCTCATCAATCTCGGCATTGGCTCTGTGGAAGTGATCGATTTCGACGACGAAAAGTCATTGCACAACGAGATGATCCTCAATTGCTTCGAACGCGAGGATGTCAAGCTTGTCAAAGAAACGCCGGATCAGGACGAGCCTACCAAAGAAGACGCGATTTCTGCGGTCTATTCCGTACTGCGCCCCGGCGAGCCCATATCTCTGGAGAATGCCGAGCGCGATCTGCACAATATGTTCTTCACTGCTCGCCAGTACGACCTCGGCTCGGTCGGCCGCTATAAACTCAACAAGAAATTCGATTTCGACTTCAAGACACTGACGCTCACCAAAGACGACATCGTCGCGACAATGAAGCACCTTATCAATGTGTACTACGGTGAAGCGAACGTGGACGATATCGACCATCTTGGCAACCGCCGCGTAAGAGCAGTAGGCGAGCTCATGTCCAATGTCATGAAGGTTGCATTCAGTCGCATGGAGCGCACCGCGAAAGATCGCATGACCGGCAAAGACCTCGAGACCGCCAAGCCGCAAGACCTTATTACCATCAAGCCGATCGTAGCAGCGATCAAGGAATTCTTCGGCACATCCCAGCTTTCGCAGTTCATGGACCAGGTCAATCCGCTCGCCGAGCTCACCCATAAGCGCAGACTCAATGCCCTCGGTCCGGGCGGCCTCAACCGCGATCGCGCAGGTTTCGAAGTGCGCGATGTTCACTACACCCACTATGGGCGCATGTGCCCCATCGAGACACCGGAAGGACCGAATATCGGCCTCATCGTGTCCCTCGCGACCTACACAACAGTCAATGACTATGGATTCCTCGAGACTCCGTACCGCAAAGTCGTCAAGGGCAAGGTTACCGACGAAATCGAATACCTCTCCGCAATCGATGAGGACAAGTACTACATTGCCCAGGCATCTGCGCGCATCGATACGGCAGGCAAATTCCTCGATCAATCTATTTCATGCCGCCACCAGGGCGATTACACTATGCGCCGGCCAGACGAAATCCAGTATATGGATGTCTCGCCCAAGCAGATCATTTCAGTTTCGGCGGCTCTTATTCCCTTCCTCGAGCATGATGACGCCAACCGAGCCCTTATGGGTTCGAACATGCAGCGCCAGGCTGTGCCGCTTGTGTTCACCGAACCCCCGCGTATCGGAACGGGCATGGAATGGAAGACCGCGTATGATTCCGGCGTGCTCATGAAAGCC
Source organism: Rectinema subterraneum (assembly GCA_009768935.1). Classification (GTDB taxonomy): domain Bacteria; phylum Spirochaetota; class Spirochaetia; order Treponematales; family Rectinemataceae; genus Rectinema; species Rectinema subterraneum. The sequence goes on from WESA01000019.1 coordinate 38,254, forward strand.
AAGCGCACCGGCACAGTGGAATTTGTCGATGCAAACCGAATTGTAATTCGCCCTGACAAGATGGAATCGCCCGACGATACCGATGTGTACCAGCTCATCAAGTATCAGCGCACCAACCAGGACACCTGCTTCAATCATCGCCCGATCGTCAAGCGCGGTGAACATGTGCTGAAGGGGCAGGTCATTGCAGACGGTCCGGCGACAAGCCAGGGCGAGCTTGCCCTTGGCCGCAACATCCTTGCAGGATTTGTGCCTTGGAACGGCTACAACTACGAAGACGCGATCCTTATCTCCGAGCGCGTGGTCAAAGAAGACCTCTTTACGTCGATCCACATCAAGGAATTCATCCTCGAAGTGCGCGACACCAAGCTCGGCCCCGAGCGGATCACTCGCGACATTCCGAACACCAGCGAAAAAATGCTCGACAACCTCGATGGCGAAGGCGTGGTGCGCATCGGCGCCAAAGTGAAGAGCGGCGATATTCTCGTCGGCAAGGTTACGCCCAAGAGCGATACCGACACAACTCCCGAATTCAAGCTTCTCAACTCGATATTCGGCGAAAAAGCCAAGGATGTCCGCGATTCATCCCTGCGCGTGCCGCATGGCATCGAGGGTACGGTCATCGATGTCCAGCGCATGTCCCGCGCCAACAATGACGATCTCGCGCCCGGCGTCGAAGAAACCGTCAAAGTGCTTGTCGCCGTCAAGCGCAAGCTTAAAGAAGGCGATAAGATGGCAGGCCGCCACGGCAACAAAGGTGTTGTCGCCCGCGTGCTTCCCGTCGAGGACATGCCCTATCTCGAAGACGGCACGCCGCTCGATATCTGCCTCAACCCGCTGGGCGTTCCTTCGCGGATGAATATCGGGCAGATTATGGAGACCGAACTGGGGTGGGCAGCCAGTACCCTGGATGAATGGTACGCATGCCACGTCTTCCAGTCGCCTTCGCAGGAGCAGATCGAAGAGAAGCTCCAGCAGGCGGGGCTCCCTGTTTCTTCGAAAGTCATGGCGCGCGACGGCAAGACAGGCGAATATTTCAAGAACCCGATTACGGTCGGCGTTGTGTACTTCCTCAAGCTGCACCACCTTGTCGACGACAAGATGCACGCGCGCTCGACCGGCCCGTACTCGCTCGTCACCCAGCAGCCGCTCGGCGGAAAGGCCCAATTCGGTGGCCAGCGCCTTGGCGAAATGGAAGTATGGGCGCTCGAAGCCTATGGCGCGGCGAATACCCTGCAGGAGCTCCTCACCATCAAGTCGGACGACATGACCGGCCGCTCCAAAATCTACGAGGCGATTGTTAAAGGCGAGCCGCACACTGCAGCCGGCATCCCCGAGGCCTTCAACGTCATGGTGCAGGAACTGCGCGGCCTTGCGCTCGACATCAAGGTGTACGATTCGAAAGGGAAACAGATACCGCTCACAGAGCGCGATGAAGATATTATCAAGAAGCAGAGTGGCGCATTCTGAGCGAACGAATGTGCCATGTAATTACGCTCCGCAGTATGCGCTGCGGGGCGCGCGGCATAGAACATGCCGATCGCCCGAGGGGGTAGCATGAGAGATATCCAGGATTTTGACAACATTTCCATCCATCTCGCCAGCCCGGAAATGATCCGTGCCTGGTCATATGGAGAGGTCAAGAAGCCTGAGACAATCAATTACAGGACACTAAGGCCGGAGCGCGATGGCCTTTTTTGTGAACGCATTTTCGGCACAACCAAGGAATGGGAGTGCTATTGCGGCAAGTTTAAGTCCATCCGGTACAAGGGCGTCATCTGCGACCGCTGCGGCGTCGAAGTGACCAATTCCAAGGTGCGCCGCGAGCGCATGGGACATATCGAGCTGGCAAGCCCGGTTTCGCATATCTGGTTCTACCGTTCAGTGCCGAGCCGGATGGGGCTATTGCTGAACCTGCCCATGGCCACTCTCAAGTCCGTGCTGTATTACGAAAAATACATTGTCATCGATCCAGGCGAGACCGAACTCAAGAAAATGCAGCTTCTCACCGACGAAGAGTACCGTGAGGCGATGGACCGCTACGGCGGCGCATTTACCGCAGGCATGGGCGCGGAGGCTATCCGCTCTCTTCTCGAGCAGATCGACCTTGACAAACTTTCTCAGGAACTCAGGCAGAAAATGATCGAGCGCGGAGCGAAAGCAGACAAGCGCCTTCTTAAGCGCATAGAAATTGTCGAGGCTTTCCGCTCGTCCGGTAACCGCCCCGAGTGGATGATTCTGACCGTCATTCCTGTCATTCCGCCAGAACTGCGCCCCATGGTCCAGCTCGACGGCGGACGCTTCGCGACCAGCGATCTCAACGATCTCTATCGGCGCGTCATCAACCGCAACAACCGCCTCAAGAAACTACTGCAGCTCAATGCCCCCGACATCATCATCTACAACGAAAAACGAATGCTGCAGGAAGCAGTGGATGCGCTCTTTGACAATACTCGCCGCCGCCGTGCGGTCAAAGGCGCCGGCAACCGCCCGCTCAAGTCCCTCGCTGATATGCTCAAGGGCAAGCAGGGCCGCTTCCGCCAGAACCTGCTCGGCAAGCGCGTCGACTACTCGGGCCGTTCCGTCATTGTCGTAGGACCCGAGCTCAAGATGTGGCAGTGCGGGCTGCCGACCAAAATGGCCCTCGAGCTCTTCAAGCCCTTCATCATGAAAAAGCTTGTCGAGAAGGATGTCGTCTACAACATCAAGAAAGCCAAGATGCTCGTTGAGTCCGAAACGCCAGAAGTCTTTGCAGTGCTCGACGAAGTCGTCAAGGAACACCCCGTGCTCCTGAACCGCGCGCCGACCCTGCACCGTCTCGGTATTCAGGCTTTCGAGCCGATCCTCGTCGAAGGAAAGGCCATCAAGCTGCACCCGCTCGTCTGCAAGGCATACAACGCAGACTTCGACGGCGACCAGATGGCAGTCCACGTGCCGCTTACCCATGCAGCGCAGGCCGAGTGCTGGACTCTCATGCTTTCGAGCCGCAACCTCCTCGACCCTGCGAGCGGAAAGACTATCGTCTATCCCTCCCAGGACATGGTTCTTGGCATCAACTTCCTAAGCCGCCACAGGCCTGGCACCAAAGGCGAAGGCAAGCGCTATTCCTCACCGGAGGAGCTCCTGCTCGCATGCGAATATGGCGCGTGCGACTATCAGGCATTGGTCTATGTGCAAACCCCCAAAGAGCCTGTCTGGGACAGCTATGCCAAACCTGCAACGCTCAATGGCAGCAAGCTTATCAAAACGAGCGCAGGCCGCATCCTCCTCAACGAGGCGCTTCCGAAAGAAATTCCCTATATCAATTATGCCTTGACGGATAAGGACATCCGCTCGCTCATCGAGTATGTGTACCGCACGAACGGTCCGTTCATCACGGTCAATATGCTCGATACGATCAAAGAGATGGGCTTCAAGTATGCCACATTCTTCGGCGCGACCATCGGTATGGACGATATCGTCATTCCCAAAGAAAAAACCGAAATGATCGAAAAGGCCAACAAGGAAGTCGAGGCAATCCAGCAGCAGTACCTTGCCGGCCACATCACTCAGGACGAGCGGTATAACCGCGTAGTAGAAGTCTGGTCTAAGACAAACGAAGAGTTGACCGCTGTCATGATGAAGACCCTCGAGAAGGACCGCGACGGCTTCAACAATATTTATATGATGGCGCACTCAGGTGCGCGCGGAAGCAAAAACCAGATACGCCAGCTCGCAGGTATGCGCGGCCTTATGGCCAAGCCCTCCGGCGATATTATCGAACTGCCCATCCGCTCGAATTTCCGTGAAGGCTTGTCGGTCATCGAGTTTTTCATCTCGACAAACGGCGCACGCAAAGGTCTCGCCGACACCGCGCTCAAGACTGCGGACGCCGGCTACCTGACACGAAGGCTTGTCGATATCGCGCAGGATGTCGTTGTCAATGATGACGACTGCGGAACAATCAATGGCGCCATTCACACCGCAATTAAGGACGGCGACGAGATCATCGAGTCGCTCAAAGAGCGCATCATAGGCCGGTTCACGCTCGACCCGATTCGCCACCCGATTACCGGCGAGATCATCGTCGGCTCCAATGAAGAAATAACCGAAGAAATCGCAGAGCAGATCGAGGCTGCAGGAATCGAAGAAGTATCGGTCAGAACAGTACTTACCTGCGAAGCCAAGCATGGCGTCTGCCGCAAGTGCTACGGCCGCAACCTCGCAACCGGCAAGACCGTCGATATTGGCGAGGCTGTCGGCATTATAGCCGCCCAGTCGATCGGCCAGCCTGGTACTCAGCTTACCATGCGTACCTTCCACATCGGCGGTGCGGCGACCAAAGCAGCTGAAGAAAACCGCATTTCGCTGCGCTATCCCGCATATGTCGTGGACATTGAAGGCACCTATGTCAAAACAGACCTTGGCCACTTCCTCTTCACGCGCCGCGGCTACATCTATGTGAATAGAGTATTTGGCGCATTCGAATTATCCAAGGGTGATGTGGTGCTCGTCGAGGACGGACAGCGCGTCATGAAGGACGACCCGGTCATCCGGAAAGCCGATGGCGCGGAAATCAAGTCGCCCAGCATTTCCTATGCAAAAGTGCTCGAAGGCAAACTTCTTCTTATTGCGCAGGAACAGAAAGTCGAAATACGCAACGGTTCAGAGGTCGTTGTTACGAAAGGCCAGATTCTCCTTGCAAACGAAACGATCGCAACCTTCGACCCGTTCAACGACCCGATCATCTCCGAACACGACGGTATCGCGCGATATGAAGACATTGTGCCAGGCTCGACCCTCAAGGAAGAAATCAACGCCGAGACCGGCAATGTCGAAAAAATCATCACCGATGTCGGCAGTGAACGCGACACCAAAGAGCCCAGAATCCTCATCACCGACGAGGCGGGCAACGACATCGAAACCTACTATTTGCCGGAAGGCGCGTATGTCAATGTCGAGGATGGAGAACCAGTAAAAGCGGGCAAGATTCTTGCGAAGATTCTCAAAGAGAGCGCCAAGGCCATGGACATCACGGGCGGTTTGCCGCGCGTCGGCGAACTCTTCGAAGCGCGCAAACCCAAGACACCCGCCGTTCTTGCGATGGTTTCCGGTACCGTTTCCTTCGGTGGTTCGCTCAAAGGCAAGCGCGTTATCAATATCCGCGATTCCTTCGGCAAGGTGTACAAGCATCTCGTTCCGAAAAACCGCCGGCTCCTCGTGCGCAACGGCGACAAGGTTGCCGCCGGCGAATTGCTCTGCGACGGCAGCAAAAACCCGCACGACATTCTTGCTATCCTTGGTGAACAGGCCTGTCAGCGTTACCTCATGGATGAAGTCCAGCAAGTGTACCGCGCCCAGGGCATTACCATAAACGACAAGCATATCGGCGTCATCATCCGCCAGATGATGAAAAAGGTCGAAATCGTCAACCCGGGAGACACCGTGTTCATCTACGGGCAGCAGATCGACAAGCATAAATTCCATGACGAAAACCGCCGTGTCGAAGAAGAAGGTGGCCAGCCGGCAGTTGCCAGGCCGATCCTCCTCGGCATCACAAGAGCTTCGCTCAAAATCGATTCCTTCTTTGCAGCAGCCTCCTTCCAGGAGACGACGAGAGTGCTCACCGATGCAGCGATCAAGGGCGAAATCGATCAGCTCAGAGGCCTCAAAGAGAACGTCATTATCGGTCATCTTATCCCAGCGGGGACCGGCATGAAGCAATACCGACAAGTTCGCCTCTTCGATGCGGTGAACGACGACCTCAACTCGCTTGTCGAAGAAGTGCTTGAAAAACGCAAGCAGGAGCGTGAATTGGCGCCGCCCGCGATTCTCCAGGATCGCACAACCAATGATGTGAGCTTTGATGAGCCTTCGGTGTTTGACAACGATGAAGGGTTCAGCGAGGATGTAGAGCCGTCCGAATAGTGAATCGTGAAGGGCCGCGCATAGCGCGCAACCGAAGTGTGCGGCCCTTGACATATATTGCGCGAGAAAGGTATTCTACACCGCTGCGAAAATAGCCACCGCATTTTTCGCAGTCCGGAATATATATTTTATAGATGAAAAGCCGCGCGTGATGCTGACACGCGCGAGCATTAAAAAGGGAGTCTGGAGCTTATATGCCGACTATTAACCAGCTTATCCGATTTGGAAGAAAGCAGAACCAGTGGAAAACCAAATCGCCAGCGCTCATGGGCTGCCCGCAGCGCCGTGGCGTATGTACGCGTGTCATGACCGTGACGCCGAAGAAGCCGAATTCCGCGCTTCGTAAGGTTGCACGTGTGCGTCTCACCAATGGCATCGAAGTGACTGCCTACATTCCGGGTATCGGACACAACCTTCAGGAGCACTCCGCAGTGCTCGTCCGCGGTGGCCGTGTAAAAGACCTTCCTGGTGTACGCTATCACATCATCCGCGGCACAAAGGACGCGCTCGGTGTCGAAGATCGCAAACAGGGCCGCTCCAAGTACGGCGCCAAAAAGCCAAAGGCTTGAGAGAGGTAATACATGGGCAGAAAAAAGAAATCTATCGATCGGGGCCATGCTCCCGACGTCAAATACAATTCAACGACTGTTTCGCGCTTTATTTGCCGCATGATGTGGCAGGGCAAGAAGTCTATCTGCACAAGCATCATGTACGATGCGCTCGAGCTGCTGCAGCAGAAATCCGGCCAGCCAGCCCTCGATGCATTCAACAAAGCGCTTGAGAATGTCAAGCCGTCTATCGAAGTCAAGTCCCGGCGCGTGGGTGGCGCTACCTATCAGGTACCTATCGAGATTCGCGAATCTCGCCGCGAAGCGCTCGCAATGCGCTGGCTTATCAATGCCGCCAGAGCGCGCACCGGCAAGGCGATGGCGGAATGCCTCGCAGATGAGCTTTTCGATGCATTCAACAACACCGGCACCGCGATCAAGAAAAAAGACGACATGCACAAGATGGCTGAAGCCAACAAGGCTTTTGCTCATTACCGGTGGTAATGAGCAAAAGCCAGGCTATAGGGCCGGCGTAGCCGGACCGTTTGGCCAATAAAGCATTTGCGCATTACAGGTGGTAATGCAGGCGCTTTGCGCTTCGCATTGAATGCCGACAGAAAGCCAGCCGCGAGGCTGGCTTTTTCTTTTCGTGCAGCAGAAGTATACTGATCCTGCAATGAATATGCAGGCCGCGCCCATTTCGATCCGCAATATCGGCATTCTCGCCCACATCGATGCCGGAAAGACATCGATAACCGAGCGTGTGCTGCATGTAGCCGGTGTTCGAGAAAAAGCCGGAAATGTGGACGAGGGAACGACCGCGACCGACTACCTTACTATCGAGCGTCAGCATGGTATTACAATAAAAACCGCCGCTGTCCGTTTCATCCATAAAGGTGTTCGCTTTCACCTTCTGGACACTCCGGGGCATGTCGATTTCAGCGCTGAAGTCGACCGCGTGCTGCGCGTTCTCGATGGAGCAGTCATTGTGCTGTGTGCAGTTTCTGGCGTACAGGTCAGGACAGGATTTATTGCGAGCGGCTGCAGAGCTCACAAGATTCCGCGCATGTATTTCATCAATAAAATGGATCGGCGCGGCGCGGATTTTTTTGCTGCAATGCAGGAAATTGCAGGAGAACTAGGCGAATCCGTCCTTCCTTTGCAGGTTCCTACATTCGAAGGGCATCAATGGAACGGAATAGCTGATCTTGTGAACCTAAGATGGTTCCCTGCAATGCTCGATATGTCTGAGAATATCGCCCAAGCAGGAGAAAGCCCAGCTTCTCTTGATAGTATCGGACTGCCAATCGATCAAGCGCCGATTTCTGAAAAATCGCAGCGACAGATCGAGCAGTATCGAGAAAAAATCCTTGATCGCGCAAGCATGTACGATGACAGACTGACAGAAATGATTGTCAACGGGCAACAGATATCTCCAGCCCATATCAGAGACGCGCTTCGCCCGGCCATCCAGCGCCAGGATATCATGCCAGCGCTCTGCGGTTCGTCATTTTCTGACATCTCTACCGCCTTGCTGCTCGATGCGGTGATCGATTATTTCCCTGATCCTCTGGAGCGAGGATGTCCGCCAGCGAAAGACCTCAAGAATGGAAGCGAACTGAACCTTCCTGCAGCGCCTGATGCACCATTTTCAGCATATATTTTCAAGTCCGTTTTGAGTCAGAATCTGGAACCGCTCGGCTGGCTGCGCATTTGGTCAGGCACGATTCGCGAAGGCATGAAAGTCATGGCCATGCCAGCCAGGAAACATGTGCAGATTCAGCGGCTCTATGGGGTAAACGGAGCGGATGTCGAGCATATCGAATCAGCTGCAGCCGGCGAAATCGTCGGAGCCAGGCTTTCTTTCATGGAAGCGGGCGGAACACTCTGCGCGGCCAATCTGCAGATTGTCTATGAATCATTCAAGAATCCGGAACCTCTCGTGTTCATGGTCATCGAACCCTCCTTGCAGGCAGAGCTTCCTCAGCTGCGAGAAGCGTTAAAGCATTTCAGCATGGAAGATGTTTCGCTTTCGGTGAGCGAAGAAAAAGATACGGGACGCATTACCATCGCGGGGCAGGGCGAACTGCATCTCGATATCATCCGCGAACGGCTTAAAAAAGAATATGGATTGCGTGTCCGCGCCGGGAATCCTCAGGTTCCGAAAATTGAGCGCCTGAAAAAGGCGGCTCGGCTTGCTGACCAGTTTGTCGGCGATTTTGGTGGCGAGCGCCTTGCGGTAGGGCTTGGCGTATTTCTCGAGAATGAGAAAGACAATAACGCGAATTCCTTGCACGTGGCGAGCGGCATACGATTGTCGGCAAATTATGAAACATGCATTCTTCGCGCGATGGAGACTGTGCTGGCGGTCGGC